>NZ_OY762555.1:2783854-3479818 GCF_963666015.1 uncultured Sphaerochaeta sp. | reverse complement strand
ACTTGGAGCGGATGACTACCAGAGCAAGCCATTCAGTGCAAAAGTCCTAGCAAGCAAAATCAGGGCAGTACTGAGAAGAACACAGGAACTGGAACAGCAGCACCCCATGGTAGAAGCCGATGGTCTTGTCATGGACCAGCAGAAACACCAGTGCATGCTTGAAGGGAATGAAATAGAACTTACCGCCACAGAGTTTGGCTTGCTCTATCTCCTGGCATCGAACCCCGAACAAGTCTTTACAAGGAACCAGATTATCACAAAGGTCAAGGGAGACGATTACCCGGTAACCGACCGATCAATCGATGTACAGATTGCTACGCTCAGAAAGAAACTGGGAGCGTATGGAACCAGGATTAAAACCATCTGGGGAATCGGCTACACCTACAAAAACTGACCATCTCACTGAATCTTTTCCAGCAATCGGTAGAGTTCTGCCAGAAAGCTCTCGTCATCTGCTGCAAATGGTGAGGGCTCTTCACTTGTCTCATCTTCCACCATAAACTGTCCAACCCTACTCTCATACTCGTTCTCAAAGGCCTGGGAAATATCTGCATCAGTTGCACTCCCGTCTTGGATCCTTTCTATGATGGAGAGGCTATCGTCAGTTATCCTCTGGATCCTCTCCAACTCTCTTCCTTGTATCTCCAGCAGTTTCAGTTGCTCCCGCTCTGAAAGGGGAACCTGCTGTGATGTTGATTGGAGAAGCTTTGCCGCAAAGTTCGCCATCCGCTCCCCTCGCTTGATTCCAGCCTTCTCCCAAACTGCATAGGTTTCTTTCTCTTTCTGGATAAATACGAATGATTCTCCAAGCAGGTGTAGTGAAAGTACCGCAAGTTCTGATTCCACAATCATGAGCGGAGCGCCTGGAGGTATGGTGGCAAAGAACTTTTCCCTGCCCTTCAATGTGTCAGTTCGTCCTCTTGCATAGAGAGGGTTTTTGCCCTCTAGGTCGATGATGCAAAGTATATAACGATTCCCAATGATATCAGCTCCTGCAAACCCTGTTCCTGTTCTATTCATTCCTCCAGTCTAGCAGTGATCGATGCCAGTACCAGTGCAGAAAGAAATCACGGCAATAGTTGCAAGATAGCCACCTGTGGTGCTACAGTGAAGTATGGTGACATTGATTACATCCCTGCAGAAGCACTTTCAAGGTAGTGAGAGCTGTATCTGCATTACGGGAAGCGGGGGGAAAACCACTGCTTTGATACAGCTCGCTCATGCATACGCAGCTGAGATGAAGCGGGTCCTTGTCTCCACCACCACGAAAGTACTTTACCCTGAAGACAGGGACTATCATTGTGACCGTTACTTCTGGGATAAGGAGGTATTCTCCTATCAATGCAAGAAGGGAGAGCGGGTTTTCTACGCAAGACGTGGGCCCATCAAGGCAGAAGCACCGCCTACTGAAGACCTTGAACGGCTGAAAGAACACTATGATGTGCTCTTGTTGGAAGCAGATGGGGCTCGCGGGATGGGTCTGAAACTGCATTGTGAGCGTGATCCGGTGGTACCGGAATTTACTACCGCTACCTTGGCAATTGCTTCTTTTTCCGTCTTCGGTAAGCGACTCAGTGAACACTGTTTCGGCTGTGAATCGTTGACTGACCATCTCATCGATGAAAAGACCTTTTCCCTGTTGCTGACTCATCCCGAAGGTATTCAGAAACGAATGAAAGGCACACGTGCTATACTTTTCAACCAGGCAGAGAGAGCCGACCGAAGCAAGATCAAGAACATACGAAGATTGTTCCCTGATCTGCCTTTGTTTTTCGGTTCCCTTGAAGAAAACGTTCTTATAGAAAGGAAAATACCATGAAACATACAGTATTCGAAGCAGCAGCATACTTGAGTGAACACAAAGAGGACTTTGTGTATGCCACCATCATCAGGACCGAAGGATCCACCAGCAGGAACCAAGGGTCCATGGTCATCGACATAAAAGGGAGGATTACCGGAACTGTTGGCGGAGGAGAACTCGAGGCATACGTACTCAGCCAGTCCATCAACTTGCTCAGCGGTGACGAGACATACCGACATATCAACTTCACCGTCCAGATGGAAGACGAGGTGAGTGTCGGTGTCGTCTATCTCTTCATCCTCCGCTGCACCTCTGATGGTGAACGGAAAGCCTTCATCGATTTTCGGCGGTGGGAGTCGTATGAGCTTGACCATGTATTTGGTCTTCAGTTGCAACCATCAGTGGCTTTGCTCGGACTCTGTGAAGGAGGTGCTACCATCGGGGATGTGCATCCTACATTCCTCAGTTACGCCCAGGAGGCACTCAACAAGAAAAGTACCACCTTGGTGAATACCGGCTCTTGGACCTGTCATCTCAGTCTCCCGGTGAACTACCACAACCTCCTTTTGATCGGGGGAGGGCATGTAAACCAAGCAATTGCGGAACTCGCCCATTTTGTAGGGATTCCCACCCAGGTGGTTGAAACTCGTGAAGACTTTGCCACAGAAGATCTCTTTACCTTTTCAAAGAAACGTGAGGTTGCCCCAACCCTTGCTGAAGCGCTGAACAATATCGATACCAATGAGTATACAGCTTGTATTATTGCAAGCCATGCCTTTGGCCCTGAAACCACCAAATTGCTCCTTGAGAGGAACATTGCCTATCTTGGGGTACTGGGCTCCAGACACAAAGCAAAGAAATTGCTTGCTTCCCTCACCCTTGACCAGAATGATCTGAAGCGATTGCACTGCCCTATTGGACTTGATATCGGCACGGAAACACCGCAGGAGATTGCACTCTCCGTACTCAGTGAGGTGATGAAGGTATTCAACAACCGCAGCGGGCAGAGCCTCAAGCATAAGGCAAACAAGATGATCGTGGTCCGTGGAGGTGGTGATCTAGCGACAGGGGTCATCCTCCGGCTTTTCAGAGCAGGGTATTATGTCCTGGTTCTGGAAACCGAACAACCTACCGTTATCAGGAGAACAGTCAGTATTGCACAGGCAATGTATAGCGATACGGTGACCATAGAAGGAGTGAAAGCATCCCGTTGCAAGGATCTGAAGGATGCCTATGCAAAGATGGATGCAGGCATCATACCTATCCTGGCAGACCCGAAAGGAGAACAGATCAAGAGAATAAAGCCCGTCTGTGTGGTGGATGCCATCATGGCTAAGAAGAATATCGGCACCACCATCACCGATGCTCCGCTGGTAATCGCCCTTGGACCTGGGTTTGTAGCAAAACAGGATTGTGACCTAGTCATCGAGACCATGAGAGGTCATAGCCTCGCAAAAATCCTGAGAGAAGGTTCAGCGATGCCCAATACCGGAATCCCAGGGGTCATCGGTGGATATGGCAAAGAACGAGTGATCCACAGCCCTGCAGAGGGAGTCTTCTACAGTGACCACCAAATCGGGGATATGGTAAAGCAAGGTGAGGTGATTGCAAAGGTTGGAGGGGTAGCTGTCATTGCAACCATTGACGGAAAGCTCAGGGGCTTACTGAACAATGGTCTGAAGGTCCCCGAGCACTTCAAGATCGCTGATATTGACCCACGTGGCGAGCATGCCGACCATACCACGGTAAGTGAGAAAGCCATGGCAATCGGTGGGGCTGTTCTGGAAGCTGTGGACGGATTCCTCAGCAGAGCCTAAGACGATACAAGAGGGACCACACCCGACTCTGAATAGAGCAAAGCGTGGTACTCTTTCCATTATTTATCACTATCTTCAATGGATATTTTGCTTTCAATCCGTTAGCATAGAGTAAATACACTGTCCTTGCCAGGAGGAACCATGGATAGGCAACACTACTACTCACAACTGCTTAGTGCATTGAAACATGATATTGTTGAGCGCAGGACAATCCTGCAGGGACCTTACACAGGGGATGAGGCGATCCTGCAGAACAGCAAAATTATCGCCAGCCTCGAGAGAGGCGAGCATGACTGGAATGAACCCAGCCTTCTCAGAGAGCGCCTTTCCAGCGATGTGCACCTAGTCATCTTTGGCGGTGGTCACATTGCCCTCGATCTCTACCATCTTGCAATCGATCTCGCTTTACGGGTCACGATC
Organism: uncultured Sphaerochaeta sp.; assembly: GCF_963666015.1. Taxonomy (NCBI): domain Bacteria; kingdom Pseudomonadati; phylum Spirochaetota; class Spirochaetia; order Spirochaetales; family Sphaerochaetaceae; genus Sphaerochaeta; species uncultured Sphaerochaeta sp. The sequence continues at coordinate 3,475,780 of NZ_OY762555.1, read as the reverse complement.
GTCGATGATCGCCCAGAATTCTGCAACGAGGAACGGTTTCCCCAGGCAACCTGTCTCTGTGCCCCGTTTGAAGAGGTGCTAGGGAGTCCTCAATCGTGGATCAGACCGTACTTCATTATCACCACCAGAGGGCATGCCTATGATAGGCACTGCCTGGAGAAAACACTGCGCCTTCCCCACTCCTATATAGGCATGATCGGTAGCAAAAAAAAGGTTGCAAACACCTTTGATGCTCTACGCGATGCAAACTACAGTGAAGCAGAACTTGCTTCTGTAAAAGCTCCCATCGGTCTGGATATCGGGGCAGTGACTTCTTCAGAAATTGCTCTCTCCATTCTAGCAGAGGTCATCAGTACATACCGCAAGAAGGAGCAAGCAGTCAGGATCGATGAACAGTTGCTTGCCCGCCAGGCAACCGGGGAGCGCCACATTCTCGTCCGCGTAGTGGAAAAACATGGATCAGCCCCATGTGAAGTCGGTTTTCAGTTAGCACTGTTTGCTGACAGGACCCTGATGGGGACAGTTGGTGGTGGGGAGATTGAGGCAAGGGCGATCAAAGAGGCACAAAAAATGCTCCTGGATGATAAAATGTTAGACCATACGGTACGTTACGATTTGAGTAATGAACGTGCTGGCAGTATTGGGATGATCTGCGGAGGTGTGGCAACCCTGCTGTTTCAGCGAAGGTGATACCCCTCTCCTACCATCTCATAGGCAAATAACTGCGAAGCTTGTTCTTCGTCATACGCAAAGTCCCAGCAACCCATCCTATGGAATGTGGTCCCACCAAACCCTTTCTTGAAGGAATAAAGGCCACTCAACGGGTGGTTCATCCCCCCCGTTGGAGCGACCCCGAAGAGGTCGTACTCAGTACATCCCCATCTCTTCGCCAACTGTATCGCATGCCACTGCAAGGCATAGGTACTCATGGAGTTCCTCATCTTGGAGGAAGAGGCCCCATAGAGATAGGTTGCACGGCGTGCTGAACGACTGAGAAACATGGCACTGAGCGGCAGTCCATCAAAGAAAGCCATTAAAAGTACAATTTCAGCTCCCTCATCTTCTGCACGGTACAGTGCATCAAAATATGAGCGATCGTGCAAGGTTATCCGGTTTCGTACACAGGTCTCCTCATACAGTGAGTAGAAGGTATCCAGGTAGTCTCTCCCAACCTGGCGGACTTCTATTCCCTTTCGTTGTGCAAGACGGATATTGTAACGGGTTTTATGATGCATTCGAGCGAGTATCTGTTCTTCACTCCCCAGAAGATTCACAAACATGGTATCACTGGGAAGCTGGTTCGAGACTGCCTTTCTTAGTTGCTTGTTGTTTGTCCCCCAGTTGAGTCGAAGATTCTGCAGGGAGAGGGAAACATCATCATCCTCTTCCCAGATCGATTGCCAGGGAAGGTCATAGCGAAGCAGAAGACAATGGGAAGGTAACTTTTCTTGTAAGTTCATCGAGAGCTCTTCCAGGAAGGGACCCATCCGCTCCTCATCAGGATTCAATACCGGTCCATAGGGGACATAACCAATACTTTGGTAACGACTGACCGGTATCAACTGGACAAGGATGTCATCCAGGACATAGGAGGAGCCTGGTTTCCCGTTAAGTTCAGAAAGCGGTGTTTTTATATCAAATGCTTTGGTGTGGTATCCTTGGCTCTCCTTCACTTGAGACCAGAAATACGATTGATGCAGCAGAGGGGTATCATAGAGACCAGCAGGATCTTTTTCCTGAACCGTGAGATTCATTGCAAACTCCATTCAAAAATATTCAAAGAAAACCATACCACAGAAAGAAAAAAGGGGGAAGGCATAAAAAATGTGAAGAAAGTATGAATACCGTATACTTCTCTTGTCTTACTTGAACCAACATTGGTAGAATTAAGTGAGGAACATTATGCAATACAAAAGCATTCGTGCACGTTTGGCGTTGACTACCTTTCTTGTTCTGGTGTGCTCGCTCTTTGGCAGTATGTGGATTGCAAACCGCTCGTTCGCCACTACCATCAGGGAAACAACCTATGCTGAGCTCTCTGCTAAGGCAGAGTATTTGGCAACCCTCTCCAAGAACTCATCAGAGCCATGGATGGCAGAACATTTTGACTCATATGCAGCTTCCACTGCAACCAGAATCACCATCATCAACAGTGAGGGCGAAGTTCTATTTGACTCTGACTACGCTGCAGAGACTATGAACAACCACCTCTATCGTGAAGAAATACAAGCAGCATTGGAAAAGGGAAGTGCTTCCAGTGAACGGCGCAGCAGTACCCAGAATCTTCCCGTCCTCTACTGGGCAGTAGCATTGGAAGACCATCCCACCATTGCAATACTGAGGGTCTCCAAGACCCTCATCCAACTCGCAGGGTACCAGAGGACATACCAAAGCCTCTTCTTCAGAGGCATTGGTGTTCTGGTGCTTTTTTTCCTGCTCCTTACCTTCTTCGTCATCACCATGATCACCCGACCGCTTGACCGATTGAAGGGCTTAGCGCGTAAATATGCAGCAGGTGACCTCCAAGCAAGACTGCATCTCTCAACCCCACAGGAACTTGCTGAACTTGCTCATACCATGGAAGAAATGGCCCAAGAGATCCAAGAAAAGATCTCTCAGGTTGAGTTCGGCAAGAATCAAGTGGAAGCCATTCTCAATAGCCTCAGCGAAGGAATCCTTCTCCTTGACCGCAACCTGAACATCAAGGTAGCAAACAGGGAGGCCCATTTGCTCTTTACTGACCAAAGAGACTCGGTCCTGGACAAAAATCTTTCCCAGCTTATCAGTTCCAACGAAGTACGTACTCTCTGTAATGCCACACTGCGGGATGGAGAGGAGAGAGAACTCACCATTGAACAGTATGGACACCTTTTTGGGCAAACTGCACGAATCGCAGGAAAACAACAGGTGCGGGAACTGAGGATGCTCACCTGTGCTGTTCGCTCATCTGAAGGATTCATCAACTCAGTGGTACTCTCCATAAATGACATGACAGAGTTAAAACGCCTCGAGCAAATCCGAAAGGATTTCGTGGCCAATGTAAGTCATGAACTCAAGACCCCCATTACCTCAATTGCTGGATTTGCAGAAGCGCTTACAGAGACCCAGAATCCAGAGGAAATCACCCACTTCTCAAAGATTATCAGCAGGCAAGCAAACAGAATGAGACAACTTGTTGAGGACTTGCTATTACTCAGTAGTCTTGAGCAAGAACAGCATAAGGCATCCATGAGCTGGACTACCTTAGAGCAAATCGTCGGGGAAACGGAAGAAGCGTGTTCCTATCGCTTTGAGGAACGTGGCAGCAGCCTGCTCATTGCTTCGGACAATCCAGATAATCTTCTGCTCTATGTCAATGAAAATCTGATCGCACAGGCTTTGACAAACTTGGTGATCAATGCATTGAACTACTCTGAAGCAGGATCGGGGGTTCATCTCTCGGCAACAGTTGAAGAGGACCATATTGTCTTCAGCGTCAAAGACCATGGTATTGGTATACCCAAGGATGTCCAAGACAGAATTTTCGAGCGGTTCTACCGAGTCGATGCAGCAAGAAGTAGGAGTCAGGGCGGAACCGGCCTTGGTCTCTCCATTGTGAAACATATCGTGAATGTCCATGGGGGAATACTCTCGCTTGAGAGTGAAATGGGAAAAGGAAGCACCTTTACCATCACACTCCCGAGGATGGGTGGAAACCTGAAGGACCTGCAAAAACGAAGCGAAGAGCTCTACAAGAAGCACTAGAGAACATCCCCCCAGTTTTCGGGGAGGATGTTGCAGAGTGATTCATCTTGAAGTATTCTACCCAGTCTTTTTAGGTCCATTGAGCTTTGGGCGTTGCCCCTTGTCCATATAGACGATCCAGCGGCAGATGGTAGTCACATGATCCCCATACCGTTCCATCTCCTTCGTCAGATAAAAGAGATTAAGGATACGTTCCATCTCTGCCTCTGTCTCTGGCCTGAGAGCGAAGAGGTCAGCGTTTAAGGCATCCCGCTCTGCATCCATCTTGTCGTCAAGGGAGGCAACCTCGATTGCTTTCTCCGCCTTGACATCGATGAAAGCCTCAACAACCTTGCGGGTCATGGTAGCACCAAGCAATGCCATTTCGCTGATACGTTCTACAAACGGGATGAACATAGCTTCCTCTTCACTGCTTGCCATCTTTGCCATATGCGCAGCATGGTCTCCCATCCGCTCCAAGCTGGATACGATCTTGATTCCTGCAATGATATGACGCATATAATGCCCATAAGGAGTCTCACTTACCAGGAGTCGAACTGCATCATTCTCCACCATCTCCTGCAGCTGGTCGATGAACCAGTCGTTGGCTATGACTTTCTTGGCCAACTCCACATCGTGGTTTCGAAACGCATATTGTGCCTGGTAGATTGATTCCTCCACCCTGTTCACCATCTGAATGAGCATCTCTTGGAAGAATTGCATCTTCTCATCAAGCTTACTGATAGTTTGGTCCATGATTCACTCCTCTTTGGATCAACCGAATTTTCCGGAGATATACTCTTCCGTTTTTTTATGTGCCGGGTTAAGGAACAGTTGCTCGGTTGGAGCATATTCCTCCAGATAACCCGTCCGCTTCTCATCAACCATGAAGAATGCAGTATGGTCTGAAACACGTGATGCCTGACCCATATTATGAGTGACAATGACAATCGTGTAGTATTTCTTCAGCTCGAGGATCAACTCCTCAATACGGCCTGTTGCAATGGGATCGAGTGCTGAGGCTGGTTCATCCATCAGGATTACCTCGGGTTGTACGGCCAGGGTCCTTGCAATACAAAGACGCTGTTGCTGTCCTCCACTGAGGCGCAGGGCATTTTGCTTGAGCTTATCCTTGACCTCATCCCAGAGAGCCGCCTTTTGCAGGCTGGTCTCCACCAGCTCGTCATAATCCCCTCTGAATCCATTGATTTTTGCTCCCCAGGTAATATTCTCATAAATCGACTTGGGGAAAGGATTGGGTTTCTGGAACACCATGCCGATGCTTCTTCTGATCAGAACCGGATCAACATCCTTTGCATAGAGATCATGGCCATGGAAGAGTACCTTGCCATCAATCGTTGCCCCCCTGATCATATCATTCATTCGGTTTATGCTTCTCAGCACGGTACTCTTCCCACACCCAGAAGGTCCAATGAATGCCGTAACCTGTTTCTCATAGATGGGAAGAGAAGCATCCTTTACTGCTTGGAAATTGCCGTAATGGATATTAACGTCCTCCAGGGTTATGATCTCCTGTTTTGTATTTGGTTCTGATTTCCCTAGGAATTCAAAACTTTCTGCTTCTGTTGCTTGCATTACTTTCATGCTGCCATCCTCTTTTTCTTGGCTAGTTTGTCTCTGAGATAGATAGCCCCACTGTTCAATACAAGGAGAAGTACCAACAAGATAATGATGGCTGCTGCTGCAATATTGCGATATGAACCCTGGGGACGAGCCGACCACTGGTAAATCTGAATCGGCAAGGTGGTAAATTTTGAGAAGATACTGGAAGGGTCAACGCTGATGAACGTTGATGCACCAATGACTACCAGAGGTGCCGTTTCTCCCAAAGCCCTGGAGAGAGCGAGAATCGTTCCCGTTAATATCCTGTCAAAACTGACAGGAAGGACTTGGCTCCAGATGGTCTGCCACTTTGTTGCTCCCACCCCGTAGCTGCTCATCCTCAGTGAATCGGGAACACCCTTGAGGGCTTCCTGGGTGTTGATGATAATGATCGGGAGCACCAACAACCCCAAGGTAAGACCCCCACTGAGAATAGTCCTGCCATTCGCGGTGGTATCTGCTATCGTACTGAGAAAGGCCCCACTGGTAACCCCTTCCATAGCCCTTACGAATACGGCCAATCCCAGGAGGCCGTAGATAATTGAAGGAACTGCACTGAGGTTAAAGATATTGAGCTGCAGCATACGATTTAGTTTAGTATCCTCTGCATACTCTTCCAGATAGATGGCTGACCCCACTCCGATGGGAAAAGCCAGCAAGAAGGTAATGGCAATAATCCAGAGAGAGCCAAGGAGTGCAGTGCGAATACCAGCATTGAGGGGATTGGTACTTTGGTCATTGGTGAGAAATTTCGGGGTTATCCAGCTCTTGAAGATCAGGTAAGAATCTTCCTGATTTGCCATGAAAGCGCCAATCTCATCCTGCTTGGTGATCGACTCCCAAAGGCCCCAGCTCCTGAGTACCGATGGCTTGATGATATATTGCTCTATCAAGGCACGTAAATCACGATCGGAACGTTCTGCTATCGGCTTTTCATACTCCACCCTTCTCAGTATGCCACTGGAGAAGTTGTTCCTTGCAACCTCCTCCAATTGAGACCGGGAGAACTCATCCAAGGACGAAGCCCCACTGATCAACTCTGAAATATTCACCTCGTTTCTGATGACTGCATAGCCGAAAATGGAGTCAATCACTGATACAAGCAACAGCAGCAGAAACAAGACTGCAACTGTTGTAGCGAAGATAAATATCACTTTCCAGAACATCGATAAGCGAGCGCGTTTCTTCATCAAGAGCAGGCTCTCTGCTTTGGTGCCAAACATCGATTCTTTCTGCATATTATTCATACTCCTGATAGAAAAGGCTTGAGACTTTTCTTGAGATAAGATTCAGCGTGAAGGTGATGATAAACAAAACCAACCCAAGCGCAAAAATGCTGTTGTAATCAACCGAGTTGTAGCTGACATCCCCACCGCTTATCCTTACAATGTATCCTGTTATGGTTTCTGCAGCCTCAAAGGGATTGAACGTCATATTTGGTCCTGCCCCTGCTGCCAAGGCTACGATCATGGTCTCTCCGATAGCTCTGGAGAGAGCGAGCAGGAATGTTGCACTCAGCCCGCTTAAAGCGGCAGGAAGAACAACACGGAAAGTGGTCTCTATCGGGGTACCACCAAGAGCAAGCCCTGCAAGGCGCAACTCCTGGGGGACTGCTGAGATGGCATCCTCGGCCATGGTGGCGATCATGGGAAGTACGAGGATCCCAATCACCAATCCTGCACTGGCAGTATTGTAAATCTCCACTGTCTCCTGACCAAATATTGAACGAAGCAACGGGGTCATGAAGGTTAGGGCAAAATAGCCGTATACGATGGTCGGAATTCCGGCCAATACCTCAAGGATTGGCTTGAGTCTACCTCTGACCTTGTCAGATGCATACTCTGCAAGATAGATGGCCACAAATAACCCAAGAGGTATGGCAAATAGCATGGCAATTATGCTCGTCATGATGGTTGCATTCAGCAAGGGGAGAAAACCAAACAGCCCGATCATGGGTTGCCAAGTCTTCCCGGTAAAAAATTCAACCAAGGTGACCTCGGGATCAGAGAAAAAGAGAAAGGACTCGCGAATGAGAATCACCGCAATCCCAACCGTAATCATGATGGAGAACAATGCAAACAGGAATAGAATAGTTTCAATAATCCGTTCATGCAGCCTGCGTTTCTTTCCAAAAGGATGGGTGATATGCCTTTGTGTCATACTTGTATATCCTAGTTTTTTATGGGAATTGGCCGCACCAAACAGATGCGGCCAACCTCGGTCCGTGGTGCGTTAGTAGGCACCTTGGGTAGCATCCAGCCAAGCCTGGCGAGCCTTATTCAGTTCATCCTCATTGGCAGGGAAGTACCCTACGCCTACAACCTCTTCATTCACATAGCTGAGGTAGAAGTCCAGGAATGCTGCCACCTGCGGTTTACTCTTCATAATCTCGGCATCACTGTAGAGGAAGAGAGGTCTTGCCAATGGATAGGAGTTGTTATCCACATTCACTTTGCTTGCTTCAATTCCGTTGATACTGAGAATGTTGAGAGAGTCTGCATTCTCACTGTAGTATGCATAACCGAAGAATCCTATTGCATAGGGACTGCCCTTGATTCCCTGGACCAGGATGTTATCATCCTCACTGAGCTGTAGGTGACTTGCAGAGAGCATCGGTTCAGGATTCTTGTCGAACGCTTCCTCAGAGAAGTAGTCGAAGGTACCACTGTCGGTGCCAGGGATAAAGCGCTGAATCGGCTCGGCAGGATAAGCAGGATTGATATCGGACCACAACTTAGCTGTACTAAAAATCTTACCAAGCTCTTCCATGGTTGCATCTTTCAGGAAGGTGTTTTCCTTGCTGACAACCACTGCAAGTGCATCGGTACCAACCCTAAACTCGATAGGATTTCTGCCGATCTTCTTGGCATCCTCAATCTCGCTTGCCTTGATACCACGGCTTGCATTTGAGATGTCAGTCTCACCAGATACCGTAAAACGTTCAAAGCCTGCACCACTTCCAATCGAGTCAATGGTGATAACACCACTGTACCCTTCTTCCTTGAACCGCTCAGCCATACGCTCAGAAAGGGGATAGACGGTGGAACTTCCCGCGGTAATGATATTCCCCCTGACCTTCAGGGGATTTACCCCTGGAAGTCCTTCAACTTCAGGGCCTTCAATCCAGCTGAAGGAGCTTGTTGCAACATTCTCTGATTCACTCTTCCCTGCTGCACTAAGTGAAGCCAGGGTGATAACCATCAGGACGATAATACTCAATTTTTTCATTGTTTCCTCCATATTTTAGAAACATTGTTGGGCACACCCTACAGCTAATATGTGAGAAAAGTGTTTAAAGACCATGAATAGTCTGTTATGTTTTTTCTCTCCTCCCCTTTCCACTTTGATCGAACCTTGGTACCTTTAAAAGAAAGGAGGGTTTATGGCAAAGAAGCTTCACTTCTATCGTTGCCCCATCTGCCATTCAATGGTTGATTTGGTACATGACGAGGGGCACTCCTTGCACTGTTGTGAAACAGAAATGCAACTCCTGAAACCTAGGACCGCTGACGAGAGAGACGCAAACCATGAAATAGTACTCACTCACCGAGGGGACCTGCTCTACGTAAAAGTGGGAAGCAAGCCTCATCCCCAGAGTGATGATCATCAGATTACTACCATATTCTTGGTGACCAAACACCATACTCGGCGCCATGATATACGCAAGGGGACTCCTGCCTCTGCGGTATTCACCGATACTGACCATGGAGATGTATATGCCTACTGCAACAAAGAAGGATTATTCAAAGTCTCTTTCTAGAGGGTTGCTTGTCGTGATTGACATGCAAAAGGATTTCGTTTTTGGAAGCCTCGGCACTGTTGAAGCACAGAAGGTGGTTGATAAGGTGGTCGCAAAAGTGACAGGTCACAAGGGAGCGCTTGCCTATACCTTGGACACCCATGAGGCAGACTATCTGGAAACCAGTGAAGGAAAACATCTTCCTGTCTCTCACTGTATCAAGGGGGAAGAAGGGCATCAGTTGGTAGATCAGCTCATGGAACCGCTAAAAAATGCAATGGTCTTTGAAAAACCCACGTTTGGTTCAGTTGATCTTGCAACCTACATTGCAGGGGACGAGACAATCACCCAGGTTGAGTTGATAGGGGTATGCACCGATATCTGTGTCGTATCAAATGCCCTCTTGATCAAGGCAATGAGACCGGAGCTTCCTGTACTCGTTGATGCAAGTTGTTGCGCTGGAACAACCCCTAGCAACCATGAGGCAGCACTGAAGACAATGCATTCGTGCCAAATCGAGATTTTTTCTTGAGCAGGTCATAGACAAAGAGCACCCTGCCTTGTAGGATACGGTGTACAGACACTTTACTAAGGAGGCTGCTCATGGAACAGTCCTTATCGTATGTTCTGGTTACCCCATATACCGTAGCAAAAAGTCGCACCGGCGGGGTGCTATCCAGACTTCTCTCCCGCATATCCCTTGAGCTTGTAGGAGCTCAGATGATTGCAATGGATCAGACCATTACTGAGGAATATGCAACAATTATCAAGACCCGGGAAAAGGATGAGGGCGCAAATATCTCAAACCTTCTTTCCTCCTACATAGAACAGAACCTAGGACCCACCGGTGGAGTCAAACACCGATCCTTGTTGCTTCTATTCAAAGGGGAACATCCCTGTGAGGAACTTACCAAAGTGGTTGGGTCCTTCCAGAAGGAAGCCCGCTTGGTGGAAAATGTTACCGGTATGTCAATCCGTGACACCTATGCTGATCTTATCTACACCGATGAAAAAGAGAGCGAGGTTCTCTATTTTGAGCCTGCAGTGATTACTGCACAAAGCCAAAATGAAGCTGACCAAACGCTTGCCCTCTTTGGCTCTTGGTTACCAGGCAAGAACAACATCGTCAAGAACAGACCAGATGAATATTATGAGAAGACCCAACGCACACTTGTCATCATCAAGCCAGACAACTGGAAGTATGCTTCCAGCCGCCCGGGCATGATCATTGACATGTTCAGTCGCAGTGGTCTTCGTATTGTAGGCATTAAGGTGCTCAAAATGTCCGTTTCCCAAGCTCTGCAGTTCTACGGCCCGACCAAGGAAGGCTTGAAAGCCAAACTTGCTCCCATCTACGGTATGCAAGCGAGGGAACTTTTGGAAGGTGAATTCAATGTACTGCTGGGAGACCAGCTCCAGACAATCCTGACCAACAGCTTCGGTGACATGTACAGTGAAGAACAGTTCGAACGCATTGTAGAATTCATGGCCGGCATAAAACCGAGTGAATGTAAGGCTGAGAATTTGGACAAACCAGGACTGGTAAAATGCATGGTCCTGATCTATGAAGGCGTTGATGCCGTGAGCAAGATCAGAACGATCCTTGGTGCCACAGACCCGAACAAGGCACTTGCAGGAACCATCCGCAGAGAATTCGGCTCCAATATCCGCGTCAATGCTGCACACGCATCTGACTCACCGGAGAATGCCCAACGAGAGATGGGTGTATTGCAAGCTGAAGAGAATTTCAACGCCACCCTGATCAAGGGATATCTCGAATCTAAAGCAACCGCTTCTCCCCGCTAAGGGATCTGAGGTGTGTTGCGTCTTGGGTCACTTCCAAAGTCCCAAGATACTTGCCATCCATGCTACGCACTGCGTAGTACTGGATGTGGACAAACGCTCCCCTTACAACCAGATAGAACTCCGCAGAATCCTCCCTTCCTTCTTTGAAGGAACTGAGGATTTCCTCGACGGTAGACACACTCTTTGGAGGGTGGCAGTTTTGTACCAACCTTCCAATTACCTGTGGACTACGGGGAAAGATACGGTGTGGTGGATCAGAGTAAAACTTGACCCGGTCATCGGACCCAATGAAAGCAATATCGAGTGGGAGGAGACGGAAGATCAACTCCAACTGTTCTGAGGTAAGCTCACCAGTCTTACAAGAAAAGAGTGCATCAGAGAGAGGGTTGTTCATACGCTTTTCGCTATGTTTGCCTAGTGCACGATATGCAACCGGGTAGAGAATATATGTTTCCCGATACCGCAATATTTCCATGTTGAAGTAGAAGTTGCTGAACAATTTCCAGAATGATGCCATATCACTGCCTTTATAAGCTTTTGCCTGCTTCTTGAGGTCAAGGGCTGTATTCTGGATTGCCCACATAAGCTTCACGCAGCCATGCTCATTGCTGGTTTGCTCGAAAAGGGGGAATAACTCATTCTGCAATCGCTCATAGTGCTTTTGTGGCAGGTCAAACGAGGAGAGAACTTCCTGTATACCTGCAAAATCATCTCTTCCCTCCTTCTTCAGTTGAATGCTGAGTTGCTGCAATGATGAGGATACCTTCGCAATTTCAACATTCTCCTCAACCAAGGATGAGAGCAGTTCATTGTCATGGTAATCTGGAAGCGTTGCACGCTCCAAGCCCTTTCCCACTGACCTGATGAACCTCGCTACTGGAATGGTATAGGACTCAATATCCTGTGCCTTACTGAGGAGCGCATCCAATGCCGCATTCGTCTCATAAGCTGTGGCTGTTTCCAATACATCACGATAGGATTCATAGGTGCCCTTGTCTGTAGTTCCCTCATAAAGAATTTGGAAGTACTCGATAAGCCGTGCAGTACGCTTGTCATGATTATGTATTAGTTCCATGTTCTAACTCCTCTCCAGAAGTTTGGAACAAACTCTGCTGTATGGCAAGCAGGATTTGTGCAACTTTCATGGGGTTCCCCTCTTCTAAGAAGACAGATTCGGGATTATGCTCTGATTGGAATGACAGAAATCACTGGGGATTGGTACTTGTACTTCCCTATCCTGCAATCTGTACCAACACCCACAAAACATGGGGGGTATCAATGGACAAGTTCATGAGAATTGGTGTTGGAGTTGTTGTGTTTTCCTTGTTGTTTCTAGGCTGTACCTCTGCCTCGCTTTCTTTCTCAAACGGTATTCCTGAAATCCAATTAGGCTATGACCATGGTGCATTCTTCGAAGCTCTCAATTATGTTCCCAATGTAGAACCATGGTTGATGAGTGGGGACATGTTCAGTGAACGGGTCGGTGATATCTTCACACTCGAATTGCCACCTGGAGGGTCCGATTTCGCCATCTGGGGAACAGGGGTCTATACCGGTGACAGCAATGTAGGAACGGCTGCTGTACACAGTGGTCTGATAACCTTCGAGGAAGGCGGCAGGGTATACTTCAAGATACTTGAAGGGCGCACGTACTACAGAGGCAGTACACAAAAAGGTGTTACATCAATCACCTATGGTTCTTGGCCTCTCAGTTTTGTGTTCACCGACAAGAAAGGCAATCTTCTTGAAGAAGGTATACTGGGAGAGTATGTCATCGACTGGCATACAAATGCTGATTTCCTCAATCTGTCTGTAGGCGAAGCAGTGACTGTCTCTCTCCCACCAGGAGGAACAGAGGAGATCATCTGGGGTTCCGGTCCTTACAGCAGTGACAGCCCAATTGGAACTGCAGCTGTACATGCAGGAAAAATTTCCTTTGAAGAGGGCGGAGAAGTGACCATCCGATTCATGGAGGAAGTTCCTCGATTCAATGGATCCACCAGACATGGAGTTACCTCCGAGTACTTTAGCGATCCATTGGAAGCCTATATATTCCTCTAGTTTAGAACAGATTAACCATGCACTTCTTGTCAACTTCTGCACACTGGGATACAGTACGTGCAGGAGTTTTGTATGAAGATTGACAAAAAAGCATTACATTTTGCAATGTTTTTTTTCCCTATAGGGCTTCTCTGTGCCTGGTATCTGGCGTATACGAACAGTACAGTAGCTGCAAACCTTGGTGTGGATGTATCACTGCCTCTACTTCTACTGACCACCTTTATCCAGATAGCCTTGGTGTATACGCTTCTCCTGGCATACCTTGGATATCAGCTTGCCCGGAAGGTCTGCCTGCTTCGTCCCCTCTCTTTCGAGAAAACACTTGTGGGAAAGGCAGTCCTCCTGGGACTCCTCTCTGCATTGGTCATGCTCAGTGATTACTATGTGTTTGCTCCACACATTCCCCAGGTCCAAGTCTCATACTCACCTGAATCTTTCAGCCTGATTGCGCTCCTCTTTTCCATGCTTTATGGAGGCATCCTGGAAGAGATCATGCTTCGCTGGTTCTTCCTCTCCTTCTTGGTCTTTGTACTCGACCTGTTTCGGGGAAGGACGAAACAAGGACTTGAGATTCCAAAAGCTTATTATCATGTTGCGAATCTGGCAGCTGCTATTCTGTTTGCTCTCGGGCATCTACCGGCAACACAAGCGGCTTTCGGTACCTTGAGTGGAATATTGGTACTCAGAAGCCTCATACTCAACGGAGTATTGGGTTACCTCTTTGGATGGGTTTATCTTACAATGGGAATCCAATATGCCATGACCACACATGCCCTAACACATCTTTTCTTCCAAGGTATTCTCTTTATCTTCATTTTCTAGAGGAAGCAGCGTGGAGAGTCATCGCTCAGCAACTGCCCATACTCCCCGACCTCCAACGGTTGGCTGTAGAAGTACCCCTGTACACCGTCGCAGCCCATGGAAGCAAGCATCTTGGCTTGCTCTTCACTCTCCACACCTTCAGCAATGGAGGTAATCCCAAGATTCTTAGCCATAGCTATGACATGTTGGATCACCACTCTTCCCTGCTCGTTGGTAGTAAGGTCGGTGAAAAAGCCTTGGTCCATCTTGATTACATCAATCTGTACATCTTTGAGCATGGTAAGAGAAGAGTATCCAGAACCAAAATCATCAAGGGAAACCAAGAATCCTTGACTTCTCAGTGATTTTAGGACAGATGATAGATGGGTAAGGTCATGAAGGAACAAGGTCTCCGTTAATTCGAATTCCATGAGTTTGTGGTCGATTCCATAGTGATCAACCAATGCTACCAAGCTCTCCTCGTAGTTCGTAACAAAGAGATGTGCCCTTGACTGGTTGACCGAGATAGGCAAAAGGGGTTTCCCCTCACCCTCCCACTGCACAAACAGCTTACACACAAGCTTCAGGACATACATATCCAACGCGATAAGGAGATTATGTTTCTCCAGAAGCGGAATGAATTGTGAGGGCATCAGCAATCCTCTGGTTGGATGCTTCCATCTGACTAAGGCTTCCCCCCCGATAAGAGATCCAGTAGAAAAGGAGTATTTCGGTTGTATCTGGATAAAAAATTCCCCAGCTGAAAGAGCCTTGTTGAAAACATGCTCCAACTCACTCTCTTCAAGAAGCTGGTCTTTGAGCGCTTCCTCATAGAAGAGATACCAGCCTTGTTTCGTTTCCTTCAATGCTGAAAGGGCAAACAGAGCTCGGTTGATATACGAACTGATCTCCAGATTTGGCTCTTCAACCAGTGAGATACCGACGAGAATTTCCAACTGGAAAAGGGAGGCTTTGGGAAAGGAGAAATGGCGCAACTCTTCCTCGATGATGGTAATCCTCCGTTGCAAGGCAGTCCGTTCACGGTAGCTTACAAGCATAATGAACTTATCACCGCTTAAGCGGGCACACAATCCATCACGAGTAACATACCGTGGAAGAACTTTCGCACAGTGAAGAAGCAAGGAATCCCCAAAACTATACCCAAAATGGTCATTGATCAACTTGAACTTGCCAATGTCCAGAATCATAAGAGCATAGGAGTCTCTTGGGTGTTGCAAGCGTAGCTTTGCTTCCCTTTCAAAGAGATTCTTGTTCGGCAGATTGGTGAGTTCATCCATATAAGCTAGATGCCATAATGTTCTGGCATATCGATGATCCATGGAGAGCAAGTACACCAGGAAGAGAAAGAAGATGACGATAACCATCACCGCCATCGAGAGAGATGAACGCAGTATTGCCAAGGAGACAGATTCGGAGAGACCTCGTTTGGCAACCAGGACAAACTGTCCCCATCTATCGTCTATCTTACTGGTAAACAGCTGCATCGTTTCATCAGAGTCAAGCGTAAGTGCTTCAAGCCCATCAAGTCTTCCATCAGTCTGCCAGAGCAAAGTACCCTCTGGCTTGATCCAGTATCCAGTGAAAGGCTTGCCCATGAATAGCGTGCCTAGTAGAGTGTCATAGGTTTCTGTAGAAACGGTATGAAACAGGGTAAGACATGTTCCATCAGCAAGATCAGCCTTTGCGGCATACAGCAGATGGTCACCTGAACGGGTAATGGAAGCGTAATTTCCAGCTTTCTCCCACTTAATAGCGTACTCATTGAGCATAGCTATCGCGTTCCCCTGCGTGAGGGATGCAGTTTGTTCAACCAACGATTGCAATACTCTCTGATCTTCTTTGATCTGCTGGCTTACCAACTGCGCACTTTGGTCCGCAAGATATTGGAACTGGGCTTGCTTCTCCTCCCAGAGTGACTGTTCAAGCTTTCGATTGAATTGCTGGAAAAACAGAGAGAGGATGGATAACAGAAAGAGACTGAGCAAAAGGACGCGAATAATCAGTTGACCTGTTCGACGTGAATCTTGTCTTCCCTCAGCTGACCAATCACTCTTTTCCATAATACTCCTGTATTCTGATTTTCAGTATAGCGGAATAAGGAAAGGAATCAAGAACTGAATGGTATCTGAGCGTGCTTTTTCATCTCGGCTTAGTTGCTTCCCTTTAATCTTTGCCGTATAGTTCAGCTCATGATTATCTCCTCACTATTCCAGATGCTTCCCATTATCCTCGTTGTCTTGGGAGGTTTTTTACTGAGCAGCATAGAGTCAATCAAAGTGGAAGATCTTGTCCGCATTGTCTCTGACTTCTTCATGCCTGCCCTGGTATTCATCTCGCTGACTGAAAGTTCACTCAGCGGAGCGGTTATTGGCGATATTGCAAAAGCATCGGCATTGGTCTCTCTTTTGCTCTTTCCTCTCGCACTGGTGTGGGCAAAGCTTGCAAAACAGGATATGCGTAGTACAATCCCCCCACTGGTCTTCATGAACTCCGGGTTTCTTGGTATCCCTCTGATGGAACTGTGGGGAGGAAGTGAGGCCATGAACCTAATTCTCATCTATGACCAGATCCAGGGTATTTTTCTCTTCACGTTGGGTCTGTTGATCATCACTGGAGGGTTCAGCAGGAAGGGATTGATCAACATGCTCCACTCGCCGATTCTCTGGGCGGTTTTGCTTGGATTCCTTGTAAGAATACTTCCCATCACTATGCCGAAGGCGATTGTCTCAACCTTCACCTTTGCAGGAAGTGCCGCAAGCCCACTGGCAGCCTTTACGCTTGGAGTTTCACTGAAGAGAATCCGCTTCACCTTCGACCGACATATCATCGGAGGCTTGGCCATCCGATTCATCGGGGGATATGCCGTCGGATACCTTGCAGCATCCATTGTTGGCCTTACCGGACTATCAAAGACGGTAGTGATTGTTGCGACGGCACTCCCTTCAGCAGTATTTACAAGTGTATTGCCACTTCGTTATGGATTGAAGAATGAGTTTTCCAGCACCATGGTCTTGGTCAGTTCGCTGATGGGGATTTTCACCATCCCCATCACCATTGCCCTTGCTTCCTGAGTTACTCAAGGAGCTTGAGCTTCACCTCACTAAAACTCAGGCCCTGTGATTCAGCAAGCACCTTGATACTCTCACGCTTGTTCTCCACTGTACCCAGTATTGACTCAATCTGGGAAAGACTGATGCCTTTGTCCAGGACTTCCTGTACCGTGGTCTTACCGGTGATCTCGAGGGCAGGAACGGCAATTCCCACACTCGGGTCGACCGTAAGTTCAATTGCCTGTTCCTTGATCAGTGTAAAACGTGGGTCAGCAGCTTTTCCTTCATGCTCCAACACATGTACTGCACTGGTGGGCAACAAGGTCCCCTCTTCCGCCGTAAAGGGAAATCCGGTATATACTGATACAAAGAGCCTAATGGAGTCAGTCCCAACCTCTGCGCCCTCAGGGATGGCACCTGCCCAGATCTCCTCAAGGGAGCCAAGACGCATCGTTCCCTCTTCTACGCCGAATGCATCCAAAAGCTGGGAAAGAGGAACAGGAAAAGCCTTCGCCACATCTTCAAAGGTATAACTTCCACGGATATCGCCTGGATTTGGGGCTCCCGCAAACTCCCCTTCCTTTAACAGTGCCGGTTCTTTGTTACTGGAGGTTTTCCAGAGTCCAAATACCATGGAGAGCATGATGCCCCCAGCGATTACCAGGGCGGTAATAATGCCGATACGCCGTATGGGAATACCCTTGTGTTTCTTGTTGGCGGAAGTGATTACGGTATCAGAGACAGGACATGCATCTTCACTGGTGCACTTCATGCAGGAGATACACTGACCTGAGGAGACCACTTCGCTCCCGGCTACATCAATATTCATGGGGCAAGCTCTATTGCAAGCAGAGCAATTGATGCAAAGCTCTGTGTTTCTGCGTATCTTGAATATCCTGATCTTGTTGAAGAGCCCAAGGAAGGCACCATAGGGACAGGCATACTTGCAAAAAGGACGCTCCACAAAGAGTGAAAGCAAAATGATGATGAACAAAATGATAAGTCCAGCAAACATAAACTCTCGATGAATGAGCGAGAAGAGCGCATAGTAGGGGTCATAGGGTTGAAAAACCAAGGTCGCATAGAGGGCGGTCATGACCAAGACCCACACAAGGATGCCATACCGCAGGAATCGCAGGTAACGGTCAAGACGCTTGGGGACGAAGGTGTTGTATCGTCGGGGAAAGAGCCTCCTCCCGAGTTTCCCGATCCACTCCTGAAATGTCCCGAACGGACATACCCAGGAACAGATGACCGGTCCAAAGAGAACCGCAAGGAGTACCGAGAGTGATGCTAGAACTACCGCTGACTCATGAATCTTTCTTATGAGGATACCATCTTTTATGAGGTTCCACAGCGTTACCACCCCGCCAAAGGGGCATATGGCATGCAGGGAAACTGTTTCCATGGAGAATGGCAGCGTAAATCCATTTGCTACCGCTTCACTCAAGGCAATTACCGTAACCACCCAAAGAAAGAACATTAGTTGCACAATTTTCCGTATTCGTTGCACTTTTCCCCGTGACTGTTTCATATACTCCTCCGTTCATACAGAAGTATTTTTTCCTCATTCTGTGTGCTTTGTGTGTGCTCTTGCTTCACATTGGGTAAAACCATGATACACTCTGGATAAGGAGTTTATGCATGCGCAAAATCGTATTACTGTTTTTGGTCCTTTTGTCCGCAGGGTCTCTTGTTGCCCAACCCTTGCAAGAAAAACCTTCTCCCAAGTCATACAGTGAAATTGCAAGCACCTTTTCAGATGAGCTTTTCTTCGCCGGCTATGAGATGGAAGGCAACCGCATGGTCAGCCCGCTATCAGCCCTGCTTGCCCTCTCCATGACCATGAATGGTGCTGTAGGGGAAACTAAAAGCGAAATACTTAACGTCCTCACCGATTCAAGCTATACATCCGCTTCACTGAACGCTGAGAGTAAAACGTACCTGAATTCCATCAAACATGAGAGCGTATTGGATATCTCCAACAGCATCTGGATGAATGAAGCATTCCAGATCTCACCGGTGTTCCTCGATTCAATCAAGACAAACTACCAGGGAGTTGCTCAGGCCCTTGACTTCCAGGAACCTTCCAGTGCAGGAATTATCAACGCATATGTAAAGAAAGCCACCCGAGGGGCAATTGTGGACATTATCGACCGCACCTCGCCTGATATGCTTATGTATCTTATCAATACCATTGCATTCAAGGATGACTGGAAAGAACCCTTTTCAGGCAACGATACCAGAGATGGCGCATTCTTTGGTGAGAACGAAAAAAAAACAGTCCCTTTTATGAACCAGGAAAAGCAGTTCCCTTACCTTGATGGGGATGACCATCAATTTATTGTACTCCCCTATGCCAATGAGCGGTATGCATTTGTAGCGCTCCTGCCGGACCAATCGATTCCCATCAGGTCCTACCTTGCCAGATACGAGGAACAACCATTCAGCCAGATGCTCTTCGATTGGGCAGAGATGAGCAAAGAGACCCTGGTGAGGCTGAGTCTTCCAAAATTTGAGAGCCGATACCAGGAAAGCCTGGTCTCTTCGTTACATACCATGGGAATGAAAAAAGCCTTCACCCCAGGTGTTGCAGATTTCTCTGCTATGCTCAGCTCAGATCAGGCTCCTCTTCATATTGACGAAGTGCTGCATAAGAGCTTTATCCGCGTAGATGAAGAAGGAACCGAGGCAGCAGCAGTCACGGCCGTCATGATACGGCTCACAAGCTTCATGCCCAGGGAATCTGTAGCGATGACGCTCAACCGGCCATTCTTCTATGCCATCTTGGATATGCAGGAAAAAATACCTCTGTTCATGGGAATCCTGGACACCCCATAATTTTTGTTGTGCATCCCTAGAAGCCACAGTACACTCATTGCAAAGAGGGAGGATACCATTCCCATGCTGACCAGACGTACAAAATTAGGGTTCGGTGTAGGTGACCTTGGGGGAAACCTATTTTTTACTATTATCGGCTTCTATTTGCTCTACTACTTTACCGATATACTCTCCCTCGCTCCTGCCCTTGCAGGAACGGCTTTGATGATCGGGAAAATATGGGATGCCATCACAGACCCCATCACTGGATACCTCTCTGATAGAACCCGTACCCGCTATGGGAGAAGACGCCCTTACATGGTAGTTGGGGCGATCATCTCGTTCTTCTGCATGGGACTTATTTTCACACCTGTGGAACTCTCCAGCCAGATGAAGCTTTTCATCTATGTTACGTTCCTCTACTGCCTGCTCAATACAGCATACACCCTGGTAAACATCCCCTACGTAGCCCTGCTCCCTGAGCTCACCGAAGACTACCATGAGCGCACCATATTGACCGGGTACAGGATGAGCTTCGCCGTCATGGGGACATTCGTTGGTGCTGCGCTGGTAATGCCCATCGTTAATCTCTTTCCAGAGGTTCCCCGTGGTTGGTCGATGATGGGGACCTTTATGGGTGCTGTTATGCTCATCTCCACGATGGCAACGGTTTTTGCAATCCATGAACCGAAAGCCATCAAGAGCCAGGAACAGGCAGGTTTCTTTTCCACCTTCACCGGTGTTCTGAAAGACCAGGTATTTCTCTCAGCCTTGCTTCCGTGGACCTTTTTTATTACCGGCACCAGCATGGTCCAGGGAGCTCTTGTCTACTACTTCACCTACATCTTTGGCAATGGGGGACTCTTCCAGCTTGCCTTGATCGCTTTGCTCTCCTTCAGTTTGCTCTGCATTCCCTTCTGGGTACGGATAGCCCACAAAATTGGCAAGAAACAGTGCTATATGATCGGTATGGGAATCATGAGTGCTTGCGTATTGACCTTCAGCTTACTGGGCCAATATTTGGGGCCAGTCTACGGTGTGATCATCATGGGAGCAGCCGGTGTCGGACTCTCCACACATTATGTGATGCCCCATGCAATTCTCCCTGATGTGGTTGAGTATGATTCGATCAAAAACCAGAGCGGACGACGGGAGGGAGTCTTTTCCAGTCTCTGGACATTCTCCAGCAAACTCGGCCAAGCCTTCGCCTTGGCGCTCAATGGCTGGGTTTTGGCCCTTTTCGGATATCAGAGCGGACAGGTCACCGAGCTGGCAATAAAGGGAATTGTTCTTGTTTCAGGGCCACTCCCACTGCTGTGGTATCTCCTTGGCTTATTCATTCTAAGAAAATATCCCATCGACCAAGCATATTATGAGCAGATGCTGGAAAAGAAGGAGGTACGGTGAAAGTACTTAATGCCACACCTTTCCCAGAACCTCGATTCAGCAAGCCGGTATTCCATCTCAGCAGAATGATCATCCGTCCGTATCTCCATTTCGCAATGGGAGTAAAGGGGATAACCACCGTACATAGGGAACACTTGAGGGAAGCTCTCTCATCCCCCTACCCTGTAATTATTGCATTTCGTCATACAGCCAAAGAGGATGCTCCGGTTCTGCTTGCCGCCATCAAGGAGAGCCATGTGCGGTTTATTTATGGGCGTGATGTCCTCTATTGGGCTGGAAGGGCAACACAGTTCCTTTTTCCCCGCCTAGGTTTCATCGCTGTGCAGAACCGAAGTGCAAACAAGGAAGGGATGCAATACCTGAGGAAAGAATTAGCCAGACCCAGGTATCCCCTTGCATTGGCACCAGAAGGTCAGGTGACCTATCATATGCATCAGGTATCGAAATTACAGTCAGGGATTGCGAGCATGGCACTGTGGGCGATGGAGAGTGCAGGAGGGGTTACCATCCTCCCCCTTTCGATCGGATATCGATATGCAAACGCCAATGAAGATTGGGTATCCTCATTGTTGGAAAGGTGGGAACACCTAAGCGGACTGACCGTTGAGGGAGATACACTTGTAGAGCAAATCATCAATGCCATGGAGAGCATGCTCTGCGAGATAGCAAGGGCCTATTCATTGGAAGACAATCCCCATTATTCCTTCACGCAACGCAGGGACATGATCTGTGAAGGATTGCTCTCTCTTGCCGAAGCAGAAGCTGGACTGCAAGATGCCCAAGGCTCCATCATTGACAGGCTCTATCGAGTTCGCTTCACAGGCAGTGATACGCTCTTCATTCGAGATAGTTCATTCGAGGAAAAGGAAAATGCAAAACGGTACCTCGTAAAAAACCAGATTGTTGATCTCCTTGAGTATCTCGATCCAGCATATCTGCAAGGCAAATACCAAACAGGGAGAGCGGCAGAGAGCGCCTTAAACCTCCTAGATTTGGTGAACAGAATGCAGGGAGGCACGATCGATACGCGGTTCTCACCGCGTGGAAAACAAGCATATCTCAAAATGGGAAAGCCTCTGTACTACAAAGCTGAATCACTCTCCACGCTTGGAAGAAAATCACAGCAGAAGCAAATACTCCTCAATGTCTGTGATGCGCTACAAGCATGCAGTGAGGAGCTGGAACATATGCTTATGTAATGGTCTGGGTAAGGGTAAATTCAATCGGCTTACCCTGGTAGTATCCCCGTCTCTCCTCAGGCATCAGGGCAGCAAGGTGCAGCATAATCTCATCGCCAAGCTTATCTCTTGTTTCTGCGTCCAAGCGACCACCCTTCTGGATAATCTCAAAGGGCTTCCCTACTTTGATTGTAATGACCGTTCTTTTTAGGCGCTTCAAATTGGCTTTGGTCTTCTCGAAGCCCATCACCGCAACAGGAATCATGGGTGCATTCTTCTTGTGGGCGATGAATGCAACACCACCCTTTCCCCTCTGGAGTGTCCCATCCTTGCTTCGGGTGCCCTCT
The DNA here is from genome assembly GCF_963666015.1 of uncultured Sphaerochaeta sp. Taxonomy (NCBI): domain Bacteria; kingdom Pseudomonadati; phylum Spirochaetota; class Spirochaetia; order Spirochaetales; family Sphaerochaetaceae; genus Sphaerochaeta; species uncultured Sphaerochaeta sp. The sequence goes on along the minus strand of NZ_OY762555.1, from coordinate 3,453,204 downwards.
GGAGCTATGGCCAAGATATGATTTTGGTCGAGTACCTTGAAACAGGCATCCATGGTAGCACGTCCCATGTTCTCACGATCCACTGGGATACTACCCCAGGTTTCCATCAGATATGCCATGAATTTGCTTTCCCAAAGTTCTTGCTTAGCTATGGCGTGGAGCTTCCTTGGCTGTAAGTACCCATAGAGCATGGGGCCCTCTAGGTTTGAGGTGTGGTTCACCATCATCAGAAGCGGTCCCTCCATAGGGACCTTTTTCAACTCACTGCGATCAATTTTAAAGCAAACACGAAAAAAGGCACGCAGTAAGGCATTGATCATTCTCTCACTCATTTTCATTGGTCTATAGTAGCAGAGAGAGGGTCCACTGCCAAGCTTATCGCTTGCGTATTAGGACCCAGATATAGGCAAAAACCAAGAGTGTTGCCGCTATTGCCATCAAGGTGAATGAGAGCAAAAGGGAATGGATGCCTCCGATCAGGCCAACCAAGGGGAAGATCATGATCATGAACAGGCTGTATGCCATGCTCTGGAAACTCAGAATGGTAGCCCGGAACTTGGAGGGTATGAGCTTGTTCAAATAGCTGCTGATTGTAGGAGCCAACAAGCCCTCCATACAACCAAGAAGGACATAGAAAGCCATGGTGAATGGCGTGAGGGCAATCCCCCACAAGCAGAGTGCTAGAAAGATGGGACAGGCAACAAGGATTCCTTTCTCATTGATCTTTCTCTCGATGCGATGGGCATTGAGAGAGAAGAATGCGGCCAACAAGGCGTGGGCTGCATAAGCATAGCCAATGGCATCAGGGAGATACCCTTGATCACTCCAGAAGTTCTGCAAGTAGAAGAAGAGACTGATCATGAAAGCGAACAAGGACTCACTGAAGACAATTAGGAAGGCAATACGAGGTGTTTCCCTGAATACCTTCACGCTGGAGAAAATCTGGGTCTTCAAGGAGTTCAGGATTCCGGAGAATAGTCCACTTATTGGATCCTTCTCAATCTCGGGCTCCTTAAAAAATAGTGCCAGCAGGAAGGCAAGGAGGTTGGTCAGGATGGTAAGCGTGAATGCATAACCGTAATTGAGCGTGGCAAGCAATCCACCCACCAGGAATGCAACCACTGAGCATGTTTGATAGAGCAGTTCATCAAAGCCTTTTACTTGTAAATAGGAAGCCTCCCTCCCATCGAGCAACAATGAGTCATAGAGCAAGGCATCCCCTGCCCCGGACTCGAGATTATACCCCAATGCACTGCAGATGAACCCCAGCACCTGTAGAGGGAAGGTAGGGGCAAGAAACATGATGGCAAGGCTTAGAGCACCGAACAACCTACCCGAGAGGCGGCTTACTTTTCTCCCCCAGATGTCGGCAACCGAACCTGTGGGAACTTCCATCAGAAAACTGGTAACATGGAAGATTGCCTCCAAGAGACCGAGCTGCACCAAGGAGAAACCTTTTGACGCAAGATACATCATCCAAAGCCCGTGGGTAAATGAGAGGTTCATCAACGCAGTGAACCCATAGGAAAGTGGAATATTCCTTCTGTATCTTCTCTGTATCATCATCGCTCTCCCCAAACCCTATCTATCATAGACTTGCTTGGAACCGAGTGCAAGGCGATAGGAACAAAAATGAATTGAGAAGCAACACAGAGAAAAAATTATATGGTACCATGAGAAAAAGAGGAGTTTGGACATGGAAACACGGTATTTTGAGCAATTTGATATTCACACATCCCTTCTTGGCTTTGGCGCCATGCGCTTCCCTACAACCCCAGAGGGTAAGATTGACCGAAAGCGTTCACTGGCTATGATGAAGGAAGCCTATGAAGCCGGGGTGAATTATTTTGATACCGCCTACCCGTATCATGGCGGGGAGAGCGAGCCGTTGGTAGGAGAATTCCTCTCTACCTTGGACAGAAGCAGCTTCTCCGTTGCCACCAAGCTTCCCCAATGGTCGGTTACCTCAATTGATGATGCAAAGCGCATATTCAACGAACAGCTTATAAGACTGCAACAGAGCTATATCGACTTCTATCTAATCCACGCAATCGACAAGAAAGCATTTGACCGGATGGTCGACCTTGGTGTGGTTACCTACCTGGAAGAGGAACAGAAAAAGGGCCGTATCAAATATCTGGGCTTCTCGTTCCACTCCATTTATGAGGATTTTGAGTATATCACCCGCTTTCGCCCCTGGGATTTCATTCAGATCCAATACAACTACCTGGACACTGAAGAGCAGGCTGGAGACAAGGGCTATGAACTGTGTACAGAACTTGGTATTCCTGTAATCGTGATGGAACCGATCAAGGGAGGCTCACTTGCTGCTCTCTCACCAGACCTGGAAGGAAAGATGATGGAATTGGACCCTGATGCCACTCCAGCATCCTTTGCCCTACGCTGGGTCGCAGACCACCAGAATGTGAAGGTCATCCTAAGCGGCATGTCTACGGAGGAACAGGTACGGGAAAATCTGAAAACCTTTTCTCCCTACAAACCGTTGAGCGAGAAAGAAAGAGCAGTACTAAAAGAGATCGGAGACAGCATGAGAAGCCGTATAGGCAATGCCTGTACCGGTTGCAAGTACTGCATGCCCTGCCCCTTCGGAGTTGATATTCCCGGGAACTTTGCGCTCTGGAACAAGTACCGGATGTTCGACAACTATGAGGTGGTCAAGGATCAGTGGGAAAAAGAGAGTGAAGCAGACAAGCGTCCGCCTGCCTGCACGGAGTGTGGTCAATGCATTCCACTCTGCCCGCAGCATATAGATATCCCTACCGATCTGAAACGGGTCCAAGAGGAGCTGGAAACTGCTCGAGTAGCCTACTACAGCAAGTAGCAGTACCCTTCCCCTTAAACAGCCACGCTGATAAAACAGCGTGGCTGTTCTTTGCAATAGGCATATCCATGATTATCTGTACTTTGTTCCGATAGCGGTGGATACTGACTGGAAGGCAAATCAAATAGCTCATATGACCATGCAGTATGGGCATTTCTTGGTATTGGTAGCAACTTCACTTGTGGAATCTGAAAAACTCTGGTTATCTGTCCCGGATTAAAACAGGGATATGAAGCACAAAGAGACTCGTCTTTTGTGGGCACTTACGCTATTGTTAGAATCATGAATATACAAGAACGCGCTAACGGCGCTCTGCTTGGTTTGTTTGTCGGCGATGGGTTCGGCAGTCAGTGTGACGGCCTCTCCAGGGAAACAATCCAAGAAGAAGTACAAGATACGATACAAGAGGTGTTCTCCCTCGAACACCTACGCAGTGACTGTGGCATCTCAGGGGAAGTGAGCGACTTGCCGCTTCTGCTTTCCATGAGCCTGTTGTCCAACCAGGGTCTGGATGCCGATCATTTCCATGCATTGGTCAATCGTTACCGTGAAGAGAGTGAAGAGGGGTTCCCCCTTCAGGAGTATCGCGCAGCGCTTCCTCTCTCTGTCATCGTAGCGATAGCAGGTGTCGAGTTGAAACAAAAACAGGTCAGGGAAATCGCCCTCACTACGGCAGCCCTTTTCTGTGAGGATTCTCTTGAAAAAGAGGCAGTAGTACTGCTTGCCCACTGTTTTCACCTCCTGATCAATGAAGAAGTCTTTGATGGGGAAAAACTTGTTCACGACCTCTTCACCCCGCGTGGTGGCAAGAATCTGGATGAACAACTAACTGCATTGCTCTCCAGAGCAAGAAAACCCAGTCTCGTTATTGCCGGAAACCATACATTGAAGGAGACGCTGCTTTTGGTGTTTCACACACTGCTTCACGCGCCCTCTTTTGAGGAAGGTATGAGTGACATTGCAAGGATGGGAGGAGATACTCGCCTATCATGTGGCCTGTATGGAGCATTGCAGGGTGCCCTTTGGGGACCGGATCTCTTTCCGGACAACTGGATTGATGAACTTGTCGCCTCCTCTGCCCTAGAGCAGGCGATCAAGAAACAGACCCTGTTCAAGCGAGAAACGATAAAGATGGAAAGGCTAGCCTTGACCATGAGTGAAAGAGTGCTGAACGCTTCAGTATTTGGGAGGTAACGATGAAATATAAATCACTAGGGAGAACCGGTATAAAGGTTTCTGAGCTCTGCTTTGGGACCATGTCCTTCGGTGGAAGAGCTGACAAGAGCGAATCAGAGAAGATGTACAAGACCTGCAGAGAGGCAGGGATCAACTTCTTTGACTGTGCCGATGTCTACCAGAAGGGAGTTGCAGAGAGTTATCTCGGAGAATTTATCGCAAAAGAACGTGACAAGGTTGTTATTACCACCAAGACATATGGCGCAATGGGAGACGATGTCAACGAGAAGGGCTTGAACGCGAAACATATCCGACTGGGAGTGGAAGCAAGCCTGAAACGTCTGAATACTGACTATGTGGATGTCCTGTTTCTCCATCATTTTGATCCGACCGTGAGGGAGGAGGAAACCCTCAGGGCTGTTGACCGACTTGTCAGTGAAGGCAAGGTGCTCTCATTGGGCGTCAGCAATTTTGCTGCCTACCAGGTGGAAAGAATGCTTCATATCGCAACAGTGAACCAGTTCGCACCGATCTCGGTCATCCAACCCATGTTCAACATTGCTAAACGCATGGCTGAGGTTGAGTTGCTCCCTATGGCTGCATATGAAGGGCTTGGGGTCATCACCTACAGCCCCCTTGGAGGTGGACTGCTCACCGGCCGATACAAGGATGGCTATTCCAATGCCTCAGGAAGATTGATCGAAAACCAGAACTACAACAAACGCTATGGAGGACAGTTCTACGAGCAAGTTGCCCGTGAATACTCAGAGCTTTGCAACAAGTGGGACATCAATGAAGCAACGCTTGCCGTGGCTTGGGTAATGGCACACAAGCAGGTTACCGCCCCGATCATTGGAGCGGCTCATACAGAGCACTTGAAACAGTCCCTACAGGCTGCATCCCTGACCCTTGACCCAGAGCTCTTGAAGGCTATTGATGCAATCAGTCCACCTCCACCACCAGCTACGGACAGGAGTGAAGAGCAATAGGGGCTTGTCTGAAGCAAGGTTGGATAGTTTCATCTTTCCAAGATATGAAATATGAGACTACAACACATTTCCTGGAGGACCAAATCAACAGGCTCCTCCAGGAACGTTTTAAGATCTCTTCACTTTACCCATTTCAACAGTTGGTAATCCAGCGTATCCTAGAAGAGGATAGAGAAGAGAGCAATCATGAAGGGTCAGTAGTGGTACTTCCCACCGGGGGAGGCAAGAGTCTCTGCTTTATGCTTCCCTCCCTCCTTGTGGAAGGAATCACTGTCTTGGTCTATCCCTTGCTTTCCCTTATGCATGACCAGATTAGGCGCCTTGATGAGGTTTCCATCCCCTATATCTGTATTCAAGGTGGCCAGAGTCATGAAGAGAGGAATATCCTTCTCAAGAAATTGAAAAATAGGGATGCCAGAATCCTGGTAACCAATGCAGAGTGTCTTTCCCTCCCCCCTCTCATCAATACCCTCGCTCAGGTTACGATCAGCCTCTTGGTATTGGATGAAGCACATACCATCGTGAGCTGGGGAGAGGGGTTCCGCCCTGCCCTCGCTGCTGTCGGCTTCTTTATCCAACATCTTCCGGTACGACAGGTCCTCTGTTTTACTGCTACTGCAGATGAGCGGGTGCTCCAAGGATTGAACCGCCTGATATTTTCCCAAACGAAGCCACACCTCGTCCATGCAAGCAGCAACAGGACAAATATCACCTACCATGTCATCAGGACCCTGAGCAAGAACCAAAGTATTTCGGACCTTCTCCATCAAGAAAATCTCCTGCCAGCCCTCATTTTCTGCAGTACCCGAAAACTTGCTGAAACCTCAGCGCATCGCCTACTCTATGCACTACCAGAGTTACAAGTGCGCTATTACCATGCAGGGCTTAGCAAGGACGCGAGAAGATATTTGGAAAAGTGGTTCAATGACACTGAAAAAGGGGTACTGTTCGCAACAAAAGCCTTTGGGATGGGAATTGATGTTAAAGGAATTCGATGCGTCATCCACCATGACCTGAGTGAGGATGTTCTCTCCTTCCTGCAGGAGAGTGGAAGAGCGGGAAGAGACGGTAAACCTGCTCTCTCCATCAGCTTGCTTGATGGAAGAGAAAAACCTTCTCCCCTCGCTTCCATCCTGCAAAGCACTGAGCATTGCTTCCGAAAAGGCCTCTTGGAGGCGATGAATGAGCCATTTGAGCACTGTAGTGGGTGTGATGTTTGTAACGGAACCATTTCATTGAAACGGATGGGAGAGAGGGCAATCCTGATGAGTGTTTTGTTTCACCCCTTTCACTTTTCCCCCTCTTCACTTGCTAGCATGCTACAGGATACCAAAGGGTGGTATTCCTATGGGGGTACACTTGCAGCATGGGGAATGCAAGAAGTGCAAGAGGCCATTATGCTCCTGGTCACTGAAGGGAAACTGAAAATGCGCAAAGGACCCAAACGTAGACTATATATAGATTACAAAGCAGGGCCCACACTCTTGACAACTCTGCATTCATGGCTAAGGCTTACATATGAGAGTGCAAAAAAGAAGGCTGAAGAGAACCGGCCCCAGTTATCCTACCATGCCTCGTCCATTCCTCCCGGTCAAGGAGATCCAAACCTCCAAGACAGTGCAGGATAATAAACAGACAGGAGAAGTATCCCTCTCATGGAAGAAGCTCTTCCTCCTACTGTAAAAGGGAACGTATAAGTTTTGGCAATACGGTAGTGCAACCTGATCGATTCCCAGCTAGAAGACTTAACAACTTCTCCGCCGCCTTTTTATAGAGCTCACCACTCTGAATGGCAATACTTGCTACGGGAGCAGGGTATATGCTAAAGAGAGGGGAAGCATCGTAGCCTACCTTTGGCAGGTTGGCTTTTATACGGAGCAATAGAGAAAACAAGAGCATATCATTCACCGCTGCAATACCATCTACGGTACCGTCATCAATGAGTTTCTGTACCCTCTGGGCAACATCTCCCATGGCTTTTGCTTCCCCAATTTCTGTCGACAACACCAATACATCCCGGTAGTGCTCCCTGAATCCAGCAAGACGCTCGGCATGGGGAACGACACTCTCAAGGTAACCGGTTATGTACAGTGGCTTTAACACACCACACTCTCTCAGATACTGTGCTTGCAGGATTCCCCCATATCGATTGTCTGTTCTCACACAGCTCTCTGTTTCAGTATTTCCAGCCAGGTGATGGGCTAGCACATAGGGAATAGCGATGGAGGAAAAAAGCGCTTCCTCATACTGTGTGTCAACGTCGTAGGCGAGGATGCCGTCACAGCGCATTGCAATTGCTTCCAGCTCACGCTGTGTTCTCACCGTGTAGAATCGCATCTGCCACGAACTTTTAGCCAATACTTCCTGCACGCCCTTGATCGCCCTACCGAAAAACCAGTCAAAACTATCCAGATTCCCCCAGTAATAAGTCCTGTTTTCCTTCCTGAACTGTACAAAGGCAATGGTGCCGGTTCCACTCCTCCGCAAGGTGGCGGCTGCACTGTTGGGCTCATACCCCAACTCACTTGCTGCATCCAATACCCGCTTGGCTAGTAACGGAGAAACCTTACCAGGATTGTTGTACACACGGGAGACGGTTGCACTGCTTACCCTCGCTTTGTTTGCGACACTATTTCTGGTTGCTCCCATCGATCGTCCTCTAATTTTTATTGACAAATGCATGATACAGGTTTAGTGTACACGTGTACATTCAAGAACGCAAGTACATTTCAACGAAAGGAGCATAGGATGGCCAGAAAGGAAGCAATACAGAAAGGGTTGTTACATACCGTGTATCCATCCCTCTACGGGAATTCTTTCCAAGCTGAGGACATGGACAAACGTTTCATCAGTTTGGTTGAAGAACACACCAACTTGTTCAAGGAACAGGATGTCAGTCTTTTCTCTACTGCTGGAAGAAGTGAGCTCGGGGGAAACCATACAGACCACAATCTGGGAAAAGTCATTGCTGCTACTATTAACCTGGATACCATCGCAGCAGTAAGCAAGCGTGAGGATAACACCGTTGTCTTGACAAGTGAAGGCTATCCAGAAGTGGTTGTGCATCTTGATGCACTTGCAATCGTTGAAGCAGAGAAAAATACCACCGAGGCACTGGTACGCGGTATTGCTTTTGCATTCAAGCAGCGAGGCCTCAATATTGGTGGTTGGCAGGCTAATACCACGAGCCGGGTACTCAAAGGCTCGGGGCTCTCTTCCTCTGCTGCAGTTGAAGTTCTCTGTGGAACCATTTTCAACCACCTCTACAATGAAGATGCTCTCTCCCCTGTTGATCTTGCGATCATTGGGAAGTTCAGCGAAAACAACTACTTCGGAAAACCCTCAGGCTTGATGGACCAAATGGCATGTGCCTATGGGGGAATCATCGGAATTGACTTTGCTGATGAGGAAAACCCGAAAATTGAGCCGGTGCACTACTCCTTCAGTGATCATGGCTACCAGCTGGTCATAGTCGACACCGGGGGAAATCATGCAGACCTTACCCCCGAGTATGCCGCAGTTCCCAAGGAGATGAAGGAAGTAGCTGCTCACTTTAGGGCAAAGCATCTCAGGGAGATCGATGAATCCACCTTCATCTCTCAGCTTCCCCTTCTCAGAAAAACACTGCAGAATGACCGTGCAATACTACGTTCCATTCACTTCTTTGAAGAGAACAAGCGCGTAGATGCTATGCTCAAAGCACTTGAGAAAAAAGATATCAACGCCTATTTGAAGGAAGTCAGAGCAAGCGGAGAGAGCTCCTTCTGCTTCCTACAAAACCTCTATCCTTCAGTATTCCCTCAGGAACAGGGCCTGAGTCTGGCTATTGCCATGACCAAGAGCTTGCTGGGAAGCGATACGACTGTACGTGTCCATGGAGGAGGTTTTGCAGGTACCATCCAAGCCTACATCCCTCTGGACAAGTATGAGTTTTATAAACAAGCGATGGAAGCTGTATTCTCAGAAGGAAGTGTCACTCCCATTACAGTAAGACAGAGAGAAAGCTGCTGTATTGCTGAGTAGATTGAGCGCATTACTGTTTGGGGCAGGTCCGTGGAGGGCCTGCTTTATAGTTGTATCCCCATTATCTCTCCCTTTGCATATTGGAATTTCCGCTGTATAATGATTGGTTAGGGAGAAACTTATGAACATTGATAATCGCATTCACACATATTTCCAAGCTGAAGCTGATAGCCTGCATGTAGAGAACATCTTTCTTGGGCTCGGCTACTCTGCAGTTGTCTTGCAGGATGGACGTTGTGGACTCTGCTACACTCCAAAAGGGAGTGGAAATAATTGTTCAGTTAACAAGAACAAGGATGATTATGAAGGGTTTCCTGCGAGCAAACTACTTTGGAACATTAAGAAAGAGGACCCGCTTGGAAGAGCCATGGCAATTGCACTCTGCAATGCCTTGAACCAGGACCACTCTCTCCTACTGGATAAGGATGACGGAAATTTGATACACGACCTTAAGTTGAATACAGGAGACAATGTTGCCATGATCGGACACTTTGATCCCATCGTCTCGTACTTGAGGAAACATGATATTACTGTACATTCCTACGATATTGGAAAGGAAGTAGGATCAGAAGAGGAGTTCTATCATTGGGCAGAGACCGAGAGCAATGCCTTGATCCTGACTGCCACCAGCCTGATCAACTCCACATTTGAAACAGTACTCTCTCACTTTGAAAGAAAAAGAATTCCCACGGTACTCATGGGACCTTCTACCATTATGGTAAAGGAAATCTATCGTGGACTACCGCTTGATCTGCTGGCAGGTTCCACCGTTTCCAACCGGGATGGAGTCGTCAAGTCAATTCGTAATGGTCGGGGAACGCCCTCGCTCCATAAGGACTGCAAGAAAGTACATCTTTATCTCTAGAGAAACGTACTGAGAAAACTACTTTTCCCGTAGGCTTAGTTTCATCATTTTCGCACTTCCTAAATTTTGCTAAATTTTCTTACGTTTCTTGTCATAATTGTAATTATATTCAAGTTCCTATGCAATTTTTCTTCAACAATTTATACAGACTCTCAATATTGACAAATCGCTGTAAGCATTTGACTATAAATTATGAGGCATGGAATAGAAGAAACAAGGAAGGCTACTTGCACCACTAACAACCTTCTCCCCTTCACCAGTTGTCTCATCGAGTCTTTTTCCTTTGTATATATTGCTGTCTCACTCATCAGAGGATTCTACTCTGGTTAGCCAAGACAAATCACCACGGAAACATCATCTTGTATTGTGCTACAGACCAGGAACATCTGGTAGGGGTGGGAGGCGATTATGAAACGACTGATAAAGGCTGTATTTCTGATTCTTTTGGTCCTTTTCTGCTTACAACCGATGACCGCTAAGGTCATAAGGACCAGCTCAAGGAAATTGAGCATACCTAAGGATATCGTTGCAACACGAAAGGTGAATTTCAACATTGGCGACATTTTAACTGTCCCCATGGTCTCCCTCACTATCGTGAACGACCCTACTCCTGCCTATCTCTTGCTTGTCCTGGAACTGGAGATTGATAGCACAGAGATACCTGCTTCTGAGAATACTGCTACAGCTGAGATAGTTAGGTATTTTACAGGAAGCGAAACACTGACCTTCTCCAATACTGACCTCATGAACTATGTCAGCAACGTCCGCGGGGGCTCTGCTCCCACTGCCATCAGGGATGCCTTTGGGGTCTCCTCGATGAGTTCAATTACTTCCGATTTCTTTGAGAATTCCAATACGACCATTCCTGAAGGAGAGTATACCCTAACTCTCAAGGCATATGAAATTGATAATGAGGATGACAGTGTTACAACAGGTAGAGTACTCAAGGAAGCCCAATCAGTTACTTTCAAGGTGCTTACCATTGGATCTCTTTCCATAGTACAAAACCCAACAGTCGGAGATGAAACACTCCGTATCCAGCTTCCAGAGACTCCCTATTATAGTGAATCAAGCATACCAACTACATCCACAACCAAGGTGACGATCAACGGACCTGGAATAAAGCAGAGCGTAAGCAAATCCCACAGCAGGGTGGTAGCCTCGCTGGGTTCTTCCATAAAAGGGTATCCTGGGGATACTACGGAAGGAGAGGTCACCTATGACCTTTCGACCATCAAATTCAGGGCAGGAGAGACATATACCTTTACTATCGAGTACTTCGATGCAGCAGGTTATCTTATTGCAAACAACGTGAAGAACATTTCCTTCCCCTCTCCAAAATTCTTCACCTCCATAGATACGAGCAATGCCTACACCCCGGAATTCAGTTGGGGATTCAATGATGATTACGACGATTGGACAATGGAGTACAGAATCTACCTCAACGGCCAGTATTATGGCTACACCACTTCGAACAACTATACACTTTCTTATCCCCTCTCACCCAATACCACCTACTCGTGGTACGTCATGCCGTTCAACAGGGACGGTACAGCATTCTTCAGTAGTACATCGTCTATTAGCAAAACCTTCACGACAAAAGCCCATACTGAGCTTAATGTGGAGGTCAATGAACCAGACAACCAAGGTATTCTGATTCTTGGAGAAACCTATACGTTCAGTGGGGATGCTACACTCTCTGACAACGCTACCATCAAGAGCGCAATATGGCAAATTGGCACCGAGACAAAGACAGGTACCTCAATCTCCTATACTCCGAACAAACGATATGCTGCAAATAGTTTACTGGCATATCTCAAGGTAATCGATAGCTTCAACCTTGCAAAGAACTCCACCTCGCTGTATCTCACCGTCCTTGACCCTGCTATCGCGATTACAGGAGGGACCGAACAAACAATCAGCAAGGGAAGCAGCACCTCCTTCGCCTTGGACAGTAAGAATACCAGGGATCTCTCCTCTATAGAGTGGTACCTCGACAGTTCCCTTGTAGGCTCTGGGAATTCCCTCTCCTATAGTTTTGACGAGAGTGGCACTTACTCCTTGACTGCCAAGGGTGAGAGTACCCCCGATATCAATGGGACTACCAAGGAAGTCACATCCAATAGCCAGAAGATCACCGTCATAGGAGATGCCCCTTCGGTTGCAATCATGCAACCCCAGGCAGAGGTCTCGATGGTGAGGGGAACCACACTCGATCTGCGTGCGTCTTCTCAGGCTGACAACCAGATCCAGAGTAAAGTATGGACATATAGTGGAGCCTCATCAGGAACACTGGGAAGTGGAAGTGACAGCGTCTCCTTCACCCCCACCACTAGCGGGGCCTATACCATTACCCACTCCGTTACCGATATCCATCAGAAGACAAGCACTGCAACGACAAGAGTGGTGGTCATAGACCCACAGGTGGCTCTAACCAGTCCCCAGACGGGTTCCATATTCTCCCTAGCAAGTTCCTTGAGTCTTGAGGCATCGGCGCCCAATGCACAACTCATACGTTATTATATTGGCAACCAGGAGCTAGCCTCCCCTACGTTTGATCTTTCAGCCCTTGGAACCGGTACCTACAGTGTATACGCAAAAGCATCATGGGAAGTGGTCGACAGAACGGGAAACCCCAGCATATATACCGAGGACTCAAGTATCATTACCTTCAGCGTGAAAGATCTTATGCCTCCAACGGTATCCATCACCTTCCCGGAAGAGGATATGTTGCTCAAGACAGGTACCACCTATCAATTTGTTGCTGAGACCAGCAGTAGCTCTACGGTCACAAGCAGCTGGTGGGAAGTGAATGGCAAAGGTATTACCGGAAGCAGTTATACTCCATCGACCTCTGAGAAGAGCAAAGCGCTTACCATCACCCACTATGCTGTAAATCAGGATGGGGTGAAGGGAAGCAAGAGCATCCAAGTACAACTTGCCAACCCGTCGGTCTATCTTACCCCCCCCTCTAGAACACAGTTCCTGAGTGGGGAGGTAATCCCTGTCAGTGGGGCGGTTGTCGACGGAGAGCTTTACTGGCTTGTGGATGGCAATGAAGTACCGTCTTGGAACAAGATTCTTACCACCACTGGACAGCACACCATCCAGGCGGGATGGAGATTACAAGCAATCGGGGCTAATGGGAACGTACGTTCCTTCAGTGGGGTATCTTCCACTAAAGCAACAGTATCGGTGTATAGTAATCAAAGGCCGGTCATTACCTCTTTTTCACCTGCCACTGCAGTAATACTGCAACGCACTGGGGTACCGGTCATATTCTCTCTGCAGGCTTCCAGCCAGAATACGCTGGAGACAACCAAGTGGAACATTTTCAGTGGAGGCTCTTCTATCCGAGAGACCCTTGCTGCAAGCATCAGCCATCAAAGCTGGCCTCCGGGGTTGTACACTGTCCAGGCAGAAGTGAAAGATACCTATAATCAAAGCACAAAACAGGAGTGGACGGTCAAGATCATTGACCCCAGCATCTCCATAACCTATCCACAGGATGGAGCAAAATTCCCGACTAAGCAGGTACCAAAACCAGTTATCGTAGCCAAGGATGTCAGCTCCTTCACTATGACTCTCAATGGAACCCTCATCAGTGACACCTTTGACTGGAACTCGCTCGGTGCTGGCAGTTATACCCTGAGTGTGGTAGGCAGCTACCTGACCACAGGAAAAGCTACTCCAGAGAAGACAAGTGCGCAGAAAATCACCTTCAGTGTTGCTCAGACCACTCCTCCCAAATTTGAGGTGAACGGAATCAGCAATAATGATCGCCTCATCGCAGGAGAACGCTACAACTTGATTGCAAGTGGGGAAGCCAACGAAACATTCAAGTGGTATGTAGACAACCAGCTTACTGCACAAGGAGCAACCTACTCCTTTACTCCAAGCGCATCCCAAAAGGAAATGACCATCATGGTCAGGGGCGAGCGGAACTCTATAACCGTCGACAAGCACTTCTATGTGAGGGTCATCGATCCATATATCAGTATTATTCTTCCTAAGGAACTGGCCTTTGAGAATCTCTATCCACCGAGCATTCCGATCCCTCTGCTCTATGAGAGTAGGGATATCGACAAGGTGGTCTGGAAAGTAAACCTAAAGGAATACAACAGTCCTACTGTTACCTTCACGCAAGGAATGCACAGCATCGATGTCGATGGCTATGCAACCTCAGTACGACTTCCTGATGGTACCATGGGTGATTATCTCCCAACCAATACCGACGGTATTACAGGACGGGACATCCAGGTTGCTGACAGGCAAGGAGTGACGAACATAGAAGCTCCTGAAAAAGTTCTGGAAGGAAGTGCTATTACTGTAAAGGCTCTCTTGGTGGAGCAAGGACTTACTGATCTGATTGCTACTCTAGCACTCTCGGTTGACGGGGTAAAGTATGCACAACATCAGAGACCAGCTGGACGAGAGTTTTCCATACCTACGCTGAAAGCAGGACCACATACCATAACCATTACTTCAATTGATGTATTTGGAAACACTAGAACTGCTGAAAAACGTATTGAAGTACTTAAACCTTTGGATTTCACGATTACCAAGCCGCTAGAGGGACAACGTCTCTCACCAGAGACAGTGATCAAGGGTAATCTGGAATTGATTGCAGGTGCAATTGACTTGGTTACATGGAGGCTGGATGCGACTGTCGTTCCCAATTCGAACTTCCTAAGCGGGACACTTGGCATGCTGAAACCAGGAAAGCACACCATATCTGCCAGTGCAAGGGATCCATTGGGAAATGTAACAACCAAACAAGTACGGGTTGAAGTCCAGAACGACTTCCAGCTCAACTTGCTCGCTCCCTTTGACGCAACCACTACCATGATCGGCACGCAGGTTCCCTGCATGGTAGGAGTTGATAAGGTAGTGGGTTCGTCCTTCGACCTTTCGGATGCAGCTTCACGCATTACATGGTATGTAAATGGAACCAGTACCGGCGAGATGGGGTTGAGTTACCAATTCAAGGCTGAGAGAAGCGGTAATTTTACCATCCAGGCACGCTATGCAAATGGAGCGATGGTTCGCACCACAGCAGAGCGGAGCATCACTGTCCGCGATATCGCTGAGCCCTCTATTCTCTCTCCCCTGCAAGCACAAAACATTACCTACAAAACAGGTGAGAAAATAGCGCTCTCTGCTTCCGGTGAGCAAGGAGCAACCTATCAGTGGAAGCTTGCCGATCAGGTGGTTGCAGTTGGAAAGGAAACCAGCTTCGATCCTAAAGGAGCCTCTGGAAATATCCAGTTGACGCTCGTCACTACAGCCTTTGGAAGGAGTAGCCAGAGAAGGGTGAGTTTTACATTAACACCCAACCAAAGCCCGACGCTTACCCTCTCGGTTCCTCCTCTTCAGTACACAGGAGAGCCCCTCACTTGGGCTGCCACTGCATTTGACGCAGAGGACAAGAAAGCCAACCAGATTGTCACCTATCGTTTTGATGGGGTTCCTATTGAAGGAGCGAATCAACGAATCTTGACTGAGGCTGATGTCGGTAATCATATTCTGGAAGCCCGTACAGAGGACAGTATGGGAGCAGAAACGATAGTAAGAGCAGCCATACAGGTATCGAAGGCCCAGCTTCCCATGGAAATACTC
Source organism: uncultured Sphaerochaeta sp. (assembly GCF_963666015.1). Classification (NCBI taxonomy): domain Bacteria; kingdom Pseudomonadati; phylum Spirochaetota; class Spirochaetia; order Spirochaetales; family Sphaerochaetaceae; genus Sphaerochaeta; species uncultured Sphaerochaeta sp. The sequence continues at coordinate 3,437,690 of NZ_OY762555.1, read as the reverse complement.
TCTCCCAAGAAAGAACAGACTTTCTTCCTTGGTTATGAGGTACCCTTGATCGCAACACTCAATGAGGCGGCGGAAGGCACCTACCAGTGGACCATCACCTATCTTGATGACCCCGCAGCAAGCAATGATTCCCTTACGGGAAGCAATGTCCTGTTCACGGCAAAAGGCACCGGTTTGGTTGAAATCACCACGGTCTTTGTGGATACAAACAACAGGGAACGATCCAGGAAACGTACCACCGTTAGCATTGATAAGGAACCATTGAAGCTCTCGATCAACTGGCCCCATGGCAGTATCGTGAATGCGGGAACAAAGCTTAGCCCAACGCTGATTGGACTTCCCAGCGACCAAAAGGAAGGTCTTGTAAAGTGGTATCTCAATGGACTGGAGGTTGATGATATTGGAAATCTTGCAGCACCTGAAATTGGAGGCTTATGTACTTTGGTTGCAGTCTACAGTGAGGAGGATGCCAGCGAACAGGCAAGCATTTCTTTCACGGTGAACACCAGACCAGTGCTCTCATTCATCAATCTTGCTGAAGGAACCAGTGCTCCGCTTGGCAGACCCATCGTACTGGCAGTTGAGGTAAAGGATGACCAAGCCTTCACAGGAACTATACGTTGGAAGGATGCTGAGGGAACAGTGCTTGGGGAAGGGAAAGCCTTTGCATTTACTCCCACTGTAGTGGGGGAACAACGAATCAGGGCAGAGGCAACTGACTCCATGGGACTGGTTGGCAGTATCGCTACTACCCTTTACAGCTTTGAGCCGATCAACAATGTGCAGGCAGTGGTGAACAACAACCTGCCAAACTATCTGATAGCTGAGAGTTCGCCTCCGCTCCCTCTCCGCTCAGAGTTCAAGGGTGGTGTAAACCCCGAGGTAACCTGGCAGGTCAAGCAAGGAAACAAGGTGCTTGAGAAGCAAGGAAAAGAGATCTACTTGGGATACGGAGAGATAAGCAACCTTCAGGCTGGACCGGTTGTGGTCAGCATGGTCATCTCCGACCCACTGGGTGCACAGGAGACAATAAAGCGTGAAGTCCCATTGAACCTCACCTCCTCTGCTACCTTAGAGCTTTTGAGTCCTTCTACCGAGAGTATCATCCGTCTTGGTGAGGAAATCACCTTACAGATTGCGCTCACTGGATTTAGGGAACCTACGATGCAGCTATTGCTCGGGGAAACGCCACTTCCGATCTCTTGGATGATTGGGGAAGGAACCAGGACAGCGAGCGCGGTCATACAGCCGGGAGTCTTTGCTACGGAGGGGGTCTATGAAATGACTGTCCAAGCAAGTGAAGGTTCACTTGTTCAAAGAAAGCAGTTCAGCCTCAATCTCTACGCTGAGAGGCAGGGCGTTTTCATCGACAATGCTCCTCCTTCCTACGAACTTTCCAGTGGAAGCTCACTACTCACAGCAACTGTTTCAGGGCTGGCGGGAGTGGATCGTATCGACTGGAAGAGTGACCTTAGTGAGGAAGCTCTCTCTACCGGGTACAGCCTCGATCTCAGCGAAGCTGGACTTATTGCAGGAAAGAGATCGATAACCACTGAGGCATATGCAGGAGGAAACTTGGTAGGTTCCGCTACCATCCTCTTGGATGTCATAGGAACTGTGGAGGTACAGATTGTCGATCCACAACCCCTGATCATCCTGATAAAGGGGGCGAGTACCGAGCTCAAAGCAGTAGGCAAGAATAAGGACGGTTCACCTTTGGGTGAAGATGCCTTCACCTGGAGCTCACACCTCGATGGAGTGCTCGCTGAAGGTTCAACACTCTCCTTCGCTTCGCTTGATCTTACAGCCGCTGAACATATCATCACAGCCAGTGCATACGGCAGTGACGGTACAATGGCAGCTGCACACCAAGTAGTGCAGGTCAACAGTACAGAGAAACCTAAGGAGCCAGAGACACAGGAAACTCCTGCATCCGGCACACCGGCCGGCACAGGATATGAGACCAATTACGATCCTATGGGAGCTGGAATGGAGCCACCTCCAGAATCGTTCAACATGGGAGTACCGGTAGATCCATACATGCCTCCTTACTTCCCCGATCCATTTGGACCGGGTATGGGAGGAGCACCTCCTGACCCAGGACTTGGAGGATATATGGACTCTTTCTTCAGTGATCCTGGATTCGGCGGCGGATATGGAGGAGCCCCAGGGTTTGGAGGCGGTGGCTATGGCGGCGCACCTGGATTCATGGGTGGTGGATATGATGGCTCACCCGGATTTGGTTGGTAGGAAGGAGGAGCACCATGAAAAATACACATACGTTATTCTTGATTGTTGTAATCAGTCTGTTGAGTGCTTCCCTTTTTGCATTGCAGGTTGATGTTCCTGGAGAAGTGAAAGCATATGAGAACCTTGAGGTAACGCTTTCAAGTGCGGAGGCCGATGGTACAGTACAGGAGGCACGATTCTTCTTCTACCAGAATGGTGAGCGTGAACCACGTTATAGTGAGTTTGTCGAAGATAAGGGGGTGTGGAGGACTACCGTCCCCTACACCTATCTCACCTCCGATGAACTGATCTACTACACGATCATGCAGAATAGTGATGGTAAATACATCCGCGACCCTAAGATTGGAGAACACAAGGCCAGGCTGCTGCAGGACAAGGAAGCTCCTACCCTTGAATTGGTAAGCCCAGGTTCGTTTGAGCTGGTGGAGGGAAAGGAACAACTGGTAGTGTTTGGTGTTGCTGATGAGAGTGCACTCACTCGCTTCAATATCACCAGAGACGGGCAAACACTTACGAGAAGTGGTGTCTTTGGCGGATACCTTTCCTTCCTGATCACCCCTGAAGAAAGCGATGATGCGGTAATATCCATCGAGATGGAAGACCGCTACGGTAATATTGCAACAGAGGAGTATACCTTCACGATTACTGCAGAGAAAGCACCAACCTTCGCCTTTGATGGTTCGTACCGTGCAAACCTTGAGGTTGAGTATATCCTTGGGTTTGGAGAGAGTGAGAACCAAACAGATGTACAAGCGGTATTCAGCGATGTGAGCCAGAATCTGGACATCTCCTACGAACTTGGAGGCGATGGGTATATGAAGGTCGGTCCACTTGTCATGGAGGGGTCTGCTGTTTTCAAGGATACTGTTGCTGTTACCGATATTACTGAGGCATACCCCAACACTTTGATTGCAGACCTGCAGAATTACCTGAACTTGTACAACCCGATCAACTTTGCCAACGAGTTTGACTGGACAGGTGAGGAGGCAAGAAAGTACGAGAACGACAACCAATTGCTGCTGAAGATATCTCTCTTCGGTCCTGCCCTCACCTACCAGTTTGGCGACCAGAAGGTGTATTTCCAGAAAGAGACTATCAATGATCTTTCCTTTAGGGGAACAGCAGTCGGTATTGATCTCCCGTTCTTTGAACTGAAAGTGGCAAAGGGTTTGAGTGATCTTGGCGTGGCTGAAACAGCGTGGCCTCAGAACTTCTTCGGTTTCAAGATGGCTGGTAAGGCCAGGGAGGCCTTCTATCTGCAGACCAATATATCCTTCATCAGCTCCCTACAGGGACGCTATGAGAATCTCAAGAGTGGAGCCGATTCCCCCATCGGTGATTTGTATGATCTTGATGACATCAGGCCAGAACAGAATATGGTCATTGGTTTGAGCAGTGGCTCAAAGAACAAGCTATTTAACCTTGACGCATCCTTCTCCTTGAGCCTCTACAATGATGATGCAAGTGACGTCCTTGATGTTGACCAGCTGGCGACAGACCTAGAGGATCAGGGAGGACCCGATGTAAGCTCCTACCTGGGATACTTGGACAAGGTCCAATCAATCTTCCCGGTCCTGGACTACTTCCTCCCTACCAATGGTTTGATCAGTGGAGTCATCAACAGAACACTGTGGGGCGTGAGCTACGGGGCTGAGGTAGAGGTACCCTCTCTTGGTATCCAGACGTGGATACGGAAAACAGATAGTACCTACAAGAGCCTTGGCGCTTCAGTTGCTACCGATGAGTTTTCTTATGGGTTGGCTTTTGAGAAGGGGATCAATGATTTCACGTTCTCCGCAGGGTATGAAAGGAACAAGAATAATATCGCTGATATTCTGTTCAACGATATCATCGCTTTGGTGAAACCTGACCTAGCCCCCGATTCCACTCCAACCTCAGCAAATGATATTTCCAACATTGTTCACCAGGTACAGGCGGGTGTCGACTTCCCACAACTTACCCACTTCGGAACGTTAGCCTTGGATTATACATTCCTCTATGAGACAACCAATGCTGAGGCTTTGGCAGAAAAAGCAACTGATGCAAGCGTAGCAACAGCAATTTCTACTGCCACGACCAATGACATCTCCAGCACCCATACCGGTGAACTGAGGTGGAAGAGTGCAAGGTATAAGTTTGGGGATGTGTCCACAAACTTTGGTGCGAAGACAAAGGACTCCTTCGTCACAAACATCCAGAGTGATGGGGTCAAGGATGGGTCCACGTTCTGGGAGTTCTCCTATGCTCTCTCAGCTGGAACGAGTTTCAGTCGGTATGCAATCTCCCTTGGCTTTGACCAAGCTTGGAGCACAGAGACAGATAGCCTGACAACATTTGGCTATGATGCGAAGTTCTCCATCAAACAAGCGTTCTTCGATACGATTACCTTCACAGCTTCACTTGACCAAGCGTTCAAGAGCTCCCTTGAAGCGTTCAAGATAACAGGCTCAGCGGGGATCGACAAACGCTTTGGTCCAATCTCAACGTCTGCCCTCTTTGAAGTGAGTTATTATGATTCAATTGTTGACAACAGTGATGATGCACTTACTTCAAAGCTCACGATAAAGGGGAAATTCTCGAAATAAAAGAAGGAAATCCCTGACAAGCACCCTGATAGAAGAGATTATATTGGGGTGCTTCTTTATGTCATATGTTTTTCCTCATTTGTTATACTTTTTGTAATATTATAGTGATTATTTCATCATATTTTCATATATCATGCGATCCCTAACGTAATTTATTCATACCTTGTGTCATATTCCTTTGTAAAACCACCAAGGATTCTCCTTGTTGTTCATAGTCCTGTATTTTCTTTACATATCAGTTCCATAAAACTGTTGGTATTCTACGAATAAGAACAAACTCAATGAGAATGAGGCTCATGCAGTACTAGAATACTGTAGCTCCAAATATCGTATGCGTCTCAAATCCAGGTTACAACCTATCCTCTGGACATATGCTCTGGATTGCAGGTATTTGGAGGGATAATGCGGCAAACTTGGAAGAAATCAGGAATGATGTTACTGCCAAACGACTATTGGGCTTGTATGTCAGGTTTGCAATGCAATATTCATCCCAACTGTTCTAGAAAAGCGGGATGGGATAGTCCCTAACACTATATTACTATTCATACCTTGTGTCATATTTTTCTTTACAGTTCCATAAAACTGTTGGTATTCTACGAATAAGAACAAACTCAATGAGAATGAGGCTCATGCAGTACTAGAATACTGTAGCTCCAAATATCGTATGCGTCTCAAATCCCCAGGTTACATATGCTCTGGAGGATTGCAGGTATTTGGAGGGATAATGCGGCAAACTTGGAAGAAATCAGGAATGATGTTACTGCCAAACGACTATTGGGCTTGTATGTCAGGTTTGCAATGCAATATTCATCCCAACTGTTCTAGAAAAGCGGGATGGGATAGTTCCCTCTACTCCAACCTACCGCCGCCAGATCAGGTTCTTTCTTAAAAGGGCAAATTACTTACGCCTTTTCCTGACCTAGGCGTTGAATAATGCTTTTTTGTTTTAAAAAGCAGCTTTCAAATCAAAACCGAAATGCAATCAAAAGGAAAACAACAATGAAAAGATCATTGCTATATACTATTCCATTATTAATACTGTTCACATTGGTGAGTATGATTGGGTGCGATATGGCTGGACCAGAAATTGAAGAGAAGGTCTCTGTCACATTCTATACTGATGATATCATGCAAATTAAATCTGTTACCGTAGGTGAAAGAGTTACAGCTCCGTCGGCACCTACGAAAACGGGACATACATTTGCTGGTTGGTATACTGACCAGAGTTATGCAAACGCTTGGAATTTTTCCACTGCAATCACTACAGATATCATACTGTATGCCAAGTGGACACCAAGTTCACTCGATATAACGTATGATTATAACAGCGCACAACAGAATACTACTGTTCAAGCAAATTATGATACACAATTAACAGCACCAGCTGCTCCAAATGCCAATGGATCAAAAATATTTAGTGGATGGTATAAAGACAGCGCATTCACCTATCGGTGGGACTTTTCAACGGATGTAGTACACGAGGACATGACCCTCTATGCTCAATGGCTGACAGACCCTGTCGATATTACGTTCGATTCCAATGGTGGAAGCTTTGTTAACGGAGTAGCAGTTGAAAAGGGAGCAACCCTTACAGCACCAACAGCTCCCACAAGAGATTGGTATACATTCAGTGGATGGTATTCTGATGCGGGACTATCAACTGCATGGAATTTTAGTAATCCTGTGAATGCTGATATGACACTGTATGCTAAATGGACCAGTAATACGGTTAAAGGAGTGTTTGATTCAAACGGTGGGAGTAATGTTCTTGAGCAAACCATCTTAAAAGGCTCAACATTTACAAAACCTTCAGATCCTGAAAAAGAGGGGTACACCTTTGCGGGTTGGTTCTCTGACACTGGATTAACAACTGCATGGGATTTCAATACTGATGTGAGCGCTGATACAACGCTCTATGCGAAGTGGACAGAAATATTTGCCACTCATGTCAGAGATTATAGAGTTGCAACTTTGACGGACGTTCCTCTGGAAACCGGAGTAGATATTGATCCTTATACACTGCCAGGTTTTAATGATGAGAGCTTCATGGCATTCCTTCAAGGAACACTTAATTCTGGATTTGGTGGAACGATAACTGCTTTTACTGAAACCATTAAAGGAAATGCACATCCTACCACAAGAGCGCTTTCATCCACCTTCAGTATCAGCCTAGAAGATGAAAATCTCTCTATAGTTCAACCAGGCGAAACAGAAGGCACCTATGATACATTGTTAGATTTTACTATCGATCATCTCGATTTGGAAATGAAAGCGAAAGTCTCCGATTTGCTGGAATTACTTGAAACAGCAGCTGATATGCCTCTAACTAATGAAAACAAACCAGACTTTGATGCTATTTCTGACATAATTGGAGATATCTTTGCAGAAGGAAATTTCGGTGTTTCCTCTTTCATGTCAATTGAAGAATCTAATGGGATCAAGCTAGCTACTGGCTTGTTCATCGATTTTGGCATCAAGAACTTGCAGTACCAGATACCATCAACAGATAACCCGCTATGGATAGATGGTGATGTATACATTTCCTTACAGTTCAGCATCGCGACTAACACGATTGGTGTTGCAGGGGAATCAGATGTCACTGTTTATGATCATCCCGTTGTCATCGAATTTGCCTTGAAGCCAATCAAAGCAACGAGACTGGATGATATTGATACGTATCTGGAAGATCTCTCAAGCATTTTTGCGAATCAGAATTCATTTGGGACAGCCATGGCGGCGTTCTACGGTTCTTATGACGTAAGCGAAGAGTATATGAAGCTTTCGATTACTGACGGAACCACTGCGCATTCGCTTACAAATTGGGAATTGGTTGAGTATATCGGAGGACTGATAGCCGAGATGTCTTAATCAATGGACCTAGAATAATTTTCAGCTAATTTAGCAATCCAAAAAGCCACACTGGGAATCAGGTATTGATTTACAGTGTGGCGATATTTTCTGCCAAATCACCCTACTCAAACAACTCCCGATACTCCTTCCCTACCTGTTTGAAAGAAGTCTTCTTATCAAGCAATTGCTTCAGGTTCTCTGGAACGGGTACCTCTGTATTAAGCAGTGGTTCTACCACCTGCTCAAACTTTGCTGGGTGGGCAGTAGAAATGACAATGGTGGGTTTGCCACTGAAATGGTCTCTTCTCACTCGCTCTCCTGTAGCGGTATGGGGGCACATGATATACCCTGACTCATCATACACTTCCTTGATCGTCTTCCTGATGGTCTCGTCATCAACAGACCAAGCGCTTACCATCTTTCGCATAGTATCGATATCTGGATAGAGATCGAACAAACGCTCCATGTTGCTCGGAGCCCCAACATCCATGGCATTGGCCAAGGTAGCTACAGAGGGACGCTTCTCATAGTTGCCGGAAAACAGATAGTCAGGAATGGTCTTGTTCTCATTCACTGAGAGGACAATCCTTTCAATGGGAGATCCCATACTCAGGGCCCAGTAGGCACCACAGCTGTTGCCCACATTTCCACTGGGAATGATGAAGGTTGGTTTCTTTCCAGTTGCCTGGAAGTAGAGATGGGAAGCATAGACATAGTAAACACTCTGGGGAAGGAGCCTGCCCAGGTTAATGCTGTTTGCACTACTGAGTCCCCACTTGGTGGCAATCTCCTGGTCCATGAACGCATCCTTGACCATCTTCTGGCAGTCATCGAAATTGCCATCGACCTCATAGGCCTCAATATTGCCACCCCAACAGGTGAGCTGGGTTTGCTGCCTCTTGCTTACCCTACCCTTGGGAAAAAGTACCTTTACATCAATACCCTTTCGTCCAGCGAAGGCTGCGGCTACCGCCCCACCGGTATCACCACTGGTTGCTACCAGAATGGTAAGCTTTCGGCTTTGCTTCTCCAGGATCTTCTCCATGCTTGCAGCAAGGAATCGTGCACCAAAATCCTTGAATGCAGCAGTCGGCCCATGATAGAGCTCAAGGACCATCTCCTTCCCCTTTAGGGGAACCAAGGGAACCGGAAAATTGAAGGCGTCCATGCAAATCTGAGCCAGGTCATCTTTCAGAGGATCATCCTCAAAGAAAGGAGCAAGCACTTCATAGGCTAGCTCAGGGTATGAGGAGATCTCATGTACATTCAGGTGAGAAAGGGAGGGAAAGGACTCAGGAACATAGAGTCCCCCGTCTGGTGCAAGACCTTGCATGATTGCTTCGCTGGCACTCACCTTGGGAGCTTCCTTTCTTGTTGATACAAACTTCATCGTTACGTCCTCCTAAATCCTGGCCCCAAGATAGGCTGCCAATCGAAGAATATCAGAGAATACACCACCGGCGGTAACTTCCCTTCCTGCTCCCGGTCCCTTGATCACCAGAGGTTGGCTCAAATACCGGTCGGTGGTAAAACAGATCACATTGTCAGTTCCATTTGCCTGGGCAAAGGGATGGTTGCCCGCATAGCTCTTCAAGGAAGCACTGCAGTTGCCCTCTTCATCTACAATCCCGACATAGCGGAGCTTTTCACCCTTCTCTGCGGCATCTTTGTAAGCTTTTTCAATGATAGGATCGATTGCCTCCAATCTCTCCATGAACTCACTTGAAGAACAACCATCCAAAGACTCAGGTACCAGACTCTGTATGGGAATGTCTTCCACTTCCAAGGAATAGCCCAACTCTCTGGCGAGAATGACTGTCTTCCGCCCAACATCCATACCTGAGAGATCATCTCTCGGGTCCGGTTCAGTATACCCCATCTCCTTTGCTTGTCTTACCAGGGAGCTGAAGGGAATACTTGCATCATAGCTGGAGAAGAGCCAGGCAAGGGTACCACTGACAATACCCTCAATGCGGTGTACGGTATCCCCTGTCTGGACCAAGTCTTTCAAGGTCCAGATAATAGGAAGCCCTGCACCGACGGTGGTCTCATAGAGAAATCGTTTTCCGGTTCTCATGGAAGTCTCCAGCAAGCTCTGGTAGTACGCCATAGGAGCCGTCCCAGCCTTCTTGTTCGGGGTAATGACATGAATCCCTGACTCCAACCACGACACATACTGCTCAGCAAGTTTGCTGCTGGTAGTGCAGTCTATGATCAGGGAGTGTGGGAAGTAGGTAGCACCAATGTGGCGGGTAAAGAGGTCTTGGTCGAGCTCAACAGCTTCCTTATCAAAGCGTTCTTTCCAGGCGCCTGGATCAATCCCATCCTGGTCAAGCAACATCTTTCTAGAGTTCGCAATACCCCGGATATGAATATCGAGCCCAAACTGTTCTTTCAGTCTGGTTGTCTCCTTGGAGATTTGCTGTAATAACGTACCGCCGATATTTCCTGGGCCGAGCAAACCAACCGAGATCGCTCGCTTGGAGAGGAAGAACCGTGCATGAAGCGCCCTCAATGCCTTTTTGCTGTCAATTCCCTTGATAACTGCACTGATGTTGGTCTCACTTGAACCCTGTGCAATGGCAATGACATTTACCCCTGCCTTGCCCAAGGAAGAAAAAAACTTCCCAGCAACTCCTGCCTGGCCTGTCATTTGCTCTCCAACAGCTGCAAGGACTGCAAGCCCGGTTTCAGCCTCAATACTTTGAATGGAGGCAGCCTCAAGCTCGGGAGCGAACTCCTTCCTAGCAGTGGCGCAGGCACGATCTGCTTCCCTCTCGGGAACAGCAAAACAGATGGAATACTCACTGGAAGCCTGACTGATAAGCACAACGGAGATGGAAGCTTTTCTCATGGCTGAAAAGAGGCGACTAGCGATGCCAATAACACCACTCATTCCTGCTCCTTCCACATTGATAAGGGCTATATCATGGATGATGGAAAAGCCCTTCACTCTATTTGGTTCTCTCTTGTCTCCATGCTTACTGATGATGGTACCTGGATCTTCTTCGTCTTTCCAACAGCGAAGCTGCACATCCAAGGAGGCAGCAATGGCAGGGACAAGTGCATGAGAATGAATAATGGGAGCCCCAAAGAAGCTGAGCTCAGTTGCTTCAGCATAGGAGAGAGAGCGGATAACCAACGCAGAAGGAACTTCCCTGTGGTCAGCATTATGGAGTAATGAACTATTGTTCCAGAACGTTACCCCAACTGCTTCAAGCTGTGCAGCAAGGGATGCTGCAGCGTATTCGCTTTGGCCATCTTTTACCGCGCCATAAATAAACAGTGATGATTCCTCAACTCTATGCTTCTTCAGGGAATCGGCATAGCCAAGGAGATTGGATGGAAGGTTATGCAAATTGGCCCAATGGCAAGCAAGATCAGCAACCCAACTGTCACAGAGAGTACCTGCATAGCGCTGTACTCCTTCACTGATCTCCTGAACCAACCAGATTGAGCGAAGGATATCTTCCAGGTCTGCAAATCCTTGCTTTATCCTGTCCAGGACCTTGGTCCCGGCAGGTACAGAAAGAAGGTCTTCAACCAAGGCTGTCCAACGGGTAAAGCGTTGCTCCTGCATGGACCAGAGCCTCTCATCACGTTGCATGGCAAGGTGCAAGAGGTTGGTGAGTTCAAGGTTATCATCAGTGAATGGAGCAAGTACTACTACCTGGTGTGTCTCTCCGGAGGTACGAAGAATTCGGATGAGCTTTTCCAAACCATCCTGTGAAACAAGATTGATGCTTTCTACTGCGTGTACCCGTATGTCATTCATTACCAACACCTCCGAGAAAAATTCATCATAGTGAACAAAACACTGAAAATTAGTCTTGTAAAATTATACAAAAAGAGCCCAATGCTGGGCTCTTCTGGTAATCGAGATGACGTGCGTATGATTATACGAGCTTCTCGATTTTACCGCTCCGCAAGCAACGTGTGCAAACTTTAATGGTACGGGGAGTTCCCTTGACCAGAGTTTTCACAGACACGATGTTGGGGCGGAATACGCGCTTTGTGGTAACACCAATGTGTTGACCAACACCGCCATGCTTCTTGGCTTGTCCTTTTCTCGGAACACTATTTCCTGCAACCGTTCCTTTTCCGCAAATCTCACATCTACGAGCCATAGCTATATCCACCTTATCCTTAATAATTCATTCGTTGGCCGAACCAGGGCCTGTCGAAATCACGCATCACCTTGTCCAGGCAAGCCCTTGCCCGTGAGCAGTAGTACAAGGGTGTCGTACAAATAGACTTCAACCTTAGCCAAATTACCAGATAACAGCTTTTGTGTAAAGACAAAGGCATCATCTTTTCTGTTTTTTCCCTTGCTGAGGCCTATCTCCTTCAGTATGCTACACCCATGGAGAACTATTACATCCTTCGATTGGGCAAAGAGCTGAGAAGAAACCTGAAACTATTCAGGGACAGTTTATACAAACAGCATGGAAACCCCAGTTTGCTTGCACTGGAAGCATGCATCATCCTTGGCCCGGCTGACAAGCAGGAGGCACTGCCTTTTGTCGATTGTCCACACCTTCCTCTATCTACACTTGGCGTAGCCTCCTACAAATATGGGCTCCTGCATCTTCCCATTCCGGGCACACCGTTTACAAAGATTCGCGAGCAATTGGGAACAGACTACCCGTATGATGGTATCTATCTTGGTGAGATGGATACTACTTTCCCGGTTGAACCTATCATGATCAAGGATGTATCGCTTGCCATTCTCAGCGTCCAGAGAGAGGGTGATCTCATCACTTGGAATGTTTCTTCAGAAAAGCATCTCGACTCGGACAGAAATCACTGAACGGACAATCCTCACAACCTGGTTTCTTTGCATGACAGGTCGTTCTCCCAAACAGGTTGGCTGTCATGGAAAACCGGTAATGAAATCGAGGTTCCAAGAGAGAAGCTACTTCCTTCTCGATTTTCTCCGGATCCTTGGTTGAAACCAACCCAAGCCGGTTCACAACTCTTCCAAAATGTGTGTCGACAATAATGGCCGGCTTTCCATAGATATCACCCAGCACACAGCTGGCTGTCTTTCTCCCCACTCCAGGAAGCTTGACCAACTCTTCCATGGTTTCAGGAAGCCCGCAATCTCCGAGTGCCTGTGCACAGGCAATGATATGCTTTGCCTTGTTTCGATAGAAGCCGGTGGGAAAGATGATCTCTTCCACATCCTCCCTTCTTGCCTTGGCAAGGGAAGGAGCATCAGGGTAGAGGGCAAACAACGTTCGTACCACTGCGTTGACGGTTCGGTCAGTTGTCTGGGCTGAGAGGATGACACTGATCAGGAATCTGAAGGGGTCACGTTGCTCCAAAAACTGAATATCTTCTGGTAGGAGTGTGTCCAATCGTTCGTATATCAAACTCGCGTATGTATTCTTATCCATATTTCTGTATCCTACCCCCTTGACGCTTTCAAGCTCAAGTGCGTATACTCCAAAAAGTTTCGGGGCGTAGCCCAGTGGCTAGGGCACCTGCTTTGGGAGCAGGATATCGAAGGTTCGAGTCCTTTCGCCCCGATCTACTTAGGACGAATTGAGTTTCTCAGTTCGTCCTTTTTTGTATCCCGAGACCAACTCAGGGGCCAGTCTGCGACAACCAAATTCACACAACAAAGAGTAATTCAATTTGTTTCAGCATTTAGAGTAGATATACAATATGACACTCATAGTTGCTTCAGGAGCCACTGATCTAGGAACTCCAATTGCTCAGGAGTATGGAACCAATGATCCCCTTCTTCATAGACTGTGAGAGCAGCATTGTGCGCACTGATGAAGGAATCGATGGTGTCCCTGGAGGTCATCATATCGTGTCCTGCATAAAGCACAGAGGTAGGGATTTTCCAATTACTAGGATTATTTCGAACATATTGAAGATAATCCCACGAAAGTATTTCTCCAAATTCCGTATGAAATTCTTTTTTCTTCTGCAACGCTGCCTCAGTAATACCTGCCCAAGCGATCATATCTGTGATAAGCCGCTCCATGGATAGAATGGGAGAAATGAATAAGGCATTATCTATAGGGTTACCCTGCAATGCATGCATGGAGAAGTAACACCCAATGCTGTTTGCAACTAGCGTGACCTGAGTATATTCCCTTGAAAGCATTCCAAAGGAGGTTTGTAATAGAGGCTTGGTACCCCATGGAGTAAAACTTACGAGATCTTCTGTACTTTGGCCATGCCCTGGAAGGTCTATGGCGTACCCATCATACTCTTTAGTTTGAAGCAATGGTCTCAGACGATCTAGTTCTTCCTTGCTGCCATGTTTACCGTGTATGTAGAGAACTGCTTTTTTCTTCATGTGGTTATCTGGTATTGCGCTGTGAGATTCTTCTCAAGATCACTAGGTTCAAACATGAGGGATCTTGCAAAGACAAGACCTCCATGTTCCATACAGATTTCAAGTATATAAAGAAATATGCCTATGTCGATCTGGTTGTAGTACAAGACGCTCCCCTCTGGCATTATTCCACGCTTCCCTTCCCTGGTGTAGCGATACACAGCAAGCGTTTTCTTCTCGCAGGAAACATACCATGGCTGGCTGTTGCATGCACTTGGGGAGAATCGTGCAATATCCAGGATCTCATCAAAGCCCTCGCCTGCTCTGATTTCTGCAAGCATGTTTCGCTTAGCCTTGAACATATCCTTACGAAATGTTTTTGGCGGCATTTTTGCGATGGCTATCATGATGACATACTCAAGCCCCGAGTGGTTCTCCTCTTTTTTCTTCCCGATCCCATACCAGAGAGCACCGATATCTCTCGATGCCAGATAGAGATCAATCTGTTCCCCGATATAACCGATATTCTCCAAGGACCCTTCCTTCTTTTCACTGTAGAACATGATGCAGTGTGTTTCCCCTCGCTTGCAGGTTGTCTCATTGGCCGGAACAATCTTTGTTGCAACCTTGATATCACTGACAAGAGGTTTGCACTCACTTAAGGCTGTATTGATCTCTTCTAGCTCCTCATCTGTAAGTGAGCGCTCTACGCCTCGAAAAAGATGGAAGGACTTCCGTTTATAAATCATGTCATACTGCCACATGTACTCATCCTTGTAATAAGGAATCGGGAGAATGCATATTTAATATTCAATCTTCCCTTGCTAACCCTATCATAGGTTCATGGCCTAGACAAAACTGAATTTTAAACATCTTACTAGGTTTCCTGTGTTCATTTTGCGCTATTCTCTTACAGCAAGGGGTCACCTACTCAAGTGGAAAACATATCAAAGGAATGTTGTGGTATGTGTATAGGTTTGGTCGATCAACAATGGCATAAAAAAGGCATACAGCCATTAGACCGCATGCCCTATGTATTTTGCTTCTGGCTTTTATGCCGCATTGTTGGAAGAGAGAATCCTTGCAATGATCCTTCCGATGGTCTTGCCAAACTGTATGTCGTAGTCAAGTGCAGCATTGTACACATCGACTTCCTTCTGCTGTTTCAGGCTCAGGAAATACTGATGGTCACAAATCTCGAAAAAGAGGTCTGCTTTCCTTCTTCCAGGAAAACTCAGCTGGGTTGCCCAGTTTTCCATGACCTGGCTGATTGGCTGGTAGATATTACTCATCCAGGAGTAGGTTGCCTCATCCCAGGTAATTGGCATGGAAAGGTTCTTTCCAAGAAAGTAGCGGTGTCCCTCAATGTGTGAAGCGAGACGTTCATAGTCTGCGTCCAGGAACATGTCAGAGTTCTTGATCATGTACTCGATGCTTTGTCTTTTCTGTATATCGTGGTTATCCATATAGGTCTCCTTGTCCTCGTTCTGTATCATGGCCATATTTTACTGAATTACTATTCGATAATCAAGTACTGATAGACTAATATTTTTGTATTGTTCCGCTCTCTATTTGTATCTTACCGTTATCTATTATTCATATTTTTGCTTTTGTATATCTCTGAACCTTTCTGGTGACGGAGCCCATCACAAAGCGGCCCCCCTATTTCAGGGGGGCCATGGAGAGTACAATACGTCTATGAAAGGAGTTTCAGGTAGTCTTCTTCTACCTTTGCCCAATCAAGGACATTCCAAATTGCGTTCAGGTATTCTGCCCTAAGGTTCTTGTATTTCAAGTAGTATGCATGCTCCCAAACATCAATGCCAAGAATGGGCACCCCACCCTTCTTGTCCATCAAGGGTGTATCCTGGTTCGGGGTATTCTTTACTTCCAGGGATCCGTCAGAATGTGCAACAAGGAACGCCCAGCCTGAACCAAATCTTCCTGCTGCCTGGCTGTTTAGTGTTTCTTTCAAAGCATCAAGGCTTCCAAAATCTTTCTTGATTCTATCGAGTAACGAGCCTTTAGGCGTATGAGCGGCAGATGGACTGAGTATTGAGAAATAGAGATTATGGTTAGCATACCCTCCCCCATTATTTCTCACAGCGGTTCTAAGCTTCTCGTCGGAGATAGAATCGAGGTTCTTGAGTATGTCTTCAATGGAGCGATCTTTCAGGCTTGGATCCTTCTCTACCGCAGCATTAAGGTTCTTTGTATATCCGGCATGGTGTTTCGTGTAGTGGGTGACCATGGTTAATTCATCGATATGCGGTTCCAACGCATCAAAACCGTAGGAAAGTTCAACTTGCTTAAACATGAAATACCTCCTATGTATCGTATGTTTATTTCCTAGTTTTTAACTAGGTATTAGTAAGTATACATAGATTTCCCCCATTAGGCAAGCCAAAATATAATGGAACACGATTATATTTCATGCATTAAACAATTTTTTCTAACCATCTTTACCTTTTTTTATTTTTGCGTTACTGTTTGCTCGTTTCAGGGACGTAAGACCTGTAAGCGATGCGCCAATAGCTCAGTTGGATAGAGCAACTGCCTTCTAAGCAGTAGGTCAGAGGTTCGAGACCTCTTTGGCGTAAAAGAAATAAACTACTATAAAGAAAGAAGATACTGGCTAAATAGCTGGTATCTTTTCTTTTTAACACCAACTCAACTACCCTTGACTTACATCAAAATCTACATCAAAACTAGAGACCATGAGACATGAATACACTCTTTTCAAGCGCTACAAGGATGCCAAGAACAAGAAAGGCGTTGTTTGGTTCTTCTACTACTATGATGAGGATGGGACGAGGAAACCTAAATCCACAGGCAAATCACTGAAGCATGAAGCCGTTGCTGTGGTAGAAAAGTTTCTTGTACAGAACGACACCAATGACCGTGCATTGAATGATTATACGAAGACGTTCTTTGTATGGGATGAATGTTTGTATATCAAACGTCAGCTGGCAAAAGGAAAGAGATTTTCCAAGACCAATTCAAAGTTGCGAAGAGACCACCTTGTTAATTACATTCTACCCCAGTTTGGGAAGCGTTCATTGTCCTCATTGAATCGGGTGGAGATTGAGAACTGGCTGGTATCACTGGAGAGCAACTTTCCAATCAGACGAAGAATCATATTCTCTATGCCTTTCGAACTGTTCTCAGAGAAGCGGAGCGAGAAGGTATTATTCCCTACAACTGTCTTTCCATTGTTGAGTCTCTAGCGGTTCAGCCAAAGACTAGAGATGTATTTTCCCAAGCAGAGCTGAAGAAGCTGTTCCCGAGCGACCTCGAAGCGCTGACGAAGATTTGGAGGGAAGAAGAGTATGCATATTTCTTTTTTATCCTGGCAACAACAGGGATGAGAAGAGGTGAAGCCAGAGCTTTGAAATGGAAACATGTCATCGAGGACAAGAAGCGAAATGGTTTATTGATTGAAGAATCCATCAAGAACGATGATTCCACTGGGAGCACCAAGACAGGAAAAAGCAGAGTTGTGGTATTGAGCCAGAGAGCAGAGGAGATTCTGGAATATTGGAAAGCGAGTACGCCTTTCAATGATCCAGAGGATTTGATTTTCTATGGTAGGAATGGCAGCAGGCCAATCATGGGAAAGACGCTGCAGAACAGATTCCAGAAAGCCTTGGAGGAAGCAAAAATAAAGAGTGAAGGTAGGAATTTGGTAATTCATAGTTTTCGACATACCTACAATACCCTTTTGAGGAATGTTCTTCCCTTGGAGATTCTACAGGAGACAACTGGTCATAGTTCAGAGAGCATGACAGAGAGATATAACCACCCTTCTTTGAAGGATAGTTATAGCAGAGTCCTTGAACACGAGGATGCATTTGATGGGCTTTTCTGACAATCATAGTTAAGAGCCAAAGTTTCCACTACACTCGGTGATTTTGGTAAGCAAGCTCACTCAAAATATACATAACAACAGAAGAGAAGTATTCAGAGATTTTTCTTTCAGAGCCTTGGTTATTGAGCCAAGGTTTTGTCTTTATTAGGAGGACTCCAAAGAGTCCTGAAAAAGCCTAAACGGCCAGATATGGAGCAATAGATAAACCAGAGGTTCCATATCTGTAATATACTTTGATGGTTCTTTCAGTTCATAATCTACGAGGAGTTTAGAAATATGAAAGATTTGATTGATTTGGGTGATATAAGTTTTTGGCCGTTTAACGCTTGTGTTGGTACAAACGGAAGAGTATCAGACTATAATTATTTTGAAGGGTATTCAGAAGCTACTAAGCGGTTGTGCTTAGCCGTACTTTCGGATGACAGGTCCCTTGCGGACACACTAATTTATCCAATAGTTTTCAATGCTCGGCATTCTCTTGAAATAGCACTGAAAATTTCTTTAAGAGAAGTTGTTCGTCTTGATGATACGAAATTAGTTAAAAAAGCTATCTTCAAAGGCCATAACCTAATAAATCTATTCAATATGTTAAAAGACCACTCTCGTTCCATTCCAGAAATCCGTCTTGACCTAGAGAAATTCCAAAAAGAGATACCCAATTCGATACGAAAAATTATTGACATAGATGATAATGGTGAGACTTTTAGATACAGAACCGACATTAAGGGTCATAATCATCTTGATAATCAGTTAATGCATATAAATATAAAGATTTTTTACGATGAGTATCTGATACTTTATGATATGATCAAGTCCTTTTTTAATAACTTTGATTATCTCAACTACTTAAACAGTTTCAATGAAGATATTGAATCTGAGTTCAATTAATTTGAAATTTCACACCTAGATCAAATATTGACCTAGGATTCACAGCTCCCGACCCAAACACTATTTTCATTCATCATGAGTTTCTTCGCCATCTAAAAAAATATACTCAGCTAGAATCTTGCCTAGTCGTGTAATTGAAAAACTACGATCATTTTTTGCTAAACCTTTTTGTATTAAGGTATCCCTAAAACTATCTTGTAATGCTTTTCGCCTATATACTTCCTCATCTTGTCCTAACGAAGCTGAAATTGGTTCTAGTATCTCTGGATACTTTTTTCTCATGAGATTATGATAATCGCTTGGATTACTAGCTGATTCTAGATATATAGTTTCTCTATAATAAACGAGCGTTATTAATTCTTCATCTGTAAGTTCTGAATACAAATTCACCATTTTCTTGGTTTCACTGTAATTAAATGTATCACAAGACAAACCTGAAAAGGTTAGCCTTGCTAATCGTTGTTTTCTAATATCAGTTGAAGCACGACCAGCTAAGAGTAAACAGTCCTCAAAAAGTTCTATACCTTGTGGACTAGAAATATTCCTTCTAAAAGAATCAAATCTTTCAATAGCACTAGACAAACTCTGTTCTAGATAATTGAGATATTTTTCTAACCTATCAATTCTTTGATTTGGAATCAAATTGCAAACAATTTCTCCAATTATCGAACCTACAACTGGAATAGCACCAAGCCCACCTCTAGTTAAAGAGATTACCCAATCCTTTCCGCTTTGGCCTAGCTCTGGTTTATACTCTGCCATTTTCAAATCTCCTTTAATATTCTAGAAAGCAATTCAGTTATCTCTTATTGTTTTTACAACAATGAAGCCCATTAGACTATAATAATAGCTATACATAAATATTGAAAGATTTCATCTCTCTAATTTTAAAAATACAACTTTCCAAATCAGAATACCTTTTCTATATGCCTACACCAATTCTACATCAAATTTCCTAATACTCTCTAATATTGATGTAGAAACACTGATAGTTCCTGATAAAACTACTTGCTTTATAATGCATGTATTTCTTTATTTATTAATATCTTATGATAATCTCTGATAACAGTTGATAAACCTAATTTTGGGCCTTCTAAGCAGTAGGTCAGAGGTTCGAGACCTCTTTGGCGTAATAGAGTTTTGGTGCCGATCATTTTTGGTCGGTACTGTATTTTTTTTCCTGCCTAAGCCACACCTGCAAGCAAAACAATCATAGAAGAGACACTACCAAACACGAATATCCTCTCTGTTGCTCCAATACCCTTGACGAGTCACCAATGCTCATCTACGCTTATGACACAATCGCCTCAATCATAGGACGGTGATTGAGGCCTTAGGAGGAGTTGTATGCTGGGCTATGATTTGCGCGTACAAACCACATTTCGCTTTGATTATTGCAGAGTCTTCGATCCACCGAAGGAACAGGACCTTCTACGTTTCTCTCGGCTCATCTGGTATGGCTATGACGAGGAAGGCCCAGCAGTATACAGAAAAGACCCCAGAACCGGTGAGGTTGTACGAATAGATTTCCAGCGTTAAGAACTCTCTTTCCTTTAAGGTATGAATATACAAATTCATTGAAATTTTATCGGATGAATGCTTGACAGTGGGGGGTAAATATTCGATATTCGCATTACCATCGTGAAGGCTCCAAAACACCTCTTTTGGAAATTCTATGCCTGAAACGAGTGGAGGAAATGGAAAAGATTGAAAGGTGTTGAAGTAACTGCTCAACGGGTATCCCGTTCCTATGGTGATTTCAAGGCTCTTGATGATGTAAGCGTACAAATCAAGAGGGGAGAATTCTTCTCGCTGTTGGGTCCTTCTGGTTGTGGCAAGACCACACTGCTGAGGATTATCGCTGGATTCGATTATCCGGACTCGGGAAGCGTTGCCTTCGACAACAAGGACATCCTCCCCCTCCCCCCTGAGAAACGTCAGGCAAATACCGTCTTCCAGACCTATGCATTGTTCCCTCATCTCACAGTCTACGAGAATATCGCTTTCCCGTTGCGACTTCGTCGTACCGATAAGGCAACCGTGGAACAGAAAGTCATGGAATATGTAAAACTAGTACAACTGGAAGAACATATTTACAAGAAACCTTCCATGCTCAGTGGAGGGCAAAAACAACGAGTAGCCATTGCACGTGCCCTGATCAATGAACCAGCGGTACTCCTGCTTGATGAACCACTCTCTGCCCTCGATGCAAAACTGAGACAGAACCTGTTGGTGGAACTCGACCTCATCCATGACAAAGTCGGCATAACATTTATTTATGTAACTCATGACCAGAGTGAAGCTCTTTCAGTTTCCGATCGTATTGCAGTCATGAATAAGGGCAAGGTACTGCAGATAGGGACGCCTTATGAAATCTATGAAGCTCCAGCAACCAGATTTGTTGCCAGCTTCATCGGGGAGTCCAATATATTCCCCTGTACTGTACGCTCCTGTGAACCACAAGGAGAAGAATACCTCCTACGCGTTGAGGTACCTCAGCTGCAAGGTGAAGTGTATGTGACTGATTCCGAAGCCCAGGAAGTTGGCTCTTTGCTCGACTTTACCGTCCGTCCAGAGAAAATCAGGATTTCGCCCAATCCTCCACGAAGCAACAGTACAACCATGAACACCTTCAAGGGAATAGTGGAAGAACCCATCTATTCAGGATTCCAATCGAAATTCTTTGTCAAATTGGAAAAGGAACCTGACACACTGGTGAAAGTATTCAAGCAACATACAGTATTCTTGGAAGAAGGTCCTGAGATCCAGTGGAAGGATACGGTCTATGTAAGCTGGAGTGCAAACGACGGCTACCTAGTAAAGGACACGGAGCAATGAAACGAATTCTCAAACCAAGGGAACGAGAGCGATTGCTAGGAACGCTCTATAGCGCTCCCATGGGGCTCTGGTTCACACTTTTCTTCACGATTCCCATCAGTATCATCATACTCTACAGTTTCCTCAAACGGGGTCTCTATGGAGGTGTTGAGTGGGAGTTTTCTCTCTCTGCCTACCAGCAGATGTTCAACCCAAGCTTTGCCAAGGTACTGCTCAGGACGATGTGGATCAGTATTGTCTCAACATTGCTCTGTCTTCTCATTGCCCTACCCTGTGGCTATGCGATGGCAAAGAGCAAACATCAGACCTTCCTCCTGTTCTTGATCATCATACCCTTCTGGACCAACTCCCTGATCCGCATCTATGCCTGGATCTCCATACTATCGAGTGAAGGATTTCTTAACTCGCTTCTGAAGAACCTTGGTCTGATTGACCAGAGCCTCTCCCTGATTTACAACAACCAGGCAGTTATTGTTGTCCTGATCTACATGTACCTTCCCTTTGCGATTCTTCCGCTCTTCACGACCATAGACAAGTTCGACTTTGCCTTGCTCGATGCAGCCAGGGACTTGGGGGCAACTAAGTTGGAGTCGATCATCAAAGTCATGATTCCCAACATCAAGAGCGGAGTGAGTACTGCCTTTATCTTTACCTTTATTCCTATCTTTGGTGCCTACACCGTGCCACTATTGGTAGGTGGCAAGGACTCCACCATGATCGGAAACATCATCGTCGACCAAGTCTCCAAGACCAGGAACTGGCCTCTTGCCTCTGCCTTCTCCATGGTACTGACCCTAATCTCCCTGATTGGAGTATTCTGGATGTTGTACAGTGGCAAAAGAGAACAACATCAGAAGAAGAGCAATCAACAGGCGCTTGAGCAGAACATCAAGCTGCACCATAGCCAACGGGGGAAGAGATGAGTCATCAAAGAAATACCTCCAGAACCAACTTTTCTTTCTCCTATACCATGCTGTCCTTGGTCATTGTCTTCCTTTTCATCCCACTGTTTGTCGTGGTATTCTTCTCCTTCAACAGCGTTAAAGGAATGCAGTGGGAGAGTGCTAGCCTTATCTGGTACAAGACTCTTATCTATGAAAGCCCATCGCTTTGGGCTGCGTTCAGGAATAGTCTTATCATAGCGCTCACCAGCTCCATATCTGCTACAGTGCTTGGAAGCCTGGCAGCCATCGGCATCAAATGGTACCGATTCAAAGGAAGAAGCTACATTACCACAGTCAGTTACCTTCCCATGGTCCTCCCTGAGGTAATCATCGGTATTTCCATGTTGATTTTCTTCTCTGCGGTGAAGATTCGTCTCGGCTTATTTACCATCTTTGTTGCACATACCACCTTCAACCTTCCCTTTGTATTCATGTTGGTGAGTGCACGCTTGGATGAGTTTGACTACTCCACCCTGGAAGCTGCACGTGACTTGGGAGCCAATGAGCGGCAGACTCTGCTCAAGGTTATTATTCCTTCCATCATACCTGCAGTACTCTCAGGATTCCTGATGTGCATAACCATGTCACTTGAGGACTTTGTCATCACCTTTTTTGTCTCGGGTCCTGGTTCAGGAACATTACCCCTGTATGTCTACTCAATGATCCGCTATGGTGTATCCCCAGTGATAAACGCACTCACCTTTGTCATGATTCTGGGTACCATGATGATTGCATTCTTCTTCAGAAAGTTCCTCAAGACAGTGGCTGCCAGCAGTTAGCTGGCGCCTCTGTTTCATTAGATAGAGGCAAAAGATTCAATTCGTACCCCGAATTTATGCATATTTATGCATTTTTTTTGCAGGAAAACTTCTATTGCCCTTGTCACCCTCTTTTTCAACGGGTATTCTGGACCAACATGTATTAAATGTTGGGAGAATTGTGAACATGAACAGTTATCAGCTCATCACAGCCTTGGCTTTTGCACTCTATTTGGGGCTTATGCTAACAATCGGGTTTTTCACGTTTAGAAAAACAAAATCCACCAGTGACTACTTTCTCGGTGGCCGCTCGATCGGTCCATGGTTTACAGCACTCAGCGCTGAAGCGAGTGACATGTCTGGATGGTTGCTTATGGGTCTTCCAGGTCTTGCCTACTTCACTGGGCTCCAGGAAGCGTTCTGGACCGCAGTTGGTTTGCTGGTAGGAACCTACCTCAACTGGTTATTGGTTGCAAAGAGAATGAGAAAATATTCCATTCACGCCAAGGATTCCATCACCATCCCTGAATTCCTCACCAACCGTTTCCATGACAAGAGCAAGCTGTTGCAGACCATCAGCTCGATCATCATCCTTGTATTTTTCATTGTGTATACGGCAAGTGGATTTCTTGCCTCTGCAAAACTGTTCACCGCTGTTTTCGGTATGAATTATTATGCTGCGCTCATTTTGGGCGTACTGGTCATCCTTGGATACACCCTGCTTGGTGGTTATCTGGCTGTGGTAGCAACTGACTTCCTACAGGGAACCCTGATGTTCTTTGCATTGGTAATGACCGGCGTAATTGCCGTATTCGCAATCGGAGGACCTGCCCATACATTCGAACAGCTCAGCCAATTCGGCCAGCACTTCATCAACCCGTTTGTTACACCACCAGGAACCAGCTATGGCTTCCTCCAGATTCTCAGTGCCCTTGCTTGGGGACTCGGCTACTTTGGCATGCCTCACATCCTGATTCGCTTCATGTCCATCAGGAGTAATCATGAGGTAAAGACCAGCCGCAGAATTGCAATGGTCTGGGTAATTATTGCCATGGCAGCAGCATTGCTCGTTGGTGTGGTGGGAAAAATCTTCCTTCTCCCTACCACATTTGACTCCCAGAGTGCAGCAGAAGCTGTATTCATTGTCAGTATGCAGAAAATCTTCCCGACCTTCATTGCAGGGTTCTTCCTCTGTGCTATTCTTGCTGCAAGCATGAGTACCGCTGACAGCCAGCTCCTGGTTGCCTCTTCTGCTTTCTCCAAGGATGTCTATAAGGCAGTTCTCAGAAAAGATGCATCTGACAAGGAGACCTTGTTGGTCAGCAGACTCACCGTAGTTGCAATTACCATCATAGCAATCTTCCTGGCGATGGATCCAAATTCCTCCATCTTCGATGTAGTAAGTTATGCTTGGGCAGGATTCGGGGCAACCTTTGGACCTGTCATCCTCGCCTCTCTCTTCTGGAGACGCGCCAGTCGCAATGGAGCTGTGGCAGCTATGCTTGGTGGTGGTATTACCGTCGTTGTATGGAAGCAACTCTCAGGTGGCATATTCGATGTCTATGAATTACTCCCTGGCTTCATCATTGCTTCCCTCTGTATGGTTGTTTTCAGCTTGCTTGAGAAGCATCCTGATGAAGAGGTCTTCAAGGAGTTCGATGCCTTTATAGCTACAGAAGACTAAGAAGCAGAACCGGGGGGCTCACCCCCGGTTTTCTTACGCCTTAGCCGATTCTTGTATTTGACCACTTGACCGCATGTGTAAGTTTCCCTATACTTGCTCCAATCCCTAGCCATTCGGTAGGTAATTTCTTGAAGGAGGCACATTAATGATGCAAAGCATGCAAGACAGTATTGAATCTGACATGTGCCAATATGCACTCGCCTAAGACCTTCAAGGAATCATCATGAAACATGCAAAACATCCACGTTGTGGGTCGGTAACCGACCACATGCGAGGCTTCTGAACAGAATAAGAAGACCAGGCGTTGCCTTGTCAATCTCATCATTCAGGAGTAAATCATGAAAACCAACAACACTTACCACTTTGAAACCCTAGCACTACACGCAGGACAGGAAAAAGCAGACAGCGCAACTGGATCCCGCGCAGTACCCATCTACCAGACCACCAGCTATGTCTTTGACAGTTGTGACGATGCCGAGTCTCTCTTCAACCTCTCCAAGGCTGGAAACATCTACACGAGGCTTGGAAACCCAACCCAGGAAGTGTTTGAGAATCGGATGGCCCGCCTGGAGGGGGGTGTTGGTGCCTTGGCTGTTGCCAGTGGATCGGCAGCCATCACGCTCTCCATACTCAACCTTGCGAAAAACCAGGACCATATCGTTTCAGCAAAGACCATCTACGGGGGGACCTACAATCTTTTTGCACACACACTCCCTGAGTGGGGCATCACCACCACCTTTGTTGATGCCACAAATATTGCAGAAGTTGAAAGTGCCATCAAGGAAAATACCAAGGCTCTGTTTGTAGAGTCCATCGGTAATCCAAATGCCACCCTTTGTGATCTGAAGGCCCTAGCTGATCTAGCCCATAGCCATAAGATACCTCTCGTGGTAGACAACACCTTCGCAACCCCCTACCTGCTTCGTCCTATCGAGCACGGTGCTGACATCGTGGTTCATTCTGCAACAAAGTTCATCGGTGGCCACGGGACATCCCTCGGTGGCGTCATTATTGACAGCGGAAACTTCGACTGGAAACAGAGCGGAAAGTTCCCATCGGTAACAGAACCGAATGACAGTTACCATGGGTTGAGTTTTCTTGATTCTGCAGGTAAGGCTGCCTGGATCACCAAGGCACGTACAGTACTGCTCAGGGACACTGGTCCGTGCATTGCGCCACTGAATGCATTCCTGTTCCTCCAGGGGCTGGAAACCCTTCCCCTCCGTCTAGAGAGGCATGTACAGAATACACTCAAAGTGGTCGAATTCCTCGCTGGCCATCCTTGCGTTGCTAAAGTGCAGCATCCCAGTCTGGAAGATAACCCGTACCACACACTCTACAAGCACTACTTCCCTAAAGGTGGTATCTCTATCTTCACCTTTGATATCAAGGGAACAGGAGCGGATGCAAAGGCGTTCATTGACCGGTTGGAGATTTTCAGCCTTCTTGCCAATGTAGCAGATGTTAAGTCTCTGGTAATCCATCCGGGAACCACTACCCACTCCCAACTCACCAAGGAAGAGCTGGAGAGTCAGGGTATCTCAGAGACCACAGTACGTCTCTCGATTGGCTGTGAACATATCGATGACTTGCTTGCAGACCTGTCTCAGGCACTTGGGGAGGACGCATCATGCCAGTGACCATCCCAAAGGACCTCCCTGCCGCTGAGGTCCTCAAACAGGAAAATATCTTTTTCATGACCGCTGAGAGGGCAATACACCAGGATATCCGCCCACTCAAGGTAGCCATCCTCAACCTTATGCCCAATAAGATGAGGACAGAGGAGCAGTTTCTCCGTCTTCTCGGCAATACTGCCCTGCAGGTGGAGATAACCTTCCTCACCACTGCAAGCTATAAAAGCAAACATACCCCTTCTTCCTACCTGAAGGCCTTCTACCAGACCTTTGAACATGTGAAGGAGGAGCACTTCGATGCTCTCATCATCACAGGAAGCCCTGTGGAGACCCTTGCATTTGAGGAAGTTGCCTATTGGCAGGAGCTGGAGACAATCCTCCGTTGGGCCGATAAGCATGTGTTTGCCTCATTGTTCGTGTGTTGGGCTGCGCAGGCAGCCCTCTACCACTACTATGGTATCGGAAAACAGGTGTTGGACCAGAAACTCTCAGGCATCTACCACCATACGGTGCTGGAGAGGAACCATCCACTGGTACGTGGGTTTGATGACCAATTCTGGGCACCCCATTCCAGACATACCAGGCTCGATGAGGAGAGCCTCGCAAAGCACAATGATATTCAGATCCTTGCAACCAGTGAGGAAGCAGGAGTCTATCTGGCGGCAAGCCAGAATGGAAGACAGGTGTATGTCACTGGGCATAGTGAATATGACGAGAGAACACTCCTTGATGAGTATACGAGAGACCGAAAGGCAGGGCTCGACGCCCAAATCCCGGTCAACTACGTAAAAGGAGATGATCCTACAGGGGAAATTCAGGTTACTTGGAGAGGCCATGCAAACCTATTATTCAGCAACTGGCTGAACTACCATGTTTACCAGAACACTCCCTATCACTTGGAGGAACTTGACTGAAGCACATTGCGGCAGAGCTCAGTCATTCTACCCTTCAACGAGGCAATCTGCTCGTCGGTAATGAACGTAACCTGACCATGCTCAACCCCTGCTGCCCAGTTGATGCTGTAGGCAAGGGCGAGCGTGGATATGCCTACCTCGCGAAGAAGGGAAACCTCTGTTGCCAAGGTCATTCCTACCGTATCGCCACCGATATGGCGCAGATAGCGAATTTCTGCTGGGGTTTCCAGTCTCGGACCATTGGTACAGATGTACACGCCCGCATCCAGGAGGGACTTATCCTCCTTTATGATACGAGATCTCAACGATGCATCGAAGACTTCGTCCATGGATGTGTGAACCACTCCGCTTGACCCTCCTGTGAAGAAGGTATGGTCTCTCCCTGAGGAGAGGTCAATAAAATCACTGACCATACCAACCTTTCCTGGAGGTAGTTTCTCAGTGATGGACCCTACTGCATAGATACCTATTGCATGGGTAACCCCAAGCATCTCAAGTGCTTTTACATTAGCTCGATAGTTGATCAGGTGAGGAGGGTTTGAGTGGTCCGACCCATGGCGAGGAAGAAAGACCAAGGAAGCATCCTTTCCTTTACCAACGAACAACTCAACATCTCCATAGGGAGTATCCACTACTTTCCGCTGTGAATCGATCCCTTCCAAGGTATCGACTCCGGTGCCACCAATAATTGCTCTCATTGAAAATTCCTTTTAATTTCTTCCGGTTTAAGTACACCCTTTCCCGTGACAACCCCTGTTACCAGATCAGGAGAAATGATGTCAAAGGCTGGGTAGAGTGCCTTCATACCATGTGAGGAGGTAGCCTTTCCCATACACTGGGTTATCTCCTCGGCCGAACGCCATTCCATCTGTATGCCGCTTACATCCTGTTTTGTTGGATCAGGGGAGATGGAAAAGGCATAATAGGGAACCTGAAAACGTTTCGCTGCTATGGCATTGCCTAGGGTCCCCACTTTGTTCACAACGGTCCCATCCATGCAGACTAAGTCTGCTGCAGTCATGTAGAGGTTTGCATCTCCTGTTCCAAGGAACGTAGCCCCCATTCCATCTGTGATCACACTGACCTCGATACCCATCTCCTGGAGAGAGGGAGCGGTAAGCCTGCTTCCTTGCAAATACGGTCTGGTCTCAGGCACAAATACCCTGATTTCTTTTCCCTCCTCCTTTGCATATGCAAGGGAGAGGATGAAGGTATGCTCGGCAAAGCAAGTGGTCAGCACACCAGCCTTTTCAGGAATGAGCGAGCTTCCGGCTCTGCCAAGTTGGTGATAGAGCTGGTCAAAAGCATCCTTTCGGGCTTCCACCAAAGGGGCCACCTGCTCGATAAAACCAGGATTTCCTCGAATTTCATCGAGAAGTGAAAGCAAGGTCCGTTTCATCGTGGTGTTGGTTGGACGCGAAGCGATAAGCATTGCTGCTGCAATTTCAAGCTCTCTGAACTCCTTCTCAACTGAACCTTCTTTCATCTGCTCTGCGACAAAGACCATCGCAGTAAGGGCTACTTCCAAAGGCCCGCCACCCTGGGTGACCATCCGCTTCAGGGCAGAAGCGATCTCAGGAATGGTTGAGCAACGCTCAAAGCGTTTTTCAAACGGATAGACCCGCCTATCCCCGATCAGGAGATATTTACCCTCAATTCGAGCAATATTCTCACTCCTGAGGAGGTAAGGCAAGGTAATCATCAATGCACCCAGAAGGAAAGATGATCTTCCACGATTGCTCTCATCAGCTCTTCATCCTCCGCTGGCCCTACCACTTCCATATCCTTCTGACCGTGGGCGAGAACCTCATGGCTGGGAAGATTGAACGTGGGATTCTGCTCATCGGCTCCGGTCAGCTCAAGGAGTTTCTCCTCAGTAATCCCAAATACCAGCCTTTTTACATTGGTCCAGTACATTGCTCCAGTACACATGACGCAAGGCTCAGCATTGGTATAGAGCGAGCACGTTGCAAGAAACTCTGGGTCATACAATTTGCTGGCCTTGAAGAGCAGAAGGGTCTCTGCATGCATTGCAGAACCGCCTTCCTCGAAATCATTCATCTGCTCAAGCAGGATCTTTCCATCCTTGTCGGCCAACAAGGCACCAAAGGGATGGTTACCTTTCTCTTTTGCCTGATGAGCAATTCTGACTGTTTCATACAACAACTGAATATCTTGTTCATTGGGTTTCTTTCTTGTGATAATAGGCATGACAACTCCTCTCTATTCTAGTATCACTACCCTATCATGAGAGACAAGGGATGACAATCGGATGTAAGTACATAAAACTTCATGAAGAGGATATCTAATGTCATGACAAGGGCTAAGGGCATATATTTCATGGTGCCCAAAATCTTCTTGCATTGACGTTTCTTAAAAGAGCACGTACATTAGAGTAAGTTGCAAGAAGCAACGAACATACAAAAAGGAATGACTATGAACAAACCTAATCGAACAAAAATGATTGTGACCTTATTGGTGATGATGCTCATCTCCACTGCACTATTTGCAGCTGGGGCAAAAGAAGCCCATCCCGACGCAGTCACTGTGCGAGTACTTTCCGCTTTCGACCAGCAAGGCCAGAGAGCTTTTACTGTCAGGACCTTGGAAAACGTGGACTTTGTCTTCATGACAAACAAAATGACAGAGTCAACATACCCCGTTGAATCGCTTTCGCGAGGAGACTACTTGGAAGTAGTAGTAGAGAATGGCATTGCCTCACATATCCGCTACATCAACCCCTTGGTTGCTACCGGTGTACTTCCCTACAACATCAGCACTGCACAGGCAACAGAACTGGAGAGCCTTGAGGACCGTTTCAGCTACACCTATGGATTTATGTTGATCCAGTCTTTTGCAAACCAGGGACTGTTCTTCGATGCAGGCTACTATGTAAAGGGTGCCCTCGATGGATACAAGGACTCCCAGAGCGATTCAATGAGTGGATATTACACCCTTGAAGAGCTGTATGCCAATGTTGAGCAGTATCAGGCAGAAATCTGGAGTCTCGGTCTTGCCCAAACCGATTATGGTAAGTCCTATGACAGTATCGATGATGTAAGAGGCCTGCATAAGCCAGAGGGAATTGCAGATGCCTTCAGTTACACCTATGGTTACCTGTTGGCACTGAATATGTCCGGCCAGGGTATCCATGTCAATGGAGACCTCTATGCAAGCGGAGCCTTGGACTACGCATGCGGCAATCATCTCCTGATGAATGAGGCTGAAATGCAGACTGCCTTCATCGAATACCAGGCGGAACTGGAAAAAGAGTATGATGCATGGCTTGCTGAAGTTGCAGTAACGAACCTCGAGGAGGCTGAGGCCTTCCTGGAACAGAACAAGTCCAATGAGGGTGTCATCACCACAGCTAGTGGCCTGCAATACCAGGTACTGACCCCTGCAGAAGGAAAGAAGCCTACCAAGAGTGATACCGTAGAGGTAAACTATCAGTTGCAAATGGTTGACGGGACTGTCATCGAGAGTTCCTACGACCGAGGGGAGACCGCTCACTTCCCTGTAGATGGATTGATCGACGGGTTCACTGAAGCGTTGCTTACCATGAACACCGGAAGTGTGGTAAGGACCTGGATCCACCCAACCCTTGGGTATGGTGAAGCAGGAACCGATACCATTCTTCCCAATGCACTGCTTGTCTTTGACATTGAGCTCGTCAGTATCGAAAACTAAGTTTCTCTCTCTTGATTATACCGGGCCATGGATCTTATCCGTGGCCCGTTTTCGTTACTAGGCATCCTACCCTACTTTGGATATACTGATTTCATGTCAGAAACCATAAACAGCCAATTGATTGATCATATTTATGATACCCTACGGGACCAGGTTCGAAGAGGAGTACTCCCTGGGGGCACGAAGCTCTCTGAAAATACATTGGCAGCAACATTTGCATGCAGCAGGACTCCGGTAAGAGAGGCGCTCAAGCGCTTGGACCAGGATGGATTTGTTGTTACCATCGCCCATAGTGGGACCTATGTAAAAGACCTGACCATGCAGGAATACCAGCATCTGACTGAGGTACGAGCATACCTCGAAGCGCTTGCCATCCGCTCTGCTTGTGAGCAACATGCTGATGCAACTGCATTGGAACAAATTCTTGATACCATGGATGGATTAATAGAAGGAAAGGGACCTTTCCACATACAGAAATTCAGCGAACTACACTATCAGTTCCACTTTGAGTTGGTATCGCTTGCAGGCAATGACCTACTCACCCTCACCTACAGCCGATTGAATCTAGGGGAGGCTGCCTTGCTATTCAGTCAGACACTAAATAAGCGTGGACTGAAAAAGACCCAGGACGAGCACAGGAAGCTGGTTGCAGCTATCAAAGATCATGACGCAATAAAAGGCGAGCGTTTCATGCTCGCCCATCTCTGGAGAAAACGTAATCAGTTCAAGAAGCAGGATCAGGAAGGGTAAAAATCACCTTCCTAACCTTGGTCTGTGAAGTTCGATTCTGCTTGTGACGGAAACGCTCTCCCTTCCTAAGCATGACAAATAAACCAGTGGTACACTGGGTCACCACCTCCACCAATGCCTCACGCTGTAGACTGAGTATCTCTTCCCCTTCCAGGAGAATATGCACCTGGTTCCCTACAGCTTGGTCGAGCTCTCCTGCCACCGAGCTCTCATACTCCATCACCTTATAGGGAATACCATCAACGTTATACACTCCCTCCTCATCATCATAGGGAAGACTACGGTCCATTATGGTGATAATACCCTGCATCGCGGGATGCAGGGCACGATACCATTCAAGATTGTCCAAGAGATCAACTAGCATCAGATTGCCTTACCTTTATTCTTCTGCCAAAGCTGTTCGTAATTGATGATCTGATCTACACAACCATCAATACCAAGCTTTCCACTGTCAAGACTCAGATCGTAGGTACGGCACATACCCCACTTCCGATCACTGTAATAGTTGTAGAAGTTGGCTCTCTGCTTGTCTGTTTTCAGACATACATCCTCTGCCTTCTTCTCTTCAATCTCATATACACGAGTTGCACGTACTGCCCTAGTCTCCAAATCTGCATGGATAAATATATTGATGGTATTTTCCATCTCCCTGAGAATGTAATCGGCACACCTGCCGACAATCACACAAGACCCTTCTGAGGCGAGTCGCTTGATCGTTTTGCTCTGGATGAGGAAAAGTTGGTCATTCAGCGGCATCTCTGTAACACCCAGGGCTCCACTGGCCATAGGATAGTTACCCATTACAAGAGAGTAGAAAATACTGCTGGTCGCTTTCTCATCAGCGTTTGAGAAAAGCGCCTCACTCAGGCCACTGTCCTGTGCACTGATTGCTATGAGTTCTTTGTCATAGAAGGGAATTCCCAGTTTTTCCGCCAGATTTTTCCCTACTTGCCGTCCGCCGCTTCCAAACTGTCGTCCAATGGTAAATACGGTGTTTGTACTCATATAAGGTCCCTCCACTATCTAGAGTATATCATACCAATGGAGAGTGTGCAGGTGCCCATCGAGCAAGATGGAGAAATAACTACCATATAGTGGCTATCACCCGAGTAGGAGATCCATCCGCTTTCTTGAATGAGAGAGGAAGGCAGGTAAGCTGTACCACCCTGGAGACTACCTTATCCAAATTGACCAAGTTCTCGAGAATCAGGGCATCTTGAGCAAAGATGGCATGATGAACAGGGAACGAGATATCTTCACTACGATCACAGTTTGGGGTATCAAAGCCAAATAGTCGAACACCCCTGGCCAGGAGACTATGCACAGAAGCCATACTCAGTTGGGCATTACCATCAGTACAGAACAGAACTGCATTACAGGAAGAATCGAGTTCAGGAATATCTTCTGGGTCAATCATTTCAAGATTCCTGCAATCCATCACATAGGCAGTGGCAAAGAACCTGGAGAGCGGGTAGGTATCGAGAGTTTTTCCTTCCTTCAACAGATGAGAAGGGCTGTCCATATGGGTACCTGTATGAGAACCAAGTGAGAGCCTGGTCAGAGCCCACCCCTCTCTCTCAATGGTATGCAATGGTTCGAGAATGGTATCAGGGTCCCCATCATAAATCGCATGGCCACTTTCCAGGCATATGGAAAGGTCATACCGCTGTATGGCAGCTTCCCTCTTCCTCTCCTGGTAGAGTTGATGACTGAAGGCCTTCCTGGCGGTCTCATAGAGATCCTTACGAAAATCAAGGTCCAGCTTGTGTGAAACCAGCATGCTATTGAGCCGATATACCAAGTCGTTTGCAGCCTGGCCTGCCATACGTTGCACTGCCTCTACCTGATGTCGATAGGTGAGATAGTGCAAAGCCTTACCCAGTCGATCAGAGACGATGTTCCTTGCTTCGGCAGTAGCCGCTTCCCTACGAGGCAGAGGTACAGAAAAGTCTTTCAGCGTCAGTACTTCAACCCCTTTTCTCTCAGCCAGAACTGGATTGATATCCCTCACAGGAGCAAGGTCGATATACAGCCCGGGGCCATTGGGGCTGTCGAGATCAACCGTGTACTCCATTCCTTTGGTAGCGCTGAGCACCACGCTGTATGAAGCAAAATGATCAAAACGCTCCTCATAGGCGAGTGCCATTACGCCCTCTGGCAGCAAAAGCTCCGCTTTTTCTAAATCACGGAATGTCATGGTTACCTTATATCCCTTTCCACAGAGGACCTTTGCTACAAGACGTGCCAGGGCACTACTACCTATAAGCAGTACTTTCTTGTCGACTTCCCGCTTCTCAAGAAGCGTAAGCACCGCCTCAGGCAGGGACTCATCGGGAACCTGCAGGTCAACCTTCGATTGTACTGCTTTTGCCGTGGTAATCGCTTCCCTGAAGAGATACTCCATATGCGGTGAAGCACAGCCATGGATTCGACTCCTCAAAAGGCTTGTGTGTATCTGGCTGATAATTTGGTCCTCACCAAATAGGGGGCTAAGCAGTCCAGATGCCAATGCGAACAGATGCTCGATTGCCTCCTCGCCGAAGATGCTGTAGGTATGCTCAGCCCATATGAGCACAGGAAGAGAGAGTACCCTGAGGAACGGCTCCTTGCAATCAATTTGTGGGTTCTCACACCACACTTCCACACGGTCACAAGTGGAAAGCAGGATAACCGCATCACTACGTGTTTGCTTACGCAGTTTAATGGTTATGGTACTAAGCTGTTTTTCAGTGAATGAGAATTTCGAATGGGTTGAAGGAGGGAACTGGTCAAAACGGATCCCAACTACTGATACAGGTATCACTGCTTACCTCCTAGACGTTCCCCATGGAACAGGTACTGCTGAGCAAGTGCAGCGTACGGTGCAAAGAATGTTTCATCTTTTGTGGGATAGTGTCGCTTCATCACCTTCTGCATCCAGGTATCGAGAGGGAAGGCTTCCATACGATGATACCCAAACAGCAAAATACATGAGGCAACCTTTTCCCCTACTCCCCTGATGCTCTTGAGCAACTCTTTTGCAGGTAGATAGTCCAGACATTCGATGGATTCCAGCAGATATGCATGAGAGATGGCGCTGATAAGGTAGGGAGCCCTGAACCCCATGCCCAGTGCCCTAAACGCTGTCTCACTCACCTCCTCAAGCTGCTCTGGTCGGGGAAAGGCAAAGACACCGGGGGAAACCTCTGTTCCATAGGTTCTGGAAAGGGTTTGATACATACCACGAATCCGCTTGATATTGTTGTTCTGACTGAGGAGAAAACTGACCAACACTTCCCATGGATCTTGGTTGAGTATGTGAATACTCCGATACTGACTGATGAGCATAGAGAGATGGGGGTCAAGAGAGCTGAGCACACGCTCAGCCTCATCATACTCCCACTCCATATCGAAGTAATGAGAGAAAAGAGCATCCTCTGCCACCAATGTGGGGAAGTCAGCTTCCTCAAACATGATATGACGCCCTCCCAACACCGCTTTATAGGTTGAACCTTCCTTGGTCCAAGCAAATGTTTGCCCACAAAACAACGTTGCCTCAAGATTAATCAGGGTATCATTCATAGCCGAAACAATAGCAAAGCTCTTCGCATCTTTCAAGCAAAGCATGCATCACTTCTATTAGCCATTATTTCGCCATTGTGCTATACTGCCTTCCATGAATCAAGGAAAGACGGGAAAGCGAACAAGTGTACGTGATAATATCTTAATTTCTCGCTATCGATTCATGATTCATGAAAAAAGAACGCTCTTATCATATTTTGATCTGGGACAGATAAAGACAATTGCACAGGTTCTCTCTACGCTTGATGATGATTCCTTCTCGCTGCATTATCCTTTCAGCTTTGCCGATTTACATCTACAAGCCTTTCCAGAAATATCTGCTATCTACAATACTCTAGATTTTGGCATGCAATGTCAGCTACTTGATCGTGCGGCAGAATATGGGAAGACAGGAAACTGCGAGGCCCTGGTTGCCGTTGACTACGAAACGGGTCTCACCACTATTGTAGCATTGGGGAAAAACCAAGGAGAACTGGAGGAGAGAGCTCTCTCGTATCTTGAAGATCCCTTGGTGAAAATATTGATAGATGAACCTTCAGAGAAAGAACTATATAACCTTCTTAAGAATGTCCATAGATCTCTCATGCAAGCTGAACCTACAAAGAAGCGGTATGCCTGCTATAGGGTGGCATGTAGCGATGAGTTCTTCCTGTCTCATCTTTTTTCAACACTAATCGATGTACCATTCACCCTGACCTGGGGGCTGGAGAAAGACATCGGTGGTCGAGCCATTCCCACCTATATCACCGACGGGAACGTCTAGTTACTGGAGTCAAGCCATTGAATAGGGCCGTAAACGATCCATTCTGACTCGGCAGGGACACATTCTGGGAGCGGGTATTGATAAACATCACTGGAGCAAAATAAACTTTTGCTTGTTCTTCGGGTGCATGTTTGAGTACCTGTTTGACCACCTCTTCACTTAGGTGAGGACGATTGGGGTACATACCCACTCCAACAATAACCCACCAAAGCTTGCCGTTTTGCTTCTGAGCCTTGAGCTGGGGATATCGACTTCTGCTACCACTACGGAAAACAACCGTATACCCCATCTCATGAAGGGCTTCCTCAACATAGGCGACCCCCATGGCATACAAAGCGTCATCGCTCAGCAGCTTATAGGAAGCGGCTGTTCTTGCTGCCTCTATCTGTGGTAATCTGAACAACGCTCTCATACGTAATTATATCACAATCGATACTTTTTCCTAGTCTTCTTCGAACAACCAGGTGGATAAATATCGCTCTCCAGAATCAGGGAGCAGGACAACGATAGTCTTACCCTTCCAGGCTGGATCTGCAGCATACTGAAGCGCAACATGCATTGCCGCCCCACTGGAAATACCAACCAGCAGCCCCTCCTGCTTGGCAAGAGACCGTGCAGTCTTCCCTGCTTTTGCATCCTCCACTGTCACTATCTCATCGATTACAGAACGATCGAGATTACCGGGAACAAACCCTGCACCAATACCCTGAATCTTGTGAGGACCGCCATATCCTTCACTCAGTACTGGACTGGTTGAGGGTTCCACGGCAACAATTTTTACTTGGGGATTCTGTTCCTTGAGGTACTTACCCACCCCACTGATAGTTCCCCCGGTACCGACACCTGCAACAAAAAGATCGACGGTGTGTGCAGTATCCTCCCAGATCTCCACACCAGTTGTACGATAGTGAACAGCTGGATTATCAGGATTATCGAATTGGCTTGGAATGAAAGCATGGGGATTCTGCTTGGCTAGTTCCTCTGCCTTCGCAATAGCCCCCTTCATACCAAGAGCACCTTCGGTCAGGACCAATTCAGCCCCCAATGCAGAGAGGAGTTTACGTCTTTCAACACTCATCGTCTCAGGCATCGTGATAATTAACCGATAGCCCTTCACCGCAGCAACATAGGCCAATCCAACCCCGGTGTTCCCACTGGTAGGCTCTATGATGACCGAATCAGCTGAAAGCAAGCCACGCTTCTCGGCTCCTTCAATCATGGACAGGGCCACACGATCCTTCACACTGGAGAGTGGGTTGAAGCTCTCAAGCTTAGCAAGCACTGTCGCATCCCCATCATGAAGTCGATGTATCTTGACCAAAGGTGTTTTGCCAATTTTCTCTGTGATATCTTGGTAAATATGTCCACTCATCGGGTAGCCTCCATTGCCGCGTATCTATATCATAGTATTATTATAGAATTTATAGTATTTAAAACACAGGCTTCTGTCAAGGCCAACCCCTCAGATCATGTAGGTAAACCACTCAGCCCTGGTCACCTCAGCCAAGGTGACATTTTCAAACACCTTGCGTACTTCCTGGTCTATTTTTTGGTAGAAGTGCAACCTGATAACTCTCTCGATGGCTGATTCCTGTCCTTGAGATCTTTCCTCAAAGGTAATATTCCCTTCCAGCAGATCGAGCACATCATAAATGAAAATCTTATCTGGGCTTTCCTTGAGCTGGTACCCGCCTCCAGCTCCCTTGATAGAGATTAAAAATCCTCCACGGGTAAGAAGCAGCGCAACTTGCTGCAAGTATTTCTCACTGAGATCCTGTCGGTGTGCTACATGGGAGAGAGCAACCGGACCTTCACTCTGGTGCTCAGCCAAATCTACAAGCAATCTTAGGCCGTAACGACCTCGTGTAGAAATCTTCATATACCTCCCCCCACCTCATGTTCAACCAAGTGTGAGGCTAGGTCCTCAATCAAAACCTGCTTTGCATAGTTTACCACTGCATTCTGTAGCAACGCCCAGATCTGGTGTGTTTTGCAGGCTTCTGTCCTCGTGCAATCCTTACAAGGTACCGGATGAAAATCACCTTCACTTGCATTCAGTACATCATGGCAAGTAATTCCTTTACGAGCAATACGATACCCTCCCTGCACACCTCGCTCTGCAACAACGAGTTTTGCACGTCTAAGGGGGATCATCAATTGCTCCAGATATCCACTGCTGATACCAGTCGCTTCACTGATCGAGCGTATACTGCAATTCTCCTTGCAGGTGGCCAAATAGACCATAGTCTGCAACGAGTACCTACCTTTTGTCGATAATTTCATATCTAGAAGGTATCAGTAGGCAATCACAACGTCAAGCGTTGGAGAGAGGACATTCATTGTATACAAACAGTTCACCAATCACCCTACATATGGTACAATAGCACCCGTAATCATTAGATAGATGGTATACAACAATTCTCTGCTGGAGCAATGCACCAAGGATTTCCTATGAATTTACTTCCATTACTCATTTTGCATGGTGTCGGGGCTACAGGGGCACTGCTTTTACGGCGGTTTCGAATACCTGCGGGAACCTTAATCGGAGCCCTTGTTGCGGTAATGATTCTCAACAGTTTTCAGTCCGCTCCCACTACATATCCTGAAGATCTACGTATCATTGTCCAGATCTTCAGTGGTTTGGTGATTGGTACCCGTTTCACCCGAGGCGATATCAAAACGCTGAAAACCATGGTATTCCCGATCATCATCCTGGTGGTGGTACTACTCTCGACAAACCTCCTCTTTGCCTTCATCATGCAACATTTTACCAGCTTGAGTTTTATGACAAGTTTCTTTGCATGTGCTCCTGGGGGAGTATCGGATTTGGCTCTGGTGGCTACTGATTTCGGGGCAGTAATGGAACACGTAGCACTCTTGCAACTCTTCCGCTTGGTATCCGTTATCATAGTATTTCCCCCCATGATCAGGGCAATGCTCAAGATCGATGATCATACTTCCGGAGTAGAAGAAACAGCACGGGTTGGTACATCCAGTTTGGTCTCTCCTTCTTGGTTCTTTGCCACCATCGCCTGTGCATTGACCGGTGGGTTGTTTTTCAATGCCGCGGCAATCCCTGCAGGGGCAATCCTTGGTTCCATCGTAGGGGTTGCACTGTTAAACCTTGTGAGCGACAAGGCAACCTATCCAAGAATACTGAAAATGTTGGTGCAAATAGCGGCAGGATCCTATATAGGAAGCAGAATCACTGTGCAGACTCTTTTTGAAATCAAGGTGTTGTTGCTCCCTGCACTCATCCTAACCATTGAACTCTTTTTCATGGCATTTGTCACAGCGGCAATCCTACACAAAGTCTGTCGTTTGGATTGGGCTACCAGTCTCTTCTCCTCCACCCCTGGAGGAATCCAAGAGATGGGTTTGATCAGTGATGAATTGGGACTGGAAACCCCTAAGATCGTCCTGATGCATACATTTCGCATCCTGGCGGTCCTAGGGGTACTTCCCTTGATAGCTGGGTTTTTCGGTGGTATCTAGGCTGGGTTATACATGGAAGAGGTAGGGAAGCGTGGGTCACTGGTAACATTGAGTACCAGTTTTCTCAAACCTGAGGAGTCTCCACTACTGGGAATATGGGTCATATGAACCTCACAGCCATGAAGAAGCGGTAGGACCTCACTCGCTTTCTTGGCATCTTCGCTGATTGCGCAACTCATAGCCAAACAGATAAGCACCTCATCAAGATTCAGGCTTACACCCCTGCCCTTGAGCACATCACGCTTCATCTCTGTCACAGACTGCACGATTGCAGGAGGGATGAGGTCAATCTCGTGATCGATATCCGCAAGCACCTTCACTGCGTTGAGGATCAGGGCAGAAGAAGCGTGCAGGAAAGGTGAATTGCACCCGGTGACGATTCGCCCATCAGGCAATTCAATTGCCGCTGCACATACAATCCCGTTTATCCCCTTATTCCTTTCTATGCCTCTCTCGAGAGCCTGCTTGGCTGCAGGGACCACACTTCGATTCTCACTGGAAAGCTTCGCACCATCCATGATGGAAAGACTCCGCTCGACGGTTTCCTTGGTGCCGATTCCCTGGACATATTCACAGGCAGCTCGATAGTAGCGCCTGATAATCTCCTGTTCACCAGCTTTCCTGACAACCTCATCGTCGATAATGCCAAACCCACAGCGATTGACTCCCATATCGGTGGGACTTTTATAAAGACAATCCTCGCCGGTAATCTTGCTCAAGATCCTGTTAAGAAGAGGATATGCTTCCAGGTCCCTGGAATAATTGACCGTAATCTGGTTATAGGCACTTGCATGGAAGTGGTCGATCAGGTTCTTGTCCCCGATATCAGCGGTTGCACTCTCATAGGCAATATTCACCGGATGATCAATGGGCAGGTTCCAGATCGGGAACGTCTCGAACTTTGAATATCCACTATGCCGTCCAGCCTTATAATCGTGGTACATCTGTGAGAGGCAGGTACCGAGCTTACCTGAACCTGGACCGGGACCAGTCACGATAACGACCGGTCGATCGGTTTCAATGTAGGGGTTTGCGCCATACCCTTCGTCACTGACAATCAGGTCTACATTGTTCGGGTATCCGTGTGTTGCACGATGGGTGTAGACGGTAATCCCACGTTGCTCAAGAATATTCTTGAAGTGGACCGAGCCTGGTTCCTCATCAAATCGGGTAATTACCACACGGGTGACCTTCAACCCCCACTTGGAGAAGTCGTCAATCATCTTGAATACATCCGTATCATAGGTGATTCCGAAATCACTCCGCATTTTTCGTCGTTCTATATCACCACTATGAATACAGATGATAACATCAATCTGTTCCTTGAGTGATTGGAATACGCGCATCTTCACATTCGGATCAAATCCAGGAAGTACGCGTGATGCATGATAGTCGAACAGGAGCTTACCACCACATTCCAGATAGAGCTTCCCATCACTCTGCTTCACTCGCTCGAGGATATAATGACGTTGCTCCTCCAGATATTTCTCATTGTCAAATCCAATTGCACCCACGCTTCTTACCCCTTGTACTGCAGTTGTTCTGTTATAGCTTCTCGCGTCCGTTGGTCAAACAATACACCGATAAGCGCCAAAGAAAACGGCATGGCAGCCCCAGGTCCTTGTCCGGTAACCAACGAACCGTCCACGATGAATGATTCATTCTCTAGCACCAACCCAGGGCAGGTCTCTTCTGTCCCTGGATATCCTGTCACCCGTTTACCGTCCAACAAGCCGGTCTTGCCAAGGACGACTGCGGGAGCGGCACAAATGGCCGCGACCACCCCACTTTGGGCAGTCTCGATAACCTTCTCCAGCACCTCAAAGGATGCAGCAAGATTCTTCGACCCTTGCCCTCCTCCTGGGAGAAGCACACAATCAAATGAATTATTCTTACAAGAGGCCAGGGTGGTGTCAGCATGGACTACAATGCCATGAGAACCCCTTACGGCAAGAGTATCAAGGGAAGCTACGGTGACTTTTGCCCCACTTCGCCTAAGCAAATCAATCGGTGTGATAGCTTCGACCTCTTCAAATCCTTCTGCAAGGATCACTAAAACTGAGGGAACCATGTATAGACCTCCATTTTTCACAGCGGCTGGATAATGCCGCCTTCGCTGCGAGCCTTGCGAAGCAAATCGCAAGCATGGTGCACTATTCGTTCGGTCTCATCCCAACCGATGCATGCATCAGTTACGGAGACTCCATATTTCAAGGTAGATAGATCTTCAGGAATCTTTTGGCATCCTTGCTCCAGGTTGCTTTCCAACATGAAGCCACGAATGGCCTTTTCACCCCAGGAAACCTGGTCAATGAGAGAACGCAATACCCGTTTTTGTCTTTCATAGTGTTTTCTGGAGTTTGCATGACTGCAATCGATGATAATTGAGGGATTCACCCCCTCCTTCTGCATAAAGACCCTTGCATTCTCTACATCATCCTCATAATAGTTGGGACTCTGGTCTCCACCACGAAGGATCAAGTGACAACAATCATTACCGGTGGTCCTAAAGATGGCACTGGCACCTGAGGCATCCATGCCAATGAATGATGCTGGTTGATGGGCGCTCTTGATAGCGTTAATTGCATTAAACAGGTCCCCGCTGGTACTGTTCTTGAACCCGACAGCCACACTCAAACCACTTGCAAGGTTGCGATGGATCTGACTCTCGGTTGTTCTTGCACCGATCGAAGACCAACTCATCAACTCGTCGATGTACTGGGGGATAATGGGGTCGAGCACCTCACACCCTACCGGAAGGCCCATCTTCACGATGTCCAGCAGGAGAGAACGGGCAGCCATGATACCTCCACCGATATCATAGGAGCCATCCATTTTTGGATCGAGGATCAAGCCTTTCCAACCACCTACGGTCCTCGGCTTCTCAAAATAGGTACGCATCACCACAAACATCTCTTCCTCGATCTCACTTGCAAGCTTCTTGAGCTTCCTTGCATATTCGAGTGCTGCTTTGGGGTCATGCAGAGAACAGGGACCGATGATTGCAAGCAATCGCTGGTCCCTTCCTTGGATGATATCGTTCACCGTCTGCCGGCTTCGACGTATGGATTCGGCGGTTTTTTCATCAACCGGCAGCAGTGAGACTACCTGCTGCGGTGTAGCAAGTGGTTCAACCTGCTTAATTCTGATATCTACGTTTGCCATGCTGATTATTCCTTTGGGAAGGTATACCACGTCTCAGCGATGAGGCTCAACCCTTTTCGGCTTCCTTTGCTGTATCATCCTTTCCTCTGGAGTACAGAAATCGCTTGATCTTCTGGGTCGGTGTTCTCTGGAACGGCTCTTCCTGCAACTCAGCACTGCTGAGTCGGCTGAAAGCACTCAATTCCTTATTCACATCCTCCCGGATTTTTGCGACATATTTCAGGGCTTCATCCTTTGCCTCATTGACATTCAATGCCATCTTGCTGGCAAAAGCCTCAACGTCAATCTTGATCAACGCAGCCAAGCCACCTTGTTCTGGGATAACCAATGATTCAGTGACAAAATCCTGATTGTTTATTACCGACTCGATCAGCTCCGGGTAGATATTCTCCCCTCCACTACCCAGAATCATGGTCTTGGTCCTTCCCTTGATGGAAAGTCGACCGTTCTTGTCCAGGTGTCCCAGATCTCCTGTCCTGAAATATCCGTCCTCGGTAAAGCTTGCCTTGTTCAGCTCAGGATTGTCGTAGTATCCCTGCATGACATTCGGGCCCTTCACCAAGATTTCTCCCACACCGGTTTCCGGATCAGGGTCGGCCAGTTTCACATCAACATGTTCAACCAATTTCCCGATGACCCCAACATAGTGTTTCTTGGGTTTCCCACCAGCAATCAGGGGAGCTGTCTCGGTAAGCCCGTA
The DNA here is from genome assembly GCF_963666015.1 of uncultured Sphaerochaeta sp. NCBI lineage: Bacteria > Pseudomonadati > Spirochaetota > Spirochaetia > Spirochaetales > Sphaerochaetaceae > Sphaerochaeta > uncultured Sphaerochaeta sp. The sequence continues at coordinate 3,394,058 of NZ_OY762555.1, read as the reverse complement.
GCCTATGGCATAGGGAAACTTTGCATCAGCAAGGAATTGTTCTACCTCTCGGTCAAGTGGAGCCCCGCCAATACCGAAGAACTTCATGTGTCCACCAAAGGTCATCTTCAGTTTTCTACCAATTGCCTTGCTGATCAACTTGCGGGTAAAGGAGTAACGCATCCATTTCTTGATCTTTTCGTTACCCTTGGTAACAGGAAGCACGGCGCTTCGGTATACCTTTTCGATAAGTAAGGGGACAGTCATCACAATCGTCGGCTTGACGTCCTTGAGCGCGGGAAGCAGGATCGATGTAACCGGCGGCTTGCCCAGATATACAATTTCACAACCACACATGAGCTCCAATATTTGTCCGGTGGTAAACTCATAGACATGGCTTACGGGCAATATTGAGAGCACCTTGGACTTGTGATTGAGATCTACATACACATCAGTCGATATATCAGCATTCCATACAAGATTCTTATGGGTGAGCATCACTCCCTTGCTGCTGCCGGTGGTGCCACTGGTATAAATCAGGGAGGCCAGATCATCTTCCTGAGCAAGGGAAGCTTCTCGAAGCTTCCTTCCTTTCTCATCTATCTTTCTACGGCTTATATCCTTGCCAGGTGCGGCTGCAAACTGAGTCTTGTCCTCCAGCCCTTGCACGATGGATGAGGGGATGTGGAACAGGTCTTCCATCCTCACCAGATAGGTGCCATTAGCATGGACGTACCCTTTTGCCTTCTCGAAATGCTTGGCATTAATGACAACACCTTTCGCCCCTGCATGTTCAAGGATCTGGGTGGTTTCCTTGGCCGAAAAATCGGGAAGGATCGGAACAGCTACACATCCGATGGAGGTGATACCGAAATAGGCAACCATCCAAGTAGGGCAGCTCTCTCCCATGATGGCAATCTTATCCCCACGGGAGAATCCAGCCTCGAGGAGGGTAATGGAAATGGCATCCTTCATCAACTTCAACTGGGCATAGGTAATCTCACTACCCTCCTCACGGTAGGTACGTAAGGCAATCCCGTCCCCATTTCGGCTGGATGTACAGTCAACCACTGCGTCCATTGTATACTTGTTCACGGTCTTCATGGTAAGACCATCTTCACGCTTGAGTTTTTTTATTCTCTTCAAGGACCATACTTCTGCTTGTTTTTTCTTCATAAATGCACCTCGTTTTTTGGTCCATACCACTGATTTTTCCTGCATACAGTAAAGGGAAGGTCAGTCTTGGACTGAGCTACTTTTTCCAGAATCACAGGATCATTATTACATTCAGAGAGATGGATGAAATAGACATGTTCACCCTTGAAGCCACTCTCACAGAGGAACTGCAAGGCTTGTTCATTGGACAGATGCCCCAGATTACCGGAAATCCTCCGTTTAAGCATTGCTGGGTAGGGGCCGGTTTTCAACATCTGTTCATCATAATTCGCTTCCAGAAATAGGAATGTAGCACCCTCTGCAAGCATCATCTGTTGCTCGCTGGTGATACCCGTATCGGTTAATACCATGTAATGGGTATCCTGGTGGGTAATATACCAACCAACAGAACCACTGCTGTCGTGACTTGTATCGAAACAGAACAGGGAGAAAGAACCGACTGTAACAAGTTCCGATGTACACACTGTCTGCAGATTTCCCTCTGGGATACCCAACTTCTCGATTACCAGCGGTTGCTCAGCAACCATACGATCGTGGGCATAGACAGGTATGGGTAGTTTCCGGGATAGTACTCCGACACCACGGGCATGGTCAGGATGGAGATGGGTGAGGAATACCGCCTGAACGGTAGAAAGTGGCACGGAGAATTGAGACAGACGTCTTGAAAGCTCCACAACACTGTACCCCTGGTCAATCAAGATGGAGACGGTACCATCGGTGAAAAGATAACTGTTTCCACTGGACCCACTGCCCAGAATGGCATACTGAACCATTAAAGCGTTCCCCATGCAGCAAGTACTGCTGGATCATAGCCTAGGTGAACCTTGCCCTTATAGCGAAGTACTGGAGTCTTAAGCAACTGAGGATGCTCTGCCAACTCCTGGGCAGCATCAAAGCTTCTCCATGCATAGCCTTCTTTTGTATAATAGGCACTAGACTCATCAATCAACGCTTCAGCTGTATATGTGCCAAGAAGCGAACGCCACTCCCCTTCGGAGAGTGTGCGTTGGCTCAAGTCAACAAACTGAAAGGCGATGCTACGTTCTTTGCAGCTCCTGATTGCTTTCGCTGTTTCTTTACATTTTTTCGTTCCGATAATCTGAATCATGCCTTCCCCTGTCGTCTCTATACATCTTCATAGTATAGTAGACAGGGTAAAAAGGCAAGAAACCAGACAGTTTGCAGAATCGTGTCAACTCACGAAGAGCTCATCAATCTCACGTTGATAGAGGCGGTTGATCTCAAAGCGTTTTAGTTCCTGCTTTGCACTCAGTTCCTTACCCACCTCAAAGCTCTTGGAGAGGAGGCGGAAGCGAACGATATGCTCGAAACTCTTGAAACCATGTTTACTGTTGATGATATCTCCGATTGTTTGCTCAATCAGGCTTCTCACTTCCTGCATTTGATACACCTTATCGGCGAGGTAAGGGATTTCCTTCTCCTTGAGGTACTCCTCAATGCGTTGCTTGTTAAGCACGATCAAGGCTCCCAGATACTTCTTGTCCTGCCCCAGTACAATGGCTTGTTCAATGAACTCACTCTCACAGAGTTTTGCCTCGATGGGTACCGGTTCAAGGTTCTCACCACCTGCCAGGACGATGGTATCCTTTGCCCTTCCGCTGAGAGCAAACTCACCGCGGTGGGTCCAAATACCTAGGTCACCGGTGTTAAGCCAACCATTCTCATCCAAGACCAATCGGGTAAGATCAGGACGCTTGTAGTAGCCCTTCATCACCTGTGGCCCACGAACCATGACGATGCCTTTCTCACCGGGCTTTGCTTCCTGGTTTTGCTCAGTGACAATACGTACTTCGGTTCCTTCAAGTGGACTTACCGTACGCTTAACCCCATGGAGCAGAGGACGCACCGCTACCACAGGGGCACTCTCTGTCAGTCCATACCCGTCAAGCAACTTCACCCCGATTGAGGCGAAGAAGATATCCACCCCTGCACTGAGCGAGCCTCCACCACTGACACCGGCAATGAAATTCTTGCCCAGTTTCTGCTTAACCTTAGAAAATACCAGATGGTCTCCAGCTTTATAGAGTGGGTAGAGCAACACCATCGGCAGAAGTCCTATTGATACATCAAGGATGCGGCTGCGCTTCTTGAATGTAGCAACCTCTCCGAGTACTAAGTCCCTACTTCTGCTGTACACACTTGCAACCTTGATAAAGAAGGAGAACAACCCTTTTGCAACGGGGCTCTTGTTCTTCATACTGGCAAATACTCCAGCCTTTACTGCTTCCCATATACGGGGAACAGAACCCATCCAATGGGGATTCACAAGCGCCAAGTCAGCGAGCAGGATTGAGCCCAGCGGCTTGGAGTAGGCAACTGTTGATGCGTTGCCAATAATGACATACTGTAGAATTCGTTCAAAAGAGTGCCAGACGGGAAGAACACTGAGCCAGCGCTGACCAGGTGCAAACCTTTCGATCAACTTGGGAACAGCATCCAGCTGGTAAGCAAAGTTTGCATGGGTAAGCATGACCCCCTTCGGGTCACCAGTGGTACCACTGGTAAAGATAATTGTTGCAATCTCCTCACTGTCCCCTTTGGCTCGTTCATTCTCTACCTTTTTTGCCATCGCATGATCATCAAGGAGTGCCCTACCCTCATCAACGAGATCCTGATAACAGAGAATCTCAATCTTGGTGGTGGATGCAGCCTCATCACGTTGTTGATGAGTAAACTCGCGATCCATGACGATCAAGTGTTGCAATGCAGGAAGATTTTCGCTGATGTTGAGAATCTTGCGTAACTGTACCGCATTCTCTACAAAACAGAATGATGCTTCAGTTACAGAGAGAATGAAACTTACTTCATAGGGCATTGCATCCCGACCACGGGGAACATCAGCAGCCCCCAGGCTGAGAATAGCCAAATCGCTGGCGAGCCATTCACGGCGGTTGTCACTGATCAGGCCAACCAGATCTCCGCGTTTGACACCATGATCCATTAGGCTGGCAGCCAAGCTGTTCACTTCACTATAGAGATCAGAATAGGAGATCGACTGAAAAACGCCGTTTTTGTCCTTGCTCATCTGAACGGTGTATGCGGGATATTGTGTAACAACCTCTGCAAATATTTGTGGTATGGTCTTATACATAGTTACCTCCGTGTATGGTACTATCTACTATATAAACACATTTTCATTATTTGTCAATCTGTCAAAATAAATATATCTACAACCTTTCTCTTTATATTTCCTACACCTAGGAGAAATCTCTCAAGCAGAGCCAAAACTACGAGAAATGTCATCATTATTGACTCTTTATAGGGAAACAAATCATAATGCCCTATTATGATAAGGAGAGACTTTTCCATGAAAGAACGAATATCTACATTGCTCAAGAGAGAACCTCAGGCTGAATTTGTTGTGGCAGAAGGCTGGGTAAGGACCAAGCGCGACAGTAAGAATGTATGCTTCCTTGAGGTTAATGATGGTTCGTGTCTGAAGGGACTGCAGGTTGTCATCGACAAGGAGCAGCTTCCTGACCTCTCCATACTCAACGATATCACCACCGGTTGTTCAGTTATCTGCAAGGGCCCAATCGTTGCAAGCGCAGGGGGTAACCAAGCAGTTGAGATGGCTACTGTTGACGTACAGGTAGTGGGCCCCTGTCCGGTGGATACCTACCCTCTCCAGAAAAAACGGCATACCATCGAGTATCTTCGTGAGATTGCCCACCTGAGAGCGAGAACCAACATGTTTGGTGCAGTAGCGCGTGTTAGAAATACCTTGAGCTATGCTGTCCACACTTTTTTCCAAGAACATGGGTTCTCCTATGTGAATACCCCGATCATCAGTGCAAGTGATTGTGAAGGAGCCGGTGAGCAGTTTTTGGTCACCACCCTGGACATGGACAACATTCCCCGCAGCGAAGATGGAAAGATTGATTACACGAAGGACTTCTTTGGCCGTGAAGCCTATCTTACCGTAAGTGGGCAGCTTGAGGGTGAAACCTATGCAATGGCACTGAAAAACATCTACACCTTTGGTCCTACCTTCAGAGCAGAGAATTCCAACACCAAGCGACATCTCTCTGAGTTCTGGATGGTTGAACCTGAAATGGCTTTCTGTACGCTTGAAGGAAATATGGAGCTGGCTGAGGAATTCCTCAAATACCTGTTCAAGACCGTGCTGGAGGAGTGTACAGAAGATATGGCTTTCTTCAGCAAGTTTGTACAATCAGGGGTACAGGAAACGCTCAAGTCGATCGTGGAGACACCGTTTGCCCACCTGACCTACACTGAGGCGATTGAGGAACTTTCCAAGCACAATGACAAGTTTGAATTCCCCGTCTCCTGGGGCAGCGATTTGCAGAGTGAACACGAGAAGTTCCTTACCGAAGAAATATGCAAACGACCAGTGATTGTGACCGACTATCCCAAGGAAATCAAGGCTTTCTACATGAAGCTGAATGAGGATGGGAAGACAGTGCGGGGCATGGATGTACTGGTACCCCGCCTGGGTGAGATCATCGGCGGCAGTGAACGTGAAGCAGATCTGGACATCTTGACCAAACGCATGGAAGAACTGGATCTCAATCCTGATGATTACTGGTGGTATCTTGATCTGAGACGATTCGGTACAGTACCTCACGCCGGCTTCGGCCTTGGATTTGAGCGCTTGGTGCAGTACGTCACAGGGATGGGAAATATCCGGGATGTCATACCCTACCCAAGGGCTCCAAAACTGGCAGACTTCTAAGGACAAGGCGGCATAAGCCGCCTTTTTTATTGATAAAGCGAGAACAATGCCCAGACAATCAATTGGCTGGTAGTATGCACCCCACTCTTGAGGAACAGATGCTTCTTATGTGCGATGACTGTCGACACCTTGATACCCAGGAGAGAGGCAATCTGACGGGTTTCCTGGCCACTCACCATAAGGGTAAGCACCTGATGTTCCCGCCTGGTCAGAACAGCTGGATGTTCATTGACTCCGTCATGAGGATGGGGAGCGGAGAGAAATCTCCCCAGCATCATCTCCAGCAGTGGCTCACTACAGGTAAGAGAGAGTACAATTGTGTACTGGTCTTCCAGCAAGGAACACATCATTTTCATTGATTTCGGACAAAAGATGAGAAGGTTCTTAGACGGTAACATCCTCTTCATCTGCACAACCGAGGGAAGGTCCGAGCAGTAGCAGATACAGTTTCTCATCTCAATTTCTGGGGATTCAGTACCAAGACGGTGTGCATGTAGTCTCAGCTGGGGATACCCTGCCAGTCGACTCAGCATCCTTTCCCGTTCAAAGGCGTTGCGGTAGAGTAAGATTGTTTCATGGTTCATGTCCTCCTAAGAGGGCAGTTCAGGTATATTGCTTCAGCATACTGGTAAGCAATGCATCAAACGAATCACTGAAAGCCTTGGTCTGCTTACCACTCATCCTGGAGTGTTGTTCACTGAAAATACCCAACTCCCTGAACTCTGTCATGGCATTACGGATGGAAAGTCGCTCTGCCATGTTCTCTTCGGTATACGTGTTTCCCCGATCATCAAGTACAGTGATACCTTTCTCTACCAAACGGCCAGCGAGAGGAATGTCGTGGGTGATGGCAAGGGCAGGTGGTACAGCATGGTCGACAATCCAGTCATCGGCACTGTCATCACCCTTCTCCACCTGCACCTGATTGATAGGGCTTTTCACGTCCCTGAGGGCAATCTGGTCATCTATTCCCTGCATTTTTGCTTCACTTCGCAAGGTATTGGTATGTTGTTGGTAGGCTTGCTCCACATCCTTGAGCACTCGGTCTGCAACAAAGTATACCGTGAGATTACGCCGGATTACCGCCTTGAGTATGATCTGTCTCAGATTTCGCGGACAGGAGTCCGCATCTACATATAGGGTGAACATGTGCCTAGACTACCGTAAACTGGAGGGTTTTGTCACCCACGGGAGAGGAGACATGCAATACAGACTCTCCCACCCCCCCCATGGTACGTAGATAGATTACAGCACTACCTCCGATGGTGCTCATCTGTGGAGGAGTTGCCAAGGATAATACTCCAGAGACAGAGACCAAGAGGGGGATATGCGCATAGGGCAAAGGTAAATGCCCCCCTTCCTTCCGCACCTCCACGCGTACGGAGACCATATCGTAAGTTGCTTCCTTTGTGCTGAGATTGGAACGGTCAGCAATAAGATGGAGGGAAGGCTTGCCCCCTTGGCTGCATGTCTCAGTTACTACTACTTTCCCTCCTACCAATCCCTCAAAGACCCAGAGGCCTCCCTCACTTCCCCAATTACCAACATACCTGGTGAATAAATCGACAGCATCCTGGTAACGAAGTTGATGCTTTTTCAGGAATAGCCCCATCTTGAGCAGATCACCGGTTTTCAGTGATCCTCCCTGTCTCCCCACTTTTCCAAGCAGACGGGCAAGGGATGGTCTCTCCCGCTCTCTCAAGTAAGGTTCTGCCTGTAGTCGATCTCCGATGAAATCGTCGATGATAACCGGTGGATGGGAAAGATGAGGAAACATCTTTCTCTCAGGTTGGAAGACCCCTACCACACGGTCATTGTAGCGCAACCTGACCTCTTCACAATTGGTGGCAATCACTGCGGAGGGGAGCATTGCGCCCGGGTAATCCCCACCATCCATGGAAGAAAGCACTGACAGAACATAGGGGCTATTCTTTTGGCTACGATATATGTGGGCAGCAGCCTTATCGGTGCGGAATATATCCATCACCCCGTGGTAACAAATCTGGTCCCCACTTCCGAAATTGGCATGGGTGAAGTAGTCATGCATACACCACCCGATGACCCCACTCAGGCCCTCTGTGGCCAGACCCTGATCAAGCACTCTTGCATGGCGCAGTGCATGTTCTGCCCTCATCTTTGGGGAATCAAACGATTTGCAGGGATACATATGGCCGCAAAACTCACTCACCATGTACGGAACAGCTTTCTCACAAACCCGGCTCTTCTTTTGAAGAGGACGTCCTTTCCCTGCATACGAGAAATCATTGTATGTGTACACATCTTCAAGGAATTGGCTCTTCTTCAAGTTCCGAACCCCTGCCGTGGCACGATGGGGGTCAAGAGTCCTCGCTACGCGGTTGGTCTCTTGGTAAAGGTTCTCGTCATCAGGGGATTCATTGATCCTCACTCCCCATAGGATGATGGATGGATGGTTGTAGTCTCGCTCAATCATCCCTTGCACATTCCGCACACACCGCTCTCTCCAATGCTTTTCCTTCCCGATATGTTGCCATCCTGGAATCTCCTCGAAGACAAGCAAGCCCAGTCGGTCACAAGCATCCAGGAATGCGGGGTGTTGTGGATAGTGGCTTGTCCTGACCAGATTCACCCCGAGCTTTTTCAAAATGCTTGCATCTTCCCTCTGCAGTGAAGGGGGGGCTGCGTATCCAAGATAAGGATAGTCCTGGTGACGATTCAACCCGACCAGTGGAATTAAAGTTCCATTGAGAAAGAAACCATCCTTGGTAAACCGTGCACTCCTACTTCCGAAGGTGAGTACTCTTTTGTCGCTCTGTCCAAGCTTGACCTCAATGGTGTAGAGGAAGGGATCTTCCAGTGTCCATGGATGCAAGGTCAGTCCTTCCATTTTGAGTGAAAAGACACCCATTTCAATAATTGCCGATGTCTCCGCAAGTACTGTACTGCCCTCTCGCAGGGTTGCCACTACATCCAGACCATCCGAAGCCTCAGCCCTCCCCTTGAGCGACAGCGAATCCGTCTGGTGACTCTCCACACCGAGAAAGGTAAAGTAACGATTCTCTCGGATGATGAGGCTTGCTTCCCTATAGATGCCACAGAAGGAGATGTAGTCCATGCTCCCACCAAAGGGAGGAAAGGAGGGATCCTCATCCCCTGAGGCAACCACAGTAAGGGTAAAAGAAGAGCGAGTTCCCAAATCCAGCGTGTAGGGAAGATAGGCTCCCTCGCAGCTGCCAGACAACACCCCATCCACATAGAAGTCTGCTTTATTTGCAATCCCTTCAAATCTGATGGAAACCTGCTGGGAATCGGTCAAGGCAAGGGAGAAATGCCTACGGTAGGTGTAGGGTCCCCAGTGAAACTGCTCCTCATGATACCCGGGGGCGAATTGTACGGGTGTATGGGGAAGCGAGACCTGCTGCCAGGCAGATTCGTCTATTTCGCTAACGAGAAAATCTTCGCTGAAGCCGTGGCGGAACAGCCAGTGGTCGTTGACCGGTTTTTCCTGATACATTGGATCCTCCCCTTCTCTGTATAGCAGAGCAAATGCACCTGAGCAAGCGACGATGCTTGAAACGGGAAGCCTTTTTGTTCTATGGTTAAGAAATTCAGAGACCAAATTAGAGAGGAGTTCAGCATGGACATTTCCCCTTTGCAAAAAGTACGTTATGCCTATCAACCCAAGCTACCCACAATTCTGAGGGAGAGCATCACCAAGGTAACCCCCAAGAAGGGAGAAGCTACCAGTGCACAATCTGACACAGATCAGATCAAGGCACTCTTTCCCAACACATACGGACTCCCGAGAGTTTCGTTCATAACCGGAGATAATACCGATATCAGCAAGAAGCGAAACGTTGGAGTGATACTGAGCGGAGGACAGGCTCCTGGTGGACATAATGTCATCAGTGGAATTTTTGATGCACTGAAGGCAGCTAATACGGAGAATACTCTCTATGGCTTCAAAGGTGGCCCTTCCGGTATTCTGGAAGACTCCTACAGGATCATTGACGAGGAATATCTTGCTGCATTCCGCAACACCGGCGGTTTTGACATCATCGGAAGTGGGAGAACAAAGCTTGAGACTGAGGCTCAGTTTGAGGTATGCGCTGAAGTATGCAAGAAGCATGAGATTGATGCCCTGGTCATCATCGGTGGTGATGATTCAAACACCAATGCAGCTGTCTTGGCTGAGTACTTCCTTGCCAAGAACCACGGCATTCAGGTCATCGGCTGTCCCAAGACAATCGACGGGGATCTGAAAAACGAATCCATTGAAATCTCCTTTGGATTTGATACAGCTACCAAAACTTATAGTGAATTGATCGGCAACATTGAGAGAGACGCCAACAGTGCAAAAAAATACTGGCACTTCATCAAACTCATGGGTCGCTCTGCCAGTCATATTGCCCTTGAATGTGCGCTTGAAACCCAACCCAATATCTGCCTGATCAGCGAGGAGGTGGAGTCCAAGGGACAGAGTCTGGTAAGCATTGTGGAGTACATTGCAAAGGTTGTTGCAAAACGCGCAGAAGATGGGAACAACTTTGGTGTTGCACTTATTCCTGAAGGTTTGATCGAATTTATCCCTGAGATCAAGATCTTGATTAGCCAGATCAATAATCTCCTTGCCAAGGAAGAGAAGGCATTCAACAAGATCGTTGACAGCAGTGAGCGTATCTCCTTTGTTGCAGAGCGACTCAGTAAGGAAGCAGCCCAGGTATTTACCATTCTTCCTGAAGAGATCCAGAAGCAGCTCCTGATGGACCGCGATCCCCATGGGAACGTTCAAGTTTCCAGGATTGAGACTGACAAATTGCTTGCACAGATGGTTGAAGAGAGGCTCTCAGTGATGAAGAAGGAAGGTAGCTATACTGGCAAATTCAGTTCCATGACCCACTTCTTTGGCTATGAGGGCCGTTGTGCGTTCCCGACCAACTTTGATGCAGATTACTGCTACAGTCTTGGCTATAATGCATTCATGTTGATCGCTAGTGGTCTCTCTGGGTATCTTTCATCGGTCACCAACCTCGCAGAACCTGCTGGGAAGTGGGAAGCTGGTGGTATCCCCATCACCATGATGATGAACATGGAGGTACGCCATGGGGAAGATAAGCCTGTTATCAAGAAAGCCCTGGTGGAACTTGATGGAAAGCCCTTCCAGTACTTTGCTGCGCATCGTGACAACTGGGCTCGTGAGACCTGCTACACCTACCCAGGTGCCGTGCAGTACTATGGACCTGCAGAAGTGTGCGACCTGACAACGGTCACACTTGCCTTGGAGCAGGCAAAATAGCCTACAAAAAGTATCTCATTCAACCGGATTACCGCATATGGTGATCCGGTTTTTAGTCAGTGCAGAGAATTCTTCCCTTCCCCTCTCTCTTGGCTTGGTAGAGCCGCTTGTCTGCAACTTCCAGCAATGCTTCGCTTGTACTGCCATCATTGGGAGAAAAAGCCACACCCATGCTGATTGCGAATTCAATATTGTCTCCATCCAAGGGGACTGAAACATGAGAAATGTATTCATAGATGCGAAAACAGGTCTCACACTGAGTGCATCCCCTGAGAATAATTATGAATTCATCACCTCCAAAACGACCTATCAGGTCATCACGTCTCAGGCGCTCCTTCATGGTTGATACCAACCTCAGCAGTGCCTTGTCTCCATTTATATGACCATGGGTATCATTGAGCAATTTAAAATTGTCGATATCAAGCAATGCAAGTGCGAAAGGACAGCCCCCTTTCAGCTCATTCTGTAGCTGTAAAAGGAATTCCCGTTTGTTCAGGAGTCCGGTAAGGCTGTCCGTATGGGAACGATTAATGAATGTTTGTAGCTTGATTTGCCTGAAATAGCTCAATACTCCTGCACCAATGGAAACCAAGCTCCCCAAGATCGCGTACAGGACCAAGACTATTTCACCGCTGTCCCATGAATCTACAGGAGCAATTTCCATTTTCCAAGTCAGGAGTGAGTATGAGAGGATCAATGAAGCCGGGTCGTAATCACCTAGGTTTGGGTCTCCCCATGTATAGGTATCATCCCCTCCAAGGTGAGAAAATGAAAAATGATAGCGATACTGCGGGGAGAGATCTTCCAAACCAGCTCCGAGCAGAAATGATTCCATTTCAAAGAAAAGACTCAACAGTCCCCATGCTTGCTTGTTCTCCACCAGAAGAGGATAACGAAACACCAGATAAGGTTTCCCATCATCCAGGTAGAGGGGACCGTCAATACTTACAGAGGCCTGTCTCATAAGGTGTTCAATATGTTGGCGATACATGGGAAGGGATTTCAGATCAAAGCCTACCTGACGGCCTCCCTCCTTAGGATACTGGTCGATGACCAGGCCATCCATAGCCAGGGAAGCAAAGCTGAAGGATTGCTTATCCTTCTCCAATACGGTGAGATATGAGCGAAGATCTTCCAGATCAGGGATGATTCCTTCCTGCAAACTCTCTTCAAGGCGCAAGCCATAGAGGGTAGTGAACATCTCCTGGTTGCCAAGAAGTAGAAACATGTTCTTGCGCAAGTTCAGAAGTTCTGTCTGGGCACGATGCTTTCCTTCTTCAATGTATTGCTCTTTCCAGCCTGAGTAGAGCCCATAAGTTGTGATCAACAAGAGCATGGTCAAGAGAGATGCCAGCATAAAAGCCTTCAGATTCCATTGCAAATTGGCTTTTGCCTTTATCTGTAGCATTCCAACTCCTTTGGTTCTTGCCCACAATTATAATTTCGGTTTTTCTCTTGTAGTATAGGAGTGTTATCTACAAGCCACAAGAGAAGCAGGCAACAATTCCATCCCTATTACAAGACGTCTATGCTATACTCAGCCTTGGAGGTTTACCCTACATGCAAACACTGAATTTGAATGGAATCTGGCGTTTGAGCCCCTTGGACAACAAAGCAATTTCCCCCTATTGCTCATATTTCTTAGAACACGAGAATTTACCTTGCAGTCTCCCTGGCGATATTCACTCAGCCCTTCTGGCAGCAGATGTGATCGCAGACCCCTATATCGGTCAGCAGGAACTGGACATACAATGGGTCGGAAAATACGACTGGGTACTGAGCAAGAGGTTCGATGTGGATGAGTCAATGCTCACTGAAGGAAGAGCGATACTCACCCTAAAGATGGCTGACACCTTCATCACCATCCACCTGAACGGTGAAGAGGTAGGCAAATCGGACAATCAGTTCCGTCGTTGGCGTTTTGATCTGGCAGGAAAACTTAAGGAAGGAGAAAACATACTCACCCTGACCTTCACCAGTGCTGAGAAGAAAGCCGTGGCATTGGCGGAATCACTTCCCTATCCGATCCCCTACTCTGAATATCCTGTCAGTGCCAAGCATCGCAACCTGGTACGCAAGACCCAATGTCACAGTGGGTGGGACTGGGGCCCTTGCATTCTTGCCATGGGGGTCTATGAACCAATTGAACTCTCTTTCATTGATGAAGGCATCATCGAGGAAATAACCTGCGATACCATTGAGATGGGAAAAGACCGATGGGACGCGGTAGTTCGGGTTATCTACAACGCAAAACAGGAACAGAGCCTTGATTGCCGTCTCATGCTGGCTGGCTCAAAGCAAGAAGGGACAGTGCACATGCAGCAAGGGCTCAACAAGTTAGAGTTCCGTCTTCAGTGTAAACAGATAAAACGATGGTGGCCCAACGGAGAAGGAAAGGCAACGCTTTATCCTTTGCAACTGAGCGTAGGAAGCCAACAAACAGAAAAACGTATCGGTTTTAGGACCTTGCTTTTACGCACCGAAGCAGAACCAGATGGCGGCAAGCCCATGGTATTCAACGTCAATGGGCGTGATATCTTTGCAAAAGGCACCAACTGGATCCCTCTTGATGCCCTCCCCAGTCGGTTGACCCCCGATCGTTATGAGTATTTGTTGCAATCCTGTGTTGAAGCCAACATGAACATGATCCGCGTATGGGGGGGTGGCCTCTACGAAAAAGAGGTGTTCTATGATCTTTGCGATGAGAAAGGACTGCTTGTTTGGCAGGACTGCATGTTCAGTTGCTCAATGTACCCAACCAATGCTGAGTTCCTCTCCAGTGTTGAGGCAGAGCTCCGTTACCAAGTACCAAGGCTGAAGGATCATCCGAGCCTTGCCCTCTGGTGTGGGAACAATGAGGATCTGGGTGCCATCTCCTGGTACGAAGAGTCCAGAAAGAATCATATCCGCTATGTCATCGACTACGACCGACTCAATGAGGGGGTGGTAGGAAAGGTCATAAAGGAACTTGATCCCCATAGGCAGTGGTGGCCAAGCAGCCCAAGTGCTGGAGAGAATGACTACTCGGACAACTGGCATGATGACAGCAAGGGCGATATGCACTTCTGGTCAGTCTGGCATGAAGGGAAAAGCTTCGAGGAATACTACTCCATCAACCCGCGTTTTGTGAGTGAGTTCGGCTTCCAGAGTTTTCCCCTGCTGGATACGGTGAAGAGCTACGCAACTGAAGAGATGTGGAATCTTACCAGCAAGGTGATGGAACACCACCAGAAGAATCCACGTGGGAATTCCATCATCATGGAAAACTTCACCAGGTATTACCGCTTCCCCTCCTCATTCGCCCAAATGCTCTACCTCTCACAGGTACAGCAGGCAAAAGCAATGAAGATGGCGATTGAATACTGGAGAACCACCATGCCACACTGCATGGGAGCACTCTACTGGCAGCTGAATGACAACTGGCCAGTTGCTTCCTGGTCCTCAATCGACTACTACGGTAACTGGAAACTACTTCACTATGCAGCAAAACGGTTCTATAGCCCCTCACTCCCGATTGCATACATGAAGGAAGATGGCATCGTAGAGGTCTATGTGGTAAACGATGGACCAAAGGAGATCAAGGATGCAAAACTTTCGGTCAAGTTCTGTACCTATGAAGGCAAGAAGCTGAGCAAGATGGAATACCGTATGGACTGCAAGGCAAGAAGCAGCTCTCATATGTGCACCATCAACCTCCATAAGAAACGCAAGATTGATCGGGAGAACACCTTCATCTATCTGAAACTGAAAAGCGATGATCTGTACATCGAGAACCAACTTATGCTGGAAAAACCGAAGCGAAGCAATCTGAAGGATCCTGGGATAAAGCGTGAGGTTTCAAAAACAGCAGGAGGATTCTCCGTCACCGTAAGTTGTACCTATCCTGCTTTCGAGGTCGCACTGGAAGCTGAGGGCATCAGTGGTGTATTCAGCGACAATCTGTTTGCAATCCGTCCTACTGCACAGAAAGTGGTCACCTTCAAGCCGAGAGAAGAAGTCAGTCTGGAAGATTTCAAGAAGCAACTGAAGATATATGATCTTTGGGGAAGCAGTCACTAAGCGCAATTATTATTCCTCGCTAGAAGAAAATTCTTCTTTCTGTATATGTTGTTAAATCTTACTGAGATAGAATGACAAGAAAGGGGAGCCTCACGGCTCCCCCATTGATTGTTATGCTTGTCTGTACTTACTGGTTCTTCTTCCAGCTGTCCCAAGCTTTCTGTACTTCAGAGGCAACCTGCATAGGACTCTTGTCTCCAAGACCGATTTCCTGCAAACCGGTATTGATGACATTGTAGACATCACTGTGCAAGACACCATCGATAACCGGGGTAATCGGGGTGTGAGCGGCATAGTAGGCAGCTCTCTTGGCAATGAACGGCTCAAGATTCTTTTCTTCAACCACCTTCTCAACATCAACATTGAGATTGGAGGGGAAGGAAGCACCAGTGGTCAGACGGTAAGTCTGTACATACTCTCCCTGCAAGTACTTGATCAATCTCCAGGCAGCAGCTTCCTTGGCAGAGCCAGCAGGAATGTTAGCACTCATTCCCCAGCCGGTTCCTACAACACCACTATTGGAGTTCTTGATAACTTCGCCAGGAAGGTTGGGAATAACCATAAGCTCGAAATCGTTCTGCTGGGATTCGGGGCTGACCAGAGCCTTGCCGGTGGTGATATCAGTCTGGAAGGATGCAGTGGACCAGTCGCCATCAATGTAGAAAGCAGCTTTTCCGCTTGCAAAACTACCACGTGATGAACCGTAAGGGCTGCTCAGGCTGTTTCTGTTCAGCATTCCAGAGCTATACATATCATCGATCAACTCAAGGGACTTCACGAACCAGTCATCAGTAAAGTCGATTTTGCCAGCAGCAAGCTGGTCATACCAGTCAACTCCACCGTAACGTCCAACGACCATGGAGAAGAGGCAACTCTGCATGACCCAAGCATCCATGTTATCCATGGCGATCAAATCAATGCCTTTAGCCTTCAAGGGCTTGACCATAGCTTTCATCTCATCATAGCTCTTGGGAATATCAAAACCATTCTCACGGAGCACCTTTGCATTCACATAAAGCATGTGTGTGGTGGTGACACCATTGGGAAGTTCAGCAAGATATCCTGCGAACTGTGGAGCAGTGGTTGCTGGATTGTAATCGTCAACCAGACCATCTTTCTCAAGGAACGGCATCAAGTCTTTCACGCTATTGGTAGTATGCAGGCTGGTGGAACGACCACTGGGCCACATGTACAACACATCAGGAACTTGGCCACTGGCAACATAGGCTTCGGTCTTCTGGTGGAAAGGCTCATTGAACAGATCCTCACGTACCAGCTTGATGTCTGGATTTTCTTCCTCAAACTTGTCCCAAACCATCTTGATCTCATTGGCACTGTTTGGCTCGGACATGTCAATGTAGTTCAACACGGTTAGCTCTACTTGCCCAGATGCACTAGCATCTTCCTTGGCACCTTGAGCAAATACTGATGTTACCACCAGCAACAGCGCAAGCGCCAGAACGGAAATTTTCTTCAAACCAGTCATTTTTACCTCCTAATGACTTCTTCCTACATTCCTGCGGGTGGACTCCCCATCCGCTCGGTTCTTGTTTCACCACACCATATTGCAGGTGTGAAGTAATCCCTATTTTTAGTTCATACTTTGTACAAACTAATGCTACCATCACAAATCCCAGCTGTCAAACAGTTTCAGCTGTTAGCCTTTTACAGCGCCGGCGGCTACACCCTTCGTAATCTCCTTGCGGAAGAACATGTAGAAGAGCAACATCGGAATCAGCCCTATCACCAATGCAGCGAATTGTTTTCCGAAGTCACTACTCAGAGCTCCTGCAAACTTCTGAACTCCAACCGGCAGGCTCTTGAGAGCATCACTACTGGTCAGGATATTGATCAACATGAACTCATTCCACGTACCGGTAACAGTAAGGATTGCAACCGTCACTCCAACCGGAGCTGCCATCGGGACAATAATTGAAATGAATATCTTCATATAGGTTGCGCCATCAATACGTGCAGACTCAACCAAGGCAGTGGGAATGGATTTGATATACTCAGTGCCAAGATAGATACCCATTGGCATTGCTATACCTATATAGGGAATCAGAACACCGAGACGGGAATTGTACAATCCCACCCAGTTAATGATCAGGAAGAGCGGAACCATGATGGATTGGAGGGTTAAGAGCAACCCTATAACAAAGGAGCCATGGATATACTTGGTAGCCTTATGGGGAATCTTTGCAAATGCAAAGCCTGCCATGAAGGAGAACACCAATGTTGCTACCGTGGTAATACCTGTGTAGATGATACTGTTGAGAATCAGACTGGGGAATTTCCCTCTGACCCAAGCATCCTGATAGTTGATCAGAACCCAATCTTGCGGTATGCCCAGCTTATTCAACTGGAACTCAGTAGTGGTCTTGAAGGAGTTCATCACAAGCCAGAGCAGAGGATAAATTGCCATGACCGTAAAGAAAATCATGACCGCGTAGGTCAAACCCAGATTGATTTTTGCCCTGGTTGAGCGGGTATCTTTCACATCACGCATGGCTATTCCCTCCCCCCGAACTTTCTCTCAACCCACTTGGTCAAGCCAATAAGAATAAAACTGATGACTACCATCACCGTACTGATTGCATTGGCCAGAGGATATCTCGGGGCCCCCTTGAAGGCCTTGTCGAACATGTAGATGGAGAGCACACTGGTACGGTTTGCCGGCCCCCCAGCAGTCATCACGTAAATAAGGTCAAAACTCTTCAGAGATCCGCTGATAGCAAGAATCGCTGTGGTAACCAATACCCCTGAGAGTGCAGGAAGAATGACGTAGCGAAGTGTCTGCCCCTCAGTCGCACCATCGATTCGGGCTGCTTCAATGACAGCACTATCAATTTTCTGCAGGTTGGCAATAAAAATGATCAAATACATACCGGTATACATCCACAGGATAACAAAGAGAACCGGCAACATTGGGTGATTGCTTATCCCATACTCATACTGAGGATTGAATAACCGCACCAGTTCAGGGAATGCACCATAGGGGGCAAAGAATGATTTCCAGAGAATACCAATGACAACGGTGGATATGACGGTAGGAAGATAGATCATGGTTTGGAAAAAATCTGCAAACTTCACAATCCCACGGTACAGCACATAGGCTAGAAAGAATCCGAGGGGTATCTGTCCAAACACTGAGACAAAGACAATCCACATATTGTTCTTCAATGCCAGGTAGAAATACTCATCAGCAAAGAGATTCTGATACCACTTGAAGCCAACCAGATGTACCGGCTTGCCACCAAAGAGTTTTCCTCCGCTATAATCACTTAAACTGAGAAAGATCGAAAATAGCGTCGGGAATGCCATGACCGATATATAGATGAGAAAGCCGGGAAGCACCAAGGTCCAATAGGCCCTTTTCTGCTCTCGCTTCGCATCTGCCAGCGTATGCGTTTTAGGCATGCGTAACCTCCAACCTGGGTTTTTTATACGTTTTCTTCATAGGATATGCTTGATCGATGACATCCTCCCAATCGAAATGAGTACGACTTTCTATTTCTGAGAGCTCAGGAACTGCAAACAACTTCTGCAAGAACATGGTCGCAGCTCCCTTTGCTACCACAAACTCGTCCTTGGTATCGAAGAGCAGTTTGCATCCGATTTTGTCCATGACAGCAAGGAATTGCGGGCACTCCTCCTTGAGGAACTCCCTGATCCTTCCTTCATCACTGAACGGTTTTCCATGGACAAAAAAGACACGGGGGTCCAATACAGAAAGGATGGGAACGAGGGATCCAAACAGATCTTTCATGAATGTCTTCCATGCGTTTTCATCAGAGACAGACTTGATCAGAAGCTCTTCGGGTAAACCAGTCTGTCCCTTGTTATGCTCCCTCCAGCTCAGCGTACAGATTTCGCCGCTGCTGTGATGGGAGCCATGATAAACTTTCCCACCAATGGAGAGCCCGATACCAACACCGATACCTGCACGGTCCCCAAACTGGTAGTTCCCTTCATGGTAGTCTGCGATCATGCACATGAAATCACCAAGATTCACATTTCTGTTGATCGTCATCTCCAACCAAGCAGTGCAGTTCGCATCATTCTCTACAAAGACCAGTACGTCATAGCGTTTTGCAAAGAAGTCATAGAAATCATAATGCTTGAGACCAAAAGGTTCTGCATAAAGAATGATGCCATCCTCTGCATTCACAATACCCGGAATTCCGGCAATGACGGCAAGCAATGGTATGGAAAGCTTCTCGATCTCTGTGAGCACCAGGTCCATCAGGAAAGTAAGGATTTCATCAAATCCAACTTCCGGTAGTTTTCCTTTGCTCTGGTAAAGCAATCCTCCGGTAATATCCAGAATGACCGCCCTGTAGTGTGAAGGCTGGATATCTGGTAGAATGACCGCCCTGTAGTGTGAAGGCTGGATATCGAAACCTACAACACAGCCGAAACGTTCATTCAGCTTCAGGCAGATCGGCTTCCGTCCTCCCCTGCTTACACCACTTCCCTCTTCTCCCTCATAGACTACCTCGTCATCAATCAAGGCACTGATAATATTGGTAACGGTGGAACGATAGAGGTTCAGTTCCCTGGCAATATCGACCCTGCTGATACCTGGACTTTTCCAGATCAACTGAGCAACCAAGGAAGTATTTGCATTTTTCTGAAAATTGTTGTTGTTGATTCTCATACTGGTTCTGTATACTCCAGGTACATATGAATAGGATGTGTTTGTTCGCTCTCTGTACAAACTAAGCGTAACACCGCCCCTTCCCGCTGTCAAGCAATATTTACGCAGGTTTGTACAACCTTTGTACTTGACTTCAGCTTCCAGTCGTGGTAGGACAAGATCATGGCCAAAATAAATACAGTAAAAGCAAGTGAACTCTTGTTTCCCAAACCCAGAACCGTCGAAGATAAAGAAGGATTCTTTCGCTTCCACGATGGGATTACCATCGCAGTCGATCCTTCCTTTACATCCCTCATAGAGATTGCTCCTGCTCTTCTGCAGATACAACAAGGTGGTGAAGACATCCTGATTAGGCAACAAGATGGCTTTCCAAGTGAAGGATACAGTCTCACTATCGGCAAGAAGCAGATAGTGATAAAGGCCAGCAATGAGGAAGGTGCATTCCGTGGAATCTCAACCCTCAGGAACCTTACCTACACCTCTGACCATAGGATCCCTTGTTGCTCTATTGAGGACTCCCCTTCCTTCGCTTGGCGAGGTTTCATGATTGACTGCAGCAGACACTACTTCAGTACTGCATTCCTCAAGAAACTGATCGATGTAGCCTCGTTGTATCATCTCAACCGTTTTCATTGGCACCTGAGTGACGACCAAGGTTGGAGAATTCCCTTGGAAGGATGGCCGGAATTGGAAAAGATCGCGAGCAAGAGAACCCTCTTACAATACACAGACGGAAGAACATATGGACGGCTTTACACCAAAGAGGAGATACTGGAAGTCCAAGCCTACGCCCATGATCGCCACATGATCGTTGTACCGGAGATTGAGACACCAGGGCATGTCTCTTCCCTACTTGCAGCATATCCCCATTTTGGGTGCAGTGGAGGGCCGTATGAGGTACAAGATCGTTGGGGAATCTTTGATGAAGTACTCTGTGCAGGGAACAACCAGGTACTGGAGTTCCTCGAGGATGCCATTACCCAGATAGCTGCACTGTTCAGCGACCCCTATATCCACGTTGGTGGGGATGAGTGCCCACACACTGCCTGGGAATCCTGCCCCAAATGCCAGAAGCGAATGCAAGAAGAGGGATTATCCAAAGAAAAGGAACTCCAGAGTTGGATGACCAGTAAAATCTGTGCAATGGTAAACAAGACAGGTAAACGCCCCATCGGCTGGGATGAGGTCCTTGAGGGTACCGAATCCCTTGGTCTCCCCGAGGATCTAATCGTGATGTCCTGGAGAGGGGTCTCCGGTGGTATTGAAGCAAGTGAACGAGGACATGAGGTGATCATGTGTCCCAACACCGATGGATGCTATTTTGATTATCAACATACCGATGGAGAGGAAGAGATGGGTAATTTAGGTGTGAGCAGTATCTCCGAGGTTGCCAAATTCGATCCTCTTGCAGGACTGCAGGGTGAAATAGTTCGCGGTCGGGTGCTGGGAAGCCAAGGAAATCTTTGGACCGAAAAAATCACCAGTGGTCGACAAGCAGAATATATGCTGTTCCCCAGATTGATGGTATTGGCTGAACGGTTATGGAACCCACAGGAACCAGAAAAGACATTGGACAGAATTCCGTTTTTGTATAAGGTTTGTGATGCTCTATCGATTAATTGTTACAGAGGTCCGCTTGCCTGACCTCTTGCTTTCCACTAGAAAGCTGTGATACCACTAAGGTACCACCTTCTGGTGGATTTTCTCTAGTGCAGGCCTTGCTTCCGTTGGAATGCGGGCCTGCTTTTTTTTGTACAATAAGAAAGCTGCGTCCCTAAGGAAACAGCCTTGCATTCATGTACGATACCCAAGTTACTCACTCTTTCTGGCAAGTTCCTTGGGAATATGTATGAGATGCTCCTCGCTTTCGCGGTAAAACGTAGCAATGAAGCCGATGATACTGATCAAATCACTATCCGTCTTCTGGGCCAACTGTTCTGAGAGAGGTCTCATCTCATCCTTTTTTGCCTGGAACTTAACCTTCACCAGCTCATGGCTGGATAAGGCTTCATTCAAAGCAGATACTACTCGATCATCAACACCCTCTTTGCCGACCATGACAATCGGCTTGAGGGAGTGTGCTTGTGATCGAAGAAAATTTCTCACACTGCTATTCATATAAAGTACTATACCTAGTCCTTGTACTTTTGTGCAACTACGAAACGCTTTACTTTTTTGGTACTGGTCATTTCAAGCGGTTCATCTACCACGGTGACACGAGTGATTTTCTTGTAGGACTGCAACTCTTTGTTTACCTCGCTCACAATTTGCTGCATCCTCTCCTCTATTACAGCCTTGGCAGAATCACCGTGCTCTTTTGCCATTTCGTCACGATACTTTTCAGCAGGATAAATCAAGGCCCTGATCCCTTCACTCTTGTTCTTCTTGTCAACGAGATACCCGAGTACACAGATCGTATCTATCTCAGTGTAGAGCTGGAAGTGGTCCTCAATCTCCTCGGGGAACACATTCTTACCACCTTCGGTCACGATAAGATTCTTTGCTCTTCCGGTCAGGTAGAGATACCCCTGTGCATCCTGATAGCCAACATCACCGGTATTCAGCCATCCATCCTCAAGCACCTCAGCGGTGGCTTCGGGGTTATTGTAATATCCCTGCATGACCATGGGTCCCTTGATATAGATAATCCCATTACCCTCAGCATCCGGATTCATGATCTTGACTTCAGTCTGCGGCAACTTTTTGCCGACCGAACTCTCAATATACGCTTCCACTGGATTGAGGTGAGTGATAGGACTGGTTTCGGTAAGTCCATAGCCCTGTACAAAATCAATTCCAAGCTGGTTGAACATCTTGAAGGTTGAAGCAGGAAGCGGTCCGCCGCCACTAATACAAATGCGGTTCGTATCGAGGGAAAGCTTCTTGAGCAAGAAGCCAAACATCTTCTTGCCGACATTCACCTTGAATATCTTCTTCAGGACACCAGAAACTCCCATCATGAATCGTATGATCCCGTAGAGGACTATACCTTTCTCCTTTACACCATTCATCAGGGCAGCAATCATCTTGTTGAAAAGCATGGGAACAGCAAGGAACATCGTTACCTCACCCTCCTTTAGCTCCTTGAGCACTTGGCTAATAACCAATTTTTTGCCAAAGACAATGGAAGCCCCTACACTCATGGCCTCAAAGAAGACCGCCATCATGGTATAGGAGTGATGGATTGGAAGAATTGCATAGAATACATCAGTGGGATACAGCGTCATATGTCCCTGTGCAAGGTAACAATCTGCAACCATATTGCGATGGCTCAGCATAACGCCTTTTGGAGTTCCTGTGGTTCCGCTGGTAAAGAGAATCGCAGCGGTATCCTCACTCTCTGCCTTATGTCTATCCTGAGTCTCTGCCTTGCAGTCCAGGATAAAAGGCATGTTCCCTTCTTTCTCCAAGGAAATTCGATCAGTCAATCCAAGCTTATTCTCTGCATCAAAGGTTTCCACACGGTCAGCATCTGCAAAGAGAATCTTCACACCTGCAAACTCCAAGTACTTGGACATATCCTTATTAACCAAGGTATTGTCCAAGGGCACTACAATCGCTCCGGCAAAAAGGATACCAAGATAGGCAATAGCCCACTCAGGACTGTTCTTTCCTATCACTGCAATCTTGTCATCCTTTTTTACACCCTTGGAGACAAGATAATCCGCAACCGAAAGAACATACGAATGCACTTCTGAATAGCTAAAGGTTTCGTACTGTGGAACAAAGGCTGTAAAACACTTGTTCTGGGGATAGCGTTCGACTGAGATCTCGAACATTTCCACCACAGTTGGCCATGCACCTTTGAACTTGTTACCCCGATAAGCCTCAAGGAAATCCCAAGGTTTCTCACCTTTCTTGTGTGTTGCCATCGTTCCCACCTCCTGTGTTCGATTTCTGCTTCCGATCTTTCTATACTATAGGCAGAAGCATCATGAAAAATCAAGATTATTGTGACAAGTTTTCACAATGCGTAATTGTGTAATGCACTCCTCACTCTTGCATCGTATCACATTTCAGTAGATGCAATAACTTCTCCATCGAAGGAGTAAATACCTTGTCCTTGTGATGAACAAGTGAGAAATTCCGCTTCATATCCACTCCCAGCAAAGACAATTCCCTGAGTGTACCTTCCTTGATCAGATGACGTACCAAACGCCTGGAAATAACTGTAATCCCCTGACCTGCGCACACTGCACTTACAATGGCATCACTGCTATGGCATGACCATTTCTCCTCAAAGGAAATTCCCTGCTCCTGCAACAACCCAACAAACAATGCCCTCGTCCCACTGCCTTCCTCCCTGAGAATAAGTGGATAGTCACTCAATGTCTTTAAGCTAAGCGTTGAAGGGGCAGGAAACTTCCTTGCACACACGGGAATCAATTCATCAACATAACAGGGGTTACATATCAGTGACTTACTTTGCACCACTCCCTCAATCAAGGCCAAATCCAGGCTCCCATCAAGTAGCAATCTCTCAATGGTCTGTGTGTTGTCAACCTGTATTTGGGCACGCAAGAGTGGGTGATTGCTTTCAAAGCGTGCAATAAGATCAGCAAGCAGTGTGCTTCCGACGGTGATGGTTGCACCAATTCTGATCGTCTGCTGCCGAGTATATGCCCCAAGTTCACTTTCAAGGGTATCGACCAAACCAACAATCGAACGAGATCGTGAGAGGAGGAACCTCCCCTCATCGGTCAAATGCAAACCCCGTCCCAACCGATCGAACAGTAAAACCCCGTAATCCTTCTCAAGGGAACCTATCACCGCACTGACTGTTGGCTGGGCGAGATGCAGCTTCTCTGCTGCCTTGCTCATGGACAGCTGTTCGGCTACTGCAATGAAAATGGAAAGATCTCGAATTGTCATTTGTTTTTACCTATATATTATATAAATTTTTCATTATTTACTTTATATCAAAACCCTTTTAGACTGCAACACGATTTGGAGGAATTATGGCGCTTACAGAACAAACGATCAAAGCATTGAAGGCAGAAGGGTTTCTACATAATCGAGGAACAGAGAACTTTTCCGCCCGTATCATTACAGGGAACGGCACCTTACAAGCAGAGAGGCTCTCACAGCTCTCCTACCTCAGTGAGACCTATGGCAATGGTATGGTAAGTCTTACCGGTAGGCTCACCGTTGAGATCCCCGGTATCCCCTACTCCCGTATTCCTGCCTTCCGGGAGGAGGTTGCATCCCTCTCCCTGTCAACCGGGGGAACAGGAGCGAAAGTCAGACCGGTTGTAGCCTGTAAGGGAAGTACGTGCATTTATGGACTGGCTGATACCCAATCCCTTGCGCAGAAAATCCATACTGCATTCTATGAAGGTTGGCATGAGGTCATCTTTCCTCACAAATTCAAGATAGCAGTGGGAGGATGCCCAAACAGTTGTGTAAAACCTGAGCTCAATGATCTTGGCATTGTAGGGCAGAAAATGATGCATCTTTCACCTGAGTGCAAGGCTTGTGGCCGTTGCATCAGTGAGAAGCGCTGCCCAATGGGAGCAATCAAGCAACGTGAAGATGGGAAACGGTATATTGACCGAAACCTCTGCAACAACTGTAGCCGATGCCTCGAGACTTGCCCATTTGGGAAAATCACCGCAGATAAGCCCCGCTACAAACTTTATCTCGGAGGCCGATGGGGCAAGCTGAAACGGTATGGGACACCACTGCCCCTATTGTATAGTGAGGAACAGCTCTTCCCTTTGATCACCCGAATATTGAACCTCTACAAAGAAGAGGGAAGACCAGCAGAGCGTTTTGCATCCGTGGTGGAACGCCTCGGGATGGACCATATAGCGAGGGTACTACATGAAACTGTATAAGTGGATAGTGCCTTTACTCATGATACTGCTTGTCGCATGCGGTACCAAGGCGCACTCCAGCCAAGCAGGGAGTGAGATGACGGTGGTTGCTCTCACCTCTTCCTTGGCTGAACTCTGGATCCTCTCAGGAGGGGATGTTGCGGCTTCAACTGATGAGGCTTTTCAGGAACATCCCATAAACTTAGGTGAGAATTGCATCAATCTGGGTACAGTTAAGGACCCCAGCATCGAACAAATCCTCTCCCTCGACCCGGATTTAGTCTTGCTCTCCTCACTGATTCCAAGTCATCAAGGCATCAAGGGTCAGCTAGAATCGTACCAGATACCATGCAAATCCTTCGACCTTGATACACTGGAACACTATCTGGAAGCCTTGCGTTGGTGTAGCAAGAAAACAGGAAATGATGATGCCTACTGGACTCATGGCAAGGAGACTGCAACACGCACTGCGTCAATCATCTCATCGTTTTCCCTTCCTCAAGAAGAGCGAGTTCTCCTGCTCAGAGCCCATAGCACCAAGGTAAAAGCGCTTGACGAACATTCCCTGGTAGGGGCCATGCTTCGGGACCTGGAGATAGAGACTCTCTCTGACCAATATCCATCCCTTCTTGATCAACTGAGCTGGGAGATTATCCTGAAAGAGGACCCTACACTGATTCTGGTTGTCCCCATGGGTGATGTATCGGTAGCAGAAGCTCAGGTACAGACCTTGATCAGTGACAATCCGATTCTCTCCAACGTGCAGGCAATCAGGACTGGAGATGTACATCTACTACCAAAAGCACTCTTCGGTTATAAACCAAACAATCGCTGGGATGAAAGTTATGCATATCTTACCTCACTCTTCTAAAGGAAAATTTACTGGACTGTTCGCTCTCGCTTTAGCTGGTGTATGTTATTCGCTTTGCAAGGGAGCTATTCCTCTCTCTCCAGGGGAGTTGCTCTCTGGGTTGACATCCAGTATCGCAAGTGGAGGAAGCCTTTCCATGATCATGCATCTTCGCATGGTTCGTATAGCCTCCGCACTGCTTTGTGGCAGTGCACTCTCCCTCTCTGGTTCCTTATTGCAACAGACCCTGAACAACCCCATGGCCGGGCCAAGCCTCTTGGGTATCAACGCATCAGCGGCTCTGTCGGTGATGCTCGGTATGCTCCTCTTTCCTTCTCTTGCAAAGCTCTTGCCGTTATTCTCTTCAGTTGGTGCACTCGTTGGCAGCTTGATCGTGTTTTCCCTTGCATCCATGTATCGATTCAGCCGACTTACCCTCATACTCAGTGGTATTGCCTTATCTACAGTCCTTGGTGCTATCAGCGACACCTTACTGACTATCTTTCCAGACCTGGCGACCGTGAAAGTTGACTTCCTTGTTGGTTCTTTTGCTCATATCACTTCAGCGCAACTTTCCTTGCTCTCTCCCCTCTTACTGATAGCCATGTTCATAGCCTGCCTGATGGGCCGTCCGCTGACGATGCTCAGTCTTGGCGATGAGTGTGCAACATCGCTTGGCCTCAGGGTCAATCGGGTACGTCTCTTGCTCTTGGCTTTAAGCGCAGTACTTAGTGCACTTGCGATCAGTTTATGTGGGCTGGTAGGATTTCTTGGGCTGTTGGTACCCCACATTGCCAGAAGAATAATACCACCCCACGAAACTTTCCACCTTCCCTACACTGCCTTACTAGGCGGGTGCATTGCCCTCTTCGCTGATACCACTGCCCGATTGGTATTCGCACCCTATGAACTACCGGTAGGCATTGTACTCTCTGCTCTGGGGGGACCAAGCTTCCTGGTAGTCTTGATCAGACACAGAAAAGGAGCCAGGTATGCTTGAAGCCCAACACCTTTGTGGAGGATACCCTGGAAAAACGGTTCTCGAGGACATTTCTCTCTCCTTTAGTAAAGGAGAATTGATAGCAGTACTGGGATTAAATGGAAGTGGGAAATCTACACTCCTGAAGATCCTTGCCGGTCTGCTGGAGAAAAAACAGGGAACCTTGCTTCTGGACGGGAAGCCTCTAGATGACTATGCACCAAGGCATTTGGGCAGACTGATTGCATACCATGGGCAACGTCATGAAATTCCAGATATGAATACCAGAACCCTGCTCGCTCACAGCAGGTATCCCTATCAAGGATTCGTAAGGAGACTTGAAGAGAGAGATTATAAGGCCATCGAGCATGCAAGCAAGAGAATGCAACTCCAAAACGTGCTGGACACCCCGCTTAAGCACTTGAGCGGAGGATATCAGCAACGCTCATTTCTCGCGATGACCCTTGCCAGGGAAGCCGAATATCTCCTTTTTGATGAGCCGGATGCCCACCTTGATATCTCACAGATGTATATGGTTCACAAACTCCTGCAGGACCTGGCAACTGAGGGACACTGCGTTGTGGCTTCCCTACATGATCTCTCAGAAGCCTTGAGGATTGCAACCAGGATCATCCTTATTGATCAGAAAACGGTCGCATTTGATGGAAAACCCGAACATGCAGTTGCCTGTGGAATCCTGGAAAAAACCTTTGGGGTGGCCATCAACACGTATGGTAGCTTTTACCGGTTTTCACTGCGTTGACCAAGGAGGCCCTTACCGTCTACAGTGACAGACGAGGTAGTTTCCAGCATGCAAATTTCCAGCTTTGAAGATGTAATCCGCTTCACCGAGCAGTTCACCAACCTCGAGAAGCAGACGTCCCACTACACCACTCGCACCTATCGGCTTGACAGGATGCACAACCTGTTGGCCCACTTGGGCAACCCTGAGCAGGCTTTCAAGAAAATTCATCTTGCAGGGTCAAAAGGGAAGGGTTCAACAGCAAGCTATCTGGCAAGTGCCCTGACTGCCATGGGTTATAAAACAGGCTTATACCTCTCTCCTCACCTGGTTGATTACCGGGAGCGGTTCACGTTAAGTGGAACCTTCTTTGACGATTCATTGCTCATTGCAACAGGTCAGGAGTTGGCACACAGTATTGAGGGATTCACCTTCCGCGATGAGTGGGGGGAGACCAACCCCACCACATTTGAACTCTTCACCGCCTATGCCTATCTGCTCTTCAAGAACAGTGGCTGCAGCTGGGCGATTATTGAGACCGGCCTCGGTGGGCGTCTTGATGCAACCAATACCATCATCCCTGAGGCGAGTGTTCTCTGCCCCATTGAGCTGGAGCATACCAAGATTCTCGGCTCTACCATTAGGGAAATTGCCACAGAGAAGAGCAAGATCATCAAGAGAGGGGTACCTGTATTCATTGGCCTCGAAGAAGGTGAAGCATTGGAAGTCTTCCTCAAGGAAGCAAAGGAACAACAAAGCACTCCATACCTACTCAAGGAACATCTGGGCTCCCTTACAAGCAGCACCACCAGTGAAGGGGAACAGGTCCGCTACCGGTGGAAGAATGGGCAGGAGGAGCAACTCTGCCTTTCCATGCGAGGATTGGTCCAAGCACAGAATAGCGCTCTGGCCATGCTTGTCTTGAAGACACTCAATCTCTTTGACCAAGCGATGCTTCCAGCCATCGAATCAAACCAGATACCAGGGCGATTCCAACAGCTCTCAAGAGATCCCTGCCTCTATGTCGATGGTGCGCACACCACCCGCTCCTTGCAGGCCCTACTCTCATCCTTCTCCAGCCTGCATCCAACCAAGGAAAATACGGTCATTTTCGGAGCACTGGAAGACAAGGATCATACCCACATGCTCTCACTGCTGCTCGACCATTTTCAGAAAATCATCATCAGCATGCCAGGTACGTTCAAGAAAAGTGATATCAATCAATTACATGAGCTTCTCTTGGAGCTTGCCTCCAAGCGGGACAAAAAGTACGAAATTCTTTTAATCAAGGACAATCTCTCAGCATTGAAGGAAGCACTTTCACGTACGGCAAAGGATGGGGCTATCCTTACCTGTGGATCATTCTACCTTGCCGGAGGTATAGCATCTGCCTATGAGCAGGACTGGAGTTCCCATGAGTCTCAACTGGCGTGAGATAGCGCTCATCCTAGAGGAGCTACCGCTGTTGGGTAGTTCCCTGCAACGCACTACCCAACATGACTTCCACTCGCTCAGCTGGCACTTCTATCATCCTGAGGCAGGAAGGTGGACACTGTATACCGAGGTAGGCACCCCTTTCAGCCGACTCCATGAACTTAAGAAACCCATTAGCGCAAACCAAATGGGAAAGACAGCAAAGCTACAGCGTTTCATACAGTTCTGTCGAGCGAATCTTGAGGGAGCAAAGGTTGAATCAGTTTATCAACAACCCTTTGACAGGGTTGTACTTCTACGCATGGACAACCATGGCACGATACTGAATCTCTATCTTCGCTTCTACAGCGGGCCAGGAGCAAATATGCTGGTCACTGATGAGCATGACATCCTCCTTGACCTGCTGTATAGGCGTCCTGGAAGAGAGGAGCAGAGTGGGCAACCCTTCGTACTCCCCGAGCCGAAAACGGAAGAGGGAAAAACGTTTCTTGTCAGAGAGAGAACCGGCGATTCCTTCAATAAGCAGATTGAGGAAGCGTACGGTGAGCAGAGCAATACACTCACCCGGGAAGAGCTGGTTGGACGCGTTGAGCGCAAAATGGAACGAGAGCTCAAAAGCCTGAATACCACACTCAGCAGTCTCATACGCACCAGTTGGAACACCGAGAATTACATACATTTCAAAAAGTTCGGCGATCTTCTCAGTACAAACCAGCATCTACTCAAAGGAACACTGGATGAGATAACCCTGGAAGACTGGGAGACGGGAGAAATGCTAACCATACCTCTGGATGACAAAATCCTCTCTCGCGAGAATATTCATCTCTACTATGAGAAATATCAGAAAGCCAAGAAGACTCATGAGAATGCCTTGGGAGAGGTTGAGAAAACCAAAGCGCTCATTGCGCAGAGAGAAGCACACTATCTGGCACTACTCGATCCAAACCGTGACCAATTACAGGCGATCAGGAGCCTGACGAAGGAACTTGAAGAGAGCTCTAGGAGTGAACCACAAAAGAAACAGAGTCCTGGCCTCACCCTTCAAAGTGGTACTTTCACCCTGCTTGTTGGCCGAAATGCCAAGGAAAACGATGAATTACTCCGTCACTATGTGAAGGGAAATGACTACTGGATGCACACCCGCGATGTCCCTGGAGGGTATGTATTCATCAAGTACGTCAGGGGAAAGAGTGTTCCTTTGGAGGTCCTGCTTGATGCAGCAAACCTCGCGCTTGTCTTCAGCAAGGCAAAAAACCAGGGTCGTGCAGATCTGTACTATACCCAGGTAAAACACCTGAGAAGGGCAAAGGGAGGAAAAACCGGGTTGGTCCTCCCCACCCAGGAGAAAAACTTGACAGTTACACTGGACGAAGGGAGACTTTCAAGATTACTTTTAGGACATGAGCATGCTTGACAGTATCCACCATACATTCTTCTACCCTGAGAATCAGGAATCACTCTCCCTTGCAACGGCAAAGAGGGAAGCAGATGCTTATCTGCGCTCTCTTCCCTCGGCAATCCTGATACCTCATGCAGCCTACCAGTTTTCATTGGAGGCTTTGCATAGAAGCTTTTCAGTTGCAGGAAAATTGAACCCCTCCTTGATTGTTTTCCTTGGCCCCTTGCATCAGGAAGTGCTGGAAGCAGATGCTCCAGCTTTCTTGTTCACCAGCAGGATGGAAGGGATATCAATAGCTGGGGTGGAACATCACTTTGCTACTACCTTGATCAAGGATCTTACTACCTCCCATGCTCCTTTCTTTGCTCAAGAAGATAGCTACCTGACAGAGGAACCTGCTCTTGAGCTGACACTTCCTATGATTCACAGCTATTTCCCTGATGTCCCGGTACTCCCCATTCTTGCTTCCTCATGTACGAGCGAACAAATTCAAACCTACCATACGCTTCTTGAGTCTGTGGCAAGGAGAGAGAAGGACGTGCTGTTCATCGTTTCGGCCAATGCAAATGCACTCCTGCCATCCCCGCAAGCGGAGGAAGATGCAAGAACTTTCATTTCCCGTCTGAAGACAGGTGCAAGTCTTTTGGAAAACAAGCGAGGAGAGAGAATAAGCAGTTGCAATAGCTCGAGCCTGGAAGCACTACGCAAACTGACCGTTCTCTCTGGGAAATGGACGATGTGTGGATACTTTGACAAGCAAGGCGAACTACCAGAGATCAAGGAACATTACGATATGAAGGAAAAACATGTTTGGCACATCAGTGCATATCAAGGAGAAACGAATGCATAAGATGAGTCGAACCTTTCCCTGTGAAATTGATGGACAGAAAATGCAATGCATTGTGATAGGCCCTCAATCAATGGATCTTCCCTCCTATCTGCTGCAGGGAGAAAAAGCCTGTGGCTATATATATGAGGACGGAACTCTCACGAAATGGTATTGGAAGGGGTTGAGTGTAGTCGATGGAGAGCGCTGTCTCTACTTTGATCCATTGCCCTTGTTTCCTTTTTCAGACATTGCCACCAGCAAAAGATCTCAGGCTCTGACCTTGGTCAGGGATCTCGCTCGTGCACTGGAATCACTGCCCTACTCTTTCTTGGACCTCTCAAGTGGCATTCTTCCGCTCTGGAGAGTATGGGGTATGGAAGATGATAGATTATTGATCCTTCCCCAGGATCTGGCAGACCTCTTTGCTGCCTGCAGTGATGAGGATACCCGTTACTTCCACAGCTCCTCCTGGGTACATCATGGACTACATCAGCCTTTTACACTCTGCGACCAGATGGCCAGCTTTCTCTACTATGCAGCCTTGGGTTTTCCACCATTCCATGACAAAGACAGCAGGGAGGACTCTTTCAGACCACTTCCCTTATCCCTGACAGGGATTGCCCTGCCGCAATCAACCATACAGTTCATCGACCGTTCGCTCTCCCTAAGCCTTACCAAGCAACGGGATGCTGCTATGAACAAGGAACCCCAGAAGGCACTATCCTGGTTCCTTTCCCAGACAGAATCCTTGCAGTGGACACTGCAAGCTACCGAATCGGTGCAAAGCAGGAATTCTCTCACAGTGGTAGAGGATTGTGCCTCATTCCTGGAGGGTCAACACAAACGAGCTAAACGCCGGGTCTTCTGGAGAAAAAAGGGTTGGTTGGTCATTACCATTGCAGCTATCATCATTTCAGTGAGTTGGTTCACCACCACACGAATCCAGGAATCACGCAAGCCACCCTACACTGCCGGTATGGAACCAGCACAAATCGTTGAGGCGTATTTTGACAGCATGAATGAACTAAGCTTGGAGAATATGGAAGCTTCCCTTGCGAAAGGGGTAAAGAACCCAGCATCAATGGAAGTCACCAACCTCTATGTAACCCGTCAGACCAGGCAAGCCTATGAGGGTATCAATACACAGATTGACCCGAATGATTGGATAGCAGAGGGTAGACCTCCCATCTTGGCGGGGACCTTCCTCTATGGCATTACCGATCTCTCCATTGAGCAGATGGGACAGAACAGATATCTTGCAAAGGGGATTATGTGGACTCCCTACGCCTACAATGATGAGGAACCAGAGCAAAATGCTAAGGCTACTCCGGTTTACACATATGAACTGAATCAGGAATTCTCTGTTGAAATGGGAGAAAGAGGATGGTATGAGATTACCGATATCACGAGAGCCTCGGTCCAACCGTTGGAAAAACTGATGGTGGAAACCTACATCAAGAACAGCAATACTGCTCAATCTCAGTAAGTATTGATCCCTTATCAGCGGGATCCATCCACATTACTTCTGAAAAACTTTTAAAAAATGTCATCTGTCGCTTCGCATAGAAGCGGCTGTTTCTCTCTATCTGGTCGGCAATGATGGAACGAGACCACTCGCCATGTTCCATTGCCTGAAAGAACTCCTTGTAGCCGATACCTTGTAATCCAGGCCATGAACTTTCAGCTCCCAACCTTAAAAGAGAACGAATTTCATCCTCCAGGCCCTCGGCGAACATCATCTTGATCCTCAGGCTAAGCCTGCTGCGAAGAAGAGCACTGTCGCGAACCAAGCCAATGACAAGCGGCTTCATACCATTTCTGGGAA
This sequence comes from uncultured Sphaerochaeta sp., assembly GCF_963666015.1. Lineage (NCBI taxonomy): Bacteria > Pseudomonadati > Spirochaetota > Spirochaetia > Spirochaetales > Sphaerochaetaceae > Sphaerochaeta > uncultured Sphaerochaeta sp. Next base: position 3,360,318 of record NZ_OY762555.1, on the reverse strand, counting down.
CAGTGGGGAGAGAAAAGCTGCTCAGGGGTTTACCACTCGCCTCATAGACTTCCAGGGCCCTGCTCACCCGGTACATGTCACTGGGATGGATTCGTTCAGCAGAGATGGGGTCCACTTCACCAAGACGTGTATACGCCCACTCATTTCCCTTCGCTTCAATTTCTGCAAATACTTGGGATCGAATGCACTCATCACTGGGAGGGGCCTCACTGAGGCCATAGAGGAAATGTTTGAAGTAATAGGCAGTTCCACCACTGATGACGGGGATTTTCCCCTCCCGATGGATCTTCTCACATGCCTCATCTGCATAGGTGATGAAATCACCTACACTGAACTGTTCCCATGGGTCCTGCACATCAATGAGATGGTGAGCAATCGCATTCTGTACTTCCTTGGAAGCCTTTGCAGAACCTATGTCCAGATGTCGGTAAACCTGGATGGAGTCTGCGTTGATAACAGAAAACCTCTGCGGATCGAGATCCAGCAGAAGTTCTGTTTTTCCGACCCCCGTAGGACCGAAGAGAAAAATAATACGGCTGAAAGCTTTGCTACTCGTCAGACTCTTCGAAATGGATTTCACCTTTGAGCGCTCTTGTGAGGACTTCGCTGACAATCTTGCCATTGTTTTTCTCAATTTCTTCGCCACCACATCCTGGGTTGCTCAAGATATTGGCTTCTTTGATGGCTACACAGGTTATCTGGTAGATATTATCTTCATAGTCAATAAGACTGTTGAGTGGAATGCTCACCTCGTAACTCCTTGATTGTAAAAGGTCACTTTGCTACAACTATCTAATCATAGAGATTTTTGTCAATTATGTACAGCCCTTAGAAGACTTGACGATACCCCAAGCGTATCCATTGTGTAAGTTGTTTTTCGCCCAGATTGGTGGAAAGGGATCCCTGGGTTGTGATCCATGGAAGGTACGAACCTTCCAAGAAAAGCACCCCCCCTCTTCCAATGAACTCGTAGGAGAGAGCAAGCGTTCCCCCAAGCCCTAGCACATATCCATCTGTAGATTCCCAGCTTATTTGACTTTTGACCCCAGCGGATAGTACCAATGGCTTGAATCGGAGAGTCCTCACAGAAACAGTCCCGCCCAGTACCGGAGCCTTGAAGTAATCCTCTGGAGTTGCATCAATGGTGGGAAGGCTGAAGGAGAGGTGTTGTTCAGCTCTCCGTCCAAGAATCCCTACTTCAAGTGTTGTTGATGCCAATCCCTGACTGACGCCCAGAAAAGCCCCTGCCGACAAGAGCGAAGGAACGAAAAGAATAATGAGGAACAGAGAGAGGATAAGCTTATTGTGTTTCACGCTTCCTTGCCTCTTCTATAATGATTTTTGCTACTTCATCCGACTGTAACTCGGTGGTATCGATTACCAGGTCGGCAACTGATGTGTCGCTATTGTTAATATCGTACAGCCTGAGATAACGCGCACTGTCATTGGCATCACGCATCTTTGTCTGATCGAGACGTTTCTCATATGAACCGCCTTCACGTTCGGTAATGCGTCTTGCACGCTCTTCAGTAGTGGCAGTAAGATAGATTTTCAAGTCAGCTTCCTTGAGCATCCAGATTGCCAAACGGCTGCCCAGTACGCAATGTTCCCGAGAAAGTGCCATTTCCACCTGTCGGCGGTCTACCTCCAGGTCATATTCATCACTCTCCTCTGCCAATTTGCAGAACTGCCAAAAATCAATCCCCTTCTCCTCACTGAGGTTTCGGAATGTGAAGTTGATCATCTCGAATCCCAATGCCTGGGCTACCTTGCTGGAAACCGTGGTATTCCCACAGCCGCTCTTTCCACTGATTGCTATACGCACCATTTCCCCCGTTACTCGATATTACGGACTTGTTCCCGGATATTTTCCAACCCATCTTTCATCCTGACCACTTGGATGTTCAATGCAACCATCTGGCTCTTGCTTCCGATGGTGTTTATCTCCCGATTCATCTCCTGACAGAGAAAATCGAGTCGCTTGCCCACAGGCTCTGTTTCCTCAAGGAAAGAGAAGTACTCCTTCAAGTGGATGGCGAGGCGCTTTATTTCCTCACTCACCGAATACTTGACCAGCATTACCGCCACTTCACTGAGAATGCGATTTTCATCATAGTTCTGGTCTCCCAGCATCTCCTCAAAACGACTTCTCAGGTTCGTTTTGACTAACTCTTCCAGTTCATCGGCATGACTGCTTACTACAGCCAGTCCTGTCTGGATAACCTCTCCCAACCTTTTCAGGTCAGCTTTAGTGGAATTACCTTCCCGTTGCTTGCTCTCTGCGAGTTGGCTGAGCGCCTCTTCCAAAGTGGAGAAAAGCAGGAGCCGATACTGCTCACTATCACTCTCCCGTACACTGGAGAGAACCCCTTCACTCCCAAGATAGTCTGAGAGCTGAGGTTTAAGTGCCTTGGCTGAGAGTGCTGCAATCTGGGCAAACGCATCGCTGTATCGCTTGACAGCAGTAGGGTCGACCGTGAGTTGAACATCACTGACCAGATTCTTGATCCGAATATTCACCTCAACATGACCACGTTTTGCAACGGCTTTCACCCTATTGTCAATCTCGATCTCAAAGGGAGAGAGGTAGTATGGAATATTGTGATTGATATCGAGATATCGGTTGTTGTATGACTTCAATTCGACCGCGAGATGGAATTTCTCGCACACGGATTCAGAGAATCCGTATCCTGTCATGCTGTTCATTGGAGACTCCTTCGCCTTTCGGCAATTTTCGGTCCAAGGGACCGGTTATTACCAGCACCCATGGTAATACACAACCATCGCTCTTGCAACCAAGCGGCTGCTATCTCCGTGGCTGCTTCATCACTTGGTGCATAGGCCACCCCATCCCCAATGGATTTCCTGAGCAGGGAGAACAATATCAAAGCAGGGTCGTCAGTTTTTGAACCATCTTTTCTAGCTGATGCATAGGTACTCTGGAGTATAAGCTGGTCACATTGGGCAAGCACTTCAGCAAACTCATTCAACAAGGCAAAGGTCCTACTTGCCGTATGTGCAGAGAAGATCACCAGAAGTGGATATCCAGGATAGCGAAGACGAAGCTCTTCCAGGGAAGTCTTGATCTCACTGGGATGATGGGCATAGTCATCGAGGTAGATGACTTCCCCATCTCTGAACAGCTCCTCAGTCCTTCCCTTGCATCCTTGATAACTGGCAAGATGAGGCAAGAAAAGGGAGGCAAGGGTGGGCAATACCTCATCTGTAAGGGGTCCCTTGTCTTCTCCATAGAGTTTGGGTTCGCTTCGGTCAAGCAGCATGGCAAGGGAGAGTACCAATGCTCCCACATGGTCATCCACCAGTGCTTTTGCTTTGCTGGTTACAGAAAAGGAAATATCCTTAAGCAAGGCAAGCCTATACGTATCGTCTGTACCCTTCTCTATCCTGAAGGGTCCGTCTGAGGAAAATCCATAGTTGAGTATACTCAGATCAGGGCGTGTTTTCTTTGCATAGGAGCCAATTGCACTTGCACCAGGATCATCACTGCAATAGATCAGGAAGCCACCACCCTGCAGGTTATCGACAAGGGTCTCAAAGCTTCTCATGACATGCTCCTTGGAAGAGAAATAGTCAGGATGGTCATATTCTACCGAGGTAATCAACACGCCACGTAGCTTGTAGGAGTGAAAGTGGTCCTGATACTCACACGCTTCAAAGAGTGCACACTCCCTTCCCCCTGCCACATCTTCCTGTGGGGCTCCATAGATAGCATAAAAGGGGAATCGCCCATCACATGCATGCTTAAGCAGATGGGTGGCAACCGAACACGTGGTTGTCTTGCCGTGTGTTCCGGCAACAGCATAGCTATCCTGTTGTCTGCTGAGATATGCCAGATATTGAGGATAGGAATAGAGGGGAATGGAACGTTTGCGCGCTTCCTGGAGAATCGGAAGCGATTCACTGTAGGCGCTACTGAAGATTACCCCGTCTGCATCAGGGGGGAGCAATGACGTATCGAACCCTTCGTATATCACAATGCCTGCATCGTTGAGTACAGCATCAATGCTGAATATCTCAGAGGTGTCGCAGCCACAGACGGAGACCCCCCAGTGCTGGAGCAACAATGCCAGACTGGACATGCCAGTCCCTTTGATGCCTACCAAGAACAAGTGAGTTTCCTTTATCTGCATTCCGTTCTCCAATAAAAAAAGACTGCCACGAAAGACAGTCTCAGCTTCTAGGATGGTGCCTTATTTTGAGGCTGCAGCCTTGAGGTGGGCGTTGCAAGGCTTGCAAACCTTGGCTTTTTCACCGTCAATGGTTACCTCGTAAAGTACCTTTACACCGGTTCTCTTGCAAACGGGACACTCGCCTCGGCCACCATTCACCGTTTCATTACGAATACCACTACCTCTATGTGCTTTGGACATATACATTACTCCTTACAGGTTCAAATAATCACTCATCTGACTATACTGGTGGTCGACGTTGCATGTCAAGTGCGAACATCTACAAGCTTAGCGCAAGGGAAATTACGAAGCGTGGATTGATATCAGCCGAGGATCCCACATACCAGGCAGTAGGGTACCCATACCCAAGGCCAATCTTAAGCGTATCTAATTGTGCATCAAGTGATATGGTTTGCAAGCCCCTACTGAAACTGATAGCAAGGAGATCTGAAGGGCTTGGTTTCCCCTCCTGGTATCCAAAGAGAAGGCTGACAGACCAGGTTGGCAATAGTTGCAGCTTCACCGAGACGCCAAGACGAAGTTGGCGGTCCTCATCACTTCCAATATTCAGGAAATCATAGGCGCCTTGCAATTTTACAAGATGCAACTGATTGGAGGCATCATAGGTCGGGGAGCTAACAGAAAAACCCCAGTCCAATGTCTTAAGCACTGAGTCACCGCTGATAATAAGGGTATCATCAGCTCGGGCATAGGCAAACTGATTGCTTACCACCCCCATCTTGAACCACTGGTAATCAAGCAGCAACCCCATGCCGAAGGCAACATTTGAACTGCTGTTTAAGGATTCATAACGTCCAATGGATGTCTCCACGATGTAGTCCAGAAATGTTCTATCATCCCTAATCTCAATCATCGGGCGATCACTCTCAGCAGTAGCACGTACAGACACCCCAAAATAGAAAGGAGCCCTACCGCTAGCCCAGTCAAACTGAAACATCGTGATCTTGTGACCATTGTATTGAGTCTGAGTCGATGCAATCTGCCTATCCAGCAAGGTATTCCGATTCTGAACAGTGAAAGCGAGACTTCCTGCACTGAAACTGACGGTCCAGTCGGCTATAGGCTGTACCAGCCTTGGGTTAGGTTCATTATTCACCAAGTAAGTGGTCTCAATCTGGTCCTGATAGCGCAAGGAGGCAAGCAAATGGGTATCCTCCCTCCCTGGAAGTGCCAGCAATGCGGGATTGGCAACAAAGGAGTCTGATTCATAGTCGAGGGCAAGACCTGCACTTCCCATGCCCCAGGAAGCAGTCGATGCAAAATCCAAGGGGAAAGCTTGCAGGAAAGTGAGAGGCAGTATTGCCAGCACTCCGACCAATATCCATCGTTTCATCAGATCATATGCTCCTTCCCTCCCAGCATAGCAAAAAAAACAAAAGAAGGACACCAATACTTGCTGAACCTTTCTATTGTGATTACACCCACACTGCTGTTACCATAGAGACATGAAAACGTTACGGACACTTTTAAACGCCATCGGCATCAACGATTCGAGCGTTCCCGATACACAGACCATCGATCAGATTTGCCAGCACTCAGGGATGTGCCAACCCCATTCAATATTCTTTGCCTTTCGCGGCCTCAGGACTGACGGAGGGCACTATATTAACGACGCCATAGACAATGGTGCTGTATGTATCATTGCAGAGGAAACAAACCTACGCCCAAGGCTCCCTTCCTCTGTTCGCTACTATACAGTTAAACGCCCGCATACGGCATTTGCCTTGATGTGTTCTGCCTTCTATGATTACCCACAAAAACAGTTGAGCATCATTGGTGTCAGTGGCACTGATGGGAAAAGCACCACCAGCGACTACCTCTACCAGATACTTCAGAGGCAAGGAATAAAGACAGGGTTATTGACCACTGTCAATATGGATGATGGCTCAGGAAAGCAAGACTCCCCCTTCCGCCAAAGCACACCGGAGGCAGACCAACTACAGGAGTTCCTGTATCGATGTACTCACAGTGGAGTAACCCACGTGGTCTTGGAGTGCACCAGCCATGCTCTGAGCAAAACCTTTGACCGGCTTGGTGGTATTGAATTCAGCGCCGCAATCATCACCAAGGTAACGAGTGAGCATCTTGAATTCCACCACAGTCTGGAGGAGTACACGAATGCAAAGGTCAATCTGGTTCGTGCACTCAAAGAGAACGGAGTATTGGTGAGCAGTACTGACAATGCAAGGATTAGCGCATTCACAGAAGCCCTCTCCCCTACCCAACATGCAATTATTCTTGGCAAGGATGTGCCAATGCGTATAGAATTCATGGGATACCAGGGAGTGGTCGTGGAAATCTTGGGAACAAGAATTCACACACCATTGCTGCTTCCCAGCCTGGCAACCAACTCGCTACTTGCAGTGTTCTGTGCTGCCCATCTTGTAGGAAAGCCAGCAGAGGACCTGCTTCCTCTCATCGAACTCATTGAACCGGTCAAGGGAAGGATGCAACTAATCGAGAACACGCTTGGGGTACGTGCAATCATTGATTTTGCCCACACTGAAGATGCATATGAAGGCATCTTCTTCTTTGCAAAACGAACCAGTGAAGGAGGAGACCTTATTGCTGTCTTTGGTTCAGCAGGGGAACGCGATACTACTAAACGCTCCCCTATGGGAAAGATTGCAAACAAGTATTGCTCGACCATTATCCTTACCGAGGAGGACCCAAGATATGAAGGGAACCAAGCTATTTTCAGCGATCTTCGTTTCCTGATGCATAATTCCTCCTGTACCGTTTTAGAAATTGAGCATCGGAGGGAGGCAATCCGAAAAGCAGTCTCCCTTGCTCAAACGGGAGATACCCTACTCTTCTTGGGAAAAGGACATGAGAAGACCATCGAGAGAGATTCGGGAAAAATTCCCTGGGATGAAATTATTGAAGTAAAGAATGCACTGAGAGCCGAGGAGCAAAGAAGACAATGCAAGTAGCATTACTCTATGGGGGGCGATCAGCAGAGCATGAGGTCTCCATCAACAGTGCATTCACGATTCATCAAGCACTCCTCCAAGCTGGCTATTCAGTCCATTTGATTGCCATTACCATCAAGGGGAGATGGTTCCTGCAACAGACATTGAATCGCGAATTTGACACAACCCAACCACTGAATCTCAGGCCGGGTTTGGGTATTTACAACAGAGAAGAAAAACTCCAGGTCAAAGCAGCTTTTGCAACCACCCATGGCTACCAGGGAGAGGATGGAAACCTACAGGGGGCCTGCCTGCTCTGCAATATACCTCTTTGTGGGTGCGATACACTCAGCAGTGCAATCGGTATGCATAAGGCCATTGCCTCCACCCTTTTTTCTGCTCATGGTATCCCGACAGTTCCCTCAACCACGATTGATTGCTACCAGATGACATCACTCAACCACGATCTATTCAGAACCATCTGTGCTACCCACGGTCAGGACCTATTTATCAAACCAGAGAATGCAGGATCGTCGGTGGGTGTGAAAGCGCTGATCAATGCGACATATCACGATTTTCTGGAAGCTGTTGAGGATGCAGGAAGATACAGCGAGCGGGTACTGGTACAGCAATACATGAATTCCATTGTAGAGGTAGAGTGTGCCATACTGAGAACTGAGGACGGTACCCTGCATGTAGCAGGACCGGGAAGGGTCATAGACCCGGCAAGAGAGCAAGAAGGGTACTTGAGCTATGCCCATAAGTATGGACAGATTGATACAGCGCATATTCGTATTCCTTCTGGATTGCCATCTGCCATGGAGAACCGAATCAGGGAGTATGCCAGCACTGCGTTCCTGGCAATGAAGGCGGACGGGTATGCGAGGGTGGATTTTTTTGTCCAAGGAAATGAGATTTTTCTCAATGAAATCAACACTAGTCCAGGGATGACAGCAATGAGTCACTACCCTGTCTTGATGGCTTCGATCGGATTTGATCTACCTAGCGTGGTCACCAGCCTGATTAACCACGCGATACAACGAAACAAAGAGGAGCGAGGGCGTTGCTTCACACCGCCAAAACAATGAGTGACTTGGAACCTGTCATATTTCATGTAGATATGGATGCCTTCTATGCAGCGATTGAAATTCTCGACAACCCTGCTTACGCTGGCACTTGCCTGCTCATCGGAGGCAACAGTTCCAGAGGGGTGGTTGCCACTGCAAGCTATGAAGCAAGAAAGTATGGTATCCACTCAGCTATGCCAATGGCACAGGCACGCCGTCTTTGTCCCCATGCGATAGTGGTAAAACCCCGGATGGAGCGATATAGCCAGGTTAGTTTGCAAGTCATGGATATCCTAAAGGAGTTTTCCTCTGATCTACAACAGATATCGATTGATGAAGCCTTCCTCAATATGACTGGAACAAGAAGATTGTTCGGCATTCCCCGTCAGGCAGGAAAATTGCTGAAAGAACGAGTAAAGAATGAGACAGGGTTGACTATTTCAGTGGGGATTGGCCCCAGCCGCTTTATCGCGAAAATGGCAAGTGACTATGATAAGCCAGATGGGCTATGCAGGGTATCCAAAGGCAAGGAGATTGCCTTTATCGATGCAGTGGGTTTACAAAAACTCTGGGGTGTGGGAAAGGTCACCCAAGCACTGCTTGCAAAGCATCACATCAGAACAACCGAAGAACTACGATCCTTTACCATGGACTCCCTACAATCACTTTTCGGAAAAAGTATGGGGCACTTCCTCTATCTTGCATGCAGAGGGATTGATCCTGGAATCTTCTCTGGTGAAACGAAAAGTCATTCCATTTCTACTGAGACAACCTTTGAGAGTGATGTCTCCTCCCTCTCAATCCTTGAACAGACCTTGCTATCCATGAGTCATGAGGTGATGTTCCGGGCATTGGAAGAAAAGAAAATCGGCCGTACCGTAGGAATCAAGGTAAGACTACCTGATTTTACTACCTACACCCTTCAGATCACCCCACAGGGCACTATCTACAGCGCTGAACAAATATATCATCTGGCAAAACAGCTCCTGCTGCAAAAATGGCATGACGGCACTCCTATCAGATTGATTGGTGTTGGGTTATATCAACTCTATGAAGGGAGTCGGCCTCTGCAGGAAGAACTTTTCGAGGATCCATATCAAAAGAAACGAAAGATTGAGCAGGTTGTACTTGCACTGCAGAAACAGGGCAAGCAGGTATTCAAAGCCAAGAATCTCGAAACGACTACTTCATCAGAGTAACAACCATTACAATTCCTAGCTCTTTACTTTGCTTTTGTATTTCTTTATCTTAATTCATAGTATTGATAAAACATAATGGGTAAGGAGCAGAGCTCTTGGTTAGAAATAAGGTACTACGTATCCTGCTTGCCTTCTTAGGCATCATCTCAGCAATCCTGGGAGGGATTGGTGTTTTTCTACCTGTCCTTCCTACCACCCCTTTCGTACTGCTAGCAGGCCTTCTTTTCTCTTTTTCCAGTGAACGTCTCGGCAATTGGTTGGAACAGAACCGGATTTTAGGCCCCTACCTCAAACATTACAGAAAAGGGACAGGAATCCCAAAGAGAGCAAAAGTAAAGGCTCTTATTACACTCTGGATAGGTATGGGAATCACCTTTTTCATTGTAGGAAAGCTTCCCTTGATCATCATGCTCGCCATCATCGCCATCATCGTCAGCATCCACATCATAAGCATCAAACCGAAACATGCTGTTACAGATCACTAGAGTGGGTATTCCTTATTTTTGGTAAGCAACACCAGAATGGTGATGCTTGAGACAAGCAATACCAGAATGGCTCCTTGCAGGAGAGGCATCCAATGCAATCCTACAAAAGACCCAACCAGCCCAAACAGTGGAGGAGTGACTGTGCTTCCAATATACGCACTGGCCATCTGTAGACCAATAATCCTTTGGCTCAAGTCAGGTCCAAAACTTCGTGGGGTTTGGTGAATCAAGCTCGGAAATATGGGAGCACATCCCAAACCAAGCAACAAGAGGGAAAGTCCTGCATAGATCAGGGAAGAAAAGAATAAGGCTATAATGCTGATAAGGCAGAGGAACAATCCCAGGAAGATCATCTGGATATTACTCAAACGGTAACTGATAAAACCGCTAGCCATTCTTCCCACAGTAATTCCAAGGAAGAACAGAGACCCATAGAAGGCAGCATCGGAGGGAAGCAACTGCTTCACCTGAACCAGATAACTAACCGCCCAAAGTCCTGTGGAAATTTCCAGTGCACAGTAGAAGAAGAAAGAGAGCAAGGCAAAGGGAAGCGCCTTATGACGAAGAGATCCCTTCTGATGAACTGTGTGGTGTTCCCCTTCCTTTTTCCCCTTGGGATCTACCCAGAGGGATAGAGAAGCTATCAAGGCAAAGACCAGAATGGTTTGCATCAGGGTGAGTATCCGATACCCGCTGCGATATCCTAGCTGCAAGGAGAGGGCAAGACCCATGACTGCAGGGCCTGCACTTGCTCCCAAGCCCCAAAATGAGTGCAACCAGTTCATATGTCGCGCCTCGTAGTGCAGTGCAACATAGTTGTTGAGAGCTGAGTCAACTGAACCAGCACCCAAGCCAAGGGGAACTGCCCACAGCATGAGCATAGGAAGCGATGAGGCAAAGGAGAATCCCAAGAGAGCAACTGCTGTCATCGTTACACTGACAAGGGTCACTTTTCCCGTCCCAAATCGACTGGTCATCCTATAACTTAGAAGAGCTGAGACAACCGTGCCGATGGAGGATGTTGCCCCAATAAGTCCAGCACTCCAAAACGGAAGTTCGAGTGATTGTTGCATGACCGGCCAGATACTGCCCAATACGCCATCAGGCAGACCGAGGCTGATGAAGGCAAGATAGATGACCACTAAAAGAGCCATATCAAGCAGCCCCCCAAGTAAGGAAATAGACTGTTACCAGCACAGCAAGAACAACACGGTAATAGCCAAAAGCAGAGAAGTCATGACGACGGACATAAGCAACCAATGCCTTGATACAAAGCAGGGAAACCAAGAAGGAGGCAATAAAAGCGATGCCTATCAAGAAATATTCCTCTGTGCTGTAGCTGAATCCCAGTTTGATCAATTTCAAGAGAGAAGCTCCTGCCATGACCGGTATTGCCATAAAAAAAGAGAATTTTGCTGCCACCGACCGTTCCAATCCAATGATGATCCCACCAAGTATGGTGGAACCACTTCTGCTGGTTCCTGGAATCAGGGCAAGCATCTGGAAGAGCCCAAGGGATAAGGCATCACGGTAGGTAATTTCGGAAAGCTCCTTTACACGGTGATCCCTTTTGCCCCACTTCCCCTTCTCCAGTACAATATAAAGCAAGCCGTAGGCAAGGAGTGTAAAGGCAACCACTTCCCACCGATAAAGGTAGGTGTCCATCAGATCATCAATCAAAATCCCTATCACTCCAGCTGGAATTGTTGCAATGATCACTTTCAACCAGAGAATATATGTCGCAGTCTTCTGCTTGGTATCCTTAATCTTGGTGAAGGGGTTCAACGTAGAGAAGTACAAGATAATCACGGCAAGTATCGATGCAAGTTGAATGATGACAAAGAAGAGTTCTCTTGCTTCCTCGCCCAAACTGAGATGGATCACTTCATCCAACAGTAATAAATGTCCTGTTGAACTGATAGGAAGCCATTCGGTAATCCCCTGCACAATCCCCAATAGCAATGACTTCAAACCTTCCTGAAACATATACCCCTCCAATCCTGAGCCAGTCTAAAGCAAAGCGTTCCGCTTTACAAGATTGGTTATTCGCTCATGCATAAGTTCCACCACCTTGTGTTGATTCCCCGCAAATGATAGATTTGCCGTGTAAGGGAGAGGAGCATGGCACTGCATATTGTCCTGTTTGAGCCAGAGATACCACAAAATACCGGAAATATTGCACGGACATGTGCAGCAGTTGGTGCAACCTTGCACTTGGTACATCCTCTTGGATTCAGCCTGGAGGAGAAATATCTCAAACGTGCCGGGTTGGATTATTGGCCGTTGCTTACGATGGTTGAACACCCTAGCATTGAAGTTTTCTTGACAACACACCAAGAAAAACCGTTGTACTACTTCACCACAAAAGCTCCTCGAACCTATTGTGAGGTCACCTACCCTGAAGAGACCTATCTTGTCTTCGGCAAGGAGAGTGCGGGTATCAGCGAATCGCTTCTTGTCAAAAACAAACAACGTTGTGTGAGAATCCCTATGAGGGAAGAAGCACGAAGCCTGAATCTCTCTAACAGCGTAGCAATTGCAGCATATGAATACCTACGACAGCAATCCTTTCCCTTCCTACAAGGGACAGGAATGTTACATAGACTTACATGGGAGGCCTGAGCATGGATAGTATCGGCATCATTGGATGTGGAAACATGGGTGGAGCAATCGCAGGAAGCCTGCAAATGGAAGTCTTGGTATATGACAATGATGAGCAGAAAGCCAAGCAGCTCGCGGCAAGCACGAAAACCCTTTCAGTGGCAGAATCTCTCGAAGCCCTGATGGGTGAATGCAGAACCATACTCATTGCAGTAAAACCCCAGATTCTCTCTACACTTTATCCTGAGCTGAGAGCATTGGGTAGTGACAAGAAGCGATGGATTTCCATTGCGGCAGGCATTCCTCTCTCGGTACTAGCCGAGCAACTCGCCACTGATGAGATAGTACGGTTCATGCCAAACATTGCAGCACAATACAAATCAGCTGTTACTGCTGTAGCTCCAGCTGAGGGTTGTTCCTCTTCCCTACGTGAAGACTCCCTCCATGTTGCATCCTCCTTTGGCTCTGCCTTCCTTCTACCAGAGTCCCAGTTCTCTGCCTTTATTGGGATCAGCGGCTCAGCCATCGCCTATGTATTCTCGTTCCTGCATGGACTTGCAATGGGGGGAGTAGCGCAAGGGATCGCCTATCCAGAAGCATTGAAGATAGCAAGTGACACCATGAAGAGTGCCACCTCCTTGATCGACGCTACGAAGGCAAATCCAGTGGACCTTGCCTCACGGGTCTGCTCTGCTGGGGGAACCACCATTGAGGGTATGAAAGCACTCGCCCAGGGAGGATTTGAGGGCTTGGTCATGCGTGCTGTCGAGGCATCGAGTGAGAAGTCAAAAGTGCTTGAGGCAAAAGCGGCCAATCAGGGGAAATAAGTAATTCTGAAAGGAAGAAGGAATCAGTATGATAGATTTAAAAGAACTAAAAATCAGACGGGACGAAATTGCAAACAACATTGCTGTAAGAAACATGCAGGTGGATATTGATGCCATCATTGAATTACAGGAAAAACGTTCTGCACTGCTGCAGCAGGTTGAGGAACTCCGGTCCAAGAGAAACGAGAATGCCAAGAAAATGAAAGGCAAGCTGGATGCTGATACCCGTAGCAACCTGATTGCAGAAGGTAAGTCGCTGAAAGAAGCAATTGCCGAGATTGAGGGCAACCTTACCCACGTTGAGGAAGAGTTCCAGAAACTTGCAAGGACTATTCCCAACTATGCCCACCCCGCCGCCCCGGTGGGAAAGGAAGACAAGGACAATACAGCAATCAAGTTTGTCGGTACCCCTCCCCAGTTCTCCTTCAAGCCACTGGACCATGTCCAACTTGCGGAACGGCTCGATTTGATCGATTTCGACACAGCAACAAGAGTAAGTGGCCCTAAGTTCTACTATCTGAAGAGGGAAGCAGTCATTCTACAGATGGCCTTGGAGCGGTATGCAATGGACGTTCTAATTAAGAAGGGATTCACTCCCTTCATTACCCCCGATATTGCCAAGGAAGAGATTCTCCAGGGCATTGGGTTCAATCCCAGAGGGGAAGAGAGCAACATCTATACCATTGAAAATACTGATACATGCTTGGTAGGAACTGCCGAGATTACCCTTGGCGGCTACTACGCAAACCAAATCCTTTCCAAGGAACAATTGCCAATCAAGATGGCAGGCCTCTCCCATTGCTTCCGTAGGGAAGCTGGAGGTGCTGGACAGTATTCCAAGGGACTCTACCGGGTTCACCAGTTTTCAAAGCTTGAGATGTTCATTTACTGTACAAGTGAAGAGTCTGAGGCATTCCATGATGAACTGCTCGCAATCGAGGAAGAGATTTTCAATGGACTTGGCGTAGCCTACCGTGTAGTTGATACTTGTACTGGTGATCTTGGTGCCCCAGCCTATCGGAAGTTTGATATTGAAGCATGGATGCCAGGCCGAGGAGAGGAAGGCGAATATGGTGAGGTTACATCCACCAGCAACTGTACCGATTACCAGGCACGTTCATTGGCAATTCGCTACAAGGACGAGGAGGGAAAAACACAGTTCCCTCATATGCTCAACGGAACAGCCATAGCACTAAGCAGGGCAATGGTTGCCGTCTTGGAAAATTTCCAGAATGAAGATGGATCTATCACGATTCCACCCATCTTGGTCCCCTATACGGGTTTCACCAAGATAGAGGCACGCTAACAAGGAAGGAAGGATGCAGATCAGCGCACTTACAACCGACTTCTATGAGTTGACCATGATGCAGGGCTACTTCTCGAACAGGCATAACCCGAATGTAGTCTTCGATATGTTCTATCGTACAAACCCGTTTGAAGGAGGATATGTGGTTTTCGCCGGTCTCCATGAATTGATAGACAAGCTTGAATCGCTATGTTTCAGCGAAGAGGATATCGCGTATCTTGAAAACCTGGGGAAGTTCACCCCTGACTTTCTCTCCTATCTGGCAGACTATCGCTTCAAAGGGGATTTGTATGCCATGGAAGAAGGTACAGTGGTTTTTCCTGGGGAGCCGCTGCTCCGCATCCATACCGACCTGATCGAGGCCCAGTTGATCGAGGGGTTGTTGCTCAACACCCTCAATTTCCAAAGCCTTATTGCTACAAAGGCCTCCAGGATGTCTCTTGCAAGCAAACAGGGACTCCTGATGGAGTTCGGTCTGAGAAGAGCACAAGGAAGTGATGGGGCGCTTTCAGCCAGCAGGGCAGCATTCATTGGGGGCTGTCAGGTCACCAGCAATACCCTTGCAGGCAAGCAGTACAACATTCCGGTTGCAGGTACCATGGCCCACTCATGGATCATGAGTTTCTCTAGTGAACTGGAGTCTTTTCGTGCCTATGCAGAGCTCTATCCTGACAACACGGTACTCTTGATCGATACCTATGATACGCTTGGATCCGGTATCGAAAATGCCATCATTGTTGGATTGGAACAGAAGCAAAAAGGAAAGAAGATTGGGGTAAGAATCGATAGTGGGGACCTCTCCTACCTGCCTCGGGTTATCAGAAAACGCCTGGATGCGGCAGGACTAGAAGATGCCACCATCGTAGTCTCAAACGACTTGACTGAGGCTATTGTGCAAACGCTGGTTCTTGATGGGGTTCCCATTGACAGCTGGGGAATTGGGACACATCTGGTCACCGGTGGTTCGCAGTCCTCCTTGAATGGGGTGTATAAACTCGCTGCAAAGGAAGGAGATGATGGAGTTTTCATCCCAACCATGAAGATTTCCAATAGTTTTGAGAAGACCACCAACCCTGGCATCAAACAGGTCTACCGCTTCAGTGATGACGAGGCCGGTTCCATTGCTGACCTGATCACACTGGATAAGGAAAAAATCACCCTAGGAAGGAAATATGTTTTCTACCATCCTTTCGCTGAGGCTGACTTCTTTGAGATGCAGAGTGGTAAATATTCCCATCTGAAACAGCTAATCAATAAACAGATGGAAAATGGCAAGAGAATTGGGGAGAAACCAAGCCTCCAGGAGATCCAGAGGTATGTGCAGAAGGAACTGGGAACGTTCCATAAGAGCTACTTGCGACAGATCAACCCACATATCTACAAAGTCAGTCTCTCTTCCAAGCTGAAGAAACTGAAGATGGATCTTTTGGTTGCCCAAAGAAAGAGAACCAAGGAAGGGTTATAATTCCCTCACTGGGAGACGGAGGATGGTTTTTAAATCATCCCTTTGCCTCCTCCTTGAATGATTGAGGTAGATCTCACGATGAGATCTACTTCGACGAATCATATTATGCTCCTTGCAATAGGCTTCCATCAACTGGAAGCTTTTTCCTTCAAAGCTGAAAGTACCGGTATGCAGGAGTGTGACACAGAGCCCATCCTCAATATTGGAACGGTAGATATCAAGGGTAGGAAGGCCTTGCTTGAAGGCTAACTCATCCCTTAGTTCCGCGAACAAGGAATCTGTCATCCTTTGTGGCTCGCCTATCATTGCAGACCAACTCCATGGTTCTCGATTCTCAATTTCCCTCGCTGTCCAGATACACTCCAAGACAGGGTTCTCCACTATTCCATTTCGTTCACAAAGAAGATTATGTAAGGAAAAAAGCAAGCGGGTGGAACGATTATACTCATCTTCGTTCGAGTTTCCCTCACCATCAATGATCAGATACGGGACTGAGGGAACAATAACCAAGGAAGGAGTCTCTTTTGCTTTGTAGAGAAACTTTCGCCCTACTCCAATACCCATGACTACCTCCTACAAGCATTTTTCTACTGCTTGGGCCAAGATCTGGGCCATTCGTTGCCTCCATTGGGGAGACACCAGGTTTCTCGCATCCTCTTCATTGGAAAGAAAACCAACCTCTACCAATACGGCAGGCATTCTGGAACCATTGAGTACCCATAGATCACGTTCTTTTATCCCACGATTACGACTGGTCGCCAACGAACCATCCAGGGCTTGCTCGAAGATTGAAGCAACCACTAGATTCCGCTGATTGAGAAGCCGGTTCAAGGAGAGTTGGGAGTGTGCCGCATAGAGTGGGATATTTTCAATCGGGGTGGAGGTGTCAAGCAATGTCACCCGTTTATCCTGTTCCTTGGTTAGTATCTCAAAACCGGTAGCTTGAGTGCTCGTAGCACTGTTTACATGAATGGAAATGAAAAGCGAACTGCTTTGCGGTTGGAGGGGAGTCTTATAGGCGATGTTGCATCGCTCTTCCAAAGACAGGAATACATCTTCAGAACGAGTCATTACAAGCTGCAAATGGGGATAGGAGACTGCAAGCAAGGCATGAAGCCGTTTGGCTAAATCCAAGGTAAGGTCCTTTTCGTAGATGGTACCACCGGCGAAACTCCATGCATTCGTAGCCCCAGGGTCATGTCCTCCATGGCCGGCATCGATGATCACCGTACCCAAGGGATAGGAGAACGGATCGGATGCACCAAACAACCCCAGTGAAGCCAGCATGAGGATGAGGATGATCAGTATCTGATGTTTCATGCATCCTCCTTGGGCCATTGGCTACATAGAGTATGAAAATCGAGCTTTTGCAACCATACCATCCTCTTCTTTACATCATCGTTATAGACTTCCTTATCGACATACCCATAGTATCGTTTTGCTACATTCTTTCCCTTGATTTGCTGTACGCTCAGAGCTTTGGTATAACAACGCTGGAATCCCTGCGCTTCACTACGGTCCTCGATTACACTCTCCCGGTCTGGGACCTGTATCATCAAATTGCTGTTGAGGGCAAGTTCATAGCCATAGAGGTGACAGCGTAGTCCCCAATCGAGGGCCTGCCAGTATTCGCTATGTATTTCCTCATCAAATCCCCTCAGCCTTTGAAACAGTGCCCGGTCATAGAGCCCCAGGCAAGAGATGGGATAGAGTGTTGAACGGATGACAGAAGAATCGGGAGAAGGAAAATCAGAGTCAGGGTCAAGCTCCCGCCCTGTAAGGCGGGGAATTCTGAGGCAGGGAATAATCTCCCGATTGGCATTTGCGATAACCGCTGCGAACGCTGCAGGATGATCACCCTCACTCATAGCGGAGAATAGAAACGTACCATCAAATTTCACGAGCAATAGATCGCTTCTCACGATTAGAAATAGATTAGCATGGCACTCATTTGCAACCGCATTTACCTTCTCACCGGTAAAGGCGTGTGTGGTAAATACCAGAAATGTGACATCCTTATACTCTTGTTGCATAGCAAGGATATCGAATCTACCCTCTTGTGTTACGACATGCAGACTGTAATTCATCTCCTGTACATACCAGTCTAAGGCCTCCTTCAACTGTTCAGGAGTACCGGTATCGAGAATCCCGATGGCAAGCTGTTCAATGTTGTGTAACTGATTGATACGTTTGCCAATCTCTTGTTTTCTCCGATAAATCCGATAGTTAGTCATCATCGTTCAACAACACCAAGTCCTCAGGGCGAAAAATCACACCCTTATGCCCTTCTTTGATAATCCTATGGATATCCTTGCTGCTATGGCCAGCCACTGCAGCTATCTCAGTACTATTATAGTAGGGAACTGCCTTCGCAAAGGGTTTACCATCGGTAGTTGAGATCTGTACTACATCGCCGGCACCAAAAACTCCTTCCACCGACACAATACCCTTGGGAAGCAGGCTTTTTTTTGCAATAAGAGCTTTTTTCGCGCCATCATCAATCACAATGGATCCAAGATGAGAATTGTAGAGAATCCAACGTTGTCGCTGACTAAGACGTTTGACACTGTGTATGCATGTCCCTATCACCTCGCCGGTCAGAAGTCTGGGAAGTACATTCCCTTCATAACCACTGGCAATAATGGTGGTACAACCAGCCATTCTCGCAATCTTTGCAGCAAGCAGCTTTGTTTTCATTCCCCCAGTTGAATGGGTAGAACCAGCTCCTCCTGCGTAGGATAGGATGGTAGCATCAAGACTGGTGATATCACTGAGCAGCACGGCTTCCTTATCCTTCTTGGGGTCAGCAGTGTATAACCCCGTAATATCGGTAAGGATAACTAAAAGATCTGCATCAATCTTACTGGCAACCATAGCGCTCATCCTGTCATTGTCAACAAAGGCTGTCCCAATTTCAGCAGTACTTACCACATCGTTCTCGTTGAAAATTGGAATTACCCCAAGCTCCAACAACGTAAAGATACTATTTCTGAGATTCACATAGGTGAGGCGGTTGTTCAGGTCGTTACGGGTCAATAGAATCTGGGAACATACCATACCATGACGCTTAAAGGAACGGCGGTAGCTGGACATGAGCAGAGGCTGTCCTATGGACGCGCAAGCCTGACGCATCGGCACCTGTTTTACGGGTCCCTTGAGTGAAAGTTCCTTTGCACCCATGCCGATTGCTCCACTGGAGACCAAGAGCATCTGATACCCAAGCGATTGCAACTGAGTCAATTGATCGACTATTACGTCGATACAACCCTCATCAATTCCACTCTCACAACTGAGTAGATTGGTTCCCACCTTGACCACAACCCTGCGAACTGATGAAAAGTCTCTCATCATAGAACCTCTTCACCAAGCATTGATGGCCCACCCAATGGCAATTCATGATGGGTGAAACTCCTCCCTCCATCTTTGGTATAGGAGGCAACCACCTGTCCATTTCCCCTGACAAGGTATTTTGTTGTCATCAGTCCTTCCAAGCCAACAGGACCCCGTGCATGGATCTTTGCTGTACTGATACCAACCTCTGATCCAAGGCCGAAGCGGAACCCATCAGCAAATCTAGTGGAGCAATTAGCAAAGACATCCGCTGAATCAACACCTGCAAAGAAAGTTTTCACCGAGTCTTCGTTCTCACTGACAATGGCATCACTGTGATGCGAACCGTAGGTTTCAATATGGTTGATCGCCTCTGAGAGGGATTCCACCACATGGATATTGATTTCCAGTGCAAGATACTCCTTTTTCCAGTCGCCCTCCTGATAGGGAATGCAATCCATGAACTGAGAAGCCTGCTCATCCCCATGCAAGACAACCCCAGCTTCTCTAAAACGCTCGGCAAGCAGGGGAAGAAAATCTGGGGCAACTTGTGCATGTACCAACAGTGTCTCGATCGCGTTGCATGCCGCCGGGTACTGGGTTTTTGCATCATATGCTATCTCAACCGCCTTTTCGATATCAGCCTTTGCATCAATGTAGAGATGGCAAATACCATCAGCATGCCCCAATACGGGGATGGAGGTATTGTCCATGACGTAGCGGACAAAGGCATTGGAACCACGAGGAATCATGAGGTCAATATCCCCTTCCATGCCCAGCATCGTATCAACATCACTATGACTTTCAAGCAACAACAACCAGTCAGAGCCTAGCCTTGATGGCTTACAACTCTCCTTGATCGATGCAACCAGGGCGGTATTGGTCTGAAATGCTTCCTTTCCTCCCTTGAGGATGATGCCATTACCGCTCTTGAGACAGAGTGATGCGATCTGGATCAAGGCATCTGGTCGTGCTTCAAAGATCATACCTATGACGCCAATGGGAACGACAATCTGTTCGAGCAAAAGCCCTTCATCAAGCTCTCTTCGTTGCTTGATGCTGCCAATTGGATCTGGAAGGGATGCTACTTGTTCCAACCCAAGCAGGGATGCATGCAGCTTCTCATCATTGAAAACCAGTCGTTTCACCAGGGCTTCTCTCTGCCCTGATTCCTTCGCCTGGAGAATATCTCTTTCGTTCGCAACCTTGATAGTTACCCAGTCACGACGCAAACCTTTCCCGATCATTTGGAGAAGCTGGTTGCGTTCTTTTTCCGTACTGGAAGCGAGGCGTTTGGCACTCTTTCTCAGTGAACGAATGCTCTGTTGTAAGTCAGTTGTTTCCATAGTCAGCCCCTTATATGCAGTAAGTATACACTAAACTGATTATGGGAAGCTATCAAGGTGATAAAGATTGAAGAGGTTCTGATTTGCGATTGCCTTTTGAAAAGTATAATGGTAGACTGCAACCATTCGCAACAAAGGAGACCCTTTTATGAAATGTAAAACTATAGCCTTACTACTCTGCATGATCCCAGCCTTGCTCTTTGCACAAGGGGCGGCTGAACAAGCAATACAAGAGAGTGGCTACTACCAGGCAGTCGATGCAAATGGAAGAACACTCAAATTGCAGGAAAAACCATCAAAGGTATTGATTGCAGGAAAAGCGGGCAATATGCCTGCAAATGCATTATTTCTTTTCCCTGAAGTGACTGAGATGGATCTTACCCTTCCCAAGACTGACCAGGGATTAGGAGACTTCTTCTCATTCATCAGACCCTCGTTGGATGACAACCCACGTATCAGTCAGGTAGCCAGTGTGGAAGAGATCGCCAGCTACCAGAGTGAACTGGTACTGACCAAGGCAACCCACTTTGCCTCAATTGCACAAAAGCTTGACCAACTTGGGGTACCCAATTTCACAATGAACCTTGAATCCTACGAGGATTGGAAGAGAGAGGTGACTGAGCTTGGCAAGCTACTGAAGAACAACACGCGAGCTGCTGAAATACTTGACCTCTACGAAGAACGGCTTGATCCAATCAGGAAAAAGGCATCCTCAATCGATGCACAGGATAAGAAGCGAGTACTCCTCCTCCAGGCAAACACCGCCGACAACACCTACTCCTACAAGATTGCTCCAGATGAGTGGATGCAAACATGGATGGTCGAGACCATTGGTGCCGAGGCAGTATGGAAAGGTGCCAACAAGGCAGCAAACGGTTGGTCTACGGTAAGTTTCGAACAGATTGCTGCCTGGGATCCTGATATCATTATCGTTGTGAGCTACCGTACCCCGACTGACCAGTATATTGAGGCAATCTATGAGTCAGAGATCTGGTCGTCCCTTCGAGCGGTTGAGAACAGACAGGTAAAGGCAAGTCCCTATGATATGATGAACTATATCCAGCCGGTTGCTTCCTGGATCCTTGGGATGCAGTGGATGGCTTCGGAAGTCTATCCCCAGCACTTTTCTGCGTTGAACATGCAGAATGAGGTCACCTCATTCTACCAGGATTTCTATCATCTCACCGATGAGCAGAAGCTTGAATTGCTGAGAGACCGCTACAGTAATTCGGTTGCCATTAATGCACTATGAAGGCCCACCAGCGCTACCAGGTAGAGCGTAAACGGCGAACAGGGCTCCTGCTGGGAATGTTGGGAGCAACACTGCTCCTGGCCTTCCTGTTCCTCTTTGCAGGAAGGTATCCCTCTGCCGGTTTCAGATTTCCCGCTGACTGGTCAACCAATGCCATGACCAGGAGCATTTTCCTGCGCATACGGCTTCCCCGTATTGTTCTAGCCCTGCTTGCCGGGGCTATGCTCAGTGCAAGCGGATTCACATTCCAGATGCTGTTCTCCAATCCTTTGGTTGAACCTGGATTTCTGGGCGTGAGCCAAGGATCGGCATTCGGGGCAGCATTGATGATTGTCCTGGGAGTGGGCTCAACCTTCTTCGTCCAACTGAGTGCTACGTTTTTTGGGCTGTTGGCTTTGCTCGCATCCTACTTGCTTGCAACCCGTTTCAGGTTTGGAGGGTGGTTGTTACGGTTGGTGCTCAGTGGGATAGCGGTATCAGCCCTCTTTTCCAGTGCACTAGGTGTGGTAAAACTGGTGGCGGAACCTACCAAGGATCTGCAAGACATCACCTTCTGGATGATGGGAGGGCTCTGGAATGCCTCATGGACCCAAATTCTCTCCATTCTATGGATAGTCATCCTCAGCATGGGTATTCTCCTCGGTTACAGATGGAAACTCAATTTGCTTAGTCTCCAGGAGAAAACCTCTTTCTCTGTGGGAATGAACCCCAAGCGAGACAGGATTATTCTTCTGATAGTTGCCACGGTAGGAACCACGGTCACCATTTCCATCACCGGTCTGATTGGGTGGGTTGGATTGATCACCCCACACCTGGCTCGTAAGTTGTTTGGCTCCGATAGTTCCACCAGCCTCCCTGGTTCCATGATCCTGGGATCATTCTTTCTCTTGGTTTGCGATACCATCGGGAGAACCGTCCTGGCCACAGAGATTCCCATCGGACTGCTCACCAGCTTCATTGGGGCGATTATCTTCATGATCATCCTCTCACTCAAGCACCAGGAGGGCAAAGCATGAACGCTTTGACTGTAAATCATCTGAGTTTTATCTACCCAAGCGGCACCAAAGCGCTCGATGATGTCTCTCTCTCCGTAGAAGAAGGACAGAGTGTAGCTATCCTGGGCTCCAATGGAGCCGGAAAGTCAACGCTCCTGGATTTCCTGTTGGGATGGCAGAGGAGCGCGGAAGTTTCGTTGTATGGCAAATCTCTCTCCACCTATGGAAGAAAGGAGCTGGGAAGGACATTGGCATTGGTTCCTCAATTCGAACAATACAACTTCTCTTTTTCTCTGATCGATTACGTGCTGTTTGGACGTTCCCCCTACCTTTCAGGGCTGGGAACACCAAGTGAAGTGGATGCAGAGATAGCCTATCAAGCACTCTATGATGTAGGTTTGGCAAACTATGCAGAGAGGCATATCACCACCTTGAGCGGAGGAGAACATCAGTTGTTGCTACTTGCAAGAGCCATTGCTCAACAAAGCTCCATGCTCTTGCTTGACGAACCTACAAGTGCATTGGACCCTGCCAACCGGAAACGGGTTCTTACCATCCTGAAACAGTTGCATGCGAAGGGAAAAACCCTTCTGTTTACCACCCATGATGCAAACCTTGCTTACGACCTGGCAAGCCATGTGGCCATGGTGAAGAAGGGATCGCTGCTCTGTTATGGGCCAAAAGAAAAGGTGGTCACCACTGCCATGCTGACCACCCTTTATGATACCGAGCTAACTGTTGCACAAGTCGGTACAAAGACACTTATCTATTGAGCTCCAGAGGAACAAAGCTGAAACTTCTTACATCAAACAACCCCATATCAGTGAGTTTATATGCAGGAATAACCGGCAACGACATAAAACAGAGTGTCATGAAGGGATCGATTTCCTTGCCTATATGTAGTGATTCCTGTGCAATATGGTGAAGGTTGTCCAGCTGCTCAGCGATCACTGAGCCTGGTTCATAGCTCATCAAACCAGCAACGTTCTGTGCAAAGGAAGCCAGTATTTTCCTTTGTTTCACAATCACCATACCGCCACCAATGGAGATCAAGTGTTCTACAGCCATGGCCATATCCTCATCATCATCCCCTGCTACAATGATATTGTGTGAGTCATGGGCTACGGATGTAGCCATCGCCCCACCCTGCAGGCCATACCCACGCAAGAGCGCCACAGCCACATTTCCCGTTCCTGTGTGACGCTCAACCACTGCAAGCTTGATGATATCCTGACTCTTATCATGCACCCATTCACCGTTTTCCACCGTCACTATAGCCTCCCCCGCTCCAGTGACCACTCCCCCTGGGATGATATCAATGACCCGAACATGGGATATGGAAAGAGGCAGCCTGAGGCGATCGACAGAGAAATCCTTGACATGCATCATGCCAGAGACCCTCTCATCATGCTTTGCTTTAGCAGCTTTGCAGACCAATCCATCCTCAGCTACCAACTCTCCCGCTACATATACCTGGTGCATGGAGAACTCTTTCAGGTCATTGCAGAGAGAGAAGTCCGCACGCTTTCCAGGTGCAATCGCACCCCGGTCGGTAAGGTGATAGCAATCTGCGCTATTGATGGTGGCCATGCAAATGGCCTCAATTGGATCAAGTCCATCCTGTACTGCAATGCGTACGTTGTTGTTGATGTGCCCATCGGTGAGAATGCTTTTTGGTTGCCTGTCATCCGTGCAGAAGATACAGCGTCTGCTGTTTTTTTCCGTCACTCCTCCCAGGAGCATCAATACATTTTTACAAGCCGACCCTTCACGGAGCATGACATACATACCTCGACGGATACGATCACGCAACTCTTTCTCATTCTCACACTCATGGTCGGTTAGTATTCCTGTACTTGCATAGGCATCAAGCTCTGCCCCGCTGATCGCTGGGCTATGGCCATCGATCACCTTACAGAGGTGCTTCGCCTCCATGATCTTGTCTACGACCAAATCTGTACCGGCCACTACACCAGGGAAGTCCATCATCTCTCCCAACCCGAGAACTCTCTCGTGCTGCAGGGCTTCTTTGATATCTTTTGCTTCCAATACAGCTCCACTATGCTCAAAGGTAGTAGCCGGTACACAGGAAGGCACCATAAAGAAAGCTTGCAAAGCTGTCTCTTTAGATGCCTCCAGCATATAGAACAATCCATCGAGGCCACATACATTGCAGATTTCATGGGGGTCTGCAACTACTGTGGTGGTTCCACAAGGAACCACGAGATTGGAGAACTCTTCTGGAGTGGCATGGCTGGACTCTATATGCACATGACTGTCAATAAACCCTGGCAGAAGATATCGTCCTCCACCATCAATCACTGTTTCTGCCTCTCCCTGTCCACACTCAGCAAAACCAGCTATATATCCTGACTGGACCAGAAGGTCAGCCTCAAACCACTCCTTGTTATATACATCCAAAATATGGGCATTCGTAATGCACAAGTCAGCTTTTTTTCGTCTTGCTGCAGTTTCTATCACTTCCTGCATATTTTTCTTCGTAACCATACGAGCTCCTTCTGCAACATTTTGCAACGTCTTTCTATCAGTGTAACACCTCACAATAATTCTTCAAGAAAAAATATTGGTTCTAGGTATACAGCATAATTAATAATTTGTATTGATAGTGAAGTTGTTTTTTTAGCTATATGGCAAAATTATTCGAATTAATTTAGCCAGATTCCCAAAATTGTACCCTATAATTTGGTTATATAACAAATGTAACGATTTTTCTGTACGATTTGATACAGATAGGGTAGAATGGTATCAACCAAAACATCTGCAAGGAGTGCATCGATGGAAAAGTTTTTCAAGCTCAAAGAACGAAAAACGACCGTCAAGACTGAAGTCATGGCAGGTATTACTACCTTCTTAACCATGGCTTACATTCTTGCCGTCAACCCAGGCATCCTTTCCGAATCCGGAATGGACTTCTCCAAAGTATTTGCTGCAACTGCAATTGCTGCATCAATCGCAACCTTGGTAATGGCCCTGTTGGCCAATCTACCATTCGCTCTTGCCCCAGGCATGGGTCTGAACGCCTTCCTTACCTACACCGTCGTTTTCGGTATGGGTTACACATGGCAGTTCGCCCTCACGGCAGTATTCGTTGAAGGTATCATTTTCTTGATCCTCACCGCTGCCAATATCCGTGAGGCAATTGTCAACAGTATCCCGGCCAACCTAAAACGTGCAATTGGTGTTGGTATCGGTCTCTTCATTGCTTTCATTGGCATGCAGAACGCTGGTATCATCGTTGACGGAGCTACGTTGGTTGCTCTGAATGCTGACTGGTTCATGGGAGCTCCCGGCCTTGCCATGATTGGCTTAATCATTACCGGTATCCTCTTGGCCCACAAGGTAAACGGCGCCCTTCTGATTGGAATTATCGTCACCACCATTATCGGCATTCCTTTTGGAATTACCGCATACAAGGGTGGCTCTTACCTTCCCCCAGCCCCTTACTTCTTCCCATTCGAGTTCTCTAATATCATGAGTGTTGACTTCATCGTTGTTGTCTTCACCTTCCTGTTTGTAGATATGTTCGATACAGTTGGAACCCTGATCGGTTGTGCCACCAAGGCAGACATGATCCAGGATGATGGATCCATCCCCAATTGTAAGGAAGCACTGTTCGCTGATGCAATCGGAACCACCGCTGGTGCAATCCTCGGAACCTCAACCGTTACCACATTTGTTGAATCTTCCAGTGGTGTTGTTGAAGGTGGAAGAACTGGTTTGACCGCTTTGACCGTTGCAATTCTTTTTGCTCTCTCCCTCTTCCTCGAACCGTTGTTCGGTTCCATTCCTAGTGCTGCTACAGCACCTGCCTTGATCATTGTCGGAGTTATGATGATGAGCCCGGTAAAGGATATCGAGTGGGACGAGATGACCGAAGCTATCCCAGCCTTCTTGACCATTATCTTCATGATCGTAGCCTACAGCATTGCCGATGGTATCATGTTTGGTATTCTTTCATTCGTATTGCTCAAGCTGTTCACCAAGAAGACCAAAGAAATCTCGAAGATGACCTGGGTTGTTTTTGCTCTGTTCGTGATCAAGATTATTTTCGGCGCCCTCTAAGAGCTTCAGCTCTGTTCTTTTGGACCTCCTTTTTACAGGGGGTCCAATTTTTATCCCCTACCCATCACTCTGTTTCTACGGTACAATAACACTCGTTGAGGAGAGTACTATGCGCGCAAACATGAAGCGATTGGATACGAGTAAAGTGTATTTAGTCACCGGAGCGGCCGGTTTTATTGGGTTTCATCTAAGCAAGCGATTGCTTGGGCTCGGATGTACGGTCATCGGTTTGGATAACCTGAACGATTATTATGAGGTGTCTCTCAAGGAAGAGCGACTGAGGACGTTGGCCTCAGAACAATTCATTTTCTATAAAGTTGATCTTTCTGACAGGAAAGAGCTTGATGCAATCATTATCCGACACCAGGTAACCCATGTCATCAACCTTGCTGCACAGGCAGGAGTGAGATACAGCATCGACAACCCGTATGCTTACCTACAATCGAATCTTGTGGGATTCCTTAATATCCTGGAGAGCTGCCGCCATCATGCAGTAGAGCATCTGGTATACGCCAGTAGTAGCTCAGTCTATGGCTTGAACGGCAAGATACCCTACTCAACAGATGATAAAGTTGATAATCCGGTAAGCCTCTATGCAGCTACCAAGAAATCCAATGAGCTGATGGCCCACGCGTACACGCACCTCTATAATATTCCGACCACAGGACTGAGATTTTTCACGGTCTATGGGCCGTATGGAAGACCTGATATGGCATACTTCTCCTTCAGCAAAAAGATCATGGAAGGAAAAAGTATCAAGGTTTATAATAATGGGGATATGTGGCGTGATTTCACCTATATCGATGACATCATCACCGCATTGGAGAACATTATTCCCAATATCCCCGAGGAGAATGAAGCAAAGGATCGCTACAAGGTCTACAACATCGGAAACAATAAACCAGTGAAATTGAAGCAGTTCATAGAAACACTGGAACAGTGCCTTGGCAAGACCGCTGAGAAGGAGTATCTGCCGATGCAACCTGGGGATGTGTACCAGACCTATGCAGATGTCACTGAATTGATGAAAGATTTTGATTTCAGACCCAATACTCCTCTTGAGCAAGGGCTTGAGGCTTTTGTCTCGTGGTTCAAGCCATACTATGGATACTAGAAATTCACTCTACGATGTAGTGATAATTGGAGGAGGAGCCGCTGGGCTGTTTCTTGCTGCTAACCTTCCTACTTCCAATGCCCTGTTGCTCGAACACAAGGAAGCAGCAGGCAAAAAGATCCTGATCACCGGTGGTGGCATGTGCAACCTTACCAATACCCAAGCGAAAGAGGTTTTCCTGCAGCATTATGGAAGCAGGGCACAGCGCAACTTTCTCCTTCCCTCCTTCCAGGCTTTCCCACCCTCATCTCTCATGCATTGGTTCGAATCCAAGGGGGTTTCCCTCGTAATCAGGGAGGATGGAAAGGTGTTCCCCGCTTCGCTGGATGCCCATGAGATCAGGGAGGTACTGCTCAGGGAGAGTAAATCCAGTATATTGTATAACTCCAAGATCTCTTCACTAAGCAAGATTGGAGAACATTTTTCCATACATACCGATATGGGGAGTTTTACATGCAAAAACCTGGTATTGGCTACTGGTGGAATGAGTTATCCGAATACGGGAAGTGATGGGAGTGGATATAGCCTAGCCAAAATGCTTGGGCACTCCATTGTTCCTCCAAAACCAGCGCTCGCTGCCATCATGGTGGATACGTATCAGTGGACGCATCTTGCAGGTAATGCAATCCGCTGTGCATATGCAGAGTTTCATCATCAAGGGGAGAAAAAA
The DNA here is from genome assembly GCF_963666015.1 of uncultured Sphaerochaeta sp. NCBI lineage: Bacteria > Pseudomonadati > Spirochaetota > Spirochaetia > Spirochaetales > Sphaerochaetaceae > Sphaerochaeta > uncultured Sphaerochaeta sp. Next base: position 3,331,455 of record NZ_OY762555.1, on the reverse strand, counting down.
CGGTTCCTGCAAGCTACTGGGGATATATTGTTCACCCACGATGGACTCTCAGGCCCCCTGATCCTTACGGCCAGTCGTGAGCTGAAAGCTGGCGATTCCATCACATTCTCCTTGCTGCCGATGGAGAACAAGCGAGAGGTTCAGGAAGAGCTCCTTGCACTCCTCTCCTCACAACCCAAGAAACAGGTTTCAACCATCCTCAAGGAGGCAGGTCTTGTAACATCCCTTGCCCAGCAGGTAGTCAGGGAACTTGCGCTTGATCCTACCAGTACCACAGCCCACCTGAACAAACTACAGAGACAGGACCTGATCAAAATGGTTACAGAGAGACGGTTCATCATCAAGGGGATTAAGGGATTCAATGCAGCGATGGTCACCTGTGGTGGAGTAAGTTTGAAAGAGGTAGACAGAAACAACATGCAGTCGAAGCTGGTTGAGCATCTCTACTTCTGTGGTGAATTATTGGATATGGATGGACAGAGTGGAGGCTACAACCTTCAGGCGGCGTTTTCTACAGCGTACTGTATAGCTGAACATATAGAATGACAGAAGGAAGATTATATGCAATTTCTTTGGACAACAATAACCGTTGGGAATATGAAAGAGAGCCTGGAATTTTACCAGGATATTCTCTCACTACCGGTATCGAGCAGGATGCAAACACCTACCGCTGAGATCGTGTTTTTAGGAGAGGGAGAAACAAAGATCGAGTTGATTCATCACCCAGGAGAGGAGAGCTCTCCCATAGGAAAAAACATCAGTATCGGACTAAGTGTCGAGAATCTTGATGACCACATGGCAATACTCCAGGAAAAAGGCATTTCCATCTCAGAGGGACCCTTCTCACCGAATCCTTCCATCCGGTTTTGCTTTGTGCAAGACCCGAACGGTGTCCGTGTACAATTTGTGGAACGCAACTGATATAGTTTGAGCCGGGATTTCTCCCGGCTCAAAAACTCTAGATACCTTTGAAATACTGACTATTTGATGCGCTTTACAGCAGCCTCAAGCAGCTCTTCCAGCTTTGCAGAAGGATTCTGGAACTTTGCAAGGAAAATCATGGCCGCAATGACGTAGGGCTTGTAACTGGCTTCCTTGTACAGGGGTACCAAGTACCTGTCGAATACGGAAGCTTCAACCTCACCTTCCTTACAGGAAAGACCAGTGATGTCAGCAGGCAGGCAGTGCATGTAGAGTGCCTTTCCGTCCTTGGTGGTCTTCATCAACTCTTCAGTACAGGTCCAATCCTTGAATTTTGCATTGTTTGCCAGACAGGTCTTCTCCAGTGCTTTCAATGCTTCCTGGTCGCCCTGCTCAACAATCTTAGTTCTCTCTTCCATGACAGCGAAAGGAGCCCAGCTCTTGGGATAGACAATATCAGCATCCTTGAATGCTTCAGCCATAGACTCCACTCTCTTGTAGGAACCACCGCTCTTCTTGGCATTCTCTGCAGCGACTTCTTCAACATCAGCCATTACATTGTACCCTTCTGGGTGAGCAAGTACGACATCCATGCCAAAGCGGGTGAACAACCCGATGATGCCCTGAGGAACAGAAAGAGGCTTGCCGTATGAAGGACTGTAGGCCCAGGTCATGGCTACTTTCTTACCCTTGAGATTCTCAACACCACCAAAGTGGTTGATTACGTGCAGCATATCAGCCATGCTCTGGGTTGGGTGGTCGATATCGCACTGGAGGTTGACCAAGGTGGGTCTCTGCTCGAGTACTCCATCGTCATAGCCATCCTGTACAGCTTCGGCAACAGTCTTCATGTAGGTGTAACCCTTGCCAATGTACATGTCGTCACGGATACCGATGACGTCAGCCATGAAGCTCACCATGTTGGCAGTTTCACGAACGGTCTCTCCGTGAGCGATCTGGCTGGTCTTCTCGTCAAGATCCTGGACCTCAAGGCCGAGCAGGTTACAAGCACTTGCAAAGCTGAAGCGTGTTCTTGTGGAGTTGTCACGGAAAACGGAGATTCCAAGTCCACTGTCGAACACCTTGGTGGAAATATTGTTCTCGCGTAATGCACGCAGTACTTCTGCTACCTGAAAAACGGCAGCAATTTCGTCATCACTCTCTTTCCAGGTATGGAAAAAGTCGTTGAGATACATGTTGTCAGTTTTGAGGGTTTTCAGTTCCTCGATCATCTGTTTGATTGTGGCTTTGTCCTTCATGTGGGGAAACCTCCGTAAGTTTTGAATCATAAAAATCCAGACAATGGCACTATACCATGGCGGCGTCCCATTGTCCAGATTTATGTTGCAGTTTGTTGCAAGATTTCGTTAAATCTTGCCAAGCTCCTTCAAGATCTTCTCAGGTGAGAACGGCCAGCTACGCATCCAAACGCCAACAGCATCATGTATGGCGATGGCGAGAGCTGGAGCTGCTCCGTTGGTTGCAATCTCACTGATGGATTTGGCTCCATAGGGACCTACCTCATCATTGATATCAATCAGGACTGCCTTGAAGTCTTCTGGTTGTTCATCAATCATGGGGACTCCATACTCACTCAGTTTTGCATTGATGCAGACACCATTCTCATCGAGGAGCATCTGCTCATAGAGCGAATGCCCGACAGATTTCAGGGCAGCACCATACATCTGACAGAGTGCCAATTCCGGATTGATCGGGGTACCGGCATCCTGCAGAGCGTAGTACTTCTGTACCTTGACCTGGCCAGTTCTGACGTTTACTGCTACCTGCACAAAGTGAGCACCGTAAGGGATGGAGTTGTGGTTCGTGGTAAAGGAGCCTTTTCCCATCACCTGACCACGGCCTGTACCGGTAAGTGCATCATGACTGAGTTTTGCATAACCAAGTGTTTTTCCACTCTTGGTGCTGTACACCTCTCCAGGAGTGCGAAGGATCAAATCCTCTGCTTTCTCTCCCATCTGATAGGCTGCCTCATCAAGCAGATTCTTCTTCAGGTCCTGTGCAGCCTTGTAGCTTGCACCACCACTGAAGTAGGTCCCACTGGAAGCATAGGCTCCCGTGTCAAATGTACAGCTGTCGGTATCACCACTGGTAACCGTCACTCTGTCCAGAGGCACACAAAAGGCTTCACTGATCATCTTAGCGGTGATGGTATCAAGGCCGGTACCCAAATCGGCACCGCCACTGAATATCTGGAACGTTCCATCGGTCAGTAATTTAGCCCATGCATTGGAGTGGTCGAGTCCGGGCAACCCGCTTCCCTGCTGAATCATGGCAAACCCTTTGCCTACTTTCCAGTCGGGATCTTTGGATTCAACTTTCTTACCCCATTCAATCATTTCAGCTCCCTGGGTGAGGGCTTGTTCCAAGCCACAGGAACCGACGGGCACCACATTTCCTTCACGACCTTCACCAAGACCCTTGAGTATCTCAAGCATGTAGCCTGGCTCAACCTTGTTCTTCATGGCCATGTCGTAGTAATCGATTCCCAGCTTCTCTGCAAGCTCCGCCATACAGGTCATCAGGGAGTAGGTACCCTTAGGGGCTCCATAGCCCTGATAGGCTCCTGTAGGTGGAATGTTTGTGTAATAGGTGATTACATCAAACTTCATGTTGTCACACTTGAGCAAAGGCAGGGTCTTGCTGCATGCATTCATCGGGACGGTAAGACAGTGGTTGCCGTATGGTCCTGTATTGGCCCTTACATCCATGTAGACTGCAGTAATGGTGCCGTCTTTCTTTCCACCCATCTTGACTGTCATCCGCATAGGATGGCGGGTGGAGTTTGCGATGAACTCTTCTTCACGGGTATTGCGGTAGTAGATTGGTTTACCGGTAATCCAAGTGGCATATCCTACCAGATCCTCCACCAGGATATCCTGTTTGCTGCCATACCCACCGCCAACACGCTCCTTGATAATTCGAATCTTGTTCTCAGGAATCTGACATACCCAGGAGACAATTCTTCTTACATGATAGGGAACCTGGGTGGAGGCATTGATTACCAATCTTCCACCATCAATCCTAGCGTAGGCAAGGTGCGGCTCAAGGGGAGTGCACTGGATCTGACTGGTCTGGTAGGTTCTTTCGACCACTGCATCAGCTTCCTTGAACCCCTTTTCCACATCACCAATCTGGCCATGGGCTGCTGAGGCAATATTTCTTCGGATGTCGCCGTGGAGCGGGAACTGGTAGACAACCTTCCCATCCCTGGGGTCGGCATCCTTGTTATACTCTTCCAAATTCTCGGGAGCGCCACTGCGATACTCTGCCACCCCGTTATGAACACGAGGGGCTCCTTCTTCCATTGCTTCCTCGACGGTGAATACTGGCTTGAGTACCTCATACTCCACCTTGATTGCAGATCGAGCAGCAACTGCCTGTTCATAGGTTTCTGCAACGATTGCTGCTACACGGTCACCCACATGCCTAACCTTCCGGTTGAGCAATCGGCGATCGTGTGGACTGGGTTCTGGATTCCCCTGCCCAGCCTGCATATAGAATACATCAGGACAGTTCTCATGGGTGATGATCGTGACTACGCCTTCCATGGCCAATGCTTTCTTGGTATCGATCTTCTTGATGTAAGCATGGGCGTATGGGCTGCGAAGAATCACCATGGAGTGATATCCCGGCAAAACCCTGTCCTCAACAAAGCTGGCTTCGCCTGCAACCAGTTGCGGTCCATCGACCTTTCCCTTGGGCTTTCCAACATAGGTCAGCTCATCTCTGAAGGAGGGAGAAATTTCGCTCTTGTATGCACCATCCTTCATTCTTTCCAGAGCCAACTTCACTGCCAGATAGTAGTGTTCATAGCCTGCATCGCGGATAAAGATACCACTGAGTACCTGATTGATTTGTTCCTTGGTAGGATTGGTTTCATGTTCAAGCAACCAAGTCAGGAGCAACGCTGCAGCAGGTGCATTGTAAGCACTCTGTACGACGCCTGCATCGATCATGGCTTGTTGGATTACATTCAAGTTACGGCTGGTACCCATCGATTCAGCGGTCTTGATCTCAGCACCTTCGGCTTGGAGTGCCAACATCAGATTGGCATACACAGGAACGTCATTGAAAATAACCGTATCACTGCCTGCAAAACCTTCCTTATCATCACTATCTCGTACGCTGGTATACCCCAGGCGAACGAGCATTTCACGCAAGCTTTCTGACTGCTTACAACTTACTGTATGTTTCTTACCGTTAACGGTACAGACAATTTTGTTCATTGTGCACCTCCTTTGAGAAATGCAGAGAAGAGTTGCCCCACCCCTTCACTGGCTATATAGCGCTTGTAATCGGAGCTGCCAGTCATATCGTCCACGACCTCGATGTCATGCCGCACAGCAAGCTGTACATCCTCTCTTGTGGTCAACTCACCGTTCTCGATAGAATTCTCTACCTTTTCCAATCGTTGGACACCTTTTCCGTATACAGCGACAAAGACCCGTACGTGGTCTATGACCTGCTCACTGTCCTTTGTTGCACTGAATCCAACGGTTACCGCAGCACGGTTCTGGCTGCTCATTGCATATCGCACGGTTCCCACATACCGGTCATCCTTGGAGAGGCTGACAGCTAACAACAAGGTACCTGCAAACTGCTTGTGATAAGCATGGTATTCGCGGATGGGAATATTGTCCTCACTGTATACTCCCTTTTCCGTCAGGTTGGCCGTAAGAAGCCGAGCGCGGCTTGCAATCAATGCTGGAGCAAGATAGGAGTGGTCACTCATCAGTGCAAGATTGCCTCCGATGGTGGCCATATTTCGCTTGGTGAAGGAACCACAGAAATGAGCAGCATCCTTGAGCCATGAAGGGATCAATGGTGATTCGATCAACTGCTGCAACGTTACCATGCTCCCAATCTTGATGGTGGAACCTTCATCTGTGATGGTATCCAAACCAAGCTTGGAGAGGCTGATGGCAGTCTGGCCCTCAACAGTTGAATGAAGACGGTTGATCTCCGTCCCCCCAGCATAAAACACACTCTTGGTGTTTGAACGCTTCTTGTTCAGAGCGTCTTCAGTAGTATTCGCTATGAGATATTCCTGTATCATACAGCCTCCTCTTTGGCAGCTTGACCCATCATACGCTTGCTGATGGCATTTGCCTTGTCTGCAAGTTCCTGCTCGTCATATCCGACCAGCTGCCCATGGTCGACTACAACCTTTCCATTAATGATTGTATAGTCAGTGTTGTGATTGGTGCCGCAAAAAAGCAAGCTTGCAACCGGATCACTCTGGCTTCCCGCATAGGGTAATTTGGAAACGTCAAAAATTGCCAGATCGGCAGCCCACCCTTCTTCCAGGCGGCCAACATTCGAGAAATTGAGAGCTTTGGCACCGTTTTCAGTTGCCATGGTGAATGCCTCATTGGCACTCAGTGCATCAGAACCATATTTCACCCGTTGCAGAAGCATTGCCTGACGTACCTCAGCAAGCATATCGGAACTGTCATTGCTGGCACTTCCATCCACAGCAACCGCAACATTGATACCCATCGGCAACATCTCGTTGACCCGGCAGATACCACTACCGAGGCGCATGTTCGAGGACGGGCAATGGGCAATATGGGAACCTGTCTTTGCAAGGATTTTCAACTCTTCATCATTGAAATGGATTCCATGTGCATAAAAGACATCATCCCCGATAAGATTACACTCCTGCATCAGAGCAACAGGACGCATCCCATACATCTCCTGGCAGAAATCAGCTTCATCATAGGTCTCACAGAGATGGGTATGCAATCGCACCCCATACTTCCTTGCAAGTTCAGCGGTCTTTGTCATCAAATCCTTGGTGACACTGAAGGGACTACAGGGAGCGAGGGCTATCTTGTGCATTGCATCCGGGGCACTATCATGGTAAGTCTTGATACACCGCTCACTGTCAGCGAGGATCTCATCCTCAGTCTGTACGACGCTGTCGGGGGGAAGTCCTCCATCCTTCTTGCTCAAACTCATCGAGCCTCTCGTGGGACTGAAGCGCATTCCCAAAGTGTCTGCAGCCTCAAATTGCAGGCCCATAAGATCACCCTTGAAAGAACGGGGATAGAGATAGTGGTGGTCAGTGGTAAGCGTACATCCGGTCTTCATTAACTCAGCCATTGCAAGCATCGATGAGTAATAGACTGCTTCCTCATCCACATATTTCCACACCTCATAGAGGAATTTCAACCAATCAAAGAGTTTTGCATTCTGTACAGCAGGATGATTTCTGGTTAATGTCTGGTAGAAGTGGTGATGCGTATTGACCAAACCAGGGATGACCACATGGTTTGAGCAGTCGATGGTACGACCCTTTGCGGGAGCAGCCAATCCACCCCCAGGAGCAATCTTGGCGACCTTGTTGTTTTCGATCAACAAATCAGCGCCCCAATATTTCTTTCCATCAAATGTGGGTTGTAGACAATAGATGTTCTTCAAGAGAAGCGAGGAACTCATGCCTGTATATCTCCTTCTTCCTGCAAGGACACGACACATAGACGTCGGTGCTACACTTGCAATACTTTATGAGGACGGCATGCGGGTAGTTCCGCAAGGAAGGAGTGGAGAAGGAAGGGGGCAACTCCACAACCTTGGTTATTTCTATATACCCTGCAGGCAGAGCCCCTTTTGCACCTGTCGGGCCAGTTCCTGTGTTCCACCATTATCTACAAAAATAAACAATGTAACACCTTAAGCTCCAAACAGCCACAAGGCGTCAATCCCTGTGGCTGTAGTATACCATATGAAGCGAGTACTATTCTACGTACTACCTCTCCAAGGAATAGGGAAGCATTGCATAGAATGCAGCACAGATCTCAAGGTCATCCACACGGTTGATTTCGTTCGGTGCGTGAGCCTGTGACTCATCACCAGGGCCAAAACCAATAGCAGGAATCTTATGACGACCAGTGGTAGCGACCAAGTTGGTGGAGAAAGTCCACTTGTCAACAACGGGCTTCTTACCAAAAAGAGCCTCATGGCCGGCAACACCAGCTTCTACCAGTGGGTGGTCAGCGTCAATTTTCCAGGTAGGGAAGTACAGCTCTTGTGAATACTCTTTCTTGGTCCAACCAATCTTCTCATAGTTGGGCATCTCGACAACGATTGACTCTGGATCATCACCGGTTGCCTTGCTGATGTACTCACGAACCTGCGAGATAGCAAGATCTGCATCCTCACCCCAAGTAAGACGGCGGTCAAGGTAGAGCATTGCATAGTCTGCAACAGCGCACTGGCTCGGTCCCTTTACATCCATCTGGCTGACGGTGATGGTACCTTTCCCAAGGAAGTTCTCTGCATCCGGCTTGAGGTCCTTGTTCAACTGCTCGATGGCAAGAGCTGCCTTTGCAGCCTTGTAGGCAGCACTTACTCCACGCTCTGGAGCACTACCGTGACAGGAAATTCCCCTGAGGATTACCCTGATCTCCATGCGGCCGCGGTGACCACGATAGAGGCGGCAGGTGGTAGGCTCAGTGGAAACAACAAGATCGGGTCTGAAGTTCTCTTCCTCGATGAGGTACTTCCAGCACATACCATCACAGTCTTCTTCCATGACGGTGAATGTAAAATAAGCGGTATACTCACCACTGTATCCGAGCTCCTTGAGGATTCTACCGGCAGTGATCATAGAAGCTGCACCACCCTTCTGGTCACTGGAACCACGACCCCAGACTTTGCCGTCCTTGATCTCACCACTGAAAGGATCGAAATCCCAGTTCTTCAGGTTTCCAACCTCAACAGTATCGATATGGGCATCAAAAGCAATCTTCTTGGGACCATTGCCGACGCGGCCGATAACCGAGCCCAATCCATCGATATACACTTCATCAAAGCCAGCTTCTTCACAAAGGGTTACGATGAGACGACATACATCCTCTTCCTGGGAGCTATAGCTCTTGGTCTGCACCATCTTTGAGAGATTCAATGCCGTGTAGTCACGATACTCGGCAGCCTTTGCCCTAATTTGTTCTTGAATTGTCATGTTACTTTACCTCTTTCGTTCTCTATTCTCTTCTTCGTCGTAATCGAACCAGTTACGGAGCGATTGTATTTACTGTATCCCAAACGCGCTTAGCTACTTTTGCTGCCTCTTCATAGATTTTCTGTACGTCAAGGCCTGGGAACTGATGGTTTTCCATCACCAGCTTTCCATTAATCATGACACTTTCCACGCAGTTGCTGCTCATGCCCCATACAAAATGGGTTGCAGCATTGTCTGCGACCAGCGGGGTTGGTGCATGGTAATCACAGATGGTCAAATCAGCTTTATAACCGGCAGCAACCTTACCGTACTTCCCGTCAAAATACTTCTCAACCAACTGGTTTCCGCGGCCCATGGCAGTCACAAAATCTGCGGGCCACCAGGAACCACCCTGATCCTTATGCTTGAAAAATGCAATCTTGAGCTCTTCAAACATATTTCCACCACAGCCATCAGTTCCGATGACCAAATTATCAACCTTCTGGATCTGCTTGAAGTAACCAACATTGTTGTTCATGTTGCTACGTCCATTGTGTGCAAGGAACGTACCATGAGCGTTGATCTTTTCCACCTCAGCCTCACTGAGCCAAAGCCCATGAACCAAGAGAGAGTTATCAGTCAGAAGTCCAAATTTTTCCAATCGGTCAACGATATCCAAGTGGTACTTATGGTGGCTGTGCACCACATCGTACTTGTCTTCTGCAACATGGAGATGGACGCCCGCACCTGTCTCTGCCATCGCCTCTCCCATAAGCTTCAACCCAGCATCAGGGATGGTGAACGGGGCATGTCCCCCAATCATTCCACGAACCAGTGAACTGCTCTTGGCGGCCATGGCAAAACGAAGGTTTTCCTCGACGCCTGCTTCCACCTCTTTCATTCCACCGTTTCTATCGGTAACTTCGTAGCAGGTAGCTCCACGCACCCCAACGTCTTCCATTCCCTTGGCAATGGTGTCAAGAGATCCTGCAATATAGGAAGGGCTTGCATGGTGGTCAATACAGGTGGTGGTACCACTTGCAATGGCGTCGATCGAGCTGATCAGAGAGCTGTAGTAACAAGCTTCCTCATCAAGGGCACGGTCGATACGCCACCACCACTCTTTCAATATCTGGATGAAGTCAGTCTGCGGACCTGCAGAGGCAAGCATGCCTCTGGAGAGCCCAGAGTAATAGTGGTGATGGGAACAGACATTCCCGGGAATTACCGTCTTGCCCCTTCCATCAATAACCTTATCTGCATGTATAGTCTCTGCTGCACCCTTGCTTACCTTGGTGATGACATCATCGACGATGACGATGTCAACACCTTCCTGTACCTCAAAGGGCGGCTGGGTCTGCATAATCCGGGTTTGTTTAATTACCGTTGTAGCCACTTGTTCCTCCTTACGCTTCTACATATCCAAGCAGGTAGCTGTATGAGGTGTATACCTCTTCGATCAAGGCGGCAACCTCATCAGTAATGCCTTCCTCTTCCCCTACCAGGATACCGTCTGCGTCCATCTCGCACTCGTAGGTTTTCCCATCGAGGCGAACCAGGATATCCTCACCTTCTGCGAAGAATCCACTGTTCTCTGAGTTCTCAAAATCATCCTTTCGGCTGAAGAGCGTGAACTTCTTGCGATAGGGGCCGCCATCGTAGGGACAGAACGTTTCACAGTTGCCACACTCGTTGCAGTATGCATCGAGGTGGAGAATCTGGAAGGGGTCTGCAAACAACCCGAGATTCCTTACATCAATTGCAACGTTTGCGCGGTTCGGACATACATCCACACACTTATTACAGAGGTAGGAGCATTCCATACAGCGAGCAGCCTCAGTTGCTGCAAATTTCTTATCACCGAACTCCTTCGGAGAGAGAATTTTGCTCTTCTTTTCAGTTACGTCTGCGAAGAACTCATTCTCATCCTTTTCGAGCTGCACCCTCTCTTCGTCGCTCATCTCTTCTTCTTCAAATGCATCATCATCTTCGTGGTCATGGTCACAATGCTCATCGTGCACATGTTCGTGCTCTTCCTCTTCAGGACCAAGCACCTTGTCGATGGCGGCTTCAACCGCCGAACGAGCACTTGCGATACACCTTACCACAGTAGAAGGGCCACTCTGTGCGTCACCAATGACGTATACATCTGAAACTTCAGACTCCTTGGTCTCCTCATCTGCCTTAGCCCAACCCTTCTCGTTGACAGGCACTCCGTACCAAGTAAGCTTCTCAGTATCGGCATGTTCACCAATTGCAGTGATCATGGTGTCTGCTTCAATGGTGAAGGTCTCTTCGGTCGCCACGGGTCTTCGTCTTCCGCTGGCATCCATTTCACCGAGTTCCATCTTTCGGACAGTGAGCATATTGCCATCGAAGCGTTCAGGATTTGCAAGGAAGATGAACTCAACATTCTCATCCTGTGCCATTCCATACTCTTCATGGTCAGCCGGCATCTCCTTCTCGGTTCTTCGATAGATTACCGAAACCTTCTCAACACCCTTGATCCTGGTAGCGGCTCGTGCGCTGTCCATCGCAGTGTTTCCACCACCGACAACCACAACATGCTTGCCAAGGGATAGGGTTGATGGATCTTTCCTGAATGCAGAGAGGAAGGAGAGAGAGGGTCTTACCCTGCTCCGGTCCCCCTGCAAGGGAATATCATTGTCCACTTCACTTCCGATTGCGTAGAAGATACGGGAGTAACCTTGAGCACGTAGTGCTTCTACGGTCATTTTCTCTGCATCTACTCCATAATTGAACTGTACACCGTGAGCCTTGATGAATTCGACATCACTCTCAATTGCTTCCACAGGAAGGCGAAATCCAGGGATGACATGGCGAACGACACCACCTGCACTCTCTTCCCTCTCGAAGACCGCGGTATCGAAACCTGCTCTCGCAAGGAAATATGCCGCAGAAAGTCCTGCAGGACCTGAGCCAACAACTGCAGCCTTGATTTCAGCTTTGTCAGTTGGACCTTCCCAGAGCTGCTTGTACTCCTCAAATCCGTTCTCTACTGCAATACGCTTCATATCACGGATACGAACTGCTCCCTCATAATCCATGCGGGTACAGTGCAGTTGGCACTGGTGGTCACAGATGTGACCGGTGATGGAGGGAAGTGCGTTCTTGTCGTAGATGACTGCCAAGGCTTCGCCATAGCGGCCCTGGCCAACAAGCTGTACATACTCTGGTACGTCCTGATGGATCGGACAAGCAGTCTGGCAAGGTGCAACATAGCAATCAAAGAGGGGGAGCTTCTCCCCAATCTTCACGGTATCAGTTCCCCTGAAGTCTTTTTCAGCTACGGCATACTTACCCGCTCGTGCATCCTCTGAGAGCTTTTCGAGTTTCTCAACATCAATGCCATCCATCTTCCAGGCATCACTCTCTTCAAGGATTTCCACAAGCTGTTTCATGCGGGTGTAGCCACCTGGCTTGAGCATATCAGTTGCCAGGGTAATAGGCCTGATACCACTCTCAAATAATGCTTTGATCGTAAAGGCATTGGCCCCACCACTGTAGCTGATAGGGAGTTTGCCGTCAAACTCCTTACTGAGCTTGAGTCCCACAGTTGTGGAGATAGGAAGCAAGGTACGGCCTGACATGTACATCTCACCGCCGGGAAGTACTCCCTGGTCGTTCACTGATCCAAGGGTGTTGGTCAGTTTTACACCAAAACCTCTGCCCTCTTTCTTTGCGAGGTCAACCAGGCGATGCAACATGGCAATTGCATCGGGGTATTGCAGGTCGTGCTCAAAGCTTTCCCTGCTGAGGGTAAGGTAATCAAACCCGAGATCATCAAGTATTGTACGAACCGTATCAAATCCGAGCAAGGTTGGGTTGAGCTTTACAAAGGTGTCTACCTTCTTCTCTGTCAGCATATAGCTGCAGATGGCTTCAATTTCTTTTGGAGGACATCCATGCATCGTGCTGAGCGTAGTCGATGGGCTGATATTCCAGCTGATCTTCTCACTGATGCCTTTGACCTTCTTTTCGAGCCCTTCCCAAGGAGTGCCTTCAAACAACCCTTCTTCAATCAGCACTTCCAGCTCCTGCAAGTACTCAGAAAAGCGTTCATCTTTACGTGCATCGATCATGGAGTCAATGAATTTCTGCATCTTCTCTGTCTTGATGCCTTCCAAGTTGTACCCAACAGACATGTTAAAGATAAAGGAAGGTTTCTCGAACTTTCCTTTCTGCATTACTGCTTCCAGCAGATGCAGGATAATCCAGGCTTTTGCATACTCGTCCCATGCTTTGGGAAGGGTAAACTCACTGGACCACTCAACGTTGTATCCCTCATCTCGTGCATCAATACAGGGTTTCTCAATCTCCAGGGTATCAAGCACCTGGACTGTCTTCAACTCCATGAACCTACCACCGACAAGATAGCTTGCGATGATATTCTGGGCCAACTGGGTGTGGGGGCCTGCAGCAGGCCCGCAGGGTGTGGCACAACTCTGGGAGAATACGTTCAGGCTGTGCTTGCCGCTCTCATGATAAAATTGTTCTTCGGCAATACCGAATATGGTATGGTGATTTCTGTACTCACCAACGATACGGCTAATAAGTTCCGTGAAGGGAACTGGGCGCATAATGTCTCCCATTACTCACTCCTTCGAAAGGTGTCGCCGGGTTCACTACCCGACCCTTTCTCATTCTAATGCAGATTGAAGAGAAGTCAATATTTTTTGCAACATTTCGCAACAAACATTTCATACCAACGATGAACACCCTCTCTGAAATTCTTTGTATATCCCCAAATGCCAATGACATATAAAAAAGGAACTCTTCTGGTATGAGTATAGCATCAATGTCTATCGAAAAAAACGCACTTTTCGCTAGTATTATCGATTCTAACTACCACTTAACGCAAATTAGTTTTCAAAAATTCAACTTTTACGAATATTCTCTTTACATTTTTTCTCATTACGGTATACTTGACTAATCTAAAAAACAGTAACCAAGTGTCACCACGGAGGAATAGGCATGCTAATTAATTTGAATGTCAATGAAGAAGTACGGAAAAAGAATATCCAACGTTGTAGGGAGAAAAACATTTTACTTCCTACGTTTAAGCAGATGATGGATCCTTCAACCGTACCTGCTGATATTAAAGAGAAACTTACCCATGTAGGACTTTGGGATGTCGATCCGACGAACCTATTCAGAATTACCTGGAATAACGAACCTACCAAACAGGGCGGAACCTTCGGTGGTGTTAACTATATTGAAGTACCTCATGAAATTACCGGTGTAAAGGCAAGAATTCTTGCCTTGGTCGGCAAGTGGTTCCCTACCGGTGCTCATAAAGTAGGCGCAACCTATGGTTGTCTCGCTCCCGCTTTGGTTTCTGGAAACTTTGACTCCGTTCACCAGCAGGCTGTTTGGCCTTCCACCGGTAACTACTGCCGTGGTGGTGCATACAACAGTGCACTCCTGAACTGTGAATCCATTGCAATTCTTCCTGAAGAAATGAGCCAGGAACGATTCAATTGGCTGAAAGAAGTTGCAGGCGAAGTGATTGCAACCCCAGGCTGTGAGTCCAATGTAAAGGAAATTTTTGACAAGTGCCATGAACTTGATGCTGAAAGAGGCAACAATATTGTTATTTTCAATCAGTTCGACCAGTTCGGTAACTACCTCTGGCATTATAAGGTAACTGGAGCTGCAATCCTCGAAGCACTCAAGAAAGAGAATGTCGCCCCTGAGAACGTCCGCGGGTATGTTTCAGCTACCGGTAGTGGCGGCACACTGGCTGCAGGCGATTTCCTTAAGGAACATTTCCACAATCTCAAGATTGTGGCTGCTGAAGCACTGCAGTGCCCTACCCTCCTGCGAAATGGATTTGGGGGTCACCGCATTGAAGGTATCGGAGACAAGCACGTTCCCTGGGTACACAATGTAAAGAATACCGATATGATCGCTGCAGTTGATGACCAGGACTGCATGGACCTCTATCGCTTGTTCAATGATCCTGTTGGTATCAAGTACCTCAAGAAGATGGGCGTTGACTCCAAAGCCATCGACGAGTTGCAGTTCTATGGTATCAGTGGTATCGGCAATGTCTTGGCAGCAATGAAGATGGCAAAGTACTATGAGATGGATGAAGAGGATGTGATCATCACAGTCCTTACCGACAGCTCAGAGATGTACACCTCCCGCTTGAAGGAGCAGGATGAGATCCAGGGCAAGTTCGACGAGAGTGCAGCAATCCGCGCACTTGCAGCTTGTGCTCACGCACAGGGCATCGACAACCTGAAGGAACTCAACTACTACGATCGTCTGGCTGTACACAACCTGAAGTACTATACTTGGGTTGAACAGCAGGGCAAGACCTATGAGGAAATCAATGCACAGTGGTATGATAAGAACTACTGGAAGGATATTCCCAAAATGGCTGACCAGATTGACGAGTTGATCGAAGCGTTCAACAAGGAAGTCTTGGCTAAATAGGTCAAGTAAAGCAACAAATGCCGGGCCTTGTGTCCGGCATTTTCTTGATAAGGAGGAACCATGCGTTTTACCTATGAATGTTGTGACTGTGGATCAATCTATGAGACGGATGAGGTATTCTATCAATGCCCTTCCTGTGCCAAAGAGAATGATGGCACCTCATTTCCCAAAGGGAATGTGATTGTAAAATTGAATAAGGAAGATGTAGAGATACTTGCAAAGCAGGACCATGTCTCTATGTATGATTTCTTCCCCTACCCGGTCCCTGACAAGGATGTCTATCCTGTGGGAGGGACTCCTGTAGCAAAACCAAAACGGCTTGCCACCAAGTACGGACTGAAGAACTTGGCATGCAAGCTTGACAGTGCACTCCCCTCAGGGTCCTTCAAGGATCGTGCAAGCCAATTGATCGCTGCCCAGGCTCTTTATCATAACCAGAACAAGATTGCCTTGGCATCCACGGGAAATGCAGGAGCTGCAATGAGTTGTGCAGGTGCTGCCTATGGTCTTGAGATTGTGCTCTTTGTACCGGCAACCGCACCAGTGAATAAGCTGATGCAGAGTGTATTGTACGGGGCTACTGTTGTTCCGGTAAAGGGAAGCTATGACGATGCATTTGCACTCTCCATTGCCTATACCGATGAGTTCGGAGGAATCAACAGGAATACTGCTTACAACCCTATGACCATCGAAGGAAAGAAGAGTGTTTCCATTGAGCTTTTCGAGCAGCTGGGGCGTAAGGTACCAGACGTGGTGTATGTACCTGTAGGTGATGGTTGTATCTTCGCTGGTGTTTACAAGGGCTTCTATGACCTAAAGGAAGCTGGTTTAATCGAGAAAGTCCCTCAACTTGTTTGTGCACAGAGCAAGCAGAGCAATGCGATCAGCACCGCTTGGAAGAGCGGTGATTTCACCAACCTGCCAAAGGCAACCACCCGTGCAGATTCAATCAGCGTAGAGAGCCCTGCTAACGGTAGAATGGCGGTAAGGTACATCAACGAGAGTAATGGCTGGGCAACAGAGGTGGATGATTCAGAGATCCTTGATGCTCAGTTTGAGCTTGCCAAGGAAGCGGGTATTTTCGTAGAGCCTGCAGCTGCTTGTGCATGGGCAGCGCTTAGAGCTGATAGCGAAATGCTTAGAGAGAAGTTTGGTGAGGATGTTGAAGTTTGTTGCTTACTTACCGGTACTGGCTTCAAGGATATGGCTGTTTTTGAGGGTAAAGTCTCCATACCAGAGGCAATCGAGAACAGCAAAGAGGCGGTCAGAAATCGATTCAAGTAAAAAAACAGGAGAAAGCGGTGTCAAATGGCACCGCAATCTTCTTTCTCCTTTGACAAAATTGCCCGCTTACAGTACCTTTTGACCTGTGATGAGGAGATTCGCATGCAGAACTTTCTAATCGGCCTCGGCGTTGGCGTAGTACTCGCTATTGTCCTCGTGGTTACCATGTCCGTTAAACGGCACAAGGAGATCCTTGCAGCAAACAAGGAGAACGAGCGGCTGAAGCGGATGCTGACAGACCGAATGGACTTGGAAAGCGAAGGTCTGTCCAAGCTGAAGGAACAAAACGAAGAGCTGAAGAAGCAGAATGAGAACCTCCGCATCACGATGAACACGTACTCACAGAAACCAGGAAGAAAAGAACTCGCTCGTCTGCAGGTCTACCAACTTGCTGTCGATCGACTGACGATCAATAGCCCTGGCTTTGGAGCCGCCTGGCAGGCAGCACTCAAGGAGAGTGAAGATGAGTTCCAGAAGACCTATGTCGGGGTACAGCCGTTTATCAAGCGTCTGATACCGATCAAGACAGAGGCAAATGTGCTCCCCCGTACGGTAGATACGGAGGATGATAGATAACACCAGCCGAAATGGTGGAATTGGTAGACACAAGGGACTTAAAATCCCTTTTCAGCAATGGAGTGCGGGTTCAAGTCCCGCTTTCGGCACTAATTTATTATATTTTTAACACTTAATATTTTTTACACCTTATTTAATCAAATCTCACTATGAGATTCCCCGCGAATTAACATTTACGTTTATTAATCTACGCAATTATTGCGTAGATTATATTTGCAAATGATCTACATATCCCAAAAGAATGCGGCAGAACAAGATTCTCCCACTAGTACCTCAAGCTAGTGGGTCTATCAAGTTCTAAAACTGTCGTGGTCTAACAAAATTTTGGGACAATCCACGAACCTTCACGAGATGCGACGCCTGATCTCATTCTCCACCTTCTCACAAGTGATGTTTCAATCCACGCACCCGAAATGGGTGCGACGCCTACCGAGGGCGAAAGACTTACAGCGGACAGATGTTTCAATCCACGCACCCGTGATGGGTGCGACGGAAAATCAGCTAGGTACTATCAATGGGAAAGTTGTTTCAATCCACGCACCCGTGATGGGTGCGACTTCAAGCACCTCTACAGTGACACCATGTACTTTGAGTTTCAATCCACGCACCCGTGATGGGTGCGACCCACCGCTGGTGCCTTCAAGCCTTCGATTAACGTGTTTCAATCCACGCACCCGTGATGGGTGCGACTCGTCTTTCAATCTTCTGTTGGATGCATTGCTGAAGTTTCAATCCACGCACCCGTGATGGGTGCGACTCCAACCAGTGGTCGAGTCTTACCACGTCAGCACTGTTTCAATCCACGCACCCGTGATGGGTGCGACACTCTTTCGGCTTTCCTGCCACTGGTCTATATCAGTTTCAATCCACGCACCCGTGATGGGTGCGACGGATTTCTTCGACCACGTGCAGGAGCTTTGCAATGTTTCAATCCACGCACCCGTGATGGGTGCGACGGATTTCTTCGACCACGTGCAGGAGCTTTGCAATGTTTCAATCCACGCACCCGTGATGGGTGCGACTGGATGATGGGGTAGCGTTTTTCTCATCGAAAAGGTTTCAATCCACGCACCCGTGATGGGTGCGACGTAAGAACCGATTGACCAAGTCTTGGAGTTTGGGTTTCAATCCACGCACCCGTGATGGGTGCGACACAAGGTCCTTGCCAGGCACGTAGAAGAAGGGAAGTTTCAATCCACGCACCCGTGATGGGTGCGACAAATTACGATGAGCGAATACAGGCCGTTTGATATGTTTCAATCCACGCACCCGTGATGGGTGCGACGGGACAATGGATATACAGGCGGCGGTCGGGCAGGGTTTCAATCCACGCACCCGTGATGGGTGCGACGGAAAACATGTAAGCAATGTGAGCAATTACTAGAGTTTCAATCCACGCACCCGTGATGGGTGCGACACGGAGAATTTGTGGAAGTAAAGGAGTAAATATGTTTCAATCCACGCACCCGTGATGGGTGCGACGGAAAGATGATGGTTTGGAAGGTAATCCAAAAGGTTTCAATCCACGCACCCGTGATGGGTGCGACTACATATACGCTAGATTATGCTGCCGGGCAGAATGTTTCAATCCACGCACCCGTGATGGGTGCGACAAAAAGAGATACCCTTCTCCAGACAACTATTGATGTTTCAATCCACGCACCCGTGATGGGTGCGACTCCCCCATAGGTGATTGATACAGTTATGAGTGTTGTTTCAATCCACGCACCCGTGATGGGTGCGACCCATAGACTATACCGGTTTCTTTGCATATCTCTGTGTTTCAATCCACGCACCCGTGATGGGTGCGACAAGATGAAAGATACCCATATAGAACTTTAGTGATGTTTCAATCCACGCACCCGTGATGGGTGCGACGTTGTTTAATGTCCTCATTCAGCCGGCGTCAGGTGTTTCAATCCACGCACCCGTGATGGGTGCGACGTCCAAACTCCAAGACCTGCTACAAAACCAGTAGTTTCAATCCACGCACCCGTGATGGGTGCGACCAACGTCTTTGAGTTTGAGCGTGGGAAGATGAGGTTTCAATCCACGCACCCGTGATGGGTGCGACCTCGTAAGAGCTGCTTCGGCGCCAAAGGCAAGGCTGTTTCAATCCACGCACCCGTGATGGGTGCGACCTATCATCACCACGACAAATGTTGATGCTATGGCCGTTTCAATCCACGCACCCGTGATGGGTGCGACAACACTGGCAGTCTGGGAATTGTTTGTTTCTATCTTGTTTCAATCCACGCACCCGTGATGGGTGCGACGGATAATTGTGTAGTTATAGGTTCCGGTGATTATGTTTCAATCCACGCACCCGTGATGGGTGCGACGTCTATCCTTTGGCAAGGAGTACGGAGATTGGGCGTTTCAATCCACGCACCCGTGATGGGTGCGACATAGTGTCCCACGATGTAGTTACATTTGATACTTGTTTCAATCCACGCACCCGTGATGGGTGCGACGTGATTTCTACTGAGTTTTCTATATTTGTTAAATGTTTCAATCCACGCACCCGTGATGGGTGCGACGGTTGTACACATCAAATGTCCATTTTGATACCAGGGTTTCAATCCACGCACCCGTGATGGGTGCGACCAATGTTCAGCCGGTAGCTTGTTGAAGTCATACTGTTTCAATCCACGCACCCGTGATGGGTGCGACATGATCCCTTTAGTGAGACATGGCCGTCAAATTGGTTTCAATCCACGCACCCGTGATGGGTGCGACCTGAGGTCGCAGATCAGGAGTCTCTGTAATTTCGTAGTTTCAATCCACGCACCCGTGATGGGTGCGACCACCCCGTAGTTTCTTTTGTGTATGTCCTTCCAAGTTTCAATCCACGCACCCGTGATGGGTGCGACGGAAAATTCTAGTCAACGGAAACACGATTGAGTTGTTTCAATCCACGCACCCGTGATGGGTGCGACCCGAGCGTGATATGGATAGGCTTAAGACGCTGGTGGTTTCAATCCACGCACCCGTGATGGGTGCGACCAACCTCACCTCCCTCGGCCTCGACTCCCTCACAGTTTCAATCCACGCACCCGTGATGGGTGCGACCATTCCATTTGCGACTTCGTTTACGTTATCGATTGTTTCAATCCACGCACCCGTGATGGGTGCGACCCAGTGTGAGTACAGGAGGGTGAGGTGATGGATAGTTTCAATCCACGCACCCGTGATGGGTGCGACGGTCGTGCGCCGGTTAACATTACGGAGGCAACCATGTTTCAATCCACGCACCCGTGATGGGTGCGACACCATCCGCACCACGACAGATATTGAGATATCAGCTGTTTCAATCCACGCACCCGTGATGGGTGCGACTACCACCACCCAGATACGGACGGATTCATTGACGGTTTCAATCCACGCACCCGTGATGGGTGCGACTGTCACAAATACATTATACTACACTCAATGAAAATAAAACAAGCAAACTGCGAACCACAAAATCAGACTTGGAGTGTATTGGTATTTTCCTTCGCTAGTGATTTCAAAGATCTACAATGAATAGAAATAAAAATGATGCGAACCAACTGACATTTGAAGTGTCTTTGAGGTTCGCAGATTCGTTTATTAAGGTTATATAATAATAGGAGCCTCAATATCCAAAGTCTCTTTTGCACCGATATGTTCAACTTTCCGCTTCCAGTTTGAGCCAAGATAATAATATCTAAGGCTATCAATAGAGGGATTGATAATTTTTTCTAATCTATTCTTTAGGTCCACCCATTGTGCAGGATTAATTACACACTCAAAAACAGAGTACTGAACACGTTGCCCGAAATTTGTGCATTCTTTTGCAACTTGCCTTAGTCTTTTTGCTCCACCACTACTAGTAACCTTAACATCGTAACTCACCAATACCAACATACTCATCTCCAAATAAAGGGTGGATACCCATCAATATCACCTCTAATATATCTTGCTAACAAAGTTGCCTGGATAAAGAACAATAACCCAATTGGTACTTCTTCTTTTATATATGGATGGTAAATCTTATCCTGTTTTCGTTCCTGATATGAAACCAATAACGTTTTTCTCGCTTTATCATCCATCGTGACACTCCGTGTCAGTGCTTGAGTAAAATTCCTCTTCTGCACTTGCCGCCTATTTATAAGAGAGAGCACTAATCGATCTGCAATAAATGGACGAAATTCTTCCATTAGGTCCAAAGCTAACCCATAGCGACCAGGTCTATCCCTATGAAGAAAACCAACAGACGGGTCCAACCCAACCGTCTCCAATGCAGAACGAACATCGTGTGATACGATTGTATAGATATAAGAAAGCATCGCATTCACTGCATCTGTAGGAGGTCTGCGATTTCTACCCGTAAAGGGAAAATCTTCCTGTTGCGAAACAATCATTTGAGAGAATCCACTAAAATAAATAGCAGCTGCCTGACCTTCATGTCCTCTCAATTCATCAAGAGTATTAATTACTGCTACTTTCTCAAGCAACCAATCTATCCCCTGAGTAGATTCTCTAATTTTTTGTATATCTATTTTTGTACCATGATCACGTATCGCCCTATTGAGCACCACTTTGCTGTTAACTATTTTCCCTAGGACAATATTCTTAGCAATATCGAATGAAATATCTTCAGAATCAGCAAATCGATATTGGTTTCTCCTCAATAATACATTCCCTGACACAGGAGATCTTAAAGAAGCCAAGAACTTACCATGTTCTGTGAGAAACGAAATAGATATATCACGTTCCGCACAAAAGCCAAGAAGAAACGGAGAACAAAGCACATTGCCAAAACACACAATGCTTCCAATTGTATGGATAGGCAGTTGTAATACTTTTTCACGGTTAGCTTCAACAACAATTGTCTCATTATCCTTATGGATATAGGAGCCCTGTGTTGTTACATATAAAGTGTTGAGCATTTTTCTCACTTGGTAATCCCTTCTTTTACTATTCGCACTTGCTCCTCAAGAAACCGAGAAACTGACATTCCACCTGCTCCGATACGTTCTGGAAAACATATATCAAGGAGAGAGCAGTTTTTACATTTCATTGCAGAATAATCAGCCTTAGGTGTAGTCTGACTGATGAGAATAGCTCTACAACGTTCTATGAGATATTTCGTCTCTTCAATCAATGATTCATCAAAATAAATTTGTGTTCGTCTATGTTCTTGCAAGTAATATATTTGACCATAAGTAACCGAATATCCTGTCATCTCATCGAGACACAAGGCTTGAGCACATAACTGCACAAGATCTACATGAGATGGTTTCTTCCTCCCCCTTTTGAATTCTACAGGAGAGATATTTTGAATAGTGTTGTTCTCATCAAACTCATATTCCACCAAGTCACATATTCCAATTAT
Organism: uncultured Sphaerochaeta sp.; assembly: GCF_963666015.1. Taxonomy (NCBI): domain Bacteria; kingdom Pseudomonadati; phylum Spirochaetota; class Spirochaetia; order Spirochaetales; family Sphaerochaetaceae; genus Sphaerochaeta; species uncultured Sphaerochaeta sp. The sequence continues at coordinate 3,308,887 of NZ_OY762555.1, read as the reverse complement.
CCCATACTGCTCTGAACGGATATGCAACGAGAATTCTTGTTTAAAACGTCTTCTCTTCTCATGGTGAGGAACATCTACATGTGCATGTAGCAATTCTCCTTCAGCTGTGTACAGGTTATCACTCCAAATCTGCTCAAGGTGAATTAATGCAAACTGTCTTTCACAATACAGAGCATGTTGCAAGGCTGAAATCATTACGAAATCATTTTCACTCATGAAACCACCCGACCTTTTTGGGATCTCCCAATCCCGTAGACATTGCTGACCTACGGGATTGGGAGTAACAGTTATGCCTTCACCACTGTCATAACTTGGGTCAAGGGAGAACCATCAAGTAAAACAGAGTAATCCGAAAATGAGCGTGCAGGTGTCCCAGTAGTATTTCTCTTTACTTCTATTCTGGTGAAAAGATCTTGAACTGGTTTATCACCAAACTTTGACTCATGCTCAAAAATTATCAAACGTTGTGTGCTCATCAAACCTCTTGCAGCTGAATGATCAAGGTCAAACATTTTTTGGAGAGCATCCCAAAGCAATTCAAGGTCTTCGGTTGAGAATCCTGTCTGATTAGCAAGAGAAGGAGATATAAACCCATGAGCTTTATACAAACCATACGGTATGGTAAATTTCCGGCCCATAGTCCTATTATCGCCTGCTTGCTTTTCAGCTTCTTTTTCAGTAGTTACAGCCATTCTGGTGATACTATGCTCAGCAGTAAATACAGGATCTATAGAACGAGCAAAAGTCAGTTGTACAGGTCCCCTAACTTGCCCACAATTGATTTGTGTTGTCATGACAGCCCCAAATGTTCTTATGTCAAAGAAGTTTTTGCACATCCAAGCTTTCGCTTCCTCAGTCTTATCTCCTCCTTTTCGTTTACCTGTATCCTTTTCCAAATCTACACCAAGTGCGATATAGGCACGCTTGTTTGTATTATTCAAAATTGCCTTTTCCTTGATATATATTTCGTAGGGAGGCCGGTCTCCCTTTACCAAGCCAACAAAGTTACGTATCTTTCGCTTCAGACATACATCGGTAATCAATCCCTCTCCAGTTTCTGGATCAATTCTAGGCAAATTTCCAGCATCTGGATCTCCATTCGGATTGCCATCTCTCACATCAAAAAACAACACAAAATCATAACGCTTCGACATTTCCATAACTTATCTCCTTTTATTCACTATCTTTCTTGGTATAAAAAGCTTGTCTCTGATGGTAATAACCAACGGCAAACTTTCCTTGTTCATAAATTCCTAAATGTGCTGGAAATTCAGAGATTCTACCTACAATCTCTCCAACAAGCTTCTCAAAATACACTCGACGTCCCTGAGTTTCAATTTTATCCAAGTGATACCGCATTAATCGCATCAGCGTCCCAAACACGGTGACTGGAGTGCTGCACGCTGCACCATAATAGCGATCAGTGATTGTGGAATTAATACCTGGATTTGCTTCCTCCTGTATCTTTTCCAAAGCGGCCATCAATCTTCCTAACTGATACCCAATTGACGTTTGTTCAATATCCAATGCCATCTGCAACTCCTTTTCATCCGATTCCGGGTGATATCTCATTAATCTATTAAGAAATGCTTTTATCAATGCAGCACGAGGTGGATTTACTCTATGCTCACTATCACTTTTAATTCGTCGTAGCACCGCTTGGAGAAGACTCTGGGGATATGGCTTACCCAACAATATTGCTTGCATAAAATCACCACTAATATTCGGTGGTATATTCTCAGTTTTTCCTTGTTGAGCAGTTTGTATGAGTAATCGCCAAATCGAATAGTATTCTGGTTCGGATGCCGACTTCTGAATTCCCAAATCAATGAAATGTTGCCGGATATGCTTCGCAAACTCAGAAATTTCGCCAACCAACCAGAATCGTACAGATAACCTTGCGGCATTTGGGGACAATCCCAATACATAAAATCTGTTCTCTTGACTAGAAGCGTAGTACTCTCCAGTTTTTGGTGCATTAAAAAGACTTCTAATACATTGCGTATTGGCATTGGGGTCATCTTTGGAAGGTTCAGAAAAAAGTAGTGAAAAATCCGTTTCGAACAAACTCTCCCGCTCTGACCAAAACACTGTGGAAGCATCTCCTACCTGCATACGTTGCTTCGAGTCTTTAGCAAGTAAGGTATTCAAGGCCGTAGTATAGGCAAACATTGCTGTTTCCCCAATTGGTGCGTTTTCACCTTGTTTTTTCCCATAGGATAAAAATGGTTTTAAATTATATGATACAATATTTGCTCCAGAAGTTTGTGCTCCGTACACCCCTTTGATAGCAGTATGCAATAGACTTGGAGTATCCAATTCACCGGTTATCAGACAGACTTTCTGCTGAGAATCGCTATCCTTCATCGGGTAGACGGATTTCACTTCTTCATCTTGACAATAGAGATGCAAATCATCTTCGAACCTAATCCCAGTATTTGCATTACTATCTCGGATTTCTTCCCATATTTCAAATTGTTGTAAAGTATCTTCATCGATACTGTTAAGAAATTTTATACATGCGTTTCTTTTTGGAGATACTGGCAGAATTTGTTCTATTCTCCCTATGAAAGCTGCATGTTGTTCAGTAGCGCGTCCAACCGCTTTTTCCAGCGCAGCACCTTCAAGCCCTTCTTTTACAAAACACCCAGTTACATAAGTTGAAGAATCCCATAAGAAATTTGCTGCTACCCCAGATGTTTTCTTAATGCCCTGAGGTACAAAAAATGATTTTGCTCTGAGCTTCTTATCTTTGTACTCTCTGGTGTCCTCAATTTGTATTAACTCACCCTGATAATTGATGATAAAAACAAAAGGAATTTCTACCTTGGACCATCCTATAGGGGCTATATCACTGTTTGGATCTGCAGATAAGCGATCATAATAACTTTTTAGTGCCTGTAAAATCATTGGCGGACCTCCACAACTCTCCTATCGGAATTGACAATACCTTGTTGCATCACAGCATGGAAAAATTGTGCCTGGATATCCTTGGGATTGGAAAAATCCATATCATAAAGCATCCATCCGAGGTCTCGATCCTCTTGAATAGGCTGAATTACAGAGTCATCCTTATCTTCAACTAACCTGAAAAAACAAGCAAATTCTCGGCACCCCAAGTATGGACGATGAAAACATTGCCCATTTCTTGCACGTCTCTCGAACATAGCCGCATATTTCCCTGGACTCTCATCATCAGATATGCGCCCATCTTCACGATCCTCAGGACAAATATATTCAAACCAAGCATGCACCCGATATCGCACATCTCTGAGAATCAAGCTTGCTCTTTGCTGACGATTCTCTTCAATATTTATACCCATTGCATCTTCATAAGGTCCTTCCATTTGGGCTTTTGAAGGTAGCGAAATAATATTCCCTAGTTCATTTCGCCTTATTGGAGTAAATCTTATTGGATTAAGTATCTCTATCTGAGAAATGTGCCATTTGATTGCAGGTTTCCAAAAAATGGCTTCTAAAATCCCCCTAGCTGCGGAAGGGGTAATAATGTCATAACTCACTCTCTCCACTTTCATTTCTGGCCGAGTGAAACATGCATAATCTCCCCATATCTCTAATATCCAGTCTTTCATAGTACCCTCCTATTTACCCAATATATGTCATCGGATCATTAGGTAATTCATCTATAAGTAACCCAACTGTTTCTTCGTATTCTGCATCACACTGTAGTGCGTATACTTTTGGATACACTTCAATTAATGACCCTCGGGCCAACAATGCTTGAAATTGATTTTTGTAAATTGTTACCGAATACCGTTGTAGTTTCCGAAACAATCCTCTTGCTGAATTGTTCTCGTCGATATTGATATACTTGAATTTTTCGATGATATGTTTGCCATCGGCATAGGGAATTAAAATTGACTCTGTATTACTATCATCAATCAATTTGAAAGCTTCAGAAGCTGTACGGAAGAAAATCTCCAACGTTCTCATTTCTGGTTTAAGCAAACTCATTATATCTTTACTATCCAGAGAATTTGATTTCCAATACAGTTCTGTAAAATATTTTTCATAAGACGAAGGATCAAGGAAATCTATAGTCTCACGTTTCAAGAATGAGCAGGTTATTTCTGTTGCCTTTCTTAATATTCCAACAGGAGGTTTTCTGGGAGGAGTAAACAGAACGACTTTCCCAAGAGTTCCGACAAGCCTTCCTTCCCTATTACACCGTCCAGCTGCTTGTGCTATAGAATCCATACCTGCAAGAGCCCTATACACTACTGGGAAATCAATATCCACTCCAGCTTCAACCAACTGAGTACTTATTACCCTCACAGGTTTGTTAGTCTTGAGATCTTGCTTAATTTGAGCTATCACATTACTTCTATGTTGAGGGCACATTAAAGCAGATAGATGGATAGCACCAGGAGGCATCGCATTATAAAGCTCTCTACAACTCTTTCGGTCAGATACAATACATAAGACTTTATCATAAGTTGAGAGTATAGTTGCAAGATTACTCCAAGCGATAACATCTAGAGGATCACAGGACTCAATCTCAACTCTTTGCAACGCTTTATATAAAGCTGGAACATCACGAACAATTTCTCTCACCAATCCTTTCTCAAACCCTGGAAAAGAAGGAAATTTTGGGGTTTTATTAAAAGCTGGTTGAGTAGCAGTGCAAAATACTATACTAGTTTTGTAGTGAGCAACCAATTGCTTTAAGCTTTCTAAGACTGGAATTAAGTAATCAGTAGGCAGTAGTTGAGCTTCATCAAAGATAACAACACTTTCAACAATATTATGCAGTTTCCGACAGCGTCCGGGGCGAGCAGCAAATAACGATTCGAGAAATTGAACATTTGTTGTTACTACAACAGGAGCATCCCAATTTTCCGAGGCAAGACGTATTTCTTTTGAAGTAAAATCTGTATCAAAATTTGAATGATGTTCGATTACTTCATCATCCCCTAATACTCTACGAAAAACATCTGCTGTCTGCTCAATAATACTGGTATAAGGAATCACATAAATTATTCGCTTCTTATCGTACTGTTTGGCATGTTCCAACGCGAATCCTAGACTAGACAAGGTTTTCCCTCCACCAGTAGGAACGGTCAAGGAGAAAAAACCAGGTGACAGTGTTGCTGCATTTCTGCAGTCCGAGAATACTTTTTGACGCATTTGATTGACCAGAGACAAACCATTTGTTGAAACATCTTCGCGCAATTTGGACATATACTTATTAAAACGAGGCAACAACTGCTCAATGGAAGAAAAATTTCCCCTAAGGTTGAAGGATGAGTTGATCATATATCGTTCTGTATCAAGAAAATCTGCATCAACCAAGCTAGAAAAGAGCATACGTATCCAGAGCGAGAAATCCAACCCATTAGGATTAAACAACCAAGGACATTGTCCAGGAGGAACAGTTTTCACTATTTCCTTATATGCATCAGGTATTTCTGAAGCAGAAGACTCGGCTTGTTGAAGTCGAAATTGCAATGAGGCGGTTGACCCTTGCCAATCAGGAAGCCCCGTATGATGTCCTGCAATTATATAGGAAAGTATTCTCCCGATATGGATTGGATATAATTGTTCTACCAATAATGCACTAGGTGATGAATGGTCAACCCTATGCTCTCCAGTGCCGGCTTCTTCGGCTCCGTACCCGCTCTTTTCTCTAATATATCTTTGCCACCTTGCTGTACTTTTCCCTAAATCATGGGAAAGTCCGGCAATTCTTCCCCAAGAAGGCGATGAGAAAGCTTCAGCAAAATGAGATGATAAAAAAGCAGTGCCTTTAAGATGATCACGTAAGGATTGAGGCTGAGACCAAGCCCCATCAATATCTTGTTTTACATGAGCAATCTCTTCATATGCATCCATATCCACTTCCTTATATTTGCTTTTAGCTATCATTTATCGACATGAGTACAGACTATATCTATCTCAACTACATGTCAAATTCTTTATTTTTTTCCTCAAGCGGCCGTTCATATTGGTTGTATTATTACATATTGAATGTGTCATATATTGTCACATTGAAAAGAAATTGATTATTTTTTTCAGTCGTTGATACCTTAGTCATGTTATCACTTGACCATCCCCCCATCCTAAGGCAAGCTCATCCCATGGACAGTAATGTATTTGAACTAGACACAAACCAGCTTCAGGCTATTGAGGATTTTCTGCTATCAACAAATTTCGGTAGTGACCATACCCAGCGGGTGGCTGACCTCTCTGCCTCTATATCAAACAGAGATACCAGCAAGACTGCTACCATCTTGAACGATACACTCCAGATCTTTGGAGCAATCTATCCACTCGCACTCATCCTTGAGGTAGAGGATGTAGTCAAATCAGTGTATACCGATGCTGGGATAGACGATGCTGTAAGAGATGCTACATTGGGTGATGTACGTCTCTGGGTGGACCAGTACGCATCCCAAAAAAATGGAGCTATTGGATTAGACCGGGTGTTCTGGATCAGCAGACATCTCTGTGCAAATATCCTCCGCCTTGGTCGGTTGCAGTTTGAGCCCAAGGCATTTGGCTATCCGTATCAGATCTTCCGAGACTCAAAAGATGATACGATGGTTATCATTGCCAATGGAGGACTCTCCTGTGATGAGGAGGGGTATCTTACGGATGATCAGAATGCAGTATTTCACACCTCATTACGCAAGGATACTCCTCATATCACTGGCCATCTGGTGGATTCCATACAAGGCACAATCGAAAGACAAATAATACGGCTACCATTACAAAATTACCGCCTCATTGCCGATAACCAGACCCCTGTCCTTTATCTGCATATACCCTCCGGCAGTCCTCTCACCCCGTCATCTATTGACGAATCACTAGCTATGGCGAAGATATATTTTCCATCACTTTCATTTGTTGTTTGTTCCTCTTGGCTCCTGGACCCTGCCTTAGATTTAGTGACCAGCCAGGACAGCAACACCAGAGCGTTCATGCATCGTTTCAGAAAATTCCCGGTAGAACATGGAGTTCCTCAGATCTATGAACGGGTCTTCGGCTTTGGAATGGTTGAAGATGATGTTCTTTCTTTCAAGGCAACCACCAGCTTGCAGAGAAAGGTACAGCAAGCACTGAAAAATGGGGTAAAGTTTCATACCACAGGAGGGTATCTCACTTGTTGATGCAATCATAGCAAGCATATACTAGACATGTCAGTAGATGTGTCGTGTTTCATCGTTGGTTTATGCATGCTATGAGGTACCCCCATGATAAGACGTTTCATCTTGGTATCGACGATTCTGCTTTTCTTATTCATTGGTTGTGAGAACAATCCCTCTTCAGATTCAAATGAAATCACCGTTACTCCAAGCAATCTTCTGGTAGCTGATACCAGCCATAAATCATCAGGTACGAGTAGTGTGGACATATGGTTCTCACCACCCGAGGATTTGGGAGCCACATCCTATACCCTGCAAACCTCTGCAGATGGCGTGACATGGGAAGACTTTGTCTACTACGCTGAGGTCTTGCAGACGAGCAAGGGGGATCAAGACAATTTCAGCGTCAACTTAGGATCTGACTGTCATGTCCGCCTCAAGATCACCGGCGGAACCTATGACGGACAGTACTCAAACTCCATGTTCGCCCCTCATGCATATGATCCATATTACTTCAGATCTACCACCCTCGATGAGTCCCTTGGCAACACTGGAGTTATGATGCCGAATGTTGGATACGGCCTTTGGGCTTCATTCACGGTGTGGGCTGTTGCAGATTCAAGTGTTCTGGAAGACGGGCTCACCTACCAGTGGTATCGAGTCAAAGCCGATGATTTCGACCAGACAATGCTGATACCGGGAGCAACCAGCCTGGAATATACCACCACAGAGACAGACCGAGGGCACTTCATCATGATTGAAGCCCTCGGTAAAGCAGGGGTCTTTGATGGTGGCATGCGCCGTTTGGTTTCTACAGAGGCGGTCAAGTAATCGTCTTGAGGTATGAGCATACCGTATCAATATCTACTGGTTCTTCCCTGATACAGGAAGCCTCAAGTACCTTATACGTGTCCATATGCGCAGATCCTAGTATTCTCTTTGCACCTTTGTAGTTTCCCACAGTCACCCTTCGCATGATTCCTGGTACATCCAAGTCTGTTCCCTCAGAGCAGGATGGATGCTCGCAGTAAAGACAACGCCTGGCAGTAAGCCGAATATCGCGGAGCTCTTGTGAGTCTTCTGCAAAAAGCAGATCCCTCGTAAAGGGAGGGTCGATGAGTCGCACATACTCTTTCCGTGTCTTATCGTAGACAAAGGGTTCAAGAGAGCGCTGTTTCAACACCGCATTAGCTGCAGCGATACCACTGGTTGTTACCGTTGGGGTTCCGGTTCCCATGACCGTGGACTCACCACAGCAGAAGAGATTCGAAAACTCTGTTTGTATATGGAGCCGCTTGAACATGTGGTTTCCTAGCATCTGTTTTGGGCCAGCTACCGCTCCCCCATTCTTCAGGGTATACCGTTCAATGGTCTTGGGAGTAGCAAGCTCGACATGCCTGACATGATTCCTGATTAGAGGCCAACGCTTTTCCAGGACCGTGAGCAACCGTTCTATCTCCTCATCTTTCCTCTGCTTATAGGAGTCTTCATCAAGCGGAGACCAATCGGCAAACGATGGGCCGATTGCCATCACCACGTGTGTGCCCTTAGGACAAATGGTCTTGTCATCCACACTTGGGATATAGACAGTCACTTCTGCTTCATCCAACACATCAATGTTCCCGATCAGCATCTCTACAGCAATGGTCCCTTCATCGATGGCTTCCTTATCTACCAAAAGATACAAGGCAACACTTGGGTAGGTAGGCACCTGTTTTTCTGCCCACGTTCTTCTTATTTTAGTTGTGTCTTTTACAGGCAATAGTTTTCCATACAGATTCCATACAGTTCCACTATAGATAATTTGATTTGCGGTTATGGTGGATCCATTTGAAAGAACAACTCCAGTTATACGGTTTTGTGCTGTGGTAAACGCATTCACCTCTGTTTTGTTGATCATCGTTCCCCCATGCTCTTCGATGACCTTCTCTAGCTTTCCTGTTAAGAAGAGCGTGGATCCAGCTGGATAATAACTACCTCCCACATGATTATCCACAAACATTACCGATGAGAGAATGGCAGGGGACTCTGCTACCGTGGTGTAGCAGTAGGTACTGGTAAGTTTGTCGAAGAAATTGAAAATCCTTGGATTGGAAAAATACTTGGAGAGCAATGATTTCGCACTCTTGTTCAAGTATGAGAGGAACCTGATATAGGAGATTGGGTGTTGACGCATCGATTTTAATGCTGCTTTCCTGTCCACTTCGTCTGGGGTGGTATAGGAAGGATTCTCCACCATTACATGCGTGTAGAGTTTCTCCATATCATGATAAAATCTTCGTAGATTGTGTTCTTCATCGGGAAAGAGCGGAACCAGCTCTTCAATGAATAGTTCGATGTTGGGAAAGAATCTCACCTTGGTATCGCCAAAATGGATACAGTAAAGCAATTCATGCTGGATGATATCTATGGGTTCTTCCAGGCAGTTAAAGAGGAAGCGGTGGGCGTTGAAACCCTTCTCTCCCCAGCCAAAGAGCATGGACGACCCTTGGTCGAAGAGGGTGTCATCGCGTCGGAAGGCACCACAGCTCCCTCCGGGGTGGGTGGCTTTGTCAACAACAGCAACCTTCAATCCCCGCTTTGCAAGCAAGGAAGCAGCGCTCAAGCCACTGAGCCCACCCCCGACTACCAGTACCTCAAAGTTCATGCACCCCTCCTTAGCTGGACAAGTTCTGATCTTCTAAAACCTTACAAATCGATTCAATCTGTGCTTCATCACGCTCTACAGTTTCTTCACTTGGATGCACAAATCGCTCTTCACCTAGAACAACAGCCCCTTTGGCGGTTTTTCGCATTCTTTGGAAGCATCGTTTTGCTGGTCCTCCGCTACAGGTGGCAATGAAGAAAAGCTCCTTGGAAGCAAGATCGGACTGTTTGAGAAAGGAGTACATTGGAGCGCTGGTTGTCTCTGCCCAGATTGGCGAACAGAGAACCACCGCATCGTAGTTCTTAAGTTCTGGAATCGGTGGTTGCAAGGCAATATTCCATTTGAGACTGGCATCCCTACCTGCACGATAGAACTTACAGAATCCTTTGGCAGGATATGGTTTTTTGGGATGAATCGGAAAAAGGTCGGCATCCAGCCTTTCAGCAAGACGCTCCGCCAGGTACTTTGTATGACCTTCCAGTGAGTAAAAAACAACAGCTATAGTATTCATGTAGTGAGTGTACCATAAGTTATACTGGCGGACCATGAGATATTTTACTACCTTGCAACAAAGTTTGGGCTGAGTTATAACAGAGCATATGCAGACACTACCCCTTCATATGATTGATTCGCATTTCCATCTACTGTCCATCGAGCGAAAAGGCATTGCGTTGGATTCCCTTCTTCAAACCATGAGGGAGTCCTCCATGGAAGGTATCGATATCGGACTCGAAGCTGATGACCTGACTGTGCGAGCTGAGCGCTTTGCTGATTACCCTTTTGTGCATTTGAGTGGGGGGATCGGGCCATGGGGAGTGAAAGAGGGAGAACTACCGGTGGAAATTCAGCTGGAAACACTGCAGAAACAGCTTGTGGAAACCAACGCTGTCGCCATCGGCGAAATCGGACTGGATAACCACTGGGACTATGGGAGCAAAGCAAGCCAGGAAGGATTGCTCTTGTCACAGATTGAAATTGCAGAACAGAGAAACCTACCTGTCATCTTTCACAACCGTGAGGCAGACGAGCAGTTCATCACACTGCTCAGGAGTCGAGGGTTCTCCAGACAAGGAGTCTTTCACTGTTTCCAAGGCAGCGAGGAACTTGCAAAGCTCGCTATCCATAAAGGATTCTATCTTTCCTTCGCAGGGCCTTTAACCTACAAGGCAAACAGGGGCATGCAGGAACTCTTTTTACAGATGCCTCCAGAACGTATTCTCTTGGAGACTGACAGCCCTTATCTCAGTCCAAACCCAATGAGAGGAAGACCTAATTCTCCCTTGAATATGGAGCATATCTACCGATTTGCTGCTGAATTACGGGGTATTGAGCTCGCTGATCTTATTCAGCAAGTAAAAACAAACTTCCACTCCTTCCTTAGAGGCTGATAGTTTTCCACTTGAGTGCTTGGATACCACGTTCTCCTGTCAACAACACATCCATTGCAGCTACAAGGTCTGTGACCATGACCCCGCTTCGCTGCTCTGGAGGGATCATGGACAGATACTCTGCAGGGACCACCCATTGAATGGAAGCATCCTGCAGCAAGGGAATTGCCCAAGCGCCAAGGGATGGGGCAACCACTGTTATAACCTGGCGTTCGTGAAGTGTGCGAGACATACGCTCAGCAAATTGACTGTCAATTTCTTCGCTCCCTTCGATGAACACTAAATCACTGGGAAAATAATGAGAGAAACGCTCTACATCTTCATCCCCTATCAAGGCTGTGAGCAGATGAGGATACTCCAAATTGCTGAGCATGGTATCATCATCAATAAGCCAAAATCGTTGAAAGGCACTGGCATGATCGGTGCTTCTGCCTTGACCGACAAGATGCATAGGAACATCGGTGTTTTTCAGTTTCGAACTCACCAAAGGGGAAGCAATGACAAACCGGCTCCTCTCATCTACTTCACCCAACAACTGCCCAGGTTCCATTGTAAGAGAAACTTCTTCAACTGTGAGGATATATCCTGATTGTAAAAGAGCAAAGAAGAGCATAGGTTTCTGCACTGCAATCACTGTCTTACTGTATGAAGCATCCACAAGAAAGGTTACCCTAGGCAAGAAGATAGAAAACACCAAGATTGTTGCAATGAGCAACACTACAAGAGACAAGGGCAACATAATCCTTCTGTTCATGCCCAAAACTGTACCAATCGTGTTGCCTACCGTCAAGAAACAAGTGAATACTGGTTGACCACTTCCACCATATTGGCTACATTTGTACCGAAAAGAACCTACCATCATACAAGGAGTAACCTATGACATCCTATAAGGAACTTGGTCTGGTAAATACCAAAGACATGTTCGCAAAGGCTATCAAAGGTGGGTATGCAATTCCTGCCTACAATTTCAACAACATGGAACAACTTCAAGCAATTATTCAGGCTTGTGTTGAGACCAAATCCCCAGTAATTCTACAGGTTTCCAAAGGCGCTCGAGACTACGCCAATATCAATCTGCTGAGAAACATGGCCCGCGGTGCTGGCGAATATGCCCAGGAACTCGGCTGTGAGATCCCCATTGTTCTGCACCTTGACCACGGCGACAGCTTTGAAACCTGCAAGGAATGTATCGACAATGGATTCTCCTCTGTCATGATTGATGGTTCTCACCTCCCCTATGAAGAGAATATTGCAGTCACCAAGAAAGTGGTAGAGTATGCACACGAACGTGGCGTAACAGTTGAAGGTGAACTTGGCGTACTCGCCGGCATTGAAGATGATGTCGTTGCTGAGGTAAGCCACTACACAAAGCCCGAGGAAGTTGTGGACTTTGTCAACCGTACCGGTTGTGACTCCCTTGCTATCTCCATCGGAACAAGCCACGGCGCAAACAAGTTTGAGCCCAGCCAGTGCACGAAAAACGAGGAAGGCGTTCTTATTCCACCTCCGCTTCGCTTCGACATCCTTGAAGAGATCGAAGAACTGCTTCCTGGATTCCCCATTGTCCTCCACGGCTCTTCCTCTGTTCCTATGCAGTATGTAAACATGATTCTGCAGTACGGTGGGCAACTCAAGGACAGCGTTGGTATTCCTGAGGAACAGCTTCGCAAGGCAGCAAAGAGTGCTGTATGCAAGATTAACATCGACAGCGATGGAAGACTTGCAATGACCGCTCTCATCCGCAAGACCATGGCAGAGAAACCCGGAGAGTTCGATCCCCGCAAATATCTCGGACCTGCTCGTGATGAGCTGAAAAAGATGTATATGCACAAGAACATCAACGTGCTTGGTTCTGCCAATCACGCATAAGTTTCTATAGTTCTCAAAAGGCCACTGGAAACCCTAGTGGCCTTTTTCGCATATTGCCTAGGGGAGATACTTTGACACGCTTCCTAGGCATGTGTTATATTATTTTGCGTCGGCCCTTTAGGCTGACTTACCTTCAACGATATGGTTTTCACCGAAAACAAAGGAGCTCGATTGGCTACAAAGGATTTGAGGATCAACAAACAGATCCGTGCACGAGAAGTATTCGTCATTGATGCAGATGGCAATCAAAAAGGTATCATGAGCGTCTATGACGCTGTCGCATTTGCAGATGAACAGGGATTGGACTTGGTAGAGGTTTCTCCAAATGCAAGACCACCGGTTTGCAAGATTCTTGATTATGGTAAGTATCGCTATGAGCAAGAAAAGCGCATGAGAGAAGCCAAAAAGAACCAGAACATCATCAAGATGAAGGAAATCCGGATGCAGCCCAAGATCGAAAGACACGATCTTGAGACCAAATCAAAGTTCATCGGTGACTTCCTCGACGAAGGGAACAAGGTCAAGGTAAGCATACGCTTCCGTGGCCGTGAACTTGCCCATACTGAATTGGGTAAGGTTGTCCTGGACAAGATACTTGCCCAGCTCACCGAAAATGGTGTAGGGTACAACCTTGACCGAGGAGCAATGATGGAAGGAAGAATGATGAGCATGATTGTCAGTCCCTCCAAGAGTGCTTCTGGATCGGGCAAGAAAAAGAATTAGTAACAGTATCCCGCATGGGATGGTGAATATGCAGCTCCAAGGGGTTCTTGTTCCTTGCGAGCGCAAGAATGGAAGGTGCAATACAATGCCCAAGATGAAAACAAGAAAATCCGCTGCAAAGCGGTACCGTGTGACTGGAACTGGAAAGGTCCGCTATAAAAAGCAGGGTCTTCGCCATATCCTCACCAAGAAGAGCAGCAAGCGCAAGGCCAACCTGCGTGCAACTGGAATCCTAGCAGACATGGAAGCAAAACGAGCTAAATCGATGCTTCCATACGCGTAAGGAGGGTGGGATATGCCTAGAGCAGTAGACGGAACGAAACACAAAGACAGAAGAAAGAAGATTCTTGAGCTGGCCAAAGGTTATTATGGTCGCAGAAGCACAAACAACCGTGTTGCTAAAGACGCAGTTGCAAAGGCTGGGCAGTATGCCTATCGCGGTCGTAAAGAGCGAAAACGGGATTTCCGCAAGCTCTGGATTGCAAGAATCAACGCAGCTGTGCACGCTGAGGGTCTCAACTACTCCCAGTTCATGCATGGCATGAAACTTGCCAACATCGAGATCAACAGAAAGGCCCTCTCCAATATGGCTATTGAAGACAAGGCTGCATTCTCTGCTCTCGTTGCACAGGTCAAGGTTGCCTTGGAGAACTAAATCCTGGCAAATCGTCCAAATGCTGTAAGGAGGAACCATGTCAGTTGTCGATTCGGTAAAAATGCTTGAACTGCGAACCAAGAAGGCTGCAGGCCTGATTGCAATGCTCCGCAAGGAGAAGAAAGAGTTGCAGGAAAAGTTTGATTTAGTACATGCACACAATGCTGAGCTTGAAGAGTACGTTGAGAGTTTCCAGACGAGCAACAAACTTATTGAAGATAGTATTGCAAACGCCATGGACAATCTGTCTACCATCGAAGGACTGGATGATGTTCCCCTCCTAGATGATGCTCAGATTGAGTTGGAAGCTGCAGATGGATTCACCAGTGGTGATGCCCTCATTGATGAGGAAGTCGACCTGGATGCCCTTCTTGAGGACAGTCCCTCTCTCTGATCCTTGTCCAAGTGTTTGGACACTGTCGTAAACGGGGCCTACGGGTCCCGTTTTATTATCTATGCCCCCTTTTACAAAGTGGGTTCTTATTGTACGATGTAGGTGTAGCAGACACCTGCTCTGATATTTGACAAGTTATTTTCCTGCGGTGTACGCTTGGAGCCATAGTCTCTTGGCTCAACATACACAAACGGGATGCGGCATAGCTGATTTGCATTGATCCAACTTCCTTGTGAGTTTAACGGAACAGAATTTTCAGCCAAACTGGTTTCCCACTTGAACCAAAGGTTCAAGAGCAATCTCCGGGTACGGCACCGCAGGTTTTCTCTTGCATACAGGAATAAATAATTCATGCCAGAAAAACAAGATCCTTTGAAGCAATGTATCTTTATCTCCCTCCCCTCCTCAATGGAACGAGACATTGGTGATTTTCACGTCGATAGTTCCATCAAGATTCCGGTTCAACTTCCCGATGGGAAGACCCAGATTGATGCAACGACCGAAATCTCCATTGAGCTGATTGTAGCGGGAATGTTGAAAATCATCGCTTTCAACTGGGAGCACGAACACGCATCGTACTACCGTGATTTTATACTTGCAGTTCAACCAGACGCTCCCGAGGAGCTTACCTTAGCAGCAATTGCCCAAGAAAAGAAAGGCAACTACACCTTTGCTGAAGAACTTTTCCTCTCGGTGATCCGCCTCGCACCACAAAGTGCTTCGTTCATCAACTTGGCAACTCTCTACAGCAGGATGGCTATCCAGGATAGTGAGAAAGGGGAGGTCTATGATCTCTATCAGCAGAAGATGATCAACATCCTGCATGAAGGACTGGAAGTAGTAGGTGAAGATGCCTCACTCTATAGCGAAATAGGATTCTTCCACCTTTACCAAGGGAATGTAGAACTTGCTGGGGAGTACCTTGACCAGTATCTTGAGCTTGCTGAAGAAGGCGAGAAAAAAAAGCATGTCATGAACATCATGAAAGACATTAAAACCAAGCTCAATAATGATGCAAACCTCATGCAGGCCTATGATGCAATCCAGATGAATGATGAAGAGAAAGCACTGGGACTTTTGGCATCATATATCAAGGACAATCCAAAGGTCTGGAATGCATGGTTTCTCAAAGGGTGGGCACTTAGACGCCTTTCGCGCTTCCATGAAGCTGAAGAAGCATTAGTACAAGCCCTTGCTTGGACAAAAGGAAGCAGTGACATCTATAATGAACTTGCACTCTGCAGCATTGAAACAGGGAAACCAGAACTCGCTAAGACCTACCTCAATACCGCAGTAGACCTTGATGATGATAATATTACGCTGGTGAGCAACCTCGCCTACCTCCATCTCAAGGATGGGGAACTTGATGAAGCTCGAAAGTTTCTCGAGATGGCCCGCGGCATCGACCCAAATGATCCTGTGATCATCCAGCTGATGAAGGACTACCAGAACCAGAGTGGAGAGATCCTCTCCTCCCCTGTTGTAGAAGAGCTTGTCAGCGCAGAAGAAGTCATCACACAAAGCAATGGAGAACACCCCTTCTCCATTCAAGGAAAGGAAGAGACCGACGACATTGAGGCCTCTTTTTCCCTGGAGGATGAGGAGCGATGACCGTCACCACCCACTGTGAAGAGGAGACGAGGAACCTTGGCAAAAGCATAGCAAAGCAATGCAAGCCTGGCACAGTTATCTCCTTACGCGGTAGTCTCGGGTCTGGGAAAACCGTATTCGCCAAGGGTCTTGCGGAAGGATTGGGAATTGGGGAATCCATTGTCAGCCCAACCTTCACACTTATCCAGGAGTATGAAGGATCACTTCCTCTTTACCATATGGATCTCTACCGTATCGAAGGCATTGAAGAGTTTGAGATGATCGGTGGGGAGGAACTGCTCTATGGAAAGGGAGTCACCCTCATAGAGTGGAGCGAAAAGGTTGAGGAGTTGCTTCCCGATTCAACAATTTTTGTGCATATTAGAATTATGCCTAATCAAGAAAGAATCATCACCCTTGAAGGGGTCCAGCTATGAATGTTCTTGCATGTGACACTGCAACAGCAGTTATGCACCTTGCGCTTGTCCGATTTGAAGAAGACAAGCCTGTTTTCTATGAAACGAGTGCAGCCACATTGGGGAACAAACATTCTGAGTTGCTGATCCCCAGGATTCTTGAGCTCTGTGGCCGATGCAACATCGATGTAAAAGATATTGACTTGCTGGTATGTACCAGCGGACCCGGCTCTTTCACTGGGCTCAGAATTGCGATGAGCACCCTCAAAGGTATCTCTCTTGCAACAGGCAAACCCTTGGTGTCCGTCCCAACTCTGGATGTCTACCAAGGGTGCGTCAACATGTACCCTGGAGCAGTACTTGCAACTATCGATGCGAAAAAACAGCGCTTCTATGCAGCGCTATTTGTAGATGGACAACGTAAAAGTGAAGATCTTGATGTCACTGTCCAGCAGATCGAACAGTTGCTTGCTGGATATCCTTCCGTGCTACTTACCGGCATTGATGCTCCACTGCTTGCCAGCAAGCTCAGTGAAGCAGCACGAAAGAACATACTCGTGGAGACCAGTGCTGGTGCAAATCTGGCTCTGGTACTTGCAGAGAGGGGAAGGAAGCAGTATCTGGAGCAAGGTAGTGACGACGTGGGAAAAGGTCCTTCCTATGTGCGAAAAAGTGACGCTGAAATTGCATTACAACAGTTAATCCATTCTTTGGAGGTTTCACATGATTGAACAAGATGTACTGATCATTGGATCAGGGGTTGCAGGAATGTCCGCAGCCCAATACGCAGCACGTGCTGGTCGCTCAGTTACCCTGTTGGAGTCTATTGCTCCAGGTGGACAGACCATGTACATCGATATGATCGAGAACTATCCCGGTTTTGATAAGCCGATCAGCGGCTATGAAATTGGCATGAAGTTCCATGCCCAGGCAGAGGCTTTTGGTGCAAATCTTGTCTATGCCACGGTCTCCTCACTCAAGAAAGAGGGCGAGGTATTCACTGCAGAGACCACTGATGGGGAAACCTATCAGGCAAGGGCTGTAATCTTTGCTACAGGAGCGAAGCACCGTCACCTGGGAGTTGAAGGTGAAGAAAAGTACAACGGCAAGGGTGTCTCCTATTGTGGCACTTGTGATGGACCTTTCTTCAAGGGTAAGAGAATCTTGGTGGTGGGTGGCGGTGATACCGCTCTTACTGATGCCATCTATCTTTCCAAACTCAGTGAACACATCACTTTGATTCACCGTAAGGACCGTTTCAGGGCACAAGATCATCTGGTTGAGCAGATTGAGCGTAACAAGAACGTCGAAATTGTCATGCAGCACACCGTTGAGCGCATCAACGGAGATGGGGAGAAAGTCACCTCTGTCCTGCTCAATGACTTGGCAAATGACAAGCAGTATGAACGTGAATTTGATGCTGTCTTCATCTTCGTTGGAATGATTCCTCAGACAGAACTCCTTGACAAGAGTGTGCTCGATGAGAGCGGTTATATCCCCACCAACGAGCGTATGGAGACCTCTGTCCCCGGCCTATATGCTGTAGGAGATGTGAGAGACACGGTATTCAGACAGTTGGTAACAGCAGCCAGTGATGGAGCAATTGCTGCCCACTGTGCAAGTGAGTATATTGACGAATTAGAGGGAAATGCATACCGATAGGGTGCATTTCCTAACTCATATATCACACAAATCTCCTTGACGATGACATAGCCTTAGTGTTCTAATTGAGGCATGAATATTTGTATGGTATCGAGTGAATCTGTCCCTTTCTCAAAATCGGGGGGGCTTGCAGACGTAGTTGGGGCACTATCGGGAGCCCTCGCCATGGTTGGTGAAGAGGTCCGAGTAGTGCTTCCTCTTTATGGGAGTGTTGATAGAACATCCTTCACCGAGTTACCGTTTCAAGGAGAGGTCTCTCTTCTGGGAAGCACGGAAAAAGTTACTTTTTGCGAGACCCATCTTGGAAAGGTAACATATTACTTCGTAGAACACCCTTATTACACGGACAGAAAGGGAATTTATGGAGATACCTCTTTTACTCCGTACCACGACAACCTAAAACGTTTCACTATATTAAATAAGGCTGCCTTATTGCTCTGCAAACTCCTCGAATGGAAAGTCGATATTATGCATTGTCATGATTGGACATGTGGATTCCTTCCCTATCTCCTCTCTTTGCATGATGATCCGTTTTTCCAGAAAACCAAAAGTGTAATGACAATTCACAATCTGGCCTATCAGGGTGAATTCTCTCGTTTGGAGCTACTCAGCACAGACATCACACCTGATGAGAGGATGTTCAGTGGACAGAAGCCAACCAAGCGCACCAATATGTTGAAAACCGGTTTGGAATTTGCCGATCGTATCACTACCGTCAGCCCAACCTATGCGAAAGAAATCCAAAGCAAAGAGTATGGTTGCTTTTTGGATGAACTGCTCACTGAGCGCTCAGACGTCTTGGATGGTATTATCAATGGTATTGATCCAGATGAGTGGAATCCTGAGACAGACCCCTTCATTGAACATCATTTCTCTGCACATTCTCAACAAGGGAAGCAGGTCATCAAAGCAGAATTGCAAGAGGAATTTAATCTACAAAAGGACCCCACCATACCACTTTTTGCCATGATCAGCCGACTTGCCGAACAGAAAGGATTTGTCGAATTACTTGAAGGATCTCCTTGTGCCCTGGAACAGATGTTGCAAGAGCATACTATGCAGATGATCCTCATAGGGACTGGTGACTCTGCGATGGAAATAAAGCTCCGTGAACTTGGGGAGCAATATGAAAATCTCTCAGTGAATATCCTCTTCAGCAACAAGGCAGCCCACCGTCTTGAAGCAGGTGCTGACTTTTTCCTGATGCCCAGCCGTTATGAACCTTGCGGGCTCAACCAACTGTATAGCCTCCGTTATGGCACATTGCCGGTTGCCAGAAAAACAGGAGGTCTAGCCGACAGTATCATTGACCTGGATGAGAATCCAATCGAGGGCACCGGCATTCTCTTTGAGAGTATAAGCGCTCGTGGTATACTTGAGGCAGTTGAAAGGGCAATACATTGGTGGGAGAAGGGTCCAAAAACGCTTCAGACCATTCGAGAACGATGCATGCTTTGGGACAGTTCATGGGAGCGGTCGGCCAAGGCATATCAAACAGTATATAGATCCAGCTTAAGGGGGAAATAACATGCGAACTAGAGAAAAAACGATTGCGATTGTACTTGGAGGGGGAAAAGGCACCAGACTGTATCCTCTTACCATGGACCGTGCCAAACCTGCAGTACCCTTTGCTGGAAAGTATCGATTGGTGGATATTCCAATTTCAAACTGTATCAACAGTGAAATCAGGCAGATTTACATCCTCACACAGTTCAACTCCGCATCCCTGCACAACCATATATCCAATACATATATCTTCGATACATTCTCCAACGGATTTGTCGAGATACTTGCTGCAGAGCAGACTAATCAAACTGATACCTGGTATCAAGGTACCGCTGATGCTGTTCGCAAGAACATGAAACACTTCCACGACCAAAATGCCGATTACTACATCATTCTCAGTGGAGACCAGCTCTATCGAATGGACCTTGGACAAATGCTCGACAGACATATCAAGAGTGGTGCTGAACTGACCATTGCATCAAAGCCCATCAGCAGAGAACAGGCAACAGGATTGGGTATCATCGGCTGTGACAAGGAAGGAATGATTACCGACTTCTACGAGAAACCAGCCATCGATCTGGATATCAGTGAATATAAAGTTGGTGATGAATTCATGTTCTCTTCCTTGGGAGTACATGTAGGTCATAGCAATGAGTACCTTGCAAGCATGGGCATCTACATTTTCAATGCACAGACGATGGAAGAAGTACTGAACAATGACAAGACTGATTTTGGAAGAGAGATCATTCCCGATGTCATCAAGCAACGGAAGGTTGCCACGTACCTCTTTGATGGGTTCTGGGAGGATATTGGAACGATCAAGGCATTCTATGAGACCAATCTTGACCTTGCCTCGATCAACCCACAGTTCAACTTCTATGATGAAAGAATGCCGATCTACACCCATCGCAGACACTTGCCTGCAACGAAAGTGAATTTCTGCAATATCTCGAACTCACTTACCAGTGAGGGATCGATCATAACCAACGCCTACATTGTAAACTCAATCATTGGTGTTCGTACCATTATCGAATCCGGTGCATCCCTTGATGGTGTCTATTGTATGGGGGCCTCGTTCTATGAGACACAGGAACAGAAAGCCGAGAATGCGAAGAAAGGCATTCCCAACATAGGTATCGGTAGAGGAACCATTATCCGAAAAGCCATCATCGACCAGAATGCCCGTATCGGTGATGGATGCCGTATAGGAATTGACGACATCCCGCGCCAGGAAGGGGATTTTGCCATGTATTCCATTCATGATGGGATTATTGTCATCAATAAGAATGCCATCATTAAAAATGGAACGGTAATGTAATAGCACATAGATATTTCTACACAGCGGAAGAGATTAATCTTCCGCTGTTTCTTTGTTTCAACACTTTTCATAATCTGCTATACAGGCTATAATTATCGGAAGGAGTAGCACATGCTGAAGAATGCAATTACACAAGAGATTGTCAATGGCCAGACAATGCTCGGTATTGAACTTGGTTCCACAAGAATCAAGGCAGTTTTGATCAACTCGGAAAACCAGCCCATCGCCCAAGGGGGGCATGACTGGGAAAATACCTTACTTAATGGAATTTGGACATATAGTCTTGAGGATGTATGGAAAGGCATCTCAACCTGCTTTGCCAATCTCCAAAAAGAAGTTCAGAGCAACTATGGTGTCCCACTGAAAAAACTAAAATCCATGGGTGTCAGTGCAATGATGCATGGCTATCTTGCCTTCGACGAAAAGGGACAACTCCTTGTCCCCTTCAGAACCTGGAGAAATACGATCACCGCCAAGGCAGCAGAAGAATTGAGTGACCTCTTTGATTATCCTGTTCCAGAGCGCTGGTCCATCAGCCACCTTTACCATGCTATTCTCAGTGGAGAAGAACATGTGGGAGATATAACCTTCCTCACCACCCTTGCTGGATATGTCCACTGGCAACTTACCGGAGAGAAAGTGCTGGGTATCGGGGATGCTTCAGGTATGTTCCCAATCGATACAGCAAGCGGATACTATGATACTGAAATGCTTGACCGATTTGCAGACAAGATTCAAGATCGAAAATACGCTTGGGACTTAATCTCGATACTGCCTTCCATTCTACCGGCAGGAGAACAGGCAGGCGTATTGAGCAAGCAAGGTGCTGCCTTGATCGATCCAAGTGGTACACTGGAACCAGGTATTCCGCTCTGCCCTCCTGAGGGAGATGCAGGTACTGGAATGGTTGCAACCAATTCGGTGGCAAAGCGAACAGGTAATGTATCTGCTGGCACTTCCGTTTTTGCCATGATTGTCCTTGAGAAACCTCTTTCCAAGAGCTACAACAAGTTCATTGACCTGGTCACCACCCCTGATGGGTCACTGGTAGCAATGAGCCATGGCAATAACTGTACGGGAGAGTATGATGCATGGATGCGATTGTTCAATGAGGTGGTTGAAACCCTTGGCTTCTCAGTTTCCAAGGGAGCATTTTATGACAAGCTCCTCTTCAAGGCATTGGAAGGTGATAAGGATTGCGGGGGGCTCCTCCCGTACAACTACATCAGCGGAGAGACCATGACTGATATCAATGAAGGACGACCTCTCTTTGTCAGGGAGACCAAGAACTCCTTCACCCTTGCAAATTTCATGCGTTCCCAACTCTTTACGGCGCTTGGGGTACTAAGAATCGGTATGGATATTCTCTTTGAAGAGGAACATGTGGCAATTGACGCCATCAACGGGCATGGTGGATTCTTCAAGACAGCGGAAGTTGGACAGAAGATGATGGCAAGTGCCCTGCATACCCCTATCTCAGTGTTGAAGACAGCAGGAGAAGGTGGGGCTTGGGGCATCGCGCTACTTGCTGCCTATATGGCCCAAAAGAAGGATGAGACACTCTCTGAATATCTCGATTCAAAGGTATTTGCCTCTGCTGAGGTAACGACCGTTGAACCAACTGAAGAGGATATTGCTGGCTTCAATGCATTCCTTGCACGATACAAGCAAGGTCTTCCTGTTGAAAAGGCTGCCGTAGCTCATCTTAAATAATTGAGAGCAAAATGTATTAAAGAGGTCGATTCCTTCTGGATTCGACCTCTTCTATTTATGTATCTATTGTTTTTTACTTGAGCTTCCAAGCAAGATCAGAGAAGAACAGTTGCTGTTTCATGGAAGCAACAGTTACATCCTTATGGATATGTACAAACTCAATACCCATAATCTCACACCAATCCTCCAACATCTCTGCTGTGGCATCATAACTCAGCACTGCATGGTGAGCTCCACCTGCAAGCATCCAAAGATGTGCTGCCTGGTACAAATCAGGTTCGGGTTTCCACATGACTCTGGCAACAGGAAGGTTCGGCATTTTGTAGATCGGCTTCACTACCTCGATCTCATTCACAATCAGTCGCAGGCGTCCCCCCATGTCAATCAGGGATGCAAGGACTGCTCTCCCTGGATGCCCTTCAAATACAAGACGGGCTGGAGGTTCTTTTCCACCGATACCAAGTTCATGTACCTCAATTCGTGCTTTCTCTTTGGTGATAGTAGGACAGATCTCGAGCATATGCGCTCCAAGTGAGAGCTCATTGCCTTTCTCCATATGGTAGGTATAGTCTTCCATGAAGGTAGTACCACCTTCCATACCTTCGGTCATCCTCTTTACCAAGCTGGTCATGGCAGAAACTTTCCAGTCCCCCTCACCACCGTAGCCGTACCCTTCCGCCATCAGATCCTGACTTGCAAGACCAGGTAACTGGCGCATAGCCTGCAGGTCCTCAAATGTATTTGAGAAAGCAGAGATTCCTTCCCGCTCGAAGAAATGTCTCATGGCAACCTCTTCCCGAGCCTGGTAACGAACGGTTTCCAAATCCTTGGTAGAGAAATCATATTTCTCTCTGTAGGCTTCCATCTGGGCATCCACCTCAGCATCAGTGACTGCCTCGATTTCCTTGATCAAGTCACCCACACCCCAGGTATTCACCTGCCAGCCAAGCTGCATTTGCACCCCAACCTTATCACCTTCAGTGACTGCTACATTCCTCATATTGTCACCGAACCGCATCACTTTCAGCTTCCTGCTCTCTACAGCACCAATTGCTGAACGCATCCAGGAACCAAGCTTTTTCTGGACTTCATCATCTTCCCAGAACCCAGTGATGATCTTTCGACCCATACGCATCCTGGCAGCAATGAAGCCATGTTCACGGTCTCCATGGGCAGACTGATTCAGATTCATGAAATCCATATCAATTTCCGTATCGGGTATCATGCGATTGAACTGGGTATGAAGATGGCAATACGGCTTCTGCAAGAGAGAAAAGCCATTAATCCACATCTTTGATGGGGAAAAGGTGTGCATCCAGGTGATGATTCCTGCACAGCTATCATCATAATTTGCGTCCTTGATGCATTGCTCAATTTCTTCAGGAGTCTTGAGTGTCGCTTTATACACAACCTTGCAAGGCAGCTTGCCGGAGGCATTCAATCCTTCCACCATCTGCTGTGCATGACTTGCTACTTCATTGAGTGTCTCTGGTCCATACAGGAACTGTGATCCTACCAAAAACCAGAACTCATACATATCAATTGATTTTCTTTGCATGGTTGCCCCCTTAAGCTCATTGCATAAGAACAATATAAACGATGCGTTAACGTAAACGCAAATGTATTTCTATTGTTAACTCTGAATGCGATTCTGTCAAGTAACAAACAGTAAAACCTGTAATATCGCTGAATGAGTGGAAATATGTCGGACCGTTTCTATCCACCTACAAGATGATATGCTATACTGCATCTGCGTTATCGTTAACCAATTATATTCTGACAAACATATTGATCAGCAGAGGACTTATGACTATATCTGAGATTGCCAAACTAGCGAACGTTTCAATAGGGACCGTCGACCGGGTACTTCATAAACGAGGAAGGGTTGCTCCCAAGACTGTCGAGAAAGTGATGAGCATCATCGATGAGCACGGATACCAACCAAATACCTATGCAAGAAACCTCAAGCTGAGCAAACAATTTACCATTGGTGTACTTCTTCCACTTCTCCACAGCGAATATGGTTATTGGAATCTGATGTACGAAGGAATCCTGAAAGCTGCAAAGGAACTGTCCCCCCTCGCTGTATCTATTGATATGCTTGAGTTTGACAGAACAAAGGAAGGATCACTATTGGCACAGGGCAGACGAATCCTAGAAAAGCCAATTGATGCATTATTATTAGCCCCTGTTGTCCCTGCTGAGGCAGAAGCATTGCTTGGTGACCACCCTACCCTTGATTACGCATTCATTGACAGCCCACTACCTGATTCAGCACCAGTGTGCAGTGTTATCCAGAACCCTTACCAAGGAGGATATGTTGCAGGCAGGATGATGCACTTGCTCCAACCGAATGGAGGCACACTGCTTGCAGTACAGACCCATCGTGCTGCATATAACTCGGCTGAACGTGTACGAGGCTTTCTCAGCTACTTTGCTGATAAACCCGGTTATACAACATATGATATGGAAATCCATTTTGGAGGAGAGGATCCACTAGGAGAACTTGACATGTTTTACAGAAACCACCCTGACATGAGTGGTATATTTGTTGTCAATGATGCAATTCACAGAGTAGCGGAACTCGTGGTACAGCTAGGGAGGAAAAGTCAGACGGTCATGATTGGATACGATGCTATTGCACAAAATTGCAAGGCCATGAAAAACAAGCATGTCGATTGCTTGCTCTCTCAGCGCCCAGAGTATCAGGGGTATACGGCCATCTACCAGTTATATCGAAAGGGGTTGCTGAACCAGCTTCCCGAAACCACCATTTGTGTTCCAATCGATATTATCCTGCCCGAGAATGTACTGCCGGAACAAGAAACCTGTATCAAACCGTAAGCTTTGTTCATCTCATTTATTGGAATGATATAAGCTCTTGGCAGCACAATTCTCTTCCACGTAAAGTATCGAGCTCTGATTAACCCACCAAAATAATGAGAATTCCCATGAACATGGATGTCCTGGCAGTCTTTATCTTACAGACATCCTATGATTCTTCGCTTTTCTTCACTTCCCGTTTGGTTATCTCTTCTTCCAACACCTTGACCTGTTTCTCCAGCCTCTCCTTAGCAGTCTTGGTAGCCCCCTCGAGTTTCTTGGTAATTTTTTCAAGTTGTTGCTTCAAATCTTCGATAGATTGTGCCTCATCAGCCTTGTCGAAGGCTACCTTCTCAGCAGCAATTATCTCTTTGGTCGATTTCTCCTTCTTGGCTGAAACCTTTGGGAGGTATAGACTGTCCTTCTCAAACTCTCTTCTATCATTCAGTGAAGGAGATGCTATTTCTATCCCACGTTCACAAAAGACATCCAGCACCGTCTTATGAAGCTCACTGAGCTTGCTCAACCTCTCCCCTGACTCTTTAAGAAGTCCATACAATCGATAGGAAATTGCATGATCAAGGAAGGCTTCAATAAACACAAACCCATCAGTAAGATTACATTTCTTGGATGCTTCCAATAGGGCGTCCTCCACCTCTACCCTACTTACTGTATACCCGATGGAGACAGCCAGGTTGATGAAAGTGCCATCCCTCCGCGTTACATGAACAGCCTGCTGGACAAGAGAGAGATTGGGGAGACTCACCACATCTCGGTTGATCAACTGGATCTCGGTATGAAATATTGCCAAGTCTGTCACCCTGCCGACCAATGAACCAACCTCAATGAAATCACCACCCCTAAATTCACCGGTAACCCGGAGCATAAGCCCAGCCATGGCATTGCTTACCAAAGTTGTGGAGGAGAGTGCAATGATGGCACTCAGCAATATGCCCAAGACGCTGAGTATCTGATTCTTGACTTCGTTATGAATGGGGAGAAAAGCAATTGAAAGGAATAGCCCCACAAGTACTATCAAGAAAACCAAGAACTGACGTTGATAGGGCCAACGCTTTGAACTTTCCACAGTTTTCTTGAAAAGAAAATGGATGATTACAACCAAGACAATGGTACCGAATGCGGCTAGAATGGTACTGGTGTAGGACCCAAGAAAATGCATGGCAACCTCCTTCGTGGTCAGCCCTGTTTGTTACTCGCATCAATTAGTGTCTTTACAATCTCCTGGTCACTTGGAGCAAAATCATACGATGGTAGATCTTGCAAGGAAACCCACCGGAACTCACTATGAACCAATAGATCAAGATGGCTTATGGGGGGAGCAGAAACCAAGTAAGCTTTCAGATGATAACGGGTGTCCTTGTTGATAAAATCATGTGCGTGAACAAGGGGGCCTACAGAGACTGATAAACCAAGTTCCTCCTGGAATTCTCGTATAAGCGTCTCCTCCTCGGTTTCCGTATAGCGGTTCTTCCCACCAGGAAACTCCCAAAGTCCCCCGATAGAACCTTTCTCCTCTCTTTTTGCTACAAGATACTTCCCATCTTGCACCAAGATTCCCGCTGTCGTTACTCGCTCCTGCATAAAAACCTCCTATAGCAAAACCAACTGAGGTGCCAGAAAATGGACTATTGCTACCACAACAGTCAAGAATCCTACATTTCGTTTATTCTGTTCCATATAGCGCCCCGTTGCATCCAACACCGAGTCTTCATCATTACGATTGCCATTTTCCGAACCCCTTATAGACCTGAATACATAATAGAGCATGAGGGAGAAGATATTGAGCATGGGAACAAAATCCCCAAGAAATACCGGACCCGGATCCATGGGAAAGAATCCAAGACCGAGAGTGATCACCATACCCAGGAAAATAAGTAATCTTCTCAATACTCTCTTTGTCCTGAATGCATAACGCATTGACAACAGTAATGCAAAGGAGAGTCCATAGCTGTCGGCGAGCAAGAGTCCTGCACCAAACAACAGATAGGCAATGGCTAATACATAGAGCTGCATCACCGTTCAGCCTCCTGGGTGGCCCTTCCTACAAAGGAGATAAGCGTTTCACTGTCATAGTATCCATATTGAGCTGCTGCAAGGCCTCCTGCTCGCTGATGGATCAAGGTACCTTCAAGCGCCACCTGAGTACAATCCCGAAGTTTTGGGAGCAAAGCAACAAGAATGCCTGAGAGGACATCCCCGCTCCCTGCTACACCCAAGGATGGGTTGTTCCCCTCCACGACCACAGTCTGCTTTCCAGGAGAAATTACATATACCAACTGACTTTTCACCACCAGTGTAGCATCAAGGTGATTGGCAGTACGCTCCAGGACATGGAAGAATGAAGAGGGAGTACCATCCTTGGCCACATCGTGTACATCATCAGGAAAGAGCGCCGACACAAGCGTCCTGAGCTCCCCGAGATGAGGGGTAAGTATCATGGGGCCATGGGAAGGAAGTTTCCCCTGCTTTAGAATAGACGCATAAGCCTTGATCCCGTCAGCATCAAGAACCATGGGCAATCCTGAGGCTAGAAGTTTCTCCAGCAGGGCTTCTCTTCCCTCTCCCCACCCTGGTCCGGCGAGGATTGCATCGAACCTCTCGAGATTCTGTCCTTCATACACTTGTACCATGACGGAAGCGGATTCAGATGAAGCCACCGAGAACACCTCCTGATCACAAAACAAGGTTACCAGTCCTGCTCTTGAGGAAAAGGCGGTACGGGAAGATAGACGAGCAGCTCCAGTGTACTGTTTACTCCCTCCAAAAATCGCTATATGGCCTCTACTTGTCTTATACTCATTTTCAGCAAGGGTGGGCAGTGCTGCATGCACACGCTCACAGAGCAGTGCTGTCGCGTTGCACTGATCCAGAAGAAATTGAGGAAAGGATGGATTCACCAAGATAATATGTCCACAGGAAAACCGATTGGCAGGGTGATACATTGCCACCTTCTCCAACCCCATCGTTACGGTCATGTCTGCGTGTATGTGGATAGAGGAGACAGGAACATCATCTCCTACAGCACTGGGGATATCGATGGCCAATCGTTTTGCAGGACTCTCATTCGCTTGTGCAACCAGAGTTTGCAAGGATTTCTTTAAGGGCCCCTTTAAACCTGTTCCAACCAAGCCATCCACTATCCAGGAAACATTCTCAAATAATGAATGACAATCGGAATCATGTGCAACATCCCAATCAAACTGGGGAATATTATAGGCATCGACAATACTACGCTGAACCTTACAGGAAGGAGATATATGTGTCCCGGTATACACCAACAGCATGTTATGGAATCCATCATTGTAGGCGTAACGGGCAACAACCAAGGCATCGCCACCATTATTACCACCACCACAAAGAAAAACCAGACGGTCAGAACTCGCCAGCTGTGATTTCCACTTCTGGTAAATCTGCAATCCGGCACTCTCCATCAAACAAAGAGCGGGTATGTTAGCCCGGTCTTGAGCCTTTTTATCTATGTCTGAAACCTCAATGGAGGGAACAAGTCTTTTCATAATTCTCACTGTACATGAGCTCTCGAGCGCGGTCAACAGAACGTATATTGACAGTTTTCCCTCATCCCGTTAGGCTAGGGATGTCCTGGGGTGGCCTCTTGGCCTGAGATTACACCCGTTAACCTGATCTGGATCATACCAGCGGAGGGAGACAGTCATATCTTACAAAATCAATCCCCATGGCAGACTAAATTATATGGAGGTGCTTATGAAAAAGCATCAGTTCGTCTGTGTATTGGTTGCCATCCTTTCACTTTTCATTCCGCTTACGGCTCAAGGTGTGCAAGAACAGCAGGAGCTTGTAGTCTATGCCTATGACTCCTTCAGTGGAGATTGGGGTCCTGGCCCTGTCTTGGTCGAGATGTTTGAGGAAGAGACCGGTATCAAGGTAAACTTGGTAAGCTCTGGTGATGGTATGGAGATGATGAACAAACTCATCTCAGAGGCTAATAACCCATGGGCAGATGTCGTGGTGGGTATCAGTGACGATATGGCCTCAAAAATCTATGAAGCAGGGTTGTTGGAACCTTATAAAAGCAATGTGCTTGCTGACATCCCTGACTTCTTGCATTTTGATCCTACCTATCAGCTGATCCCCTTCGACTACGGGAACTTTGCATTTGTAGTGGATACGGAAGCCATGGACAGTGATATGGTTCCGACTACTCTAGCCAGTCTGACTGACCCTATGTACCAAGACAAGGTTATCCTGATCGATCCCAGGACCAGTTCCGTTGGCCTTGGCTTGCTTCTCTGGACAATCGAGGTCTTTGGAGAAGAGGGATACCTCAGCTGGTGGGAGACCATGAAAGATCAGGCACTTACCATCACCGATGGATGGTCCAGTGCTTATGGTCTGTTCACTGAAGGAGAAGCCCCCTTGGTTCTCAGTTACACCACCAGTCCTGTGTACCATGTCACTTATGAAGATACCACCCGCTACCAGGTAGCACTCTTCGAGGAAGGACACAGTACAACCATCGAAGGAGTTGGTTTGCTTGCATCCAGCAAGAAAAAGGATGAGGCCAGGCAGTTCATCGACTTTATCTTGACCAAGGGACAATTGACTATTGCCATGGCAAATTCAATGTACCCGGTCAACAGCAAGACGGAACTCCCTGATGCCTTCGAATATGCACCCAAACCGGAAAAGAACCTCTCCATGGATAGCAAGACTCTTGCAAAAAACCTGGATAGGTGGCTTACTGAATGGACACAGGTAATGAGCAAATGAGAGAGAATAACAGCATACAGTACAGACGATTCTATCGTTCCATGCCCATTCCTT
The DNA here is from genome assembly GCF_963666015.1 of uncultured Sphaerochaeta sp. Taxonomy (NCBI): domain Bacteria; kingdom Pseudomonadati; phylum Spirochaetota; class Spirochaetia; order Spirochaetales; family Sphaerochaetaceae; genus Sphaerochaeta; species uncultured Sphaerochaeta sp. The sequence goes on along the minus strand of NZ_OY762555.1, from coordinate 3,278,253 downwards.
CGATGGTCGTCTTGCTGATGCTGTTTTTTGTTCCTCTGTTTTTCACGCTCTCCTCTGCATTCATTACTGAGGAGGGCTTCTCATTCTCCCGGCTTCTCAGTGTTTTCAGCGACCCGTATACACAAAAAATCATGGGATTCACCCTATTGCAGGCAACGCTCTCTACTCTTGCCTCGCTTGCAGTAGCTCTTCCTGGTGCGTACTTAATCGCTACATACTCCTTCAAAGGCAAGCGTATGATCCTGGCACTGAGCGCCATACCCTTTGTCATCCCCTCCATTCTGGTAGTACTTGGTTTCGTTATTTTTTTTGGCAATAATGGATTTCTCAATCGTGCACTGATGAGCATATTCCAACTTGAGGAACCACCACTAAAAATACTCTATTCTTTCCCTGCAATTATCCTCGCACACACTTTTTACAACTTTCCGATCATCATGAGCCTTGTCTCTTCCTATTGGGAACATATGGATGAGAATTGTGAAGCAGCAAGTTGGACCTTGGGAGCAAACAAGGTACGGACGTTCTTTTCCATTACACTTCCCAGACTTATACCTGCCATTGTCTCCTCCGCTAGTCTGGTTTTCTTGTTCTGCTTCAATAGCTTCGCCATTATTCTGGTGCTCGGAGGAGGGCCCCAGTTCACGACCATGGAAGTGGAAATCTATCGGCAAGCCAGGATGATGGGGAATCCTGCCGCTGCAAGTGCCCTCTCTTTGTTCTCCATACTCATAACCAGCATCTTATTGCTTTGGTACAATGCTACCCAGAAGAGGTTGGCACAAAGTGAAACTTACCGCACTTCCCACCGAACACTGGAGAAAAAACCAGCAACATTGCCGGGAAGGGTACTTGCCTTCTTGTACACCATCATCTCCTTCCTGTTTATTCTTGGCCCTATCGTATCGGTCGTGGTGCGTTCCTTCATGGCAGCACCATCCCGCTCAGCCCAGGAAGTCTTCAGCCTAAAGTGGTATCGTCAGTTGCTCAGCTTGGAAAGCGCAACAGGCCATATGGGGTCTGCATTAGGGGCATTGACGAACAGCTTGCTTATCGCACTGGTGGTTGCTGCTACCACAGTCCCGCTTGCTCTCACTCTCTCAGTCGCCATCAGGAGGAAGAAACATACCTCCTCCTTCTTGGAATTGGCAGGGATGCTCCCCATGACTGTCAGTTCCGTTATTATTGGTCTAGGATACTACTTGATCGCAAGCCGACTTCGGGGAGGACTTGCATTGAGCTATACCCTGGTTGTTCTGGCCCATCTGGTCATTGCCATTCCCTTTGTTCTGAGGACCATTCTTCCTGAATATCGTAAGATTCCCCTAACCTACATGCACAGTTCATTGACTCTTGGAGCTGGACCGCTGAGGACATTCCTTGCTATTGAACTTCCTTTACTGAAGGGGGCTATGTTCACAGGGGCAATTTTTGCGTTTGCCCTCAGTATGGGAGAGTTCAACGCTACCCTGACATTGGCAAACAGTTCGATCATCACCCTCCCTGTGGTGATGTATCGACTCATCGGAAGTTACAATTTCCAGGGTGCTTGTGCACTGGGAACCATCTTGATTGCAGTCAGTGTACTGGTATTTATTGTAAGTGAATTTGCGAAAGGGGGAACATATGGCCGTTGAAGGTCTTAACTGTGCATTAAAGGCATCCTATAAGGATTTTTCATTGAATGTGTCATTTTCTGTCCAGGCAGGAGAACTGGCATGTATCATAGGTCCTTCAGGATGTGGAAAAAGCACATCCCTCCAGTTAATCGCAGGATTACTTCCCCTGCACTCAGGGTCGTTGCTCCTGAATGGAAAAGATCTATCCCAAACCCCGGTCCATGAGCGCCAGATAGCCATGGTATTCCAGGACTATGCCCTTTTCCCCCATATGAACGTTGAACAGAATATCGCTTATCCCTTGAAGATCCGCAAAACCCCGAAAGTAAAAAGGAAGGAACGCATTAACCGATTGCTTTCGTTGGTTGCTCTGGAAGGGTACCAGAAGAGGCGAAGTCAGGAGCTTAGTGGCGGAGAGCGTCAACGGGTTGCCTTGGCAAGAGCGCTTGCATCACAGCCGCAACTGCTGCTGTTGGATGAACCACTCTCTGCACTCGATGCAAAGCTACGAAAGCATCTTCGTGAGGAGATACGAAGGATTCATGATGAGACTGGCATCACAACCATCTACGTAACCCACGACCAAGAAGAAGCTCTATCCATCGCTGACCGTATCATTGTGATGCATGAAGGGAAGGTAATGCAGGAAGGCCCAGGAGAGGTAATCTACTCCAATCCTGCCAATCTTTTTGTAGCAACCTTCATGGGAGAGGGAAATACCCTTCCTTACAGTGTGATTCCCAAGACACTGGTCAAGATTGGTTCATTTGAACCATTTGTATTCAAACCCCAGGAAGGACAACACTCAATTTTCTTCAGACCGGAGGCTGTTTTGGTCCAGGACGATGCAACACTTCCCCTGGCTGAATACCTTCCTCATCTTAAATTCAAGAATGCAGAGCTGGCAAGCTGTGAATTCCAAGGCGACCATTATAGGCTTACTTGCAGTTGGGAAGGACATACGATTATAGCCCATGCGTCTCATCGACCTATGGCAGACCATGTAACGCTAGGAGTAAGAATCAAGGCTATCAGAGAGTATCTTGATGGTACGCTTATGACAAAATCAAAACTTACCATGGCTAGGGAATAGGCATATCCTAGGATTTCTGTATACTAAAGTATATGAAAGGTAAGCGACTGTATCTTATATTGCTTCTCATTCTCGTTTCAGTCTCCCTGTCCGCTACCAGTGGAGGACAGTACTATGCTGCGTCTTCCTCTCTCTCCTACTACCTTGGAATCCCCCACTTCGTGGATGAGATACCCGCTCGCTCCTCCCTCGCACTCTCCACCACCATCGGTTTCCTTGGATACCAAGGAGACAACTGGGAGACAGCGCTCCAGGGACATTTCTACTCAGTGTCAGACTCACTTCCTTTTGGAAACTATCGAGCTCGGGGATTCAACTCCCTTGGACTCAGCGTCTTTGCAAGCTGGTCATCAAGTGATAGTCTCTCGCTCTTCATCCAGGGAGGAACTGAAGTCAACTTCTATAAGCAGATTGAGGAAGTTTTCGCTTCCTTCTCTTTCAAACTTGGACCCCAGTTACTCATCATTGATGATCCTACCTACCAGATGCACCTTATTGCTCCACTCTCAATACACCTAAGAAAGGAGATTACCGCACTTCAAGCTGGTATCGGGATACGTTATATTGTCTTCCCGTTCAAACGAGGTGAACCATGAGACTACGATACGCCCTACTCCTAATCCTACTGCTTCTCATGGCTTCCTGTGAGTTGTACTATGATCAACCGGTGCAGAGTGGAAAGGTGCGTATTGTCTCAATAGGAATCACTTATGAAAATGAACCGGAGGAAGTAGCAGATCCAGAATATAAAGACAAACTTGATGACCTTCCTGGTACTGTCTATGATGCGAGGGAGCTTTCAGAAGCACTCAAGCAACAAGCTATGAGAGCTGGCTGGGATAGTGCAGATATTGAAGTAATTCTTCTCCTTCAGGAAGGGGATGATTACTTCACGGAAACCGACAATGACACAGCATATGCATCTAGAGAAAATCTAGAAATCACACTTACTGACCTTGCTGGAACAACAACAGATGATGATCTGACCATAATCACCTACAGCGGACACGGGGTAGAGGGAACAGGTGAACTTGTGATGGCCCATACGCAAACAAGTGGTGAGATTGACACGTCTGAGACATCCCCTATCATGGTAAACCCTGAGTGGTTGCATGATCACATCAAGCCTATCAAGGGGAGAATACTTCTCATCCTTGACAGCTGCTACAGCGGAGTCTTTGTCCCTGAGTCCCCCTCAAGTTTGAGCTGGGTATACGAAAAAGGCATCGATGATTGGTACGGAAAGTACTTCTCTGATGAGGAGTATCAGATACCTTCGCTTGTAGTACTTACCGCCAGTGCTGATTCTGATTCGTATGAAAGAAAATTCGATGACCACAGTCACGGGGTCTTTACCTCAGCACTTCTTGAGGCATTGGGCTGGAACCATACTACCGAGGAAATTGCAGAGGGAGCACCCCCTGCAGCGAGGAATGGACTACTGAGTGTTGATTCCCTGTATAAATACATCAAGAAACACCAAGCGTACCCAGTTCGTTGGTCGTTGTTCACTATGAATGATCCTGTGCAACACCCTATGGTTACCGGTGGAGCCATGGATATGGGGCTATTCAGCTACTGAAGCAAAGGAACAGATAATTGAACTCTAGATATATGAAACTTCATCTTCTGATCCTTCTGTCCCTTTCACTTTTTTGGGGTTGTGAATTGATGAGCGATCCTCCTGAAGAAGGGAAAACCCATCACCTTGCAATAGCGCTTAGTTATGATGGGACGAATATCAGGGAAGAGGATTATCTTGACGGCACACTTCCGGATGCAGTAGAACTGGAGAAAGCCTTTGCTGCCCTGTTTGCAGACAGAGAGCATACCTCCACCCTTATGCTCCAAGATGGTAGTGATGATTTGAGCGATCCTTTGCTCCCTACAAAAGCCAATGTACTTGAACAAATCGAATCTCTATCAGATGCAATGGATGAACAAGACATCCTCATCATCAGCTACAGTGGCCATGGAATGGAAGATGGTTCGCTAGTATTGTATCCCCCACGTAATGATGGGTCCATCTTCTCCCCATCAGGTTCAATGTACACAGATGTGCTCCTGACCGTTGCAGAACTCTATGATGCTCTTGATTCCGCTAAAGGAAGTGTTCTCCTACTAATGGATAGTTGTTTTAGCGGTAACTTTGTAGAGGAGAGTGAAACATCCTACTCCCTTATCGAAAGAGATTCGTATCTAAAAGAAGTGTATAACCAGTACTTCACTAAAGGAGAATACACGCGCCCTGTGTTTGTACTGGCTGCGACCACGTATGACAATACGGCAGGGGAAACAGCATCTCATGGTTATTTCACACAAGCGTTGCTTGAAGGAATGGGCTGGGATGAAGAAAACCAAACGTTACGAGATGTTGGGCAAACCATCTCGGCGGATTACCTCTATCAATATGTGTACTACCACCAAGGTATCAAGCTAAGCGGCGTATATTCATGGGACTATCAGCACCCCACCATCACCGGGGGGCCACTGGATCTCATTCTCCGCTAGCTGGTAAACTTGCCTGTCTTCACATCCTGGATTTCATCACGAATGATTGCTGCACGTTCAAACTCCAGATTCTTAGCCGCTTCAAGCATCTCTTTCTCAAGCGCCTTGATGTAGTTCTTTCTATCAGTTGCACTGAGCAGGTTGTAACCACCCTTGAGAAGCTCGAGATCATGTTTCTGGATCTCTTGCTGTTCATGCTGCTCTCGTTCGAGCATGTCATGAATAGCCTTGATGATCGTAGTAGGAGTAATATTATGCTCCTCATTGTATGTCATCTGGATAGCGCGACGACGGTTGGTTTCACTGATGGCCTCTTCCATTGCCGGGCTCATACGGTCTGCATACATGATAACCCGGCCCTCAGCATTACGTGCTGCTCGCCCAATGGTCTGTATCAAGGAAGTGGCAGAACGAAGGAATCCGATTTTGTCTGCATCCAGAATGGCGATAAGGGCAACCTCGGGAAGGTCCAAGCCTTCTCTAAGCAGGTTGATTCCAACCAACACATCATACACCCCGAGGCGAAGATCCCTGAGAATTTCGACTCGTTCAAACGTCTCAATCTCAGAGTGTAGATAGCGCACCTTCAAACCGAGAGAGGCAAAATAGTCGGTCAAATCCTCACTCATTCTCTTGGTCAGCGTTGTAACCAATACTCGCTGTTTCTTCTTGATGACTGCGCGGATCTCTCCGTAGAGGTTCTCCATCTGGCCTTCGGTGGGACGTACATCAATCTCAGGGTCAAGCAATCCTGTAGGCCTGATGATTTGTTCAACCACACGAGTACTCTCATTCACTTCCTTCTGGTTTGGTGTAGCAGAGACATAGACTCTCTGCTTGACTACATGTTCAAACTCTTCGGCTTTCAAGGGACGGTTGTCCAACGCAGAAGGAAGTCTGAAGCCAAAGTTCACCAGGTTCAATTTTCGTGAACGATCCCCCTCATACATCGCACCTACCTGAGGGAGGGTAACATGCGACTCATCGATGAAGGTGACAAAGTCAGGGGGGAAGTAATCAAGCAACACCGCAGGACGTTCCCCTGCCTTACGATCAGAGAGAGGGCGTGAGTAATTCTCAATGCCCGAACAGTAACCTATCTCTTCAAGCATCTCCAAATCATACTCTACCCTGGTCTTGATTCGTTCAGCCTCCAATGGTTTGCCCATGGAGGTAAAATACTCAATCTGGTCTTCCATTTCACTTCGGATTCTCGAAATTGCTGCCTTGACCTGTTCCTGGGGCATTACAAACTGCTTTGCCGGGTAAAGAGTGTAGCTGTCCACGATTTCCTGCTTCTCTCCACTGACGGGATCGAACCACTGAATGGCAGCAATCTCATCCCAATCGATGGAAATCCTTACAGCATTTTCCAGATAGGATGGACATATCTCGATCACATCCCCGCGAACACGGAATGACCCTCGCTGGAGAATGGCATCATTCCGTTCATACTGCATGCGTACCAATTGATCGAGAACCTCACGATGGTTGAAGGCCTCCCCGGTATGGAACGTATGTACCATATCACGAACTGATACAGGATTTGCCAACCCATAAATACAAGAAACAGTCGATACGACAATAACGTCACGACGCTCCATCAGCGAGAACGTGGCCGAAAGCCGAAGCCGATCAATTTCGCTATTGATCGAAGCGTCTTTCTCAATATACAAGTCCTTTCCTGGAACATACGCTTCAGGTTGGTAGTAGTCATATGTTGAGACGAAATATTCTACGGCATTATCAGGGAAGAATGACTTAAACTCCCGGAAAAGCTGTGCTGCCAAGGTTTTGTTATGGGAAAGCACCAAAGTTGGTTTCTGTACTTGCTCAATGATCTTCGCCATTGTATAGGTCTTGCCACTTCCGGTCACACCCTTGAGGGTCTGGCAACGATCCCCATCAAGCAGGCCATCGCTCAATGCCTTGATTGCTTCACCCTGGTCCCCCGCTGGTTCATAGGATGAGGATACCTTGAACGGTTTACTTTGGAAGGAAACCTGTCCATGGATATTGTAGACAGCTTCACCACCCCAACTTTCATCAACATAAATTGTATCTTTCATCTTATCGTACCAATGCGCTCACATGCTGCGCTGTTCGTTCAATCAGCCCAACTTCCATCTTCTTTACATTCCCGTCACGATTGATCGTAATAGAGACCTTCTGTCCACTTCTCATGGGAAGCAGAGCAAGATAGAGATCGTTGAGGTCACTGATCGTCTCACCGTTTATAGCGGTGATGACATCACCCCCAAGATTGATAACCGAAGAGCCGTACTGCACCTTCCGGCTTCCACCTTTTATCCCTGCCTTCTCAGCAAAACCCCCACTGGTGACTTCACTTACCAGGACACCCTTCTCAACAGAAAGCTTTGCATAGGTTGCAAGCTGTGGGGTCAGTTGTACTGCCGAAAGATCGAGCCAACCCCTGCTTATCTTTCCTTGCTTGATCAAATCTGGAATGACTGCAATTGCTGTATCAACAGGAATTGCAAAATTCAATCCCTGGGAGCTTCCTGAAGTAGTGAATATCGCTGAGTTGATCCCGATGACTTCACCCCTCGTATTGAGCAGCGGCCCACCACTATTTCCAGGGTGTATTGCAGCATCGGTCTGAATTGCATTCATGATTACCTTACCTTCGCTGGTTCTCACCGGTCGATTCAATCCACTTACCACACCGACACTCATTGTACGGTCATATCCAAACGGATTTCCAATCGCTATTACCCGTTGCCCGACCTGCAAATCTTCACTGGTTCCCAAGGTGGCAGGATAGAGCATTACATCCTTTGCAGAAACCAGCTTGATCACTGCCAGATCATCCTCACTATCAACGCCAACCAAGGTTGCCGCGTAGGATTGGTTGTTATAGAGTCCTACCTGTATGCTTGAGCTTTTCTCAACCACATGGGCATTGGTAAGAATGTAGCCATCCTTGGAAAGGATGATCCCACTCCCGGTGCCTTGAGCAGGGAGCACATCCATGAAGGCACTTACTGCTGCCTCTCCCACGGTGGTGATGTGTACAACACTCTTGTTCACGTTTTCATACACACTCATTTGTTGTCTCTCCGCAGCACTGTAATAGATTGATTGGTTCTCTTCAAATACTATCAACCCATCCTCTCCAGAGAGAATGTCGGCAACTTGCACGCCAGAGAGCGCAAGCACACCTTCCGGGCCTTGCTCTTCAGCAATGGTATGCAGGACCTTGGAAAGCTCTTTTCTCTGCTTATCTTCTGAGATACTCTCTGTCCAACGGAACAGCAACAAGCCGATGAATACACATAAGACACCCCCCAAAAAAAGGAGCAGAGTGCGTACAATTCTGTTACGGGTATTCTTCAGCATGGAGATAGTGTACTTCCAAAGAAGCTATCAAGGCAACCTAAAGGCTGGCCAGCAAGGAGCGTATCTCATTGGTTCTAGGAGGGTCACAGCCCCTTCTTGAACAAGTGATAGCGCTGGATGCTGTAGCCCAAAGCAAAGCATCCTTGATTATATCAAGTGAAAGTTTCTCCAGTTGGGGAATATCTCCATCCTTACCGAAACAATTTCTTTCGTAGAGATAGGAGAGAAGGCCACCACTAAAGGTATCGCCCGCACCGACGGTATCAATGACAGGCAAGTCAATAATTTCCATGGAAACTGACTCCCCTTCAGGGGTATACCAGATACTTCCCTGCTTTCCAAGGGTGAGTATGATATGAATCTGTTTCTCCTTGGCAAGGGCCTGGGCCATTTTCTTAGCATCCTTTCCTTCATAGAGCAGCAGAATATCCTCGTCACTGATCTTGACCAAAGAGGCCAAATCCATTGCCTCCTCAATCCTGGATCTAAATACATGCATATCAGGAATGACTGCTGTCCTTACATTTGGATCAAGGAAAATCACGGGTTTTGGCTCGTATGATTGCAATGCTGTAATGATTACCTCAGAGAGCGGTTCAAGTGCCAAGGACACCGAACCTATGTGAACGACTTTCAGATCAGTATGTTCCTGCAGAGAAGTAAGCAACTCTGCCTTGGTCATACTGACTACAGCGGTCCCCTCTGTGTAGAAGGTATAATTTGCCTTACCTTCTGCATCAAGACTCGCCATGGCAAGCAATGATGGCTGGGGGGCAGCACAGAGACTGGGATCGAACAATACCTCACTCTCGATAAGATGGTTGAGCATCCGCTGTCCAAAAATATCTCCAGAGATTTTTCCAACATACGCAACAGGGGAATCTTGCCTGGAGGTAGCAACAGCGGCATTCAATGCGCATCCTCCTACCACAGAATCATAGGGGACAGAGGGACCAAGTGTTCCCTTGGCAATAAAGTCAATCAACGCTTCTCCAATAACTCCAATCATGATTCACTCCTATAAATACTTCTTTCTCTCTTTCCCAACTACCCCTGCATGAACCTGTACGTACGCCTTGGCAGGGCTCATGGAAATCTTGGGAAGCAATACTTCCTCAACCTGGAAAAATCCTACATCACTACTCATGGCAATATCGATGAGAATGGGAACAGAATCCCCTTTGGTAATCGTAACCTTCTCAATCGAGTTGGAAGAGTATTTATGAATATCACCAACTTTTGCATGGCTCATGATACTCATGGGTATTCTGGCCCTACCCTTCTCCATGTCACAACCATCAGCAACCAAAAGCATACCTGCCTCTAGGGAGTGGACCCTTCTGTTGGCCATATGACCGAGAACCCCTTCACTGGCAACCGAGATGATGGCAATCTTACGGGCCAACTGGTCACCTAGGAGCTGTGTGAGGATGCGATCCATAATAGGGCGTGCAATCACCAAGCCAGTTAATTCATGATCACTACGGCCAACACTCATGCCAAGATCATGCACGAAGGAAGCAAGCAACAAGGAGAGCATGCTATCTTCGTAGCTTCCGCTATCCTCTTGCTCCAAGGATGTCTTGATCCCTGCTTCCTTGAGCAAAGCAAGCATCCTTACCCCGTTTATCGCAACTTGGCGCATATGTACCGGACCATGATCATTATAATTCAATCGCTTGATCGAAACACTATTGGCATACTCTTGCAAAGCCTCGATCTCGGGATCCTGTATCAGGAGGGATGCTAACCGATAGCTGTCGGTACCTTCCTCCAACTGTGACAGTAAATACTTTTCCAATGCGAATTCTTTTGGTGACTTCATATGATATAAGGTACAACAACTTCTTCGCAACATAAAGTGGTTATGGATAAAATGACACAACTCTCATATACTGCACATATGAGAAAGATTACGATGCGCGATTTTAGATGGATGGGAAAACCCCGATCATGGGAGAAGGATCACCGGTCGGTTTCCCTCACGGTTGAGCCACAGATGAGATTACCTGATGGGCCTCTCTTGCTTGCAGTTTCTGATGATGATTTCTCTTGTAAAATGACGCTTTCGAGCGATCGAGATAGTATTTTTTCCGGTGTTTGTTTTTATCACCTGGATACCGATTTCATCGGTGTGGGAATAAGTACTGATGCATTGGAAGTCCATGTGGTGATCGGTAGCTACCGAAACTACTGCAGAATTCCGCACATTGCAGACAATACTCCAGTAACATGGAGAATGAAACGCAGTGGGGCCCAAGTCTCAATAGGGTATAGCAGGCAAAGTGAAAGCCCTGTGAACTGGATAGGAACCTTCACGCTTCCTGGAATTGAGAGGTCGGTAAGCTTCGGTCCCTATTTCGCCAATGAGGGAACCGAAGAAGCCAGGGCTTCCATGAGTGCATTGGATTATAGGAAAGAGACCTGATAGACTCTCGCACAACACTAGTGGTTGTGCTACTATGTGCTATCTTCAGAGAAGCCCCTTTGAAAGGGTATAAGGAAGGACAATAATGGACGAGCACAACGAAGTGGAGACGAAAGAGAAGACTCCTCTGAATTTTTTGGAACGCATTATCGAGGATGACCTGGCATCTGGCCGGGTTCCTAATAATACCATTGTGACCAGATTCCCCCCTGAACCCAATGGATATCTGCATATCGGACACATCAAGTCTATCTGCATCAATTTCGGACTTGCTGAAAAGTACCAAGGTCGCTGCCACCTCCGTTTTGACGATACCAATCCTGAGAAGGAAGATATGGAGTATATCAACTCCATCAAGCGCGACATCAAATGGCTGGGCTATGAATGGGGCGAGTATGAGTACCATGCCTCTGACTATTATCAGCAGCTGTATGAGATCGCAATTGAGTTGATCAAACAAGGAAAAGCCTATGTAGACAGCCTCACCGCTGAACAGATGAAGGAATACCGTGGAACATTGACGGAACCCGGTAGAAATAGTCCAGACAGGGAAAGAAGTATCGAGGATAACCTAAGGCTGTTCCTTGAGATGCGTGAAGGCAAGCACCCAGAGGGAAAGTATATCCTTCGTGCTAAGATCGACATGTCCAGTCCTAATCTGAACATGCGGGATCCAGCTCTTTACCGTATCAAGTTTGCCTCACATCCACGAACTGGGGACGCATGGTGCATCTACCCAATGTATGATTTCACTCATCCCATCAGTGATGCGATTGAAGGCATCACCCACTCAATCTGTACCTTGGAGTTTGAGGACCATCGACCTGCCTATGATTGGGCAACCAGTATTGATGGTATTGAGCATACACCTCACCAGTATGAATTCGCTCGCTTGAATATCAACTATTTCGTGATGAGCAAGAGAAGGCTCCTCAACTTGGTCAAGCTGGGAATTGTGGATGGATGGGATGATCCAAGGATGCCCACTATCAGTGGTATCAGGAGACGAGGTTATTCCCCTGAATCGATGAAGGATTTTATCGGCCGTGTCGGAGTTGCAAAGGTTGAAGGTGTCGTTGACTACTCCTTGCTGGAGTTCTGTGTTCGTGAAGACCTGAACAAGCGTGCTGATCGATTAATGGTCGTCCTAGACCCTCTGAAACTGGTCATCGACAACTACCCCGAAGACAAAGTTGAGTACTTCGAGGCTATCGACAACCCTGAAGACCCGAACAGCAAGACCCATCAGATTCCATTCTCACGTGAATTGTACATCGAACGGGAAGATTTCATGGAAGATCCACCGAAGAAATATCACAGGCTCTATCCTGGTAATGAGATCAGGCTTAAGTATACTTACTATGTGACTGCTCATTCTGTAGTAAAGGACGAAGATGGAACTATCATAGAAGTACATTGTACCTATGACCCTGAATCAAGGGGGGGATCCACCCCTGATGGAAGAAAGGTGAGGGGAACAAGCCACTGGGTCAGTGCATCTGAGGGAGTCACCATTGAGGCGCGTCTCTATGACAAACTATTTCTCACTGAATACCCCGGAAAAGAGACAGGAAACTATCTGGATGACCTGAATCCCGACTCCTTACAGGTTGTAAGCAATGCAATAGCAGAGCCTCAGATCAAACAAGCACAGGAAGGAGATTATTTGCAGTTCATCCGCAACGGTTACTTCTGTGTCGATAACAAGGCAAGCAGTGAAGACCATCTTGTTTTCAATAGGACTGCAACACTCAAGGATTCTTGGGCAAAGCTGAAAAAGAAAATGGGTATGTGATCTATATGAGGGGTCATATGACCCCTTATTATCTTCACCGTTTGAGGAGGGTTGCATGAATTACTTCTTTGACCAGCATTTCCATGTGATGAATATTGTGCATCCAAACATGCTATCGTTCTTTTCTTCGTTGGAGGGAGGTATCGCGGACTTGGTGACCAGTGGGACCCTTTCCCCGAGCTATATCTTGACTAATAAGAATCGCAAGAGTGCAGCACTTCTCAACCGCATCACCAATACATTGACAACATTTGAACAGACCATCGGAGAAACCTTGGTAATGATGGAAGATGATCTGATGGGGAAATTTCCCAGCCATGACGAGGAAGCTCTCCGACCTGAAGAGCCCTATATCCGTGACGGTAAAATGCACATGCGTTCCCGTACCTATGACAAGATGGCTATGTGCCCGCTCTTGATGGATTTCTCCAGCAACAAGATCAGAAACGAATCGCTCTACTACCCTGCTCCCAAAGAAGAAAAGATCCTTGATTATGTGAAGGATACTTTGGAAGGTTTTGACTACTACAATGCAACCCATCGGGATGGGTTGTTCGAGTTCTTCCCTTTTCTGGGTATCAACCCACAGGTCCATACCATGGCCTTCATAGAAAAACTACTGAACACCTATATTCATAAGGAAAATGATAAGAAGCAATTCTATGGGGTCAAGTTCTACCCGCCAATGGGCTACGACCCATGGCCTACCGACCCAGAACAACGTGAAAAAGTCATTATGATCTATGAGTTCTGCTCCAAGTACGACATTCCGATCATGACCCATTGTGACGATCAGGGATTTAGGGGTGTACCTGCGAAGGAAGCTTGGAAATATACTGCACCATCTTCCTATAAACCGGTACTTGCTCGCTACCCTATGCTCAGGATTGACTTTGCACACTATGGTTGGCAGTATAACCAACTGCAGAAGAATCCCTTGTCTCTTATCTCTGGTTTGACAAGTAGGGTACCTGATTCTCCCTGGTTCTATGATCTTGTTGAGTTGATGCAGCTCTACCCAAATGTATACGCAGATGTCTCATTCAGCGGAAGCAATCCTGAGTTCTACTTATTACTCTCAAATTACTTGAAATCACTTGATGAAGAGCAAAGACAGACGATACTTTCCAGGAGTCTCTTTGGTACTGATTTTTCGGTCAATCTCATGAAAGTCGAATCATATACATCCTATTATCGAATCTTTGAGGAGTCGCCTTTCAGTGATGACGCAATACATGAGATGGTACACAGCAATCCTCTCAGGTTCATGCACCTGGACAACAATTGATACCAAAGAAAAAGCAGGCCTCAACAGCCTGCACTTTCTTTGAATCCATGAACCATTAATAGTTCTTTGCTACAATCTCGAAATAAGCTTGGGGATGGTTGCAAACCGGGCAAATTCCAGGAGCCTTTTTGCCTATGACAATATGACCACAGTTGGAACACTTCCACATCTGGTCTCCATCACGACTGAAAACCAAGCTTCCCTCAACATTCTTCAAGAGATCAAGATAGCGCTGTTCATGGTGCTTTTCAATGGCAGCAACCATTTCAAACAAGGTAGCAATCTTGGTAAAGCCCTCTTCACGAGCTTCCTTCGCAAAGTTTGCATACATGTCGGTCCACTCATAGTGCTCACCGGCTGCTGCATCCTTCAGGTTGGTTGCAGTAGTAGGAATCTCACCAGCTTCCTGCAAAAGCTTGAACCAGATTTTGGCATGTTCTTTCTCATTGAAAGCAGTCTCTTCGAAGAGATTTGCAATCTGCACATACCCTTCTTTCTTTGCCTTAGAGGCATAATAGGTATACTTGTTCCGAGCCATGGACTCACCAGCAAAAGCCTCATGCAAGTTCTTCTCTGTTTTTGATCCTTTCAATTCCATTCCTTGCTCCTTTCAATAACTGCTATTGAGCAGCACGCATATTTTTACATTCGGGACAGATCCCGTTGAAAACTATCTCATATGATTCAAGTTTGTATCCATGGGTATCAACATTTCGTTGTGACAGATTGATATCTTCAAAAAGCTCTATATCATCCACCCGCTTACAGTGGATGCACTGAATGTGGTAATGATTTCCCAAAGTACGATCAAAATGGTCAGGACCACCAAGAACCCTGACACGCTTAACCTTTCCTTCTTCAACAAGTGAGTTCAGATTTCGATATACTGTTGCTCTACTGATTGATGGATGTTTCTCAACAATACGCTCGTAGATTTGTTCAGCATTTGGATGGTTGGTAGCGTTAGTCACCGCTTCCCACACCAATCCCTTTTGTATTGTTTGTCGCTTATCTTTCATGGGTTTTTCCTAAATGATATTGAATCTCAATAGTTATCTTACTCCATGTATTGTACCCTGTCAACATGATACGTTATGAAGGAAATAATCTTTAAGACAATCAGCATAGAACCCCCGAAAAGGGGGTTCTATACACATATGGCAACTAGTTAATGAATCATTCAGAGAAGAACGAATCGTCTTCGTGTTCACCTCTGGTTTTGGTCTGACGGAAAGAATCAAATCCATACGGCTTCGGTCCAGATTTCCGTTGTCGACGCTCATCACTTCCACCATCTCTTCCTCTCCTGTCATTGGAGAACGATGGACGGCCACCTGGGCGTCTGTCGTCTCTATCACGGAAAGAAGGACGGTCACCACCTGGGCGTCTGTCGTCTCTATCACGGAAAGAAGGACGGTCACCACCTGGGCGTCTGTCGTCTCTATCTCGGAAAGAAGGACGGTCACCACCTGGGCGTCTGTCATCTCTATCTCGGAAAGAAGGACGGTCACCACCTGGGCGTCTGTCGTCTCTATCACGGAAAGAAGGACGGTCACCACCTGGGCGTCTGTCGTCTCTATCACGGAAAGAAGGACGGTCACCACCTGGGCGTCTGTCGTCTCTATCTCGGAAAGAAGGACGGTCACCACCTGGGCGTCTGTCATCTCTATCTCGGAAAGAAGGACGGTCACCACCTGGGCGTCTGTCGTCTCTATCACGGAAAGGACGGTCACCACCTGGGCGTCTGTCGTCTCTATCACGGAAAGAAGGACGGTCACCACCTGGGCGTCTGTCGTCTCTATCACGGAAAGAAGGACGGTCACCACCTGGGCGTCTGTCGTCTCTATCACGGAAAGAAGGACGGTCACCACCTGGGCGTCTGTCGTCTCTATCACGGAAAGGACGGTCACCACCTGGGCGTCTGTCGTCTCTATCACGGAAAGAAGGACGGTCGCCACCTGGGCGTCTGTCGTCTCTATCTCGGAAAGAAGGACGGTCACCACCTGGGCGTCTGTCGCCGTATGAAGGACGGTCACCACTTGGGCGTCTGTCGCCGTATGAAGGACGATCACCACTTGGGCGTCTGTCGCCGTATGAAGGACGGTCACCACCTGGGCGTCTGTCGCCGTATGAAGGACGATCACCACTTGGGCGTCTGTCGCCGTATGAAGGACGGTCACCACCTGGGCGTCTGTCGCCGTATGAAGGACGGTCACCACCTGGGCGTCTGTCGTCTCTATCACGGAAAGAAGGACGGTCACCACTTGGGCGTCTGTCGCCGTATGAAGGACGGTCACCACTTGGGCGTCTGTCGCCGTATGAGGGACGGTCACCACTTGGGCGTCTGTCGCCGTATGAAGGACGGTCACCACTTGGGCGTCTGTCGCCGTATGAGGGACGGTCACCACCTGGGCGTCTGTCGCCGTATGAAGGACGGTCACCACTTGGACGTCTGTCGTCTCTATCACGGAAAGAACGGTCGCCATGTGGACGTCTGTCGTTTCTGTCGCTATATGAAGGTCGGTCACCACGTCGATCATCTCTACGAGGTTCACGAATTTCGGTCTCTCTATTCTCAGAGGTTTCTTCTGCTGAAGATTCCTGTACTAACGGAGCAAAATCATGATCATCCCAACTAAGCGTGAGAAGGTCATCCTCCACTTCATTCGGTTCAACCACTGGGACTTCTTCATCATCAGATTCATCTGTCTCAGTTTCAACTTCTTCATCATCAGATTCATCTGTCTCAGTTTCAACTTCTTCATCGTCAGATTCATCTGTCTCAGTTTCAACTTCTTCATCGTCAGATTCATCTGTCTCGGTTTCAACTTCTTCATCGTCAGATAGTTTTACTTCTGTATTTTCATCAGTGAGATCTTCGACTTCCTGGTCTGCCTCATCATTGAGGAGCACCATTTCTTCTTCTGCCTGTTTGGGTTCTGCTACAGTTGTGTTTGCTGCTTCTTCCACTACAATTTTTTCTTCGGTTTCCAGTACAACTGGTTCTTTCTTTTCTTTTGCTTTCATTGTCTTTACTTCTTTGTTTAGTATACGGGCTTCTTGCCCATTCTCATCGTGCTGGTCTTTTTTGCCAGCTTTCTCTTGTACGGAGGTTATCCATCTTTCTGGTATCCGTATATCTTCGTGTTTCGTCAGCAACCACGTCCTCGCAGTTCCCAGACGGCGGGTAAATCCCGGTGCTGCGACTCGCCTGGTAATCTCTTTGATCTCAAATCCACGTATTGCTTTCTCATCCAGCTTGAATGTTCCCAAATTTGTTGAGAACACTAATTTTCCACCCATCGCAAGAAGTGCATTAAGCACCTTCATCCAACGCAAATAGTCCCTTTGGATATCAAAATCATGATCCATCTTTCGACTGTTCGAAAAACTCGGAGGGTCGAAAATGATCAAGTCATACTTCCTGCCTTGTGCATAGGCTTCCATCACATATGCCCATGCATCGGCAGCAATGCAAGGGACTACTGTAGAAGGAAATCCATTATCGGCAAGATTTTTTTCTGCCCATGCAGTATAGGTACTGGACAAGTCCACTGATTCTACACGTTCAGCTCCACCACGGGCAGCATAGACCGAGAAGGATCCAGTGTAGGAGAACAAGTTCAACACCTTGCATCCTCGACTCATTCCCTCAACCACTGTTCTTGTAAGCATATGGTCTAGGAATAAGCCGGTGTCAATCCGTTTGGTCAGGTCAACAGTGAACAAAAGTCCATTTTCATTGACCTGTACTTTCAGGGATTGTTCGCTTTGCAAACTGTGCTGTTCCTTCCCGGTCCGCTTAGGACGTCGATGAAACACCACATGGCTGGTCTGTACATAGAGCATTCGTGAGACGATATCGCAGCAAATCCTCTCATCCTCATCATCCAACCCATCAGCGCTGTAATCGGTGATCCTTGCATAGGGACCATAGAGATCAACAGTAACAGGAAACCGTTCCAGGTTTCGGTCATACACCCTCATGCAGGTTGTGTTGCTTTGCAACATCATCCGACGCATCTTGAGAGCATTTTGCTTTAAAATCTTTCCAAAATCCTTTTCTGTATAATCCATGACAATCCCAGTAGCTCTTTCTGCAACGCAGTGTATATGGTACTATAGAAAAAAGCTAGAGAAGCGAAGGAAAAATTCATGGAAGATGATGCACAGGCTTTTATTGAGAATCTTGAAAGACGTCACGAAGCCCCTATAACCTGGAGAACCTATGCTACATGGTATGGTAATAACAGGAACATCATGCGGGAGTTTGGCGTTTTTCTCTATAGGGTAAAGAACACCCTTCATTTTGAAGATTTTGAGCGAACTCCCTCATTGTTTGGAATCAGTCTCAAACCCAGAAAGAAAAAGGAACCTTTCATCAAGCATGAGGGTTCCTTTGCTCTTGATGAGGTTGAGACCACCCGCCCCATTCCCAAAGCTATCGCCTACAGGGTTTCACAGGGTACAATCACGGTGGACCAGGTTCGTATGGCTACATCGCTGGATAAACTATTCAGACAGATGGTAGAGATGGTAATTCTCAAGAACGGAACCGTTCATTTTTTTGAACTTATGGATCGTAAGCAATTTATTAAAGAGCTGGGAACAATCAGCAAGGAGGACTAATACATGGGCGCATTCAAGGCGTATGATATCAGGGGAATCTACAACAAAGATTTTAATAAAGAAACTGTCTACAAGATTGGGTATTTTCTACCCAAACTGTTGAACAGCAAGGTGGTACTGGTTGGTCGTGATGTGAGATCCAGCAGCGAGGAGATCTTCGCATCCTTGTGCGAAGGTATCACAGACAGTGGTGCTGATGTATTTGACATCGGACTCGCTACCACTCCAATGGTGTACTTCTCCACGGTACACTTCGAGGTTGATGCATCTGTTCAGATTACCGCAAGTCACAACCCTGCCATCTACAACGGGTTGAAGATTAGTAGGACTAAGGCTGTTCCTGTTGGCTCTGACAGTGGACTGAAAGAACTAGAGGCTATGGTAAACAGTGATCCAATAGTGGTTGCTGAACAGAAAGGCACAGTACACAGCAAAGATGCAAAACAACCCTATCTTGCCTTCTTGAAACAATACGTTCCAGATACAAGTGGATTGAACCTCTCCATCGACTGTTCTCATGGCATGGCAAACCTCCTGGTCAAGGACCTCCTAGGCAATGATCATCACTATCTGTATGACCATTTCGATGGTACTTTCCCCGCCCATGAACCCAATCCTCTGGAAGTCGAGAACTGCGAGGACTTGAAAGTAGCTGTCCTAAAGAACAAGAGCGATATTGGAGTCATCTATGACGGTGATGCAGACCGCGTGATGTTCCTTGATGAAAATGGTAGGTTTCTTCAACCCGATTATATAACAGCAGTCCTGGGGTACTACTATTTGCATAAGGAAAAGGGAAACGTGCTTGTCGATATCCGCACAAGTCGCTCTACCACTGAGTACCTGACCAACCTTGGAGCAATAGTGCATGTCTGGAAGGTTGGCCATGCGTTTGCCAAAACAAAACTCCGTGACCTTGGAGCAATCTTCGGAGGAGAACTTGCCGGACACTATTACTTCAGGGACTTCTATAACTGTGACAGTGGATTCCTCGCATCCCTCCTGGTCTTGCAGGTTGTAACGGAACTCAAGAAACAGGGAAAAACCATTGGTGAGTTTATTGACTCGGTCATCGCCTATGCAAACAGTGGCGAAATGAATTTCAAGCTGGAACAAAAAGATGAAGCCATGCAGGCACTCTTTGACCGGTATGCTACCAATGACAAACCTGAGAAGGTAATGGACTTTGATGGGTATCGCATTGAATTTTCTTCCTGGTGGTTCAATGTTCGCAAGAGCAACACGGAACCCTATCTTCGCCTGGTGGTAGAGGCAAAGACAAAGGAAGAACTTCAGGAGAGAACCAAAGAACTTTCCTCGATTATCAAACAATTCAAATAAGGAAGGAAGATACACGATGAAAGTATTACTATTTGGAGGTGCCGGTTATATCGGTACCCACGTAGCTCTGGAATTTCTGAATCGCGATGATACGGTTGGAATCTTTGACAATCTCTCCAGTGGACTGAAGAGTAACATCAGTGACAAAGCTATCTTCTTCGAGGGTGATATCCGAGACAAAGAGCGCGTTGTTGAAGTATTGCAGAAAGGATGGGATGTCGTTATCCATCTCGCTGCATTCAAGGCAGCCGGAGAATCGATGATCAAGCCTGTCAAATATTCAGAGAACAACATAACCGGTTCCCTGAACCTAATCACTGGGTGCATAGAGACAGGTATCAAGCATTTCATACTCTCTTCCTCTGCTGCAGTATATGGAGAACCTTCATACCTTCCTGTAGATGAGAAGCATCCCAAGAATCCTACCAATTACTATGGATATACGAAACTTTGTATTGAGGAGAACTTGAAGTGGTACAGTGAACTTAAAGGGCTTCATTATGTTTCTCTGAGATACTTCAATGCTGCAGGATATGATGGAGAGAGACGCATGCTCGGATTGGAAAACAATCCAGCCAATCTCATTCCAGTGGTCATGGAAGTTGCCAGTGGTATTCGTCCCAACCTGCTTGTCTTCGGAAACGATTATGATACGGTCGATGGAACAGGAGTTCGTGATTATGTACATGTTACCGATTTGGCAAGAGGCCATGTACTGGCAGCCGATCATCTGATGGCGGGAAGTGACAGCTTGGTAGTGAATCTGGGAAGTGAGGAAGGATTGAGTGTACAACAGATTCTTGATACTGCAAGAGAGATAACCGGAAAACCTATTGATGCACAATATGTAGACCGCAGGCCAGGGGATCCAGCAAAACTTGTAGCCTCCTCTAAAATGGCTTACAAGGCCCTGGGATGGAAAGCAGAACACTCTTCTGTAGAGAATATCATAAAGACAACATGGATGGTCTATGAGGCCAACCAGAAGCATATGAACCGATAGTCTTTCTAGAGCCTTCACAATTCTTCAAAAACGGCAGCCACATGGCTGTCGTTTTTATTTGACGAAGTGCCCTTCGAATGCAAGCATAACAGAGGAGAGCAATATGAAATTTATTTTTCGCCTCGCCATAAAGAATCTCAGTCGCTATAGACGTCGCACAGCCATTACAGCTGGAGCAATTGCAATAGGAATCATGACATTCATTGTTGTTGATTCTATCTTCTTGGGAGCCAAATTAGAATCTGAGAGAAACCTTAGATGGTTTGAGACAGCCTCACTCCGTATATATACTCCAGAATATTGGAATGAGCGTCATTTCCTTCCGCTTGAGTACTCGATAGAAAACCCCGCAGTGGTTTTACAGATTCTTGAAGACAGAGAATTGAAAACTACACCTAGAACATTATTCTCAGCAGACATGATTCTCTATAAGCAAGATTTTTTGGAAGAAGGCACACTCCCTGTTACGGTAACGGCCATCAATCCACAGACAGATGATTCCGTGTACAAATTCGAAGACACTCTCCTAGAAGGAAGATTTCTTATGCCAGGTGAGATGGATGGAGTGATATTAGGAAGCTGGTTCGCTGAGGATATCGGGGCAGAAGTA
Organism: uncultured Sphaerochaeta sp.; assembly: GCF_963666015.1. Lineage (NCBI taxonomy): Bacteria > Pseudomonadati > Spirochaetota > Spirochaetia > Spirochaetales > Sphaerochaetaceae > Sphaerochaeta > uncultured Sphaerochaeta sp. The sequence goes on along the minus strand of NZ_OY762555.1, from coordinate 3,256,576 downwards.
GGATATTGGGTTACCTTGTTAACGAGAGGTAATGGTGGCTTTTATGAAGCATTTGATATGCAAATTGTAGGAATCGTGAATTGCCCCAATCCCAATGTCAACAGAACCTTGGTGATGATGGATATCCAAGCAGCAGATACGTTCCTTGCAATGGAGGGTGCTGTTACCAATATCGATATTTCACTAGGTAATGTTAAAGATATCGAGACGGCCGCACTCTCACTCCAAACAGCACTCGATACAGCTGGTCTCAATCTTGCTGTCTTCTCTTGGAAAGATTTGGCGAAAGATTACTTAGCCCTTATGAGTGCTGACCGAGGAGCCTCCAATATTATTCTCTTCTTGGTATTTATCATCGCAGCTGTGGGAGTCTCAAACACTATGCTGATGGCAATGTATGAGCGAATGAGAGAGATTGGAATGATGCGAGCGTTGGGTATGCGTGATCGATCTATCTACATGCTCTTACTCATTGAAGCTGGAGGTATAGGTTTTCTGGGCTCGCTTATAGGTTGCCTCTTCGGAGGGTTAGCCAATCTATATCTGGTTGAGACTGGAATTGATTTTGGGTTCATGTTCAGAAACATGGATATTGGTTATAGAATTCAAAGCATTATGCGTGGTTCTTGGAGTATTTCTACAATCGCTAGAGCCTTTCTCAGTGGTATCCTGCTTTCAATGATAGTTGCGCTTGCTCCAATCAGAAGAGCGATGAAGCAAGATATTCCTACATGCCTGCATCATCAATAGCCTTACTTCGAGCCTAGCTTCCACGTGTCATAAATCGTTACATATGAAAAAAGACAACCCTTTAGGATTGTCTTTTTTTTTGCTCGCCCGGAGGGATTTGAACCCCCGACAGGGTGGTTAACAGCCACCTGCTCTACCGACTGAGCTACAGGCGAATAACGTCTCGAACGATAGGAACATTACCCGATTGATTTGGTTATGTCAAGCATTTTGAAATAAGTTATACCAAAAATTCCCTCGATGAATAAACTACTCAGACAAGTATTCAATCGGGTAGACAGGGACCTCACGGCTCCGACCTCCCACGCCACCAACTGCTTTCCGTTCGGTACCGGGCGGCTCAATCAAACGACATTACCAATTGACACATGGATATGCGTCCATCAGCAACCTTGCCTCTTGCTCTGCTTCATACTGCCTACATAGGTAGTCATTGAAGTCGAGCTCATAGTCACGCTCCATTCTCTTCTTGTGCCAATCCCTGAAGATGTTTTCGAAGTCTCGCAATCCAAAGTACTCGACCAGCATTTTATTGGTTACCAAGCTGCCCATCACTATACTCATTTTCCAATACCTACGCGATGACCACCCTAGGTCTTTCTTAATATGCCATTCGGGCACTCCGGCTTTCGTGAGGTGCCGTTTCCGACTTTTGGCAGTCTTCCACACCTTCCACAGGTATTGCCGTATCCTTCTTCTCAGCCAAGGGAGGAGTTCTTTTGTCAGCCACTTCAGGATACTTCCCCGTGCATAGTAGGCAAGCCAACCCTACATGGTTTCATTTATCTCCTTGATTACCTGATGTACCGACACTCCTCGGTTCCTCTTGGTTATCTCCTTGTGTTTTCCCTTGAGGCCCTCGATTTTCTCACCCCTTGGTCTGCACACTCCTCTTCCGTTTTCCTTGCTTCCCAGGGTGATGAAGGTGAACCCAAGAAAACTGGAGCCTTTGGCTTCTCTGGCTTCAGTCTTCTCGACATTCACCTTCAGCTTCAGCTTGCCTTCCAGATACTTCGTTGCGTTCTTCATCACACGCGCCGCCGCGTAGTCGGATTTGGTGAAAAGCTGGCAGTCGTCGGCGTAGCGGACGAATCTCAATCCTCTTTTCTCCATCTCCTTGTCAAACGGCGTAAGGTACACATTTGCAAGCAGTGGGCTCAATGGGTTCCCTTGGCTAACACCTCGTTCGGTCTTCTCCAGTTTGCCCCTATACAGAACCCCTGCCTTGAGGAATACAAAGATTAGCCTCCTGATGTCCTTGTCTTCCATGTCCTTGTCCACCAGTCCCATGAGAATGTCATGGTCTACAGTATCGAAGTATTTGGAAAGGTCAAGATCCACAACGTGGTCGTAGCCCTCGGACATGTAGAGCTGAGCGAGTCTCACCGCATCCTCTGCACTCCGGTTCGGCCTGTAGCCGAAGCTGAAATCCGAGAATGTCGGCTCGAACACTGGTGTCAGTACTTGCACCAACGCTTGCTGGACTATCCTGTCCCTTACGGTGGGGATTCTGCCCTTGGCAGTACCGCACCCACAGGGGACTTTCCCCACCAAGTTATTGCCCATGCTGGGCAATCGGATAGGAGGAGCTAGGGAACACCCCCTAGCTTCCGTCCTTCCACACCACCCGGCATACGGTTCCGTACCGGGCGGTTCCGAAATTACTTACATCACTCGGTGTAATTTCCCATACATATCACTGAAAAAGAGATATCCGTGTGCTCGTAGCACATCCACACTTAACCACCGTGACACTTTCCAATATCCAGACAGGGCCCAGGTTCCTTGCCTCGCATTGGCTACACTGAGTGCTTCCTCATGTTTTACGCCCTGTTGTCTGAAAAGCCGGTATCTTGACCGTACTCTCCAATTCGCTTTGAGAATCACTGCCCGAATCTTGTGTCTAATCCATTCATCAAGCTGTAACAGTCTCTGCTTAGCGTTTGCCAGTCGGAAATAGTTCACCCATCCTCTCACAAGGTATGCAAGTCGCATCTTCCTGAATTCGTACGACCACCCGTTGTTCTTGTTCAGAATCTCTTTCAGTTTCGTTCTCAGTTTCTTCCAGCTTTGAGGATGGACTTTCAGTTTCACCTCTCCACTACTGTAGAATCCGTAGCCAAGGAATTTTATGTCGTTGGTAATTCTACGAACGACGGTCTTTTCCCTGTTCACTTTCAGCTTCAGTTTCTTCTCAAGAAATTTCGTGGTACTCTCCATCACCCTTAAGGCGGCCCTTTCACTCTTACACAGTATCATCATATCATCCGCATACCGAACGAAACGATGACCTCGCTTTTCAAGTTCCCTGTCACTTTCGTTCAGCATGATGTTGCTCAACAGTGGTGACAACGGTCCACCCTGAGGTACTCCGATGGTCGTTTCCTGTCTGATGCCATCGACCATGACTCCGGCTTTCAGGTATTTGTACAGCAGAGATATGACTCGTCCATCCTTAATCGTCTCGCTCACCAGTTGCAGTAATCTGCTCTGGGGAACGGTGTCAAAGAATTTCTCCAAGTCCATATCCACCACCCATACGTATCCTTCACGGGCATGCTCGATACACTTTTCCAATGCATCGTGTGCACTCCTTCCGGGTCTGAAACCAAAACTCGATTCACTGAATTTCGGTTCATAGATCCTTGTGAGTACCTGCACGATTGCCATCTGGATTCCCCTGTCTATGACAGTCGGAATTCCAAGGTCCCTTGTCTTGCCGTTATCTTTAGGTATTTCCACCCTCCGTACCGGCTGTGGCTTGTACGTCCCTTCCAATAGACTCTGGCGTACCATGCTGTAGTTGTTCTGGAGGTACTGAGTGAGTTCCTCAGTCTTCATCCCATCTACCCCGCCTGCTCCTTTCTTGCCCGCAACCTTCATGAATGCTGTCCGCATATTCTGGAGACTGACAATGTGGTCCAGTGTCTTTGTCAGGAGACTCTCTTCTTCACTAGTGATCGTTGGTTGATTTCCTTCCTCTGGGTTCTTCCTCACAGACACAGACGCTGTTTTCCTACCTTCGCCTTCCGGGCTATCCTCAGAAAACAGTCCTTCGAGTTGAAGTTGGCTGTCTTTTACGTTCTGTTTGGGTACTTCCATTTTCCGGTCCTCCATTCCGGTTCAGTCCTTCCCATCTCTCCACTAGTACAAGCGATGGTACTGTGACCTCTGCTGACTTCTCTACATTCGTTGTTACTACGTCGTCATAAGCGATATTGCAGCCTCGTACGCTGTAGAGACCTCCCGAGGTAAGATGCTTATCTTTCCTCCCATGTAGCCACTGAATTTACCGCCTCAGGCTCCGTACAGTGTTGGACTTCGTTCTGTATTGCAAACTCAGCCACCTGAAACAGCCTCATATTCAGTTCGTGTTCCTTGGCTCGGGATTTTGCCTCCGGCTTCCTTCAGATTCCACCTCGCGATGAACACCCTTGCCATTGGCTATGTACTTGGCGCTATCACCTGTACTTGGGACTTTCACCCTTTAGAAAATGTTCATACCGAGCGCACAACAAAAGGGCGACTACCCGAAGATAGTCGCCCTTGAACTTATAAATCTACCTTACTTTGCGGGGTAGTTCTTCGAGAGGAACTCGATGAACACATCGCTGAGCAAGGAGCCTTCAGAGAGGACCTTACCAAACATGGTATAGCCATCACCGCCAGCGGCCATGAAGTCGTTGGTTGCGACCTTGTAGGTTGCATTCTTATCAATCGCCTTACCGTTGAGAAGGACTCTCAGGATACGACTACCAGGCTTGCCATAACGGTTGTAAACAACCTGAAGGTCAGTCTGGGAGAATGCACCATTGGTCTCAGGCAACTTGCTGTAACCATGCTCAAGTGCAGCATAGACATCAGCTCCGGTTACCTCAACAACAGTGATGATGTTGGTGAACGGCAGGACGTTAATCACTTCACCGATCGTAACCTCACCAGCGTCGATGGATGCACGGATACCACCACCATTGGTAATGGTGAAGTCGGCACCACTCTCAGCAGTCATTGCCCTGGTGATCAACCTGGAAAGGTTGGTCGGCTTGGTACGGACATTTGCACGTTCGCCATCAAGCATCTCAGGTACAGTTGCAATAACTGTATTGAGCTTAGCATCAAGCTTAGCGGTCATATAACCGAGGTACTCATCGACTTCAGCATCGTTTGGTACTTCTGCAATACCATACTGCTTAGCAAGATCAGAATCCTTGGCATTCCAGACATCTGCAGCAGGAATCATCATCGGATAGACAGCGGTTACTTCGTCGTTCTTAACATGGAGCTGGACCAAGCCCAGATTTTCCATGTACTCACCGGTTGAGACAACCATTGTGTCACCAATCTTCATTCCCTGCTTCAACAATGTATGACTGTGACCGTCAACAAACAAGTCAATACCCTTGATGTTGCTTACGATCTTATCAGTGGTCAAGCCACTTGCACCATCAGGATCCATTCCGATGTGACCAAGTACGATGATGTAATCAACATACTGCTTAGCCATATCGATTGCCTGCTGGCCAATCTCGAAGATCTCTTCGTTGGCGAAATATACGCCTTCAACATTCTTCGGATGGGTCTTGGTAGCTGTATCAGGAGTGGTCAAACCAACAACGCCAACAGTAAAGTCGTTGAAATTGTAGACCTGATAAGGCTGGAATAACATATAACCGTTCTCATCCAATACGTTCGCACTCAAGACCTTGATGTCAGTGTAGTTCTCAGCAATCTCAGCTGCTTCAAGAAGGCGATCAACACCATAGTTGAAGTCGTGGTTGCCGGGTGCTACTGCATCATAACCAAGCATATCAAGCAAGACACCAACGGTCTCACCTTCGAACATATTAACAATATTGGTTCCATGAGTCACATCACCTGCGTCAAGTACAAGGATGTTATCGGTAATACCGCGTCCAACCTTCAACATAGTAGCAAGCTTTGAATAGCCTACATTGTCTTCACTGGAAACCACACGACCGTGTACATCGTTGGTATGGACAACAAAGAGATCAAACTCTTTTGCGCCATCAGCGTTTTTCACAATCTCGAATACTCCAAGTGGATACTCAACTGGCTTGCGTTCCTCAGCTACCGGTGCTGGTGCAGGGGCAGGTGCAGGGGCGGGGGCTGGTGCTTCTTCCTTAACCACAGGTGCTGGTGCCGGTGCCTCTGCCTTTGCAGGGACCTCTGCCTTCACCATCGGCTTCGGGGTTGCGCCAATCATCGATACAATGGAGGGATCCTCAGGCACGCTTACCTGCAGGGTGTAACCCATTGCTCTTGCAAACGGCTCATAAGCCTTGGCAATTGCACTCTTGGCAGGGTCAAGCACATCGGCTGCGGGAAGAATCATTGGTACAACGCTCTTCACCTTTCCGTTTGCTACACTTACCTGCACGCCACCGACGCTCTTCAGCATCTCGTCTGCACGTACAATCAGGGTGCCGTTCACGGTCTTGGCCATTGCAGAACCATTGCCGTCGACAATCAGGTCGATGCCGTCAATGTTCTGGGCTACCATCTCACTGGTGAGATCGCCCTTGCTGCCAAGGTCGCTGAGCACCACGATGTAGTCAACATAATCCTGGGCCATGTCCACAGCGTACTGTGCATTGTCCAGAATCAGATCACTGGTGAAGCTCACTCCCTGGATCGGTTTCGGGGCAACAAGCCCTACCACGCCGACCTTGAAGCCGTTGTAGTTGTACACCTGATATGGCTGGGCGACCAGGTACCCGTTCGCATCCAGTGCATTCGCACTCAACGGAAGGGCCTTCTTCGTCCCGGCAATACCGGTAGCCAGCTGCACTGCCTGTGGGGTGTAGGCATCGTAGCCAAGCTCATCAACCACCTCGGCGGCCAGCATCGCAGCCTCAGCCGGTACCTCGCCGACATTGCCGCTGTTCAACAGCAACCAGTTGTCGGTAAGTGCACGGCCAGCCTTCAGCGCAGTGGACAGCCTTGCAAGACCAAGTCCGCCGTTCTCGCTGTAGATGTTACCGTTCAGGTCGTTGGTATGTACAATAATCAGATCGAATACCTTCGCTCCGTCATCATTCTTTACGATCTCCTGCACACCATAGGGATACACCAATTCCTTGGGTTCCTCAGCTACCGGTGCTGGTGCAGGGGCAGGTGCAGGGGCGGGGGCTGGTGCTTCTTCCTTAACCACAGGTGCTGGTGCCGGTGCCTCTGCCTTTGCAGGGACCTCTGCCTTCACCATCGGCTTCGGGGTTGCGCCAATCATCGATACAATGGAGGGATCCTCAGGCACGCTTACCTGCAGGGTGTAACCCATTGCTCTTGCAAACGGCTCATAAGCCTTGGCAATTGCACTCTTGGCAGGGTCAAGCACATCGGCTGCGGGAAGAATCATTGGTACAACGCTCTTCACCTTTCCGTTTGCTACACTTACCTGCACGCCACCGACGCTCTTCAGCATCTCGTCTGCACGTACAATCAGGGTGCCGTTCACGGTCTTGGCCATTGCAGAACCATTGCCGTCGACAATCAGGTCGATGCCGTCAATGTTCTGGGCTACCATCTCACTGGTGAGATCGCCCTTGCTGCCAAGGTCGCTGAGCACCACGATGTAGTCAACATAATCCTGGGCCATGTCCACAGCGTACTGTGCATTGTCCAGAATCAGATCACTGGTGAAGCTCACTCCCTGGATCGGTTTCGGGGCAACAAGCCCTACCACGCCGACCTTGAAGCCGTTGTAGTTGTACACCTGATATGGCTGGGCGACCAGGTACCCGTTCGCATCCAGTGCATTCGCACTCAACGGAAGGGCCTTCTTCGTCCCGGCAATACCGGTAGCCAGCTGCACTGCCTGTGGGGTGTAGGCATCGTAGCCAAGCTCATCAACCACCTCGGCGGCCAGCATCGCAGCCTCAGCCGGTACCTCGCCGACATTGCCGCTGTTCAACAGCAACCAGTTGTCGGTAAGTGCACGGCCAGCCTTCAGCGCAGTGGACAGCCTTGCAAGACCAAGTCCGCCGTTCTCGCTGTAGATGTTACCGTTCAGGTCGTTGGTATGTACAATAATCAGATCGAATACCTTCGCTCCGTCATCATTCTTTACGATCTCCTGCACACCATAGGGATACACCAATTCCTTGGGTTCCTCAGCTACCGGTGCTGGTGCAGGGGCAGGTGCAGGGGCGGGTGGAGCCGGCTCTGGCATTGGCTCTGGTTCTGGCACCTCTACGAGCTCAGGAGCGGGTTCTACAGGGGTTACCGGCTCAGGAGCGGGTTCAACAGGAGCTGGGGGGATTGGTTCTACCTTTGCAGTGCTCTTACAGCCAACAAGGGAAAAAGCCAACAAAGCTACCAGCATTGCTGTCATAATTGTTCTTGAAAGACGTTTCACGTGTTTCCTCCTCATGACGTTCTCATGTGTCGTTGTATACGTACTCATCAACACTATAACACACACTACTTGAAACGGATACATTAAAAATGCGGGAAAAATGGTGATTTTCCGGAAGATTTATCAAAAAAATGAGCCTGCGATACTTTAAATCACAGGCTAACGGTTATTTTTCTTGACACAAGTTCCTTACATCAAATCTTTGGGCTTGCGAGCAGTATTACCTGATTTCTCGCAATATGCCACATGACGAAGTTTTCCATTCTCGAAAACAGCTTTCATCTTGATAGCGCCACCCCAGCGACTGGTCATTGCCTTTGCACCTTCGCGGCGTGCGTTCTTGGATACGTTACCTGCCATATACCTATTCCTCCATACAATTGCTCAATTTCTTAATTTTTTCACTATCATAACGATTATCACGTTACAAGTCAAATGTCTACCTTACCAGTGTATCCAGTTGTTGCAACTTTTACAATCGCTCAATAGAATGTTCTCATGAAAAAAATCCTCTGGCTGCTAAGGCAGATATTTCTTATCCCAGTGTACCTCTACAAAGGAATTTTGTCACCTTTTTTTGGTGGTGGAAGCTGTCTCTACCACCCAACCTGTTCTTCGTACATGGTAGAATCTGTAACAAAGCATGGAATTTTTAAAGGCTTTATCATGGGATTTGCCAGAATCATCCGATGCAGTCGTTGGTTTTATGGGGGAAATGATCCAGTTCCAGACTCTTGGTCTTGGAAAGCAATAAAGGACGGATTTACCCTCTTCCATAAACGCTAATCAACCAGCAAGTTCCTTTACAAAGGGAATAAGTACCGATAGAGCATTCTCATTATACCCACCTTCAGGAATAATCAAGTCAGCGAAAGCCTTGGTTGGTTCGATAAAATTAAAATGGCCCGGTCTTACAACCTCAAGATACTGTGTACATACACTCTCGACAGTTCTTCCTCGCTCTGCAATATCACGTTTCAACCTTCTAATGAAGCGTATATCATCTGGAGTGTCTACGTACAGTTTCAGATCCAACAAATCTCTTATGTTGCTATCATGCAAAATCATCAACCCTTCAATAATAACCAGACTTCTCGGCGCAACAGATACCGTCTCGTCCTTTCTTCGGTGATGGACGAAATCATACTGGGGCATCTCTATGGCCTTACCATCCTTGAGCAGCTTCAGATGTTCATAGAGCAGTTCCATATCAAAGGCATCGGGATGATCAAAGTTGAAAGCGGTAATATTGGAATTACTGATAAACGTGGCAGAGCGATAGTAGTTGTCCTGGGGAATAAACACAAAATCTGTGCATACTTCACTGATTTTCTTAACAATCGTGGATTTCCCAGAACCAGACCCACCGGTAATCCCAATAATTTTCACCTCTTTCATTCGAAGCTCCCTTCATCCGATTTTCACTCTTTCTACTATAGCTGCACCTAGGATTGCAAGTGGGTGCCAGTACTATCGCACCTATTTCACTCCAAAGGAGAACACTGTCGTATGTTTATAAGGTCTCTCTTTGCTGAAAATACAAGAAGGAAACGATTCATGGTTCGGGCCGTCGGGATAGTATTGGGTTTCAAAACAGACACCACCATGCTTGGGGTAGGCAACCCCACCCTTTCCGATATCCTTTCCTTCAAGAAAGTTCCCACTGTACAGCTGTACAGCTGGCATGGTCGTCTTGATTTTCATGGTTCTGCCTGAAACAGGTTCATGAATCCATGCAAATTCTACCAGTTTGGTAGTCGGTGTCTGTTCAAGAATGAAACAATGATCATACCCACCAGCTTCTTCCATATCCTTCCCCAACGATTTTCCCTTGGTAAAATCAAAAGCCGTATCTTTCACTGGAAGAATGTTCCCAGTAGGAACCAGGTGATCATTAATTTCAAGATATCGATCACAAGCGAGTTTCACCTCATGAGCGGTAATTTCCCCACTGCCAGCACCTCGCAAATTAAAATAACTGTGATTGGTCAGATTGATCGGTGTAGCTTGGGAAGCTGTTGCTTCATACTCTATACGTAGCTCCCCATTTTTTGTAAGCACATAGGAGACGGTACAATTCACCTTACCAGGAAATCCTCCATCTCCATCGGGACTGAACAGACTCAGTACAACCCCAGGATTTCCATCCCATTCAAAGGTCTCAACATGCCAATTACGCCAACCCCAATTACTCTTCCCACTATGGAGGGAGTTCTCCCCTTCATTGGTCTCCAGCGTATACTGCTTACCCCCCAAGGAGAATGTACCTTTTGCTATACGATTAGCAAATCGTCCGACGATTTGCCCAAAGTAAGTAGTGGAGGTCAAGTTGTCCAATGGATTCTCAAATCCCAGCACAATATCCCTAACCTTCTGATTTCGATCCGGGGTCTTCAATGTCTTGAGATTCGCCCCCAAACTGAGAATTTCAGCGGAATATTGTCCACTGGAAAGGGTTATCAGATAAATGGGTTGCCCATCATTGGTCTGGGCGACAACTTGTTTGGTCAACATACTACACTCCCTTGAAGTAATCCTTTCTTGCAACGAGTATACACCCAGTCAATAATGAGAACAACAAAGAATTGGCTGAATACATTACTTGGAGCTGTCATCACTCTTTAAAACAGCAAGGAATGCACTCTGGGGTATCTCGACATTCCCAACCATTTTCATGCGTTTCTTTCCCTCTTTCTGTTTCTCGAGCAACTTACGTTTTCTGCTGATATCACCACCATAACATTTGGCTGTAACATCCTTTCGGAAGGCGGTGATGGTCTCTCTGCTGACAATCGTCCCACCGATAGCTGCTTGGATGGCTATCTTGTACTGCTGGCGAGGAATCTCTCCCCTCAGCCGTTCACAGACCTGCTTTCCTCGTAATTGGCTGCTTCCCCGAAAAACGAGTTGGCTCAGCGCATCAACAGGCTCTCCATTGACGAGAATATCCATTCTCACTAAATCGGTCTTCTTATAGCCAATCAATTGATAGTCGAACGAAGCGTATCCACGACTCACAGATTTCATGCGGTCATAGAACTCAAAGAGCACCTCGCTCAATGGCATCTCATACATCAGCTCGACGCGTTTCTCATCAAGGTAATTCATTCCCACCTGAACCCCACGTTTCTCCATGCAGAGCGTTATCAGCGGTCCTACGAATTGACTGGGTGTGATAATGTTGGCTTGGATGAAGGGCTCCTCTGAATATTCAACCCGCATTGGATCTGGGTACTCAAGGGGGTTGTCAATATTGACAACTTCTCCATTTTTCATATGTACGATGTACTTAACCGAAGGGCTGGTAAATACGATTGACAGTCCAAACTCGCGCTCAATACGCTCCTGGATGACCTCAAGATGCAACATTCCCAAGAACCCACACCGGAATCCAAAACCCAGAGCAGCTGAACTGTCCTTCTCATAGATCAAGGAAGCATCATTGAGCTTGAGCCTTTCTATTGCACTCACCAACTCTTCATAGTCATTGGTATCAACTGGGTAGATTGAACTGAAAACTACTGGTTTCACATCCTTGAATCCTGGAAGTGGTTTCTTCGCAGCATTCTTGACCGTGGTGATAGTATCACCAACCCTCACATCACTGATAGTCTTTACACCGGTAATCACGTACCCGACATCCCCTGCATGCAGCGCATCTGTCTTAACCAAACCAAGCTGGAAAAAACCAACTTCCTCTACCTTATAGGGCGTGTCGGTATGCATGAAGCGAACTTCGGAGCCAGCCTCCAACGTTCCATCGAAAACACGACAGTGAACAATGACTCCACGATAAGCATCGTAATGGGAGTCAAAGATCAGGGCCTGGAGAGGAAGGACGTCTTTTCCTTCTGGTGGAGGAATCTGATTGACGATTGCCTCAAAAAGCTCATCCACTCCTACACCAGTTTTTGCACTCACCAAAACAGTCTCTTCTGATTCCAAACCCAAGTCATGATCAATCTGATGCAAGCAAGCATCAATATCAGCAGAAGGTAAATCAATTTTGTTGATGACCGGAATGATGGTGAGGTTATGTTCCATGGCCATATACAAGTTTGCCAAGGTCTGTGCCTCGACACCTTGGGAAGCATCAACGATCAGCAAGGCACCCTCACATGAGCTGATGGCACGGCTTACCTCATAGGAAAAGTCAACATGTCCCGGAGTATCAACAAGATTCAGCTCATACGTTTTACCATCGGCTGCCGTGTAGGGAATGGTTACCGCTTGGCTCTTGATGGTAATCCCGCGTTCTCTCTCAATATCCATATTGTCGAGCATCTGGTCCTGCGCAGGACCACGAGACACATAGAGCTTTGCTTTTTCGATAAAGCGATCGGCAAGAGTAGACTTACCGTGGTCTATATGCGCAATGATGCAAAAATTCCGTGTCAGTGTAATATCAGCTGGCATACTATTCCTTATTCTTTTGTAACTTCTTCTTGCGTACCAGGGGACATTTCCTGAGCAGAGGCATCAGCAGCCTTCTCTTGCTCAGATGATTCTCCCTGAAAATCGTTGAGAGCTTCGAAACCCAGTAGGATTCTGATCTGTGCATCATCCAGGGTCTCCTTCTCAATCAATTCAACGGTGAGGGTATCCAATTGGTCCCGATGGGTAGAGAGAACTTTACGTGTCTCTTCCATTGCCTTGTCAAGGATCTTGTGGATTTCTGAATCAATCCTCTTTGCCGTCTCTTCACTGTAATCCTTGTGCTGAGTGATTTCCCGACCCAGGAACAATGGTTCAGACTCATCGGCAAGGTTGACAAATCCCAATCCACTCATACCCCACTCTGTTACCATCCTGCGGGCAAGGTCGGTGGCTTGCTTGATGTCATTGCTGGTACCGGTTGTGGTTTCCCCATACACCAGTTCCTCTGCAACATAGCCTCCCATACAGACCTTTATCCAATCATTCAGCATGGACTGGGTCTTGGTATAGGGATCTCGCTCAGGAAGGCTGACGGTAAGACCAAGTGCGCGCCCATGAGGGATGATGGTTACCTTGTGCAACGGATCGAGATGCTCAAGGTAGTAGTGAAGCAAGGCATGCCCTGCTTCATGGTAGGCGGTTGCTCTCTTCTCCTCATCTGTCATTGCACGACTCTTTCTTGCAACACCGAGAAGAATCTTGTCCCGCGCCTCTTCCATCTCATTCATGCCAACTGTGCTCTTGTTCTTCCGAGCAGCAAACAGCGCTGCCTCATTGATTAGGTTCGCCAGATCGGCTCCACTGGTACCAGCTGAACCGCGGGCAAGACGCTTAAGATCAACATCCTTTTCCAGTTTGATTTTCCTACAGTGAATCCTAAGAATTTCCTCGCGTTCCTTAATATCTGGTAGATCGACTACGACCTGACGGTCAAAACGACCAGGACGAAGCAAGGCAGGATCCAAAACATCAGGGCGGTTCGTCGCTGCCATCACGATAACGCCTGTGGTGGTACCAAATCCATCCATCTCCACAAGAATCTGGTTCAATGTCTGTTCTCGCTCATCATTCCCCCCACCGAGACCGCCTCCACGAGTACGGCCAACGGCATCAAGTTCATCAATGAACAGAATACAAGGAGAATGCTTACGGGCTTGTTCAAACAAGTCACGCACACGGGCAGCACCCATACCTACAAACATCTCTACAAAGTCAGATCCACTGGTATGAAAGAAGGAAACCCCACTCTCTCCGGCAACTGCTTTAGCAAGCAATGTCTTACCGGTTCCTGGAGGACCTACCAGCAGAACACCACGGGGAATCTTTGCACCAACCTTTGTAAAGTGGTCAGGATGCTTGAGAAAAGAGACCACCTCCTCCAATTCATACTTTGCTTCAATCTGACCAGCTACATCCTTGAATGTAGTCTTCGTGTCAGTCTCCATGTATTCTTTTGCCTTGCTCTTACCAAGCGTTGACATCATCTTTCCGTTCAGCCCGCTGGACTGACGATACAACATGATGGTAAATCCAATGAAGATAATCCAGGGAAGCAATTGCAACAGTACTTGCAGGAAAGAAATTTCCTGTACAGAACCTGTTACCGAGACACCCTGCTGTTTCAGTGATTCTAGCAGGGTCTCATCAAAATATGGTATCCTGGTCTGTGCCGTAAGTCCATTTTTCAATGCAAACCGAATCAGGGATTGTTCCTTGATCTCAACCTGTGTTACCTGGCCGGAATCAACATAAGAGATGAAAGTAGTGTACGGTACTGACTGCTCAGCACCTGCGGCACTATCAAAAAACATATAGGCAAACAGGATTGCCAAGGTGGCAAACACTATCAGGGCAAACCGGTTTTTCGGATTATTCGGGGTCATGAAAGGTGGCTTTTTGTCATTCTTGGGAGGACCTTGCCAATACTGGTTGGGATCCTGGTTGTCCGACTGTTTATCCGGTCCGTTCTCTTGGCTATCTTTTCTCAATTTCACTGTCATTGTTCCTTTATTCTACTACTATATATATTTGTCAATCTTCGGGCAAGGGGAGCCTTGAAACGGCGTGCCAACCGGTCCCTACCACCATACATACGTGCAAAAACCGCTACAACCCCACTACGGTCGCACAAGAGAGGAACCGTTGGATGCTTGCTCTTTGGAATACGGTACGAAGAGAGCAATTTGGATACAGAAACCCTACCAGCTTCCAGCTCAACCCAATCACCATCTTCTGCAGAGCGTATAACCGCATGATCCAGAGAATCTGCATCAATCCTCAGCAATCTTGTATCTGTTTCATCTTGTAGCGCATCAATACGAAACACTATCCCCCCCGGCAGGAAAATTTCCTGATCCTCTCCTGGATGAAGCAAAGGAACCAGATAGTGGGGGTACTGAGTCTCACGAATCCAAACAACCCATCCTTCAGATACCATTATAATGCTGCCTCCAGCCTCAATATGCAAACGACTGGAAGTGGTACTGGCATCAAGGTGCTCCTGTAACCGCGCAATCATAGCCTGTCGAATACGCTGTGTCTCAGAAGAGCAAACCTCTGCGTACAGGCGATACAACAATCCCTCACGCATCTGTGGCATCACACCTTTATACCAATCCAGGGAAAATCGCACCTCACCCTTGAGTATTTTCACACACGAGAGAGCCTCATCTTCCAAAGTCTGCAATACACCAGCGATATCGGAAAAACGCCTGGACATGATTGAAACTGCATCGTAGGCATTCGGAAAGAGTGCAAGGATCTGCGGTTTGATGGTATGACGAATCTTATTTCGCAGATAGGCATCTTGTTCATTTGTTGTATCCTCTGCCCACTGAAACGCCTCGGCCTCTACATAAGCTCTGAGGGTACGATGGGGAAGCGTAAGCAAAGGTCTGATCAGGGTGGCGTTAACTGGGGACTGTGTGAAGGCAGCTGCACCTTTGAGAGAAGAAACCGAGGCTGCCTGAAACAAACGCATCAGCAAGGTCTCTATCTGGTCGTCAGCATTGTGTGCAGTAGCAAGATAGGCACAACCATGATTTCGGCATGCAGCATACAAAGCCTCATAGCGCAGCGTTCGTGCAGCAGCTTCAATACCTTCCCCATCTCTTTTCGCGCGCGCCTCAACGCTTCCCTTGCCCAAGTCAAGAACCTCAAGACCATATCCCAACCGTTGACAATTCGCAAGACAAAGCTGCAACTCTTGGGACAGCTCTTGCTCTGAACGCAGCCGATGATTGACGTAAAAGACAGAAACCTGCTCTTCTGGAAACAAGGCCGAGAGCCCAATCAGCAAGGCAAGTGAGTCACTGCCACCAGAAAAGGCGACAGCAAGGTGCATATCCCTTGGGATGTGGTGCGATATAAGAAAATCTTGGATTGTCTTAGGAACGATTGCGTCTATTGTAGGCAAGCATTACCTCCTCCGTTGACTTTCCACTTATAAGATCCTGCAGTGCTGAGGAAGCAAGCATAATTCCTTCCTGTAAGGCAAGAGACGAATCACGAGAGAGGACATGGTCCACCACCGATACCCCTTCATCCGGCCTACCGATTCCAATATAGATACGCGTGAAGTTGTTGCTGCCCAATGAGCTGATAAGACTCTTGAGGCCATTATGACCAGCACTGCTCCCTCCCCTTCGGATTCTGATCAATCCTGGAGGTAGATCCATCTGATCACAGACTACCACAATTTCTTCTGCTTTCACATCAGGGAAGTAACGCATGACTTCCCCACTCTTATTCATGTAGGTTAGTGGTTCAACCAAAGATACAGAACTCCCCACTCTTGCTTGTCTATAAAGACGAAAACAGCGTTTTCTCAGGCGAACCTGAAAAAACGCTGCACAAGCTTCCACTGCATCGAATCCGACATTGTGGCGGGAGTTTGCATACTTGGCACCGGGATTACCCAGACCAAGAATCAACTGCATTGTCCCCCCCTACTCTTCCTCGGAAACAACTGCTGCTTCATCCTCTTCCTCAGCAGTTTCTACAACCTCAGCCTTTACTCCCTTGACGGAAGCAACAGTCCTGGACATCTCTTCAAGAACCTTGATGGTTTCTGGGAATTTCATGTCGCTCAAGTGCAATGCCTGGTTGATCTCCAAGTGGCTTACATCAGCCTCAATTGAATCGGGAAGATCCTTTGGCAAACACTCAATTTCAATTTCATGGAGAACCTGGTCAAGGACACCACCTTCACGGGTTCCAATTGGGCTTCCCTTGAGCACAACAGCAACCAAGGTACGTAGGGCTTGACCACGAGTAACCTCATAGAAGTCAACGTGCTTGATCTCTCCACGCATCAGGTCTTCCTGATAATCTTTCAATAATACTTCATAGTGCTTTCTGCCTACAGCAATCTTCAGCAATGCTGTCTCTGAGAAGTGACGCATCTTGTTGGTGAATTCACGGGCATCAAGGGCAATGTGCACAGGATCCTTCTTGCCATAGATAACGGCAGGGATCTGGCCGCCACGAAGCAGGCGACGAGCGCCGGCACTACCGAAATCTTCGGTTCTTGGTTTAGCTTTTAAGCTTCTGTTGATGTCAGACATACATACTCCTTGTACTCTCATTGGCGCATCTTTATTGCATGATGCCCAATTACCATAACATTTGGATATTTAGAATACCACTAGTGTGGGAGTATAGAATGTTTTGGCGCACCAACACAAGTACTCCACACAATGAAAAAGTGAGCAGTCCAAAAGACAGGACTGCTCACTACTGGGAAGGAGGGATTCGAACCCCCGATGCCGGCACCAAAAACCAGAGCCTTAACCGCTTGGCGACTTCCCAACAACGGAAGTGACAGTATACCATATTCCCAAGTTTGTCCAGCGAATTGCTATAATTCCTTTTTTTCTGTTTCCTGGGGAGCTTCCTGTGCTTCTTCAGAGTCATATGCATTCATCACCACTTGCTGCAAATGATCCCTGAAATCGCTGCTGATTGGATGGGCTACATCCTTGAATTCCCCATTGGCCAACTGCCTGCTCGGCATAGCAATGAAGTCTCCTTCCCTGCCCTCTATAATCTTGATATTGTGTACCACAAATTGATTGTCAAACGTTACGGTCACATAAGCCTTCAATTTACCTGCTTGACTGACTTTTCGTACTCGAACCTCTGAAATGTCCACAAGAACCTCCAAACAACCTTTATCTTATTTTCATAACTAAACCGGTTTTCCAGCTCATTACTCCAGCACCGAACCGCGTCTGTATCTTATCGTAAACAACCTGTACCTGTTTCGTGTCATCACTGACGAAAAACCAACAAGCACCGCTGCCTGTAAGACCACAATATCCATGGCTAGTACTACATAGATGTCCAAGTTGGCCATAGAAGTCTTGGTGCTCCACACCTTGTTGAAAATCATTATACAACATACTTTTCCATACCGCAGGTGATTTCTTGAAAACTTCTGCAATCTCCTCACCTGTAGGTCCCAATGAAACAAAACCACCGCTACGAACTTCGTCAAGCTTAGCATAGGCAGATGACGTAGATGTAGCAAAGGAGGTCGGCATCACCAAACACAATGCCAGATCCCTCTGCTGTATAGGGGTAATCACTTCTCCCCTACCAGTCACTATTGCACAGCAATGCGAAGACAGGAAGAAGGGGACATCGCTACCAACTTGCAGCGCAATATCAGCCAAGGATTTTTCGTCAAGCGCAGATTTTCCAGCATAGTCCTGCAACAGAAGCAACACGGAAGCAGCGTCACTTGACCCCCCACCCAAACCTGCCTGGGAAGGAATACGTTTCTTGCAATGTATCTGTAAAGAGAGGGGTAACCGAGTTCGCTCACACCACAGGCGGGCAGCCTTGGTCAAAGTATCCTCTCCATCAAGTTGAAACGCTTCCAATCCAGTTACTTCTACCTCGAAATTGCTCTTCCCCTTCACCGTGATGGAAACATCATCGGCAAGATTCACCAAGGCAAATAGAGAACAGATGGGATGATACCCATCTTGAAACGGTTGGCCGACGGCCAGATGTAGATTAACCTTGGCATAAGCAGGACGCGCAAGCATGGTATCCATGTCCTACAGAGTATCAAAGCCAATGTTGATTGTCTAGTAAGATTTTTTCATAATTGTAAGCTAAGAGCCCTTTTTTTCGGGAATTACATTTCTAAAAGTGACATATTCACCTAGGATATAAAACAAATCTAGAATACAAGCTTATGCATCTTTCCAGATACCAAGGGCAATGAGTTGCTCTTGTGTTTTCTCTCTCCAATTCCTGTTTGCTTGAGGATTGGCTGGACTGGGGTGAATGATGGAACCTAGTATATATCTACTATCATCTGAAACCACCTGTTGCAACTTCTTCAGTGCATACTTTCCTACTCCAATAAGATAGGTTGGCTGCAACAGCATGATCAGGTCCATGAGATACCGGTCACAAATTGCCTCAAGGGCCATTCTCTCAACTTTGGGCAGCTTGTCAGGAGTGATGTTCTTCGCATATTTGGTTCGTTCCATGAAGGCCAGCGGACAATAATTAACGATGGCCATTTCCTCGGCAAACACATCAGCACGTTTATAATGTTCTTCCATCAATGCCCATAGACGTTTGCCGCTAACCTCACTTCTCTGTACAGACAATCCAAGCACCGGACGTGACGGATGCTCGATAGAAGGTTTTTCAATAGGTTCATCAAGCTTGAGGAACTGCTTCACTGCACCAACCTCACCGAAGGGAATCCCATTCTGGGCCATGCCAAAAGGTCCGGGATTCATCCCAAGCATCAGCGCCTTTACAGGATTAGAGAGGTAGGTTCTCAAATAGGCTTCATGCATATTCCATGCATATTGCAAAGGATTATAGATATAAAAATCTCCACTAAATCGTAGTTGTTCTACCTGCCAAGCAAACAGCTCTGTCCGTTGGACGATTTCTTGTGAGTGATTCTGCACCACTGTCCCCCTAGCACAAAAGTCGGTTTGTACCGTATGATACCCCAACATGGCACAAAAGGTTGAGAAACTCAAGGGAATCATTTTTGACAAGGATGGGACGTTGTTTGACTACGCCCAAGTCTGGGAGACTATCCTCAAGGAGGGTATCGCCCTTACCTTCAACTCCATGGGAAAGCAGCACCACCAGACTGCCAAACAGGCGATGTTGAGCCTGATGGGCATCGATGAAGAGGGGCAGTGCATTCCCCGTGGCTTGGTGTTCACCCATCGCAGGGTCCAAATACTCAGAAGATTCCTTCTTTATTGTATTCGATATCGTGTCAACGCAATAAAGGCAATAAAAGGGTATAACAGAAGTGTCAAACACAGTGAAGTTCTCCTTAACGAGAAACTCAAGCAGATGGATTTTTCTGTTCAACAACGTTTGTTCAGACGCCTGAAGGAAGAGGGGTACCATATTGGTGTCATTACCAGTGACAATGCTTCCTCAACTAATCTGTTTCTCTCCTTGATGGGGTTAGAAAAAATGGTAGATTTCATAGCTAGCCGTGACAGTAACTATCGCAGGAAACCCCACAATGAAGCCTTCAATGCATTCTGCACACAAGCGGGGATTACCCCCTCCCAAGTGGCGATGGTAGGAGACACACTCACTGATATGCTGTTTGCTAAACGGGCTCAGTCAGGCTATCGGATAGCAGTTCTCACCGGAAGCAATGACAGGAGAAGACTGGAAAGACTGAGTGACGTTGTCTATGAGGATATTTCTTTCCTAGACACTGACAAGAGACTATTTCCTGACCAATAGTACGTTTTAACTAAGAATCCAATCATTTCCTCTGAAACAATTTAGGCTTTTCTTGACAAATAGGGACCTTTCTGTGAGAATAATCGATAGATTCGTATAAAAAGCATCTAGTAGATTTCTATCATTCGCATTTCTTTTGGAGATTTCCCTATCATGAAACATTCCTGGGATGACCTTGACCAATATCGTGGTGTACTGTTCGAAGGACAGTGGCCAACTATCATAGACTTATTGCTGATCACAGAAAAAAAATTCGGGAAGCGAAACGGCTTCACTGTTTTCAAACCCAATAGGGAAACCCTTACATTCTCTGAAATTCTCCAAGAAGTCACTCGAGTCAGTTCGTATTTACAGGAATGTGGCATAAAAAAAGGTGATCATATCGTCATCAACGGGAAAAACAGCCCAGCATGGGCTATTTCCTATCTGGCGACCCTACATGCAGGTGCAATCGTTGTTCCATTGGACAACCAGATGAATACTGACCGCGTTGAAACACTCAGCAGTTTTGTGAATGCCTCGTATATTTTTGCTGATAAGAATATTCTTGAAGCACTCGACAAACAGAAAGAATGGTTCAAGGAATTGAAGGGGTGCTCGACGCTCCTGGGAGAGAGTGAATCATTTCCAAGCATTTCCACCCTGAAAGCGAATAAACCGTATAACCGTATACCGAGCTCAGAACATGATATTGCTTCCATCCTCTTTACCAGTGGCACCACAGGCAATGAGAAGGGGGCTATGCTCACACATGCAAACATTGTAAGCGACCTCTACCAAGCGTGTGATGGAACATTCCTCAGTCTCGATGAAACTGATGTATTGTATGCACTCCTTCCACTACACCATAGCTATTGCTGTACAGCAGTACTGCTTGAATCCATCAAACATGGGGCAGAGTGTGTCTTTGGGCAGGATATTGTGGTAAGTAAAATGATCAATGACTTGAGAGAAGGCAAGGTCACCATTTTTATGGGAATACCGCTTCTGTACAACAAACTGCTTGCCGGTATCTTGAAACAGGTCAAGAAAAAAGGATTATTGATCAATACCTTGGTACATACAATGATGGTTATCAATGGATTTACCAAGAAACACCTGCATTGGAATCCCTTCAGGAAAACCTTCAACAAATTACTGCTCAGCAAGATTGGTTTGGACCGGAATAATTTCCTCATCTGTGGTGCTGGCCCGCTCGCTCCAAAGGTCTTCAAGCAGTATCAACAGCTTGGTCTTGATTTCATCCAAGGCTATGGACTTACCGAGACGAGTCCCATCCTTACACTCAATCCAATCAGCCACTTCAAGGTGGAATCTGTTGGCATGGTGTTCCCCTTGGTGGAGATGAAGATCGCAGAGCCTGATGAAAACGGAGTGGGAGAAATCCGGGTCAAGGGCCCAAACATCACCCAAGGTTATTACAACGATCCGGTCCATACCGCTGAATTATTTGATGAGGAAGGTTACTTAAAGACAGGCGACCTAGGATACCTCGACAAGGAAAACTATCTCTATCTCAAGGGAAGAGCTAAAAATATCATCGTCACTGAAGGTGGCAAGAATGTATACCCTGAGGAGATTGAAGACCTTTTCCAGCTCTACAGTCAGGTGGAACAGATACTCATTCGTGGATACCAAGAAAAGAGAAACATTCCCAGCGAGCTGATTGAAGCGGTAATCTACCCCAATGCTGAGTACTACCAGGAACACCAGGTCTCCCAGCAGGAGGATCTTGAGCGGGTAATCAAGGAAGTCAATCAACGTGTTTCAGGGTATAAGAAAATTACCAAGCTCACCATTACCAATGAGCCAATGGACATGACAAGTACCAAAAAGATCAAGCGCAACAAGGTGACTGCGTAGTAGTTTCATGGTACTATAGCCACATGAAAACACTCATTTCCAACGTACTCATCATTCCGATGACCAAGGAAGGTTTGAGCCTTCGTGGTGATATCGGTATCGATGGGAAACATATTGTATTTGTCGGAACAAGCGACCCTTCCTTCAATGCCGACCGTATCATTGATGGATCCTCATTCCTAGCAATGCCTTCCTTGATAAATGCTCATACTCATTTAAGCATGGAACTGATGCGCAATTATAAAGACTCCCTGCCAACACTACAGGCATGGCTTGCAGAGATATTCCCGATTGAAGGGAAACTCACAGCAGATGACGTACTGGCTGCCAGCCGCCTTGGCATCGTTGAGCTTATCCAGAGTGGGTGCACCATGTTCACAGATATGTACTTTGAACCCCAAGCAACTGCACAGGCTGTGATTGAGGGGGGTATCAGGGGAAGCATAGGGGTAACGCTGTTCGGCGAACTTGAAGAGAACAAAGCCAGGGTAGAAGCGCGGGAAAAATTGCTGGCTCCCTACGTTGCACAAGCCGAAGGCCGTCTCACTCTCAATGTCGCCCCTCACGCCATCTATACCTGTACGCAGGAGACCTACCAATTTGCAGCATCTTGGGCGCGACAGCATGGAAGGGTATTCCATACACATCTCAGCGAGACCAAGAAAGAAGTAGAGGACTGCATTGCACAGACAGGAATGACTCCCCCAGCCTATCTTGCAAAGATTGGCGTCTTGCAGGATGTAAAGAGCATGCTGGCCCATTGTGTTCACTTGAGCAATGAAGATATTGATCTTCTCAAGTCATTCGATGCCACCATCGTGCACAACCCAAGCAGTAATCTCAAACTATCCAGCGGCATTGCTCCAATAGCCTCTTATCTCCATGCAGGAATTCCTGTTGCACTCGGCACCGATGGGGCGAGCAGCAACAATAATCTCAACATGATAGAGGAGATGCATATTGCCAGTCTCCTGGGAAGAGTACTGGAAACCGGCGGGGAGAAATTAACACCCTACCAAGTATTGGAGATGGCCACCAAGCATGGTGCTGAAGCTCTGGGGATTGATGATACAATAGGAACTCTTGAAGCTGGCAAGGAAGCAGACATAATTCTCATAGATTTGAAGAAAAGCCATCTTACCCCGCTCAATGACCCATTCAGCGCGTTGGTATATGCAGCACAAAGCTCTGATATCGATACAGTTTTCTGTCAGGGAAGACTCCTTATGGAACAACGAAAAGTACATACTCTGGATGAGCAGGTAGTGATGGATGAAGTACAGAGAAGATGGGCTGATGTACTCAAACGCTAGCAAGGAGAAAAACATGGATGAATCATTTGTAACACTCATATTCAAGAACGATACGCTTACGTTGATCGATCAACGTATCCTACCGACCGAGGTTTCCTATGTAGCTTGCAAGACCTACGAAGAAGTTGAGTTCGCCATCAGGGATATGATCGTACGTGGAGCTCCGGCTATCGGAGCCGTTGCAGCATACGGAGTGTACCTTGCGGCACTCCAATGCCCGGAAGAAAAAACATTCAAGCAAGCCTGTGAATTCCTCAGCCTTGCTCGGCCCACCGCTGTCAATCTTGGTTGGGCAATCAACCGAATGCTGGACATCTATACTCGCAACAATACACAACCAAGGGAAGCAATCCTGAAAGCATTGCTCGCGGAGGCTGATGCTATCAGGGAAGAGGATATCAAGACCAACAAGCAAATGTCACGTATCGGTGCTGCAATAGTTCCACATGGTGCAACGATTCTTACCCACTGTAATACAGGTGCGCTGGCCACAGCAGGCTGGGGAACAGCGTTGGGGGTCATAAAGACCGCGTTCTATGACAAGAAGGATATATTTGTCTATGCCGATGAAACACGACCGAGATTCCAAGGGGCTCGCCTTACCGCGTGGGAACTGATGGAAGCAAAGATTCCTTCCAAGCTTATTCCAGACAGTGCCGCAGCAACATTGATTCGGGATGGAAAAATTGATTTGGTAATTCTTGGTGGTGACCGTGTAGCAGCAAACGGCGATGTGGCGAACAAGCTGGGAACCTTTGCGCTGTCTGTCATTTGCAAGGCTTATGGCGTACCTTTTTACAGCGTCGTCCCAATATCCACCATCGATTTCTCAATTCCCGATGGCTCTGCGATTCCCATTGAGGAGAGGGAAGCAGAGGAAGTCACCCATGTACAGGGAGTGCAAGTAGCACCAAGTGGGATGGAAGTCTTCAATCCTGCTTTTGATGTTACCCCTCACCAGAATCTCACGGGAATCATAACAGAGAAGGGCATTATCTATCCTCCTTTCAAAGATAATATTGAACGACTTAGACGAGGAGAAACGCTTTAGAAGCTTACAGGCAGTGTATACACATTACACTGCCAATTTTTTTTGAATTTTTATATAGCAGTGATTTTGTGGATATGGCAAATAGAGGAACAATCCATTGAGGTCCTCCTCAGTCAATCTTGTTTAAGCTGTACCATTTACGCATACCTCAAATTTCCATCCCCTATTTTTCGGTTTTACGAAAGGCTTTACCAATTTCTCCATTTTCTATACGATAATATACAGATTATGTATATTTATACAAACAGAGGAGCAATACCTAAATGCACGAAGCAACACAACAAATCCTTGACCACGTAAAGCAAGTCGATCCCAACCAGAGCGAATTCATCCAGGCTGTAACCTCATTCATGGCCTCAATCGATCATTTGGTGGATGATCTGCCTCAGATTGTATATCATAAGGTCCTAGATAGGATGGTTGAACCTGAACGTGTCATTATGTTTCGCGTTCCCTGGGTGGATGACGATGGACAACTGCAGATCAACCGCGCATTCCGTGTTCAGATGAATAGCGCTATTGGTCCCTACAAGGGTGGATTAAGATTCCATCCCTCAGTGAACCTTTCGATCCTGAAATTCCTTGCATTCGAGCAGACCTTCAAGAACAGTCTGACCGGCCTAGCCATGGGCGGAGGTAAAGGTGGAAGTGACTTTAACCCCAAGGGAAAGAGCGACAACGAAGTTATGCGTTTCTGTCAGAGCATGATGACCGAACTTTCACGCCATATTGGCGAGGATACTGATATTCCAGCAGGGGATATCGGGGTTGGGGGTCGAGAAATCGGATATCTCTATGGGCAATACAGGAGAATGAAAAATCGTTCTGTCGGTATCTTGACCGGTAAGGGACCCACCTATGGCGGCTCCTATATCCGTCCTGAAGCAACAGGGTATGGCCTGGTGTATCTTTCCGCTGCTATTCTCGAAGGCAAGGGAAAGAGCCTCAAAGGAAAAACCTGTCTTGTCAGTGGTAGTGGAAACGTTGCACAATACACCGCTGAAAAGCTGTTACACATGGGTGCCAAACCAATCAGCATGAGCGACTCTTCTGGTATTCTTATCGATCCTTCTGGAATTGACGAAAAGAAACTGGCCTATATCAAGACGCTGAAAAATGTGAGAAGAGGAAGAATCAGCGAGTATGCCCAGCAGTTCAAGGAAGCAACCTACATCCCCCACAATGGCTCAAATGATGCCAATCCTTTGTGGGATGTAAAAGCAGACTACGCCTTTCCTTGTGCTACCCAGAATGAAATCAATGGGAATGATGCCAAGAACTTGGTAGCTAATGGGATTTCTTTGGTAGGTGAAGGCGCAAATATGCCAACTACATTGGAAGCTGATGATATTTTCAAGGAAGCGGGGGTTCTGCATGCTCCTGGAAAGGCAGCCAATGCCGGTGGTGTTGCAGTATCTGGATTGGAGATGGCACAGAACAGCCAGAAGCTCCAATGGACTCCTGAACAGGTCGACCAACAGTTGCAACAGATCATGAAAAACATCTACGCTTCCATCAGCCAAGCAGCAGAGAAGTACAGCACACAGGATAACTTCGTCGATGGTGCAAACATTGCTGGATTCCTGAAAGTAAGTGAGGCCATGATTGCCCAAGGATATGTGTAATAAACTCATGCTTTCACTTTACGGCAGGCTGAAAAGCCTGCCTTATTTTTACCTGTACCTTATTAGGAACAAAACCCACTGTACTGCCGGCGAAATATAAGGTATCATAGAAGGCAAGGAGAAAAGCTATGAAAGATCAGATTTTCTACATTTGTAAGCACTGTGGCAACATTGCTGTGAAGGTTGTTGACAGAGGTCCGAAACTCTCTTGCTGTGGCGAAGAGATGGCCCCCTTGAAGGCAAACACTGTTGATGCAGCCCAGGAGAAGCATGTTCCTGTCGTAAGCATTGAAGGGAACAAGCTGAGTGTGAATGTAGGTTCCGTGGATCATCCAATGACCCAGGAACACCACATCGAATTCATTTATGTCCAGACTGAAAAGGGTGGCATGAGAAAGGCTCTCCCTGTTGACGGAAAGCCACACGCAACCTTTGCCCTCGATGAGGACAAGGCTGTTGCTGTTTACGAGTATTGCAACCTACATGGACTCTGGAAGGTCGATCTCTAGGATTGTACCAACGTTTCCACCAGCTTGGCTTCCAAAGCCAGCAGTGATGCATCACCGATATTCCTCGCATTGCGGGGAATATTTATTTTTTGGTACAACAGTGGTTGTTTTGGGTCACCAAGACAACACACAGCATCTCCCAGTAAAATGGCTTCCTTAGGATCATGAGTGACAAACAGCGTAGTTTTCGGACACTCTTCCCACAATCTGATGAAAGAATATACAAGAGCATACTTCAATTTGATATCTAGACTCTGGAAAGGCTCATCGAGCAGCATGAGATCACATTGATGGGCAAAGGCCCTTGCAATCGCGACACGCTGCCTCATCCCCCCTGAAAGCTGATGAGGATAGAGAGAGAGACTCTCCTGCAGTCCTACAAGACCAAGATAGTGAAGTGCTCGCTCTTCCCTCTCACGTCTCGCCTTGCTAGAGGAGCGAAGGGCAAGCTCTACGTTCTCATATACGGTACTGGAGGGGAGAAGCCGAGGCTCCTGGAAGAGATAACTGATAACACCCTGCTCACCATCCTCCTTTTCAATTGTTCCTTCATCTGGCTGTAGCAATCCGGAAGCCATCTGCAACAAGGTTGTCTTTCCTTCACCTGATGGTCCGACAACTGAGAGTATCGTTGATGGAGGTACCTCAAGACTGAAATGATCGAATACCTGGTTTTCACCGTATCGTTTGGATATATTCAGGAAACGCATGGCACCTTCCTTGCATCGAGGCGATGCTTCAGAGCACCGACGCCATCCACCACCAAGGCGAACACCAGGTCACCAAAGGCAGTCAGGAAGATAGCTATCAAGGTCCAAGATAGCACCTTGTCAGTCTCCAGTTGTACTTGGGCAAGTTGCATCCTTGAACCAACACCATATTGGGGGACCGTCAGCACCTCTGCCGCAATAACCACTTTCCAGACCATGGAAAGCGCTGTCTTGGCGCCAGTGACGAAGAAAGGAACCAAGGAAGGCACAATGAAGTGCACAAGCTTCGTCTGTTTTGAGAATCCATAGAGGTCACACATCTCATCGAGATTAGAATCAAGTTGCCTTACTCCCATCTCCATCTGTACAAACATCACAGGGAACCCCATAAGAAATGCTGAAAACAAGGGGACAGTACCACTGGTGAACCAGATGAAGGCAAGTAAAATGATACTCATCACTGGTACCGCTTTCAGTGTAGTGACAAAAGGTTTAAAGAAAGTGGAGAGCAAGGA
Organism: uncultured Sphaerochaeta sp.; assembly: GCF_963666015.1. Classification (NCBI taxonomy): domain Bacteria; kingdom Pseudomonadati; phylum Spirochaetota; class Spirochaetia; order Spirochaetales; family Sphaerochaetaceae; genus Sphaerochaeta; species uncultured Sphaerochaeta sp. The sequence goes on along the minus strand of NZ_OY762555.1, from coordinate 3,228,676 downwards.
GTGCTTACCAGCAAGAACCCCTAGGATTGAAGCACTCACGAGAATGATCAAGAAACTCTCCAATGCCCTAAGGACAGTGAAAACCACATTAGTAGTAAAGGCCGGTTCACGTACCAAGCCAAGCAAGGTAGTGAATACCGGACCAAGACTGGGAAGCAGAATCTGACTATCGAGCCACATGGAGGCACCCTGCCACATGATAAGCAGGATTGCTGAAGCAAGAAGAAGTATCAGATTCCGCTTCATAGAACGCATGTGCTACTCCTTACAGATATAAACTGCCTGCAGGAACTGTACCACCGATGGCTGCTGGGCTGAAGGAATGGAGGAACCTATAGTAAGCCTGTACTTCATCCTTAACTTCCTGGCTTGGTGCAAACACCAAATTACAGAAAGGGATGGAAGGAGTAGCCAAGGCAGCCTTCATGATCCCTGCTTCCTCAATTGCTTTACCGGCAGCCTCGGGTTCTGCATTTACCCAAGCTACCGAGTCCTCATACGCCTTGAGTACCTGGGCCAAGGCACGTGGGTGGTTCTTTGCAAACTGCTCACTTACCACCATAACACTCATAGGATAGTTTGCAACTCCAGAAAGCTCTTTATAGAGCGCCTGGACATCAACAACTTCTTTTGCACGCTTGCTCCCATTGAGAATCATTGAAACAAACGGCTGTGGCAACATAACCAAGGACACCTTCCCTGCAATGGTCAGCTGTGCAAGCTGTGCAGGACTGGCTACAGAATAGTCAAGGATTACATCCACTCCAGCCTCAAGTCCAGCTTCCCTAAGCAACAGTTGGGCCATCTGGTCTGGGGTGGAGCCAGCGCCGGGGACATGTACCGTTTTTCCCAGTAGATCGCCCACACCTTGAACCGACCCATCGCTGGAAACTACACTGAGCATCCCGTTACCGATAACTGCAGCTAGCTTGATCTTGACTCCCTTGTTGTAGATATTTGCAGCAAGATTGGAAGGAAGACAGGCGAAATCGAGCTCCCCATTGGCCAGGCGGGCTACCACTTCATTGGGGGAAGGGAATACCTGCATTGCAATCTGAATGTCCTCGGTGATCCTCCCACCATTCTCATTCAGGGCTACAGAAGAAAATCCAGTAGGTCCGGCCATGACAGCGAACTGAACTTCCAATGGCGAGTCAACCGGAGTCTCAACAACCGGCTGTGCCCCGATAGCCACCATGGCAAGCAGGGCTACGAAAACAAGACTGATTTTGTGTTTCATCACATATCTCCCTATAGAAAGAGGGGGTATTCCCCCTCCTTCACTTATTCAACACTGATACGGAAATACCGCTTCTTTCCAGCACGGAGAATCAACTCCCCGTACTCATCCAGATAGGAGGAGTCGATGAGTGTCTTGGGATCCTCAACACGATGTTCCCCGATCCATGCGCCCCCACCTGTTACCAAGCGGCGAGCATCACTGTTGGTTGCAGCCAAGTCAGTTCGGCTGAACAAATCTAGCACACCAATACCTGAGTCCAGCTCTGCCTTTCTGATTGTCAGTGAAGGCATACCTTCACGACCATCAATGCCCAGATTGGCTCCATTGAACATGGCCTTTGCTGCAGTCCTTGCCTTTTCAGCCTCTTCTTCTCCATGAATGATCTTTGTCTGTTCATAGGCAAGACGATCTTTTGCATCGTTGATATTGATGTTCTCTCCCTCATACTGGGCAATTTCCTCAAGAGAGAGGAAGGTAAAGAGTTTGAGGAACTTCACCACATCTGCATCGTTGACATTTCGCCAGTATTGGTAGAAATCATAGGCACTGAAGAGTTCAGGATCGAGAAAAACCGCACCCTTCTCACTCTTACCCATCTTGTGTCCATCGGCGCGCGTGATCAGGTTGAATGTCAAACCATAACATTCAGGACCACCAAGTTTTCTGATCAACTCGATGCCACTGACAATATTCCCCCACTGATCATCTCCTCCAATCTGCAGGCGGCAACCATGATCACGGCTGAGAATATGAAAATCGTAGGATTGCAACAACTGATAGTTGAACTCAATGAATGAAAGCCCACGCTCAAGACGTTGCTTGTATGATTCAAAAGTGAGCATCCTGTTCACCGAGAAATGTTTTCCAATCTCCCGGAGGAAGGTGATATAGTTCAATCCATTAAGCCAGTCTGCATTATTCAATGCAACAGCTTTTCCTTTTCCATCTTCCGGTTGCTCGCTGAAGTCAACAACTGTTCCCAACTGTTCCTTGATGGAAGCACAATTTTTCTCAATCTGCTCAACAGAGAGCATCCTTCGCATCTCTGTCTTTCCAGAGGGGTCCCCGATCATAGCGGTTCCTCCCCCCACAAGCGCGATAGGATTATGACCTGCATTCTGAAGATGATGCATGGCAAAAAAAGGAACCATATGACCGATGTGAAGACTTTTACCGGTTGGGTCTGCACCTACATAGAACGTTACAGGGCCTGCATCCATCAGGTCACTGAGCGCATCGTAATCGGTACATGCTTTGACGAACCCTCGATCGATCAGGGTCTGTAATGCTTTATTCATCGTACTACTCCACTCGCTTGTATGCTTTGTTTGCTTCCTTGATCGTCGCAACCAATGTTGCGATGCTTACTCTGCTCTGTTCCATACTGTCTCTGTATCGCAGGGTAACCGTATTGTCTTCCAAGGTTTGGTAATCAACGGTAACACAGTATGGTGTGCCAATCTCATCCATTCTACGATATCTACGCCCGATTGCACCACTGACATCGAAGAAGGTGGAGAAGTCATCTCTCAGTTCCTTTTCGAGCTTGGAAGCAAATTCCGCGATTCCATCCTTCTTAACCAGAGGAAGGACCGCAACAGTAACAGGAGCAATATTCGGATGAAAGTGCAGTACCGTCCTGATATCTCCCCCTTCCAAGGTCTCTTCCTCATACGCATCGCTCAGTGCCATCAATACATTACGGGTCAAGCCAGCTGAGGTTTCCACTACATAGGGGATATAGCGCTGGTTATCCTCAGGATCGAGATAGGTAAGATCTTTCCCACTGAACTTCTGATGCTGTCCCAGATCATAATCGGTCCGGTTATGCACACCCTCAAGTTCTTGCCAGCCCATTGGAAATAGGAACTGAATATCATAGGCATCCTTTGCGTAGAAAGCCAGTTCATCTGGGCCATGCTGATGCCACCTGAGGCTGCTTGGCTTGATACCCATCTTATGATAGAAAGCCATCCTCTGTTCACGCCAATAGCCAAACCAGGACTCATCTGTTCCGGGTTTGCAGAACCACTGCATTTCCATCTGCTCGAATTCACAAGAACGGAAGATAAAATTCTTCGTGGTGATTTCGTTTCTGAAGGACTTGCCTACCTGTGCAATGCCGAAGGGAACTTTCACACGGCTTGAGGATACCACATTCTTGAAATCTGCATAGATTCCCTGTGCAGTCTCAGGCCGTAGGTAGATTGTGGAGCCTCCGTCTAGATTTGCGCCAATGTGGGTCGCAAACATCAGGTTGAAATTCCTTGGTTCGGTGAAACTATCGCGGGTACCACAGGTAGGGCAAGCACCACCGAGATCAATCTGATCAGCACGGAATCGTGACTTGCATTGCTTGCAATCAACCATGGGGTCACTGAAGTTGGACACATGGCCACTCGCTTCCCATACTCGGGGATGCATAAGGATGGAGGCATCCAATCCTACGATGTCGTCATGGATCTGGGTCATCTCTTTCCACCAGAAATCACGAATATTGTTTTTCAGCTGGACTCCCAGTGGGCCGTAGTCATAAGCGCCATTCAAGCCACCATAAATTTCACTTGACTGAAAAATAAAACCACGTCGCTTACATAAGGAGACAATCTTATCCATCGTTACTTCTGCCATTTGTTTATACCTCTCTCTTCAGCACGTCCAACGCTGTTTCAATTCGTTTATATGTCTCTTCCTGACCCAATAGCTTGATTGAGTCAAACAGGGGAAGGCTAACCGTACTACCGGTGAGGGCAACCCTCAGGGGCATGAATACCCCGTTCACCTTGATATCCAATTCAACGGCAAGGGAAGCAATCTCCTCTTCAATTTCCTCTTGCTCCTTGCCTGTGTCAAACCCTTCCTTAAGCTTTGCATAAGCTCTCTCCAAGGCGAGGGTTGCAGTTGCCAAATCCACCTTTTTGGCAGCGAACAAATTCACATCCTCATAGGTGGGTGTCTCAAAGAGAAACCTACTCAGATCTACAATATCACTGAGTACCTTCAGCCGCTCCTTACTCACTACCGTGAGAGCAAGCATGTCGCGCTTTGCATGTTCCTGTAGAGGAAGGGTGACAAATCCAGCTTTCTCCATATAGGGAAGCAACAGACCCAAGAGCTCTTCATCCCCTTTCTGACGAATATACTGTCCATTGAACCAATCAAGTTTCTTGTAGTCAAATATCCCAGGAGCCTTATTGATCTTCTCCAGAGTGAAAAGCTGTTCAAGCTCTTCCTTGCTGAAAAATTCCCTCTGTCCATCGTAGGACCATCCTACCATGCTCACATAGTTCATCAAAGCATCAGGGAGGTATCCCTTCTCTCGGAACTCCCTCACAGCTGTCGAGCCATGACGCTTGCTGAGTTTCTGCCCATCCTTGCCCATAACCATCGGGAGATGGCAATACAAGGGAGGCTGCCAACCAAATGCTTCATAGAGAATGATGTGTAGAGGGCCGGAGGGAATCCACTCTTGTGCCCTCATGATATGCGTAATACCCATCATGTGGTCATCAATGACGTTTGCCAGATGATAGGTGGGGAATCCGTCACTCTTGAGCAGGACAGGATCAGGACTGACATCCTTGTTCTTTCTAGAGATATCCCCCATGAGCACATCGTGGAAGGTTGTCTTGCCCTCAGAGGGCACCTTCAAACGAATAACGGGTTTGATGCCTTCATCCTCATACGCCTTACGCTGTTCGGTGGTAAGATTACGGCAGTGGCGGTCATATCCCTGCTGCTTGCTCTTCTCTTGCTGTTGCTGTTCACGCAAGGCTTCCAACCGCCGGGGAGTACAGTAACAGTAATAAGCCTTGCCTTCATCCACCAGCTTCTCAGCATACTGTTTATATAGGTCGAAACGCTCGCTTTGGATATAGGGACCATAATCTCCGCCAACCACTGGGCCTTCGTCCCATTTAATACCCAACCACTCGAGCGTGTCATATAAGTCCTGCAAGGACTCATCACTGTAACGCTCACGATCGGTGTCTTCCACACGTAAAATGAACTTGCCTTCGTTTGCACGGGCAAAGAAATAGTTAAATAATGCGGTCCTTACCCCACCGATATGTTGCAAACCGGTCGGAGAAGGCGCATAGCGTACTCGTACTTCCATCAGGATACACTCCTCTCAATGCTACTGTTGTACCGTAAATCAGAGATTATAGCAACACAGATGACAGGACAGGAGTCCAGTATTTAGACACGTGTCCCAATAGTGGGCTTTCCTGTTGACCTTCTTGGCGTATTTCGATACGGTACACTCAATTGAACGGAGGAAAACAATACTGATCAACCCAACGATACCAGCCTTTTTTGCAGGGGGAAACACCTCCCTCACAAACCTGTTTAGGTTGCCTGTTACCCTATTTACTACGTTATACACTTCCAAATATCTCAGCCCATTCAATCAATTCTCCAGCTTTCCAATTGAACTACTGTTCCTACTCTTTTCCCTTATCAGTTTTCTACTCGCCTACAACATTCAACGAACCTGCAGACCGCGTTATCTGCGCGAGCACGAACTGTTGGTAAGTGATATACTTGCTCATGAGGAATTCCTCAAACTGAAAGAGTATCATCATCACACCAATCATATCTATGACCACGTCACCAGGGTAAGCTACATCTCATACCGTATCAGCAAGGCTTTAGGCTTGGACTATCACGCTGCAGCACGGGGAGGATTGCTCCATGACTTCTTCCTCTATGACTGGAGGGAGCGAAAGAGCCAGGATGAAAAGCGTTCATCCCACGGGAAAGAACATCCCTATATCGCTTTGGAGAATGCACAGAAGTACTTCACAGTGAATGCAAAGGAAGCTGACATCATTGTCAAGCATATGTTCCCGAAGACCTTCTCTCTTCCCAGATATCGGGAGAGTTTCATCGTAAGTCTCAGCGATAAGATCGCTGCAGTCTACGAGTACAGCCAACAATTCAAACGTTCCTAACGTTCTCCTTCAATCCAAGAAACCACCGCAACCATCGCCTTTTCCTGCGCCTTCTGGTTCTTGTCGTAGGGCATAAGATGTCCGATATCTTCAATATGCAGGTGCTTATTTTCCCCTTTACTCTTGTTGACAACCAACATACAGGCTTCCTGGGGAATGGTGAGATCCTTTCCCCCGCTGATAGCCAAGGTATCTGAGGAGAGGTGATCGATGCAGGCAACTGCTTGCTTTCGAACCCGCTCCAACTGCCAAATTCCTGAAGGGAACTGATATGACCAATATTGAGACCCCAGATATGCATCGTCATCGGGATCTCCCTCATAGTAGAAGTGATATTCAGGATCACCCTGCCAGGAGACCTTGCGTTTCTTGATAAAATGCTTCAGCAACCAGATGGTCTTCCTTGGAATTGCAGGAACCACCAGAGCAGGAGCAAGCAGAACCAATGTGTCGGCAGAAAACGCATCAGCAATAATGGTGGCTATAGCTCCTCCCATGGAGTGACCAACCACAGAAACCTTATCATACTTAGTGGAAAGATAAGCATAGGCATCATATGCAGTTCCAATCCAATCTTCCGCCTTGGAAGCGAGAAAATCCTTGTTGCTTGTACCGTGACCCGGGTAACGGGGACAATAAACATCATACCCCTTCTCGAAAAGATCAATACCTGGTCTGATCAGCTCCCCAGGATATCCGGTGTATCCATGACAGAGCAACACTGCTTGCTCTGCTGACTCGTCGTGGAGCATTGCCCACGCCCTGGCACTTTTCCGTACAGGAGACTGGTCCTGATAGTGCTTTACTGAAAAATCGGGTACTTCATAGGTTATGTGCATAAAGCTTCCTCCTACCAACTCTGTTTCAACAGATTCAATAAGTCTATACGGCTTCTGACCTGGGTCTTCCCATAGATGTTTGCCACGTGGTTGTTCACCGTATTTGCGCTGATCCCCAGTTCACCTGCAATCTCCTTATTGGTCAAACCTTTGCTGATCAACTGTATAACCGAGAATTCCCTCTCCGTTATATGATACTCCTCAAGATCACCAAGACTCAATTCAGTTTTTGGTTTCTGAGCCCTATCATCACGGCCAATCCTTACGAATGTAATGAATAGGAATGTCATGATCGTGATGGAGAGTGCAAGAAAGTAGACACCAAAGAGAAATGGCTTGAGTGCAGGAAAAAAGAGAGCCAACAGAATTGCAGGCACCATGGAAGCACTCACGATGATGATGGCAAGCGCTGAAGCTCGAGCAGTCTTGTTCTCAATCGTCTTGATGTTCCGCGACATGACTATCAAACTGAAGCCCATGACGAAAACAAACACAAAAAGCATCGCCTGGTCCAATGCCATCTTTCCCGTGATCTCCCGTGCAATCCCCAATCCAAGATAGATGGCAGCAAGGAAAAAAAACAAACCTTTGTACGGATTTCTCCACGGGTGGGCTATCACCCAAGTTGTAAAGTACGGGATGAAAACGATAAGGAAGGCAAGATCAGCAAGAAACACTGAAGTGATGATGATTGAAACTACCGAATAGGCAACTCCACTGAGAAACATTTGGCTGAGCACCTGTAGCGCCAACAACATCATACATCCCAAAAGGGATGCATGACAGATAATAAAATAGGTTGCCCACCTCTTTGCGTTCGCAAGGCGGTACACAATGGCCAAGGCCAATGTCATGCACCCTAGACCGAACGCAAGCATGTAGACCAGCAGCAAGAGTCCGCTCACTGTCCTATCCTTTATTCTTGTTGAGGCCTAGGCGCTTCTGATTGTGTGTCAGATCAGCCAACCCGCAAATATCAGTGATATCATTCAACAATGCCACCATGTTGGTAGGGGCTAATCCTACCTGCGTTGCTACGAGCGCATTATAGGAAGATGCATTCACCGCAGCCTTCGACTTCGCTGAATAAAGTTTCAGATGCAGGTCAAGTCCTTCATCCAAGAGATAGGACGCATCCCCCCTAAAGGCAGGGAATTGCTTAGAAAGTGCACTCTCAATCAGGACAGGGTCATTCACGAAGCCCTTGGGAGTCTGCAGGTGCAGCAGGTACCAAAGAGGTAGGGATGGATTGTTCCAAGCCAGACGAACCTTTTTCTTCTCTGCAAGGGGCATTACTTTCTTTACGTCCTGTACAGAGACATGCAGGTCTGCGAAACCGAAGACCAACCATACGCTGCTGTACTTCTCCTTGTTCCGCATTTGACCAGCCAAGGTAATCAAGTGGGCAAGATCCTTGTAATCAGGTTCCCATACCACTGTCATATTTGCATAGCGGCAGTCCTTGCGCATTTGGGAAAAGTAGAGGGCTTCCGCCTCAGTTGCCGTCACCACCAGAACGGTCCTGCGTGGTTTTTGGGATATGCGTTTGCGTGCCATTATTACTCCTCCTTATCCTTGCTTGTGTCCACAAAAGAGAACTCCGAGAGAATCGGAAGAGCTCCGAATGCTCCGTTCATGTACTGACTCTGCGTCTTGTCTTTGCTTCTTGAATACTTGAAATTGGCCAGACTGAAGTAAACGGTGGCACTCTCACTATTCTTTTCAGCAAAGTAGACACCATCACGCCTGAGCAATCCCGGCTTGAGCAGAGAGGGGTTGCAATCAACCACGAGCATCTGGGAACCATACCCAAGGTTGCTTGCCTCGAATATATCCACAATGTGACAGAGAACATCAGGATGCAACAACATGCCAAAATCATCGATCACCAATGTCTGGTTCCGGGTGAAGGCATCAAAAAAGGCAACCCCCATAAGACACAGGCGCCTGAGACTCAAACTCTCCAAGGAGAAATAGGAGGCATAGTGTTGTGTTACATTGGTATGGACAAAGATGATTCTCTCATCCTTGACCCTGATGTCACGGATGTCGGTGATATCAACACTCCAAAGGAAGTTGATCAACTGCTGTACCCACTCAGGATGTTCACTCAAACGGTTGATGAGATATTTCTCACTAATGTTTGAAACACCCATAGGGAGCAGATGCAGGCTGTCACTCAACCATGTGTAGAGCAAAGAGGTGGTATCACTGCCTTTCTGGGCAGAGGCTGCCAGGAATGAGTGCTTCTCGTCAACCTTTCCAACCAAGCGCTTCTTATCACCACGATACATCTTGCCCCAGCGATACTTGTAGGTCAGTTCTTGCTCATCGAGGAGGATGCTATTTTCGTCAACCTTCCTTTCGAACATCATTCGTTTTGAACGACCAATGAGATGGTAGAGGGATTCCTCGAAAATTTTTTCCCGATCGCTTACCAATGTGTACTGAGCTATGGTTGGCTCCCCACTCTCTTCCTCACGATCTACCAGCACTCTGATGATAATGGTTGCTGGCTGTCCCTTCTCCTCGGAATAGGCGAATGATGTACCACTGAGAATCTGGAGAGGGTTCTCCGTCTCCTCTGTTGCACATACAATTCCTTTCAAGGCTTCAAGCGCACGTACGAAAGTGCTTTTTCCAGCTCCATTGGGACCTACAATGGCTGCTGTCTTGATCAGCTTCAGTTTCTCAGTGACTTCGACAACTTTTGACTCGGGGAACCTATTGTCCCTGACCGCTTCAAAAGAAATGGTTTGCGCAGACTTTACGGACTTGAAGTTCGCAATAGTCATATCCAGCAGCATACGCTACCTCCTCATACCCATAGGTGGATTCACCAAAGATTTTGCATACTCCGCCCCACTGATGGCCATTTCTCGATGGCATCCATCAAGCGAGATGGAAGGGTTTCATCGCCATGATTGTCTGTGGCGATCACATCAATCAAACCAAGTTCCAAATAGGGAAGCGAGAGTCCGCTCTCCACAGCTTCAACGTTTGTCTGTAATAAACAACCGAGGGAGCGCAAACGTTGCAACATTGCGCTCTTTGGATTCAACCAAAGATACCGTTCAACATGCGCTATAAGTGGACGATAGTGCATCTCAGTAAGTTGCTGCAACCGTTCCAACAATCTGGGTGGTGGCAAGGAAAGCCCAAACTCCACCAACGCAAACCTCCCATCAATGGGAACCGTCTTGAGCTTCTCCTGCTCACCGACAAAGAGTTCACTGCCCAAGTAGGTCTGTATTCCTAAAGCATCCGCTTCATTCTTTGCCCACTCGTAGGTCTCTCTCAGCTTAGAAATGTTTGTGGTCACATACGGATTGTAGATATGGGGAGTAAAGGCTATTGCCGTGACGCCTGAGAGCTGATAGAGATTCAGCATACGAATAAACTGTTCTCGTGAGAGGTAGCCATCGTCAATCTCAGGCAAAAGATGGCAGTGCATGTCACAGATACCCATAGACAAAACTCCTTGCCGTGATTATATCCGCAATCTTAAAAATGTGAAAGGATAAAAGGAGCATTATAAGGAATTAGGCTATCAAACAGTGACTAAAATTCAATCATCGGTTGCGCAGAGCGCTTTGCACCAGAGAGATGATGCTTTACCTCAGTCAGTTCACTGACCATGTCTGCGACAGATATCAATTGGGGTGGAGCATTTCTCCCGGTGATAACGATATGAGGAAATCCTTCCTTGTTCTTGTGGTCTGCAAGCCAAAGACAGACTTCCTCACAGTCAAGGTATCCAAGGGAGAGTGTGTACGTGAATTCGTCAAGGACAATCAAATCATAGGAAGCAGAAGATATCCAACGCTTCACCTGCTGCCATCCTTTCTTAGCCAACTCAGCATTCTTTGCATTGTTGTCCCCTTCCCAGGAAAACCCAGTACCGAACTGTTTCCATGGCACCTCAAGTTGCTTGAGGATGCGATACTCACCGCTATCCAGGAGAGCGGGGTCTTTCTTGATGAATTGGGCAACTGCACAACGAGCACCGTGACCTAAGGCACGAATCAACTGTCCCATTGCAGAAGAGGTCTTCCCCTTCCCATCACCCGTATAGACCAGAATCAGAGAGGATTGTATTGCTTTCAATTACTACTCCATTACCATATATTGAGTCATCGTTACACCCTGTCCATCATCCACCGGGTCCCCGCTTATCTGCTGTTGGGCAAGTTGGTCCTGGCTCAATGCTTGTTGCAGGATCAGGAGCGTATCATGGGCTCGTTTATCACCCGTTGAGTTGTACACATCATTCATAAGATCTACAGACCCCTGAAGCTCTCCCAATGCGGCAAGCATCAATGAGGCATTGTATCCACTACTAAGGTGTCGCGCTTGTTGCCAGATCGACAGGAACTGCTGATACGCTCTTTGGTATTCTCCATCCTTGGCAAATTGGTGTGCCATATCTGCTGCTGAAAGCTTTTCCTTATTCTTCATCAGTGAAAGATATTGGGTCTCCCAGGAGGGAGCAAGGTAGAGTGCCATCTTGTCTGTTGCACGCTCGATAATCTGAAAAAAGAGAGAATCAAAAGAGGGAGCCAAACCACTGCTGTAATTCCTCTCATCACGATAGCTACTACCATCAGTGGCATAGTATCGCGTCCCAATCTTGGTTTGCTCCTCTTCTTTGTCTGTAAAGCTTTTGCTTGCCAATATTCTACCATCTTGCAAACTGGTTATGGTGTATGAAAGTCCAAGGGTAGCTTCCTGTATAAGGTAATACTCTCGCTTTGTGACTTGATCACTGCTGATGCCACTACTATCGGTAACAAACTCTCGTCTATCAATCCCTTCGACGCGCTCTTCCATATCCATGTAGGAAATTTCACTGTTCAAGAGCAGGTCAAACCCCTTCTCTCGCATCAAGCGAACACTATCCTCTCCGACTTTTGACAAACTGAGATAGGCATCGGTAGCCTCCGGGGCCAGTATTGAGAAATAGCGGGTATCACTCACAGCCTTTACAATCTCCCTTGTCGCAAGAGTGGCAATACGCTCTGAAAGATTAGGGTCATAGCCTGTGGAGAGCGTAAAATCGGTCTCATGCAATCCACTGACCCATGGGCTTAATGGTCTGCCGTAAGGGAACCGGTACATGGAGGTTGAAGAGACGGCTAGACTCCTACTTCCATTAAGATCCACTTCACCCGGGACCATATGACGAACCCTCACAGAAGTTGCGCAACCACTGAGGACCAAGATAAAAAACAGAACCAGGAACACAGGTACCAATCGTTTCATCATTTCTCTCCTTCTACCTGGAGGTAGTCTGCTGCTGCCTCCAATGCTCGGACCATGCCAGCAGCATCGGCAAGATTCTTCCCTGCAATGTCAAAGGCAGTTCCATGATCCACACTGGTTCTCAGGAATGGAAGGTTCCAGGTAATTGAGATGGTCTGGTTGAAATCATAGGTCTTTGCAGCAATATGTCCTTGGTCATGATAAAGGGAGATTACTGCCCTATATTTTCCGACCCTTGCTTGGTAGAAGACTGAATCGGCTCCAATGGGTCCGGCTACATTCACCCCACGCTTTCTGGCTTCCAGGATGGCAGGTTCGATGGCTCGCTCTTCTTCATCGCCAAAGAGGCCATGCTCCCCACAATGCGGATTCAGACCCGCAACTGCAAGGCTGAGCTCATTTCTGAATGCACCGCCATGATTCTTCGTTATTGCATCGCACTCAAGGATGGTCTCCAACAATGACTCCTTTGTCACCGCATCACATGCCTGGCGTAATGAAAGATGCCTGCTATGGAAGAATATTTTCAATCCAAGCGTATCGAACATCGTTATTGCACGCTTGGTCCCGCTGAGCGCACTGAGAATTTCGGTGTATCCAATATGGTCGACACCGGCGGCTTTCAAGGCTTCCTTATGAAGTGGTGGTGTTACCATGGCATGAGCATGTCCGCTGGTAATAAGCCGAACCGCTTCCTCTACTGCATGGTAGGCAGCTCGGCCACACATTGCCTGTATCTCTCCGTAACTGAATCGATGCATATCCAATATATTCTGGGAATATAGAATATGACGACTGCCGCTTTCGATTGCACGAACCAAGGAATTGTCATCAACAACCACAGCATCAAAATCAGAAGGGATGCCCAAATCAGTAGACACCTTCTTCAAGAGAGATAAATCACCGATTACCACCATTCCCATGGAAGGAGGAAGATGTACTCTTTGCATAGCCTTCAGCACAATCTCAGGACCAATCCCTGCTGGGTCCCCAAGAGGGACAGCCAGATACCATCGTTTTGTTTCCATATTCGCATCATAGCAGTGTGATTCTTACCTGTCCATACACTCAAACCAATACAACTAATTGACAACCTGAGTACCTTCTCTTATGTTGGAGGTGTGGGATTTTAATCTGATTTCAAGGAGTAACGACATGGCTAAATACCGTGATGAAGATGATGAGCTCGATGATGAGGAAGATCGTTATTTCAGCAGGCTAGAGGATGAGGAAGATGCTTATCTTGCCGATCTATTTGATGCTCCTGAGGTAATTGATTTCGGTGATGACGATGATGAAATGCTCGATGAGGATGAAGAAGACGACGACTTGCTCGATGATGGGTTCATGGTTGATGGAGATGAGTCCTACGAGGATGAGTTTTACGACGAAAATGATGATTTCGATGAGACCGATGCATTTGAAGAAGATGACTTTATCTAATCCAGAATGACCCTGAAAAACCTCTCCCCGGACTCCCCGGGGAGTTTCTTTTTACTTCATTACAGAAAAAGTTCATGTTTCTACGCATAGATACTTGCACTCCTTCTAGTTTCTATATATAGTAACGTCATCACAGAGGAGATGGACTATGAAAAAAACAAGCATCCTGCTTTTGACGTTCTTGCTTATCGGAACCTACCTGATTGCACAGCCTGCTACTGAAACAGATCCCGTAATGGGGATGAAGAAATCCTATACCATCGGCATTTCCAAATTGGTCAGCCACCCTGCCCTCGATGCAATTGAACAAGGAATCATGGACCAGCTTGCATCAAGTGATTTCTCAGTTACATTTGACAACCAGAACTGTAACGGTGAAATTGCTACAGCAATTGCCATTGCCCAGAAATTCAAGAGTGACAACAAGGATATCGTGGTTGGTATCGCTACCCCGGCGGCTCAGGCACTTGCCCAGATCATCAAGGAAAAGCCAGTGGTATTCGGGGCGATCACCGATCCCTTAGCAGCAGGCTTGGTTGTTGACTATACGAAGACTGAAGAGACGAATATTGCGGGAGTCTCTGACCTGAACCCTCTTGAATTACAACTGGAGACCTATTTTTCCATTGTCAAACCAAAGACCCTGGGAATGATCTATACCAGCAGCGAAGCCAATGGTGTAGTGCAGATGGAGATGGCCAGAGAAATCAGCGAAGCAAATGGAATCAAATTCGTATCAGCAGCAATCAGCAACTCAAGCGAGGTAAAGATGGCTGCCCAATCCATCATCGACCGCGTGGATGCAATGTACGTGGCAATCGACAACACCGTTGTCAGTGCCATTCCCAGCGTAAGTGAGGTCTGCATGAAGGCAGGTGTGCCGCTCTTCAATACTGACACCACCAGCAGTGAAAACATTGACTTCCTGATGAGCTGGGGTTTCAATTACTACACCGTTGGGGTAGAGACAGGAAAAGTGGTTGAGCGAATCATACGGGGCGAAAATCCCAAGGATATCGGATCCATTTTCTTCGAAGATCCCGCCCAATTTGAATTATGGTTCAATCTCGATACCGCTGATGCACTTGGGATCACCATCGACAAGTCGTTGCTCGCCAATGCAAAGGTGATCATCAAGGACGGAAAGAAGCAGTTACAACAATGACGTAGATTCTCCTTGTAGTGTGAACCTGCCTCTTCGGGGGCAGGTTCCTTTTTATGAGCAAATCTAGATAACACTTGTATATTATATGAATTATTATTCATTATTTTGTATATTCGGATTTACAAATCCAGAAATTCCAGCTATAGTTTTGCAAACGAAAAGGATTATCCGCTTGGAGGAATGATTATGAAAAAACTACAGCGTCCGATGCTCATCGCTCTCTCTTTACTACTCTGTGTTGCACTTCCACTCTTCAGTGCTGGTCAGGCAGAACAAACCGGCCCACAACCGTATAAGATCGGTATTTCCAAATTGGTCACCCATGCTGCACTTGATGCAGCTGAACAGGGTATGATGGATCACCTGGCAACGACTGATCTTCTGGTGTCCTATGATCATCAGAATGCAAACGGTGATATTTCAACTGCTTCCTCCATCGCTCAGAAGTTCAAGAGTGACAAGGTGGATGTGGCTGTCGGTATTGCTACTCCTGCTGCTCAGGCTCTTGCCCAGGTGTTTGGCGAAAACTCAGGTGTTCCTGTAGTATTCAGTGCTGTCACCGACTCAAGTGAAGCTGGTCTTGTGGCAGCAAACATTGCTGGAGTATCTGACAAGAACCCCGTCGAAGAACAGATCAAACTCCTGATCGATATCACTGGAGCAAAGACCATCGGCAATGTTTATGCATCCGGCGAAGCCAATGGTGTCCTGCTCATGGAGATGGCAAAAGCAGCATGTGAGAAATATGGCGTAGGATTTGTTTCCGCTGCTATCTCAAACTCCAGTGAGGTCAAGATGGCTACCCAGTCTATCATTGATCGTGTTGATGCACTCTACATTGCAACAGACAACACCGTAATCAGTGCAATTGCTTCTGTTGATGATGTTGCCAAGAAGGCAGGAAAAGCCCTCTTCAGTTCAGATGCCAGTGGAATTGAAGGTTTGAATGTTTTAGTCAGCCTCGGCTTCGATTACTACAACATCGGCGTTGAAACCGGTAAGATTGTTGAGCAAATCCTCAAGGGAACCAAAGCCGGAGATATCGGGACCGTCTACATCACCGACCCGACAAAATTCCAGTTGTGGTTTAATCTTGATGCAGCCGACGAGCTTGGGTATACTATCCCGCAGGATCTGCAGGATGCAGCGGCAGTACTCATCAAGGATGGTGTGAAAATCACCCAGTAACTGGGTCGATTGCAATCCCGCCGGAACTGTATTGAGCCGGCGGGTTTTTTCTGTGTAAGGGGTATTACATGCTTGAAGGAATTTTTGTAGATGGCCTGATCTTTTCACTTATGGTCATTGGAATCTTAATCTCATATCGGATTCTCGATATTGCCGATCTTACCTGCGATGGATCGGTCGCTACCGGTGCAGCAGTTGCAACCATGGCCATTGTAGCCGGCCTTCCCATCTTTGTTGCACTGTTGCTTTCATTCTTCGCAGGAGTGCTTGCTGGTATGGTTACTGCCGCCATCCACAATAAATTGAAAATTCCTGGCTTGCTTGCAGGTATTCTTACCATGACCATGCTCTACTCAATCAACTTGAGGATTCTGGGGAACAAGGCCAACATCCCCTTGCTTCGCGTGGAGACCTTGTACTCAAAACTCCCCGAAGCATTCCAGTTCCTTCCCCCTGAATGGGCTAGCCTAGTGGGAACCCTGCTGGTGGTACTCTTTGTAAAAGTGCTCATTGATATCTTCTTCCGTACCGACCTTGGTGTTTCTCTTGGAGCAATGGGTGGAAACGAGCAAATGGTAATCAGCCAAGGCATCAACCCCGAGGTATTGAAGTTGATTGGACTTGGACTCTCCAATGGCTTGATTGCTCTCTCTGGTGGACTGCTCGCCCAGTACCAGGGCTTTGCTGATGCAAACCTGGGAATCGGCATGGTCGTCCAGGGACTGGCAGCTATCATGCTGGGCGAGTTCCTCTTCTCTACCAATCGAATATCACTGCTTACACTACGAGCCATCTTTGGAGCCATTATTTATAAGGCCCTGATGTTCTTTGGCAGAAAATACGGGTACTTGGTCAACATCACCCCAAACGATTTTAAACTGCTCACAGGTATATTGGTCATCGTCAGCTTGTTTATTGCACAAACCCGCAGTGCTGCGAGCTCTGCTGGGGCTAAAAAGAAAGCCATCGCACGCTCCCAGGCAAAAACCATGAGCGACAAGGAGGATGCAACCAATGCTTGATCTGAGTAATATCACGAAAGTCTTCTATCCCGGTACTGTCAATGAAAAAACAGCCTTGGAAAACATCAACCTCCATGTAAATAAAGGGGATGTCATCTGCGTCATTGGCTCAAACGGCAGTGGCAAATCCACACTTTTCAATCTCATCAGCGGTACCTACCCCGTCACCAATGGAAAGATAATTTTTGATGAAGTCGATATCACCAGCAGCCCCGAGTATCGCAGGGCAATGACCATCGGTCGAATTTTCCAGGATCCAACCAAGGGAACTGCTGCAAATATGTCCATTGAGGACAACATGATCACAGCTATGACAAAGGGAATGAAAGGCCTGCGTATAAGCCTGAACAATGAGAAGAGGCAAGTATTCAGAGAGCTACTCAAGCCCATCGGTCTGGAGAACAGGCTCAAGGACAACGTTGGCCTGCTCAGTGGAGGACAGAGACAGGCACTTACCTTGCTGATGACGGTTATGAGCAAACCAAAGATGCTCTTACTTGATGAGCATACTGCTGCCCTTGACCCAAGGAATGCACAGATTGTCATGGATCTTACTGAGCGATACATCAAGGAGTATGAACTTACCGCTCTGATGGTTACTCATAATATGCAGTTTGCCATTGACTTCGGTAACCGTCTGATCATGATGGATGAAGGCTCGATCATCCTGGATGTCTCAGGTGAGCAAAAGTCAAGCTTGACAGTAGAAGAGTTGGTACGCAGGTTCAAAAACCTACGCAAGAAGAACTTTGACAATGATGAAGGACTGCTTACCGATTAACAGGTTGTCAGCGTTGCCCTGTCCATGTGCAAAGGGCAAGAGGTAGTATAGTGAAACCCACCATTCAGGATACGGCGTTGGAGCCAATGTTCTCCCGCCGTTTCCTGTATACTCTTATTATTCCTCTTATCATCGAGCAAGTGCTCATGGTCTCCATCGGAATGGCCGACACAGTCATGATAGCCTCCGCCGGAGAAAGTGCTGTTAGTGCTATCAGTTTGGTGGATTCAATCACCATTCTGATCGTCCAGCTTTTTGCAGCCTTTGCCACCGGTGGAGCAGTAGTAGCAAGCCAATATTTGGGGAATAAGGATAATGCATCTGCGAATGCAGCAGCCAAGCAACTGATATTACTCTCTCTACTTGTCTCAATCACTCTGCTCATACTATGCATGCCGTTCAGGAGACATATTATCAGCTTTATTTTTGGGTCCATTGAAACATCGGTTCTTGAAGGTGGTGCAACCTACTTCATATATATCCTTCTCTCACTACCCTTTCTCGCCACCTATAACGCATCAGCAGCCTTATTCAGGTCAATGGGGAACAGCAAGATCTCACTGTGGGTGAGTCTGGTCATGAATCTGGTCAATGTCGCAGGAAATGCCTACTTCATCTTTGCCTTACATCTGGGTGTAATAGGGGCGGGCCTAGGAACACTGCTCAGTCGTATCATAGGCAGTGCAATCATTCTGGCGTTACTGACAAATCCAACCAATCAGATCTCAGTGAGAAACTATCGCCACTGGTCCCTTCGCTGGGATATGATCAAACGAATCCTGCATATTGGTATCCCCAATGGGATTGAGGGTTCCGTTTTCCAGATTGGAAAACTGCTGGTGCAAGGATTCATTGCTGCCTTCGGTACAGCATCCATTGCAGCCAATGCCATTGCTAACTCGGTAGCATCCTTCGTCAATATTCCTGGTGGGGCAATTGGGTTAGCCTCGATTACCGTTATCGGACAGGCAGTCGGCGCCAAGCGTCCAGACCAGGCAGTCTTCTACGGGAAGAGGCTGCTCTTTTCTGCATATATCGCGATGATCATCGTGGCAATCCCTGTCTTCATCTTCGCTCCCCAAATCGTTCTGATCTTCAATCTCTCAGCTGAGGCGACCGAACTTGCCTCAAACGTTATTCGCTCAGCTATGATCTTCAGCTCCATTCTCTGGCCAACAGCCTTCTCCCTGCCTAATTTCCTACGTGCCGCAGGAGATGTCAAGTTTACCATGGTTGTGTCGATGGTGAGTATGTGGGCAAGCAGGGTTGGCATGAGCTACCTTCTGGCAATACTCTTCGGTTGGGGCATCTACGGGGTATGGTTTGGCATGTACATTGACTGGATTTTCAGAAGCATCTGTTTCATCACCCGTTTTGCCCGGGGGAAGTGGAAAACCAAGCGCATAATCTAGAACAGTAAATCCAAATGTTTTAAAAAACTTTGTTCACAGAATATCTTTCTCTTTACAAATACCAAAAAGGTATTATCATGATACGTGAACGTGCCCGGGCACTACGCAGGAAATTATATATTTTGCTTGATTACGCCTGCTCTAGTACTACGTATACCCTCCACAGCTTATGCATATCACTGGAGAAATCCAGATAAAGGAGTTGTATATGAAAAAGTGTATCAGTGTGCTCATGATTGTGTTGCTGGTTGCAACATCTCTCTTCGCCGCCGGAACAAAAGAACAAAGCGGAGCCGCCAAAATTGGTGTCTCAATGCCCACCCAGAGCCTTCAACGCTGGAACCAGGATGGTGCCAACATGAAGCAGCAACTCGAAGCCGCAGGCTACCAGGTAGATCTGCAGTATGCAGGGGATAATGATATCCCAACACAGGTAGCACAACTCGAGAATATGATTGTCACTGGATGTGATGTACTCGTTATCGCCTCCATTGACGGCTCAGCTCTCACTGAGGTACTCAAACAGGCAAAGGAAAATGACATTGAAGTCATCGCCTATGACCGTTTGATTATGAACAGCGATGCAGTCACCTATTATGCAACCTTTGACAACTTCAAGGTTGGGACAATCCAGGGAGAGTTCATTCGAGATGCTCTCAAGCTGGACAGCACAAAAGGCCCCTACTACATTGAGCTGTTCACCGGTTCCCCTGATGACAACAACATCAATTTCTTCTTTGGTGGTGCCATGTCAATCCTGGAGCCATACATCAAGAGCGGCAAGCTTGTCGTTCCTTCCGGACAGACCAGCAAGGCTCAGGTGGCAACATTGAACTGGTCAACCGAGGAAGCCCAGAAGCGCATGGAGAATCTTATCACTGCAAACGGATACGGCCCGAACGGGAAACGCCTCGATGCAGTCTATTCCTCCAATGACTCAGTAGCGAACGGAATCACCAATGCCTTGGTAGCTGCAGGCTATACCAAGGAGAACTTCCCGATTATTACTGGTCAGGATTGTGATAAACCAGCAGTCAAAAACATGTTGCAGGGCTTACAGGCAATGTCAATTTTCAAGGACACCCGCACCTTGGCAAGCAAGGTTGTGGAAATGGTCAATGCCATCGTAAAGGGTGAGGAAGTCGATGTGAATGACACCACCACCTACGACAATGGTACTGGCGTCATCCCGTCCTACCTCTGTGAACCTGTGTTTGCAACGGTGGACAACTACAAGGAACTGTTGATCGACAGCGGATACTACACCGAAGCCGACATTCAGGTCTGACCTTTTCTGAAAGAGGCGGGCAACAGCTGCTGCCCGCCTTCTTGGAGGATAATTTTGGATACCCTACTCTTAGAAATGAAACACATCACCAAGCTTTTTCCCGGGGTAAAGGCCTTGGATGACGTCAACCTTGATGTCAGACAAGGTGAAATTCATGCAATTGTAGGAGAAAATGGAGCCGGTAAATCTACACTGATGAACATTCTCAGTGGGGTGTACCCTTCTGGCTCTTTTGAGGGAGAAATCCTCATTCACGGTGAATCCTGCCATTTTCATACCATCAGGGAGAGTGAGCAGAAAGGGATTGCCATCATCCATCAGGAGCTTGCCCTCGTACCCTATCTTACCATAGGTGAGAACATGTTTTTGGGGAATGAGAGAGGATCCTACTTTCGCATTGATTGGGATAAAACGTACAACAGGGCGGATGAGCTGCTCTCCATGGTCGGACTCGAGGAATCTTCCAAGATTGCGATCAAGGATATCGGTGTTGGCAAGCAACAGTTGGTTGAGATCGCCAAGGCACTCGCAAAGAACGTCAAAGTACTGATTCTTGATGAGCCAACCGCTTCGCTCAACGATTCTGATGCAAAGAAATTACTTGATCTCTTACTGCAATTCAAAGAGAGGGGAATGACCAGTATCCTCATCTCACACAAACTCAACGAGGTCTCCTATGTTGCCGATAGGATTACCGTCATCCGTGATGGTCAGGTCATCACCACCATGGACAAGTATGAGAAAGCATTCGATGAGAATGAGATCATCAAGGCAATGGTCGGTCGAAGTATTGAGGACCGATTCCCAAAACGGAACACAACAATCGGAGAGGTCAGTCTTGAGGTAGAGCATTGGAATGTCTACAACCCGCTTAACCCAGGGAGAAAGATCTGTGACGATATCAATATCAAACTCCACAGAGGAGAAGTGGTAGGAATCAGTGGCCTGATGGGTGCAGGCAGAACAGAGTTTGCCATGAGCCTGTTTGGAAAGAGCTATGGGCAGGACATAAGCGGAACCATCCGCGTCAATGGGAAGGAAATTCATCTGAACACCGTACAACAGGCAATAGAGAACAAGATTGCCTATGTGACCGAAGACCGCAAGACCAATGGTCTTATTCTCTCCAAACCCATCATGGAGAACACCACCCTTGCGAACCTGCAATCGATCAGCAACCACCAGATCATAGATCCAGACTTGGAAATTCAGGTATCCAAGAATATGGTGGCAAAAATTGGGACGAAATGTTCTTCGGTATTTGAAGAGGTCAACAACCTTTCTGGGGGCAATCAACAGAAGGTATTGCTGGGCAAATGGATTTTTACCGAACCAGATATACTCATGCTTGATGAGCCTACAAGAGGAATTGATGTAGGGGCAAAATATGAAATCTATACTATCATCAACCAACTGGCTGAAGAAGGGAAGTCCATCCTCGTCATCTCTTCCGAAATGCCTGAGATCCTCGGTATCTGTGACCGAATCTATGTACTCAGTGAAGGAAGAATTGTAGGGGAGATGCTTGGCTCTGAAGCGAGTCAGGAAGCAATTATGACGTGTATTATCCAGAATCAGAAAGGAGCAAGAACATCATGAGACATAGCCTCGGGATCAAGGAATCTATGAAGAAGAATTCCATGCTTTTAGTCCTTATCGCAACAATGATTCTCTTCAATGGCTTGATCAGCGCCAGTGGGAGAGGTTCCCTTTTCGTCCCAGCAAACATCTCGAACCTCATCAGCCAGAACTCTTACGTAGTTATTCTGGCAACAGGTATGTTGCTCTGTATCCTTACCGGTGGAAACATTGACCTTTCAGTGGGTTCTGTCGTTGCCTTGGTTGGAGCTTTGGCCGGAACCTTGATCGTGAATCTAGGTTGGAATATATACATATCCATCATCATCTGCCTACTCACGGGACTTGCGATCGGGGCATGGCAAGGTTTCTGGATTGCCTATGTACGGATCCCTCCTTTTATCACCACCTTGGCTGGGATGCTGCTCTGGAGAGGGGTTGCCTTGCTTATCCTCAACGGCTTGACCATCTCCCCCTTCCCGGAAGAGTATCTGAATTATTTCAATAGCTTCCTGCCAAACACTGATGACAAGGCAAAGGTATTCACCATCACATTCATCATTGGTGTCATCATTTGCTTGATCGTAATAGCATATACACTGTTCAATCGACAGACCAAGAAGAAAAAGGGGTACCAGATTGAACCTTTTGCATTTACCATCGCACGAATCATTTTCCTTTCAACTGCTATCCTCCTGATCGCAAGCTTGCTTGGTCAGCACAAAGGCATTCCTGTTGTACTGATTCTGCTTGCAGTAATCGTACTAGGATATAGCTACTTCACTTCTCGCAGTGTCCCAGGAAGACATCTCTATGCATTGGGCGGCAATGAGAAGGCCGCAAAACTCTCGGGAATTAATACCAATAGGGTACTCTTCTTCGCATATGCGAACATGGGCTTCCTCGCCGGTGTAGCGGCCCTGGTTGGAGTGGCACGATTCAACTCTGCAGCCCCGACAGCGGGGACAAACTATGAACTCGATGCAATCGGAGCTTGTTTCATCGGAGGAGCTTCAGCGTACGGTGGAACAGGGACCGTTGGGGGAGCAATCATTGGGGCAATCTTCATGGGTGTCCTGAACAACGGTATGTCGATACTTGGAATTGATGCTAACTGGCAGAAAGCCGTCAAGGGTATCGTTGTTCTTGCTGCTGTGGTTTTTGATGTTTTAAGCAAGAAGCGGGTAAAATCCAGCTGAGGACACTTGCGCATGCAACGTTGTCAGCGTATCCTCATGCAAAAGGACTACCATGGCTGTTACAATTAGAGATATCGCAAAAGAGGCAGGAGTTTCCAGGGGTACCGTCGATCGAGTTCTTCATAAACGTAAAGGAGTGAATGAAGAGGTTGCAAAACGGGTACAGGCTATCGCGGATGAGATGGGATTTACCCCCAACCTTGCAGGAAAAGTACTTGCAAGAAGGAAACAGCCTCTAAGAATTGGGTGTCTTTTGCCAAGTATAGGCAACCCATTCTTTAACGATGTCATCGCAGGCTTTCGCCAAGCAGAACGTGAGCTGAGTGACTTTGGCGTAATCCTGGATATAATCCAGATCAAATCATTCGATCTCGATGTACACCTGAAAGAGCTCAAACGTCTGGAAGCAAAGCACTATGATGGAGTCTGTGTTACAACCCTTGATGTGCAGCCAGTAATTGAGGCTATCGACAGGATTGCAGAAAGCGGAACCACAGTGGTGACGGTTAACACTGATATTGACAGCTCACACCGTCTTTTTTATGTGGGACCAGACTACTATTTGGAAGGAAAAACAGCCAGCGGTCTCTTGCAGTTATGCGGGAAGACCCAGAAGCGAATCCTTATCGTTACCGGTTCTTTCAACATGAAAGGCCACCAAGAGCGTATCAGGGGATTCATAGAAGGGCTGCAGGAACATGGAGCGGACTACATTGTGGTGGATACCGTGGAAAGTCTTGACGATGACACCATCGGCTATGAGAGAACCCGTTCCTGTCTGGAACAACATGAATACATCAACAGCATGTATCTAACAGCTGCTGGTGTACAGGGAGCCTGCCAGGCGGTCAAAGACCTTGGTATGCAGGATAAACTGAGAACCTTCAGTTTTGATGATGTCCCGGTAACAAGGTCTCTGGTTAAAGAAGGGGTCATCACATTTACCATCTGCCAGCAACCCGAACGGCAGGGTTATGATGCCATCCAAAAACTGTTCACCCACTTGATGAACCAGCAAGACCCCATTATTGACACCATCACCCAAACCATCATCAAGATACGGGAGAATATTGAGGAGTAGTCTACTCCTCCTGTTCTTCCTCTTTTTCTCTCTTCTGCCAGAGTCTCTCGAGGGAATAGAAATCCCTAAGCTCACTGCTCATCAAGTGGATGATTATATCACCACAGTCGATCAACTCCCAACCATCACCTGCAGGCTTCTTGTGCCGGTTGGTCACTTCCAATCCCAGTTCATTCAAGGCACCCCAGAGTTCATGGGTCACACCACGTAGATGACCTACACTGCTTACGGTTGCAATGATGAAGCAGTCTGCCCAAGAGCACTCCTGCGTTACATCGAGGATGTTTACATCCTTACACTTATGATCTTCCAGAAACTGGCCAATAGTATTCGCATTGGCCTGTACCAAATCATTCATTCCTACAAACTCCTACGTTTCATTCTTTACACGTTTCATCGTGTAGTCTGAATCTGTTCAAGATACAGACCCATATGGCTTTTCAGTTGCTGCCAATCAACAACCATTTCTTCTTCCAGTACACGTCTTATATCATACACACGAAACCGTTCTATCCGCTGCAACAACAAGAAGGGATCCAAGCCAGGGCAGGTGGTGGAAAGTGTATCTGCCAAACCAGATTTCCTCAAGTAGGGAGCTCCTGCTTTCAGTGCTTCCAACCGCGCTTGCCCATCCACCTCCTCGCGTGTGAGATCGGTAGTATCGACGACCAGTGTGGTCAGGAGCGACCGAATCCTGGAGAGCTCTTCTCCTTCCCCTTCCACCACGATCAAAGGATCCATCCCTCCTAGCTCCATCAGCAGCCTTGAGGGAGGACTACCACTCTTGTCAACTTGGTCTTTAACCACCGACCAAGGTAAGATGACAAGGAACAGCGTTCCCTTATCCTCGAATGCAATCAAGGCCGCCTCATCCTCGAACAGTCCATAATATGCCTCGGATGAATCATGCGCACATCCAGCAAACAAGAGAACAACCATGATCAACAGAAACACTCCTGTTTTTCTCACAGTTTTCCACCTTCCTGGAGAAAATGAAGCAACTCGAGCCCTGAGTGGGTGACTGCCTTTCCCTTGGTAAGCAAGTGTGCTCGCTCTGCTTTCAATATCCTGATACATAATGCCTCAAGGGTCGGCTCAGCAAGCAAGGATGATCGCTTCTCATCGTCCAGGTGCATCCTATTCGGCTCAATATAATCAGAGATGTAGAGAAGCAAACCCATTCTTCCCATAAATATGCTTCCGATTGTATGATAACGAACAGCAATACAGAGTTGTTGGGAAAAGCCTCGCTCCTGTAGCAGAGCTCCTCCTACGGGAGCGTGCAACAGAACAGCCCAACCCTTCTCTTCACTCTCCAATGGTAGATGATGCTCATCAGCGTATTGGGTAAGCGCCTCGGCATTCCAATCCCGAGCAATATCATGCATCAAACCACATTGGTAGAGTTCCTTCTCATCAAACATCTCATGATATCTATGCTGAAGATGCACACAGGTTTCCCCTACAGCTATACTATGTTGGTATCGCTGGGCAGACAATGTTTCTGACAGTTCTTGCTCAAGCACGGTAGAGTCGAAATGACTCGACATAGTGAGCTACCTCCTCAGGCATCAGCTGTGAAATATATTTTGGCAATGTGTCCCTTTCTCCAAGCACACTTGCAGCTTCCCGTATCTGGGTTGAACTATCTTCCACCCGGGGATTCTCGAGATACACTAAATCTGCGGCAAGGTCACTGAAGGGAGCATTATCCCCTTCTCGTCTGATGACCACAAAGGTCACCAGCTCCTTGAGCTGCTCATAGGCATGCCACTTCTGGAGATCACCGAGGAGATCATCGCCCATGACCACTGCAAGCCGTCCCTTGATATTGTAGTGGAGATACAGATGCTTGACGGTGTCATAGGTGTAGGATATTCCGCCGCGATTGATTTCACAATCATCAGTGATGAATTCCATCTCAGGGTCTTCGGGATAGAGACCAGGATATGCAGCAAAACCCAAATGGAGCATCTCCATCCTGTGTTCTGCAGACGCTGGATTTGCATTCCTCTTGAAGTTGTTGCGAGCAACCGGGACAAAGATAAATCGTCTATATGCAGTGGAGGAAGCCACCGTATGTACCAAGTGCAGGTGACCAAGATGAACCGGGTCAAAACTGCCTCCCACGAGTGCCGTGGGTACTGCTTCTGCCAAGGGTTCCTCCTATAGCTCGTCAGGATCCTCTGGATAGTAGGCATCATGATCAACGGTGGCAGTGAATCCACCTTCATCAACAGTGGAAATATCCCTTGCCGATTCCTGCTTTTCTACCATCCGGATGAACGCATGCTTGACCGCATCAACTCCTTGATCCAGATACACGCAAAGGCCGATGACTTCTTTGTCCGTATACTTCTGCTTCAACTCTTCCAGTCGTTCCCCAGTTCCAGGTTCATCAGTCTTTGTTCCGATGATTACCTGATACTTGTTCAGCAGTTCGGGTTCGAACGCCTCCAGTTCCTTGCATAGTATATCATAGGCATCAAGATATCGCTCATCACTCAAGTCAATGAGAAAGGCAAGGCCCTTGGTCCTGCTGATGTGTCTGAGGAATTTGATTCCCATTCCAGAACCTTCACTGGCCCCTTCAATCAATCCAGGGATATCAGCCAAAACGATATCATGTTCATCGTATCGCATCATACCCAGTTGAGGAATTTTTGTGGTGAACGGATAACCTGCCACCTTGGTGCGGGCATTGGTCAGTATATTCAACAAGCTTGACTTTCCTGCATTAGGGAAGCCGACAAAGCCGATATCAGCAATGACAAGCAGCTCAACACCAACGCGCATCTCCTCGCCCTTCTCGCCCGGCTGGGCAAAACGAGGGGCTTGCCTGGTTGCAGTACGGAAGTGCCAATTGCCTTGGCCACCCCTGCCACCCTTGAGAAACACCCATCGCTCTTCGTCGGTCAGATCCTTGAGGCTCTCACCAGTCTGGGCATCCTTGATCACAGTCCCAGGAGGAACCGGTATCTCAATATCTGCACCATCGCGTCCATAGCAGCGGTCTCCTTGGCCATTCCTTCCATTCTCCGCACGATAGGTACGGACCAATTTCAGATGGGCCAGGGTTCTCAGGTTATGTTTGACGACGAATACCACATCCCCGCCACGGCCGCCGTCGCCGCCATCCGGGCCTCCCTTGGGAACATACTTTTCCCTTCGAAAGGATACACAACCGTTGCCCCCGTTTCCGGAGGCAACATCAAGATAGGTTTCGTCTGAAAATCCAAACATTATCTCGTTTACTTCTACTTTTTTAACTTACTCAGTTACGATGCTGATGTACTTCCGGTTCTTCCGACTGTGAAACAGCACGGTACCTTCAGCTTTTGCAAACAACGTATAATCGGAACCGAGGCCTACATTCTCACCAGGATGGAACTTAGTCCCATGCTGACGAACAAGGATTTCTCCTGCCTTGACCAACTGTCCACCAAAGCGCTTCACACCCAATCTCTGGGCATTGGAGTCACGACCATTGCGGGAACTACCGCCACCTTTCTTATGTGCCATCTTTCGCCCTCCTTATGCAATGATCTTGTCGATCGTGATCAGGGAGTACCGCTGGCGGTGACCCTGGGTTCTCGTATAGCCCTTTCGGCGCTTTTTCTTGAACACTCTGATCTTGTCACCCTTGATGTGCTCCAATAACGTTGCTTTCACAACGGCATCTGCTACATAGGGGGTGCCAAACGTTGCATTGTTCTCATCCACAATGGCGAGAACGGTGGCATACTCAAGGGAGGAACCGGCCTCATTCTGGCTGATATAATCAACCTGGACTGTCTCACCTTCGACGGCCTTGTACTGCTTTCCGAGAATCTCTACAAGTGCGTACATGTCGATATTCATCCTTCAATTTGATTTGTCTTGTCCTTTATACCAAAAACAGAAATCAGTTACAACAACCTTTTTGATCTAATTGATTGAAAAACAAAGAAAAAGGCATTGAAAACTTACCGACCGTTCGGTTAGTATACAGTATGCACACTACTACAATGAAGCAACAACTTATTCTTTCCCTATTGGAATTGGGCTCAGAGAGAGGTCTCGATACGGTCTCACTCAGCTTGCTTGCAAAGCACAATAATATCAGCAAAGCTGCAATCTTCCATCATTTCCAGGGCAGGGAAGCATTGATTGCAGAACTTTTCTCCTACTGCAACACACTCGCCTATAAGCAAAAGAGGTCCATCAGCCTGGAAGGTAGTGCAAATGAAGTACTCAGCAGGGCAATGGCTCACTGGCACCATTTGTATGAGGATGAAGTTATGCGTTCCTTCTACCGGATTATTGAGAGTGAGGCTCTAACCCACGGTGAAGCAGCAAGCATCAAACGTACACTGGACGAGATGCTCATAGGCCAGAGCAGTATTCTCCTTGAAAGCCTGAGCAATAGTGGCAGGTTGGATATTGAGGATTTAGATCTTGCAATCCAGAGTTTCAGCAGCGTCGTCCAGCGTTTCCTCTACAGGATACTCCTGGACGACGATCCTGATATCGAATGGGAAGAGGAACGATTCATCAATCGTTTCTGCTCGCTCTACAGTAGGTAAACCCTTACATCGAAGCAAGGAAGGGAACACCAACCAAACTGAAGGCGTTCTTGATCACCTGCAAGACCATGCTTACCAGTTCGATACGGGAACGGA
The DNA here is from genome assembly GCF_963666015.1 of uncultured Sphaerochaeta sp. Taxonomy (NCBI): domain Bacteria; kingdom Pseudomonadati; phylum Spirochaetota; class Spirochaetia; order Spirochaetales; family Sphaerochaetaceae; genus Sphaerochaeta; species uncultured Sphaerochaeta sp. Next base: position 3,199,559 of record NZ_OY762555.1, on the reverse strand, counting down.
CCAGAGGGCGGGAAGAAGCCTTCAAGACCGGATTGTCATGATACCAGCGGCTGAACAACTTTGAGATTTCATAGAGATAGCTGCAAACAACCGATGGATCATATGCACCCCCAGCTCTCTCAACGACTTCCTGATAACGTGCAAGTTGCTTGACAAGCTCTCGCTCATCAGGAAGGGTCAGCAAGCTGCTGTCGAAAGTCATCTCATGGCAATCGGCAAACTCTTCATCCTGATACTTCCTGAGCATGCTTGAGATTCTCGCACCCATGTACTGAAGGTAGGGGCCGGTATTCCCATTGAATGAGATTGACTCTGCAGGATTGAAGATCATATCCTTGGTCGGGGAGACTTGCAGCAAATAGTAGTTCAATGCACCGAGTGCAATGGAACTGCTGGTCCTGTCCACATCATCAACAAGGTCCTCGCGCTCTTTCTCACGGATTTCATTACGAGCAAGGTTAGTGAGGGTAGCAACCAACTCATCGGCATCAACAACGGTTCCTTCTCGGCTTTTCATCTTCCCATCAGGCAGGTTTACCATGCCGTAGGAGAGGTGATGAAGATCATCAGCCCAGGAGTAACCCAACAGTTGCAGCACATAGAAGAGCACCATGAAGTGATACCTCTGCTCACTGGCAACCACATAGATTAAGGAATCGAAAGGCCAGTCCTTGTGTCGCATGATGGCTGTTCCCACGTCCTGGGTCATGTACAAGCTGGTTCCATCCTTGCGCAGGAGCACTTTCTTGTCCAGCTTGATCGGCTCCAGGTCAACCCATACCGATCCATCCTCCTCACGATAGAATACACCCTTCTCAAGACCTTTGAGGATTTCATCCTTACCATATGTGTATGTCTCAGACTCATAGTAATAGGCATCAAAACTGATCCCCATCTTCTCATAGCTTTCAGCAAGGCCATCGAGTGTCCATCCGTTCATTTTCTCCCAAAGTGCCAGCACTTCAGGGTCCCCACTCTCCCACTTCTGCAACATCTCCTGGGCTTGCCCCTCTGCGGAGGGGTCCTCTTTTGCCCAAGCGGCAAACTTGACATAATACTTGCCAACGAGATGGTCCCCCTTGATACCACTGGATTCAGGAGTCTCATTATTGCCGAACCTCTGGTAAGCAAGCATTGACTTGCAAATATGCACCCCGCGGTTATTGATAAGGTTCACCTTGCGGACTTCGGCACCATTGGCCTTCAGTATGGCTGCAACACTCTCACCAAGGCTGTCATTGCGCATATGACCCAAATGAAGCGGCTTGTTGGTATTGGGACAGCTGAACTCAATGGTAACCTTCTTGCCTTTGAGTGATTCACTGCTCCCATAGCGATCCTTTTCCTGTGCAATACGCTCTGAAAGAGCGGTTGCAACGGAGCCCATGTCAATACGGACATTCAGGTAAGGTCCGCTCAAGAGAATCTCACCAGAGGGACGATCAGCAAGCTGTTCAATACGGGTCTTGAGTTCAGATGCCAGCTTAGGGGGAGCTGTCCTCAAGACCTTCGCATAAGCAAAGAGAGGGAAAGCAAGATCACCAAGCTCAGGCTTCGGAGGACTCTGCACTGCCAATGCTGGCAATTCAGGGGCATTGCCCAACATCTCTGCAGCATAGATGTGCAACTGCTGTTCAATAAGATTCTTCCAAGTTTCACGTACCGCTTCTAGCATTATTTCATTCCTTTATTTGTAGCTAATGACTATACAACAAACCAAAGTTAGACTTCAAGGTGGATACTGACTTCCCCGCTGGAGAGAACTTTCTGTTTCCCATGCTCATTCTCCACAACCAGATGCGCTTCATCATCGATTGCAATGGCTCTGGCAACATACTGCTCAGATCCTGCATGCACGCGCACCTGATGTCCAAGAACCAAGGACCTGTCACGATAGGCTGGAAGGAAGGGGCGGTCAGCCAAGGTAGCCAAGGAATCCTCCAGCTTTTTCACAATACATGCTATAAGAGCATCCACAGAGAATCCAGGGGGAAGTGAATCCTCTCCATCATAGAGCGAGGTGGCAATAGTCTTGAGTGATTCCTGGAATGCTTCACGCTTGGTAAAAAGATTGAGCCCGATACCGACGACCACAGCTGTGAGGCGTCCACTCTCAACACCCAACACTCCTTCGGTGAGGATACCGCAAACTTTTCGGTTCTGATAGAACAGGTCATTGACCCATTTGATCTGACAGTATTTCCCACACATCTCCTCGATGGCCTCACTGACGGCCACCGCAGCTGCACTGGTAATCAGGGAAGCATCAGATAGCGGAAATACAGCAGGAAAGAGCAGGCTGAGGTAGAGACCTCCCTGTGGGCTGTAGAAGCTCCTTGAGAGCCTTCCCCTCCCCTCGCTCTGATGACAGGCAAGAACCAAGGCTTTTCTGGATCTCAATGTTTTTGCATATCGATTGGTTGAGTCAATTGAATCGAATAGATGAAGATCCCAGGAAGGAAGCAGGGTCTGCAGACGATCCTTGGAATATAAAAAGGTGGAAGTGAGCAAGCGATACCCTCGATTGGGAATCCCCTCGATGACATGACCTTGGTTACGTAAGGTTTCCATGGCCTTCCAAACAGCGGTTCGGCTTACACCCATCTCAGCAGCTAGCTGCTGACCACTCAGGTGAATACCCCGATTGGAAGAAAGAATGTGTAGCAATGTTTGAGCATGATTCATGCGACCGATGGTAGTGTGCACTTCTTCAATTGTCAACCTGCTTGCTGTTTACAATTTAAAAGGTGCTGTGCTACGCTCCCCCCATGCAACAAAAACGATTACTTCTTACCTCGCTTTTTAGTGCCTTGATCATCGTTGGAGCCTATCTCAGGTTCCCTCTTCCTCCTGTCCCCATCACCCTGCAGACACTCTTTGTTCTGCTCGCGGGATTTCTCGGTGGGCCTGCCGTGGGGCTGGGCAGCACGGCAATTTATCTGCTGCTGGGAGCAATTGGTTTGCCGGTTTTCAGTAGTGGTGGCGGCTTGGGAATTCTCCTTGGCCCTACTGGGGGGTTTCTCTTCGGTTTGCTTCCTGCCTCCTTTCTCGCAGGGCTTGCCGGCAGTTACCGCAGGAAAGACGAGTACCCAGGAAGATTCAAATTGGTATGCATTCTCCTTGGCCTTGGGGCTACGCTGGCCATCTATCTTGCAGGAGTCCCCTATTTAAAGGTTGTGGGGAATCTCTCCTGGAAGGTAGCACTACAGGCAGGTATGCTTCCTTTTATTCTTGGCGACCTATTGAAATTGGCCATAGCCACACATCTGGCAGGCACGTTATATACAAGGATTGCACAGTTCCTAGGCTAGGTGCTTGCATAAAAGCCTGCAAGAACCGTATGGTAGCCGTATGAAACCGTGCAAAGACCAACAATTTGATGCTTCATCCTATGTGGATGCATTCTACGGGACCTTCGACCGTGTTGCAGGAAATGCAAATTTTCATGGTTTAAAACCACTGCCTCAGATGCTCTCCATTGGGGAAATTTCCAATGAATTTCTTGAACTGATGTTCCCTGGTCGTTGTGGGCGTGACCGTGCTGAACTGGGACTGCAAGAAATCCTGAGAGTACAGATGCAGCAAGTCTGTACGCAGTTGAAGAGCCAGATTTTTCTCGCATACCGGTACGACGACCCTTCACTTGATGAGTGTGAGGCACAGGAAAAAGCCGATAGTACGGTCAGAGAGGTATGCGCCCTCTTGCCCCAACTCCGTATAAAACTGAAGAAGGATGCCAAGGCAGCATTCGATGGAGATCCTGCAGCAAGGAATATCAGAGAGGTCATCCTCTCTTATCCCTGCATCAAGACACTTACCATCCACAGGATTGCACATGAACTATTCAAGATGGATGTTCCCCTGATCCCTCGCATGTTCAATGAGTATGCACACAAGGAGACCGGTATCGATATCCACCCCGGTGCAGAGATAGGAGCATCGTTCTTCATCGACCATGGAACTGGTGTGGTCATTGGGGAAACCACGGTCATCGGAAACAATGTGAAGCTCTACCAAGGGGTAACCCTCGGTGCACTGAGCTTTCCAAAAGATGCTTGCGGAAGCCTGATCAGGGGAGCAAAAAGACACCCCTCAATTGAAGACAATGTAACCATCTATTCCAACGCGACTATCCTTGGAGATATTACCATCGGGAAAAATGCAGTAATAGGCTCCAACGTATGGATCAAGGAATCGGTTGCTCCCAATACCATGGTCACCATCCAGGAACCCAAGATAACGGTGAGGGAGCTCAAAAGTCGTCCTAACTGAAGGAGCGCATATCCAAACATTCATTGAGCAGGGATAGGCGTAGATGGTCCACCCACTCCCCATCCCTGTATAGATAGCCCTTCGCCATTCCTTCCGCTTGGAATCCTATATGCTCAGCAAACGCAAGACTTGCACTATTGTTCTGCTGGATATGGGCCTCGACGCGATGCAAACCAAGTTGTCCAAACGCATAGTCGATAATTCCCTTCACTGCCTCTGTGCCATAGCCCTGACGTAGCTTATCACCATCCACACTATAGCTGAGCTTTCCTGATCGAAAAGGTCCCCATACCAATTGGTTCAGGCTCACCAAGGCAATGACATGCTTTCTTTTATCCTTCTCGAAAAACAACAAGGGGAGCATTCTGTGCTCCTCATAGAGGTTGAACTGTCGGTCCGCCACATCCTGGAACGACCCCAAGGTGTAGTAACTCTCCTTCTGTGCAATTGAGTAGGGACGAAACAATTCCCGGTTCCGCTTCTCATATGCCAGGTACGGTCCAGCAAGCGGTCTGGAAATGATATAGGCGTCAAGACGTTCAGTTGCGAATAGCCGTTTCATAGGAAATAAACTCCATCTTCCCTGTTTTGGGCAGCTTGTCACTGAAGCGTCCCTTCACCAACATTCCTTCCCTTGCGAAGGGAGGAGCATCAATTACTTTTACTTCCAGATAGTTCCCGCTCAACCCATACCAGTGCCCTCCCTTCCTGTTTTGGAGGATAACCTCACTCTCTTTTCCCAGTTGCCTCTCTTTGTATGCGTCGTGCAGCTGCTTTGAGAGTTCCCGGAGCTCAAGGGCTCGTTCATCACGTATTTTCTCAGGAACACGATGTTTTGCATGATACAGCGGGGTATCGGGTCGGGGTGAGAATGGGAACACATGCAACATGGAGAATCCTTGGCTGAGTATGAATTGCTTCGTTTCTTCATAATCCTCTTCACTCTCCCCAGGAAGACCGGTAATGATATCAGCGGCCAGGAAGGGGTCATCCTTCGAATGTTTGAGCTGTTCCAGAATTGAGGACAGTTCACTGATGGTATAGTGCCTATCAACGAGTTGTAGAACCCGATTGCTCCCACTCTGTACCGGAATGTGGAAGTGTGGTTGCATCCTTGGGTCCTTCAAGGCTTCCAACAGACGACCATCGATATGGTCGGGTTCCATGGAACTGAGGCGGAGCCTAACATCTTCAGAAAGCACTGAGAGCAACTTCTCAAGCAACCCTCCCAAACCATCACCCTGATGATCGTACATGGTAAGATTGACACCGGTGAGCATGATCTCCTGGAAACCAGCCGCCTCGAGTGCAAGAGCACGCTCAATGACGAGAGTGGAATCAAGGCTCACAGCCTTGCCTCGTGCAATATGTACCCGGCAGTACGCACAACTGTTGTCGCACCCATCCTGGATTTTCAGGTACGCCCTGCTATGGTAGGAAAAAGAGGCCGCGTCATAATCAAAGACGGAGGCTTCTCCGTCACTGAAGGAGAGGCACCCCTCCTTCATACTCATACCAGAGACTAGAGAAGCTTTCAGATGCTTTGCAAGCTGGAGAAGATGCGCCTTCTTTTCCAGCGGGACCACAATAATCTGGTCACTGAGTGCCTTGAGCTCTTCCTCGTTGACCTGGGCATAACAACCCGTGGCAAGTGTCGGGGCAATCCTCGCAAATTTACGGAGCATCCTTCTTGCTTTCTGTTCGGCTTTACTGGTAACAGTGCACGTATTGACAATATATAGATCAGCACCTTGGTCCTCAGAGACCACGGTGAATCCTTCCTTGGAAAATGAATCGGCGATGGCTTCACTCTCGCACTGGTTCAGCCTACATCCCAAGGTATATACACACACATTCACTCAATTTCCTCCTGCTTCTTCAGGACCTCCATAACCGTATCAAGGGCTCCTTTGAGCCCCATACGCATCTGCTTTGCATACGGATTATAACGTTGCAGGTCATAGAACAGCTGCATTGGATCATTGCAGGTCTGCTCCACAACACTCATAAGGGTCCTGTATCCCTTGGTTGCCAGTTTGGTATCGCCAAGGGAAAGTTCAGAGAGCGTACGCCCCACGAAGTGGGTAATCCCCTGAGACCAGGCAGCCTCACGGTCGTGCTGGTCACAGCTCATATGCATAACATCGAGGCCCCAACGAGCAAATTCATTCACCCACCAGGAGAGCGTTTCCTGCTTGCAATTGACCGGACAGATCACCAAGGGAAGGCCTTTCACCCCATTCTTACCGGAATCAGGACCAAACATTGGGTGCGTTGCTATGCTTTGCACAGAGGAAGGAAGCAGCTCTTGCATAACCTTTGCCGGATAGAGCTTCACCGAACAAGTGTCCATCACCACGGTATCCTTCCCGATGTTCCCAGCGGTACGTGCCAGTACGTCCTTGAAGGCGCTGATGGAAACACAATAGAACAAAGCAGAACAGGTAAGGACTTCTTCCTCACTCCCGAGACGTACCCCTGGGGGAACGGTTTTATTCCGTCTACTGTAGGCGATTACCTCAAACCCATGTCCAGCCAACTCCTTGGCCCAGAAGGATCCAAATCGTCCCAAGCCATATACTCCGATGCGCATGCTCTCTTTCATGAACCGCATTGTACTGGAAAGCAATAAAACGGGCAAGGAGGAGACTGGAATGCCCACTCTTCGAGCCTTTTCTAAGAGATTCTAACGTGATACACTGATCGGGTACTATCTAATCTAACCTGTCAAGGAGCATAACCATGACGTTTGCAGAAAAAATGAAGGCCCAAGCAATTGAGGCCCAGAAAAATCTCGTCCTGGCCGAGGGTACTGAGAGCAGAACCATCCAGGCCGCACGGAAGATTATCGATGAAAAATTGGCCAAATCGGTCATCTTGGTCGGTGCAGTGGATGCAGTGAAGAACGCTGCAGAAGCAGTAAAGACCTCACTTGAAGGTATCTCAATTGTAGACCCCTCTTCCAGTGAAGATCGTGAGGCTTTTACCAAGGAATACCATGAGCTTCGAAAGCATAAAGGATTGAGCGAGGATGAAGCTTACCAGGGTATTATCGATCCTCTTCGCTGGGGAGCCATGATGGTCCGCCTGGGAAAGGCTGATGCAATGGTTGCCGGCGCTGAGAACACCACCGGCAATGTGCTTCTTGCTGCCTTCCAGATCATCAAGACCAAGCCCGGGATCAAGTTTGCATCCTCATGTTTCGTCATGGCAACAGACAAGAGCGAATATGGGGCAAACGGCTCATTCATTTTTGCTGACTGTGCCACCATCCCCAACCCAACAGCTGAACAGCTGGCTGAGATTGCAGAAGCTTCTGCATTATCCTGCAAGACCTTCCTCAACACCGAGGCAAAGGTGGCCATGCTCAGCTACTCAACCAAGGGCTCTGCAAAGGGTGATTTGGTCGACAAGGTGGTTACCGCTACCAATCTGGTCAAGGAAAAACTTCCTGAGTTGCAGATTGACGGGGAGTTGCAGCTCGATGCAGCCATTGTTCCCAGTGTTGCGAAGAGCAAGGCTCCTGGTTCCACCGTCGCCGGTGGTGCCAATACCCTGATCTTCCCGGACCTCCAGGCTGGAAACATCGGCTACAAGCTTGTACAGCGCCTTGCTGGAGCTGAAGCCTATGGCCCAATCCTCCAGGGATTCGCCAAGCCGATCAGTGATCTCAGCCGTGGGTGTTCCGTTGAGGATATCGTGGTGACCAGTGCAATCACACTTGCACAGGCAGCAAGCATCTAAGTTTCATAGAGAGGGCGGGAGTTTCATTTTCCCGCCCTTGCCACGTTCCATACTTTTCTATACGATTGCCTCGTCTCCAAGGGTAGACAAGGCATGCTCAGAAGTACAAAACCATTGAATCTTCTCGATCGATCGCTTCCTGCGAGAACCATCATCTGGGCGCTCGCCTGGCCTACCATCCTTGAACAATTCCTACAAGTTACCGTTACCTATGTCGATTCAGCCATGGTGGGTTCTCTTGGTGCTCAGGCAACTGCAGCAGTTTCTGTTCCAGCCTCCACCATCTGGCTGGTGAATGGGTGGATGAACGCGTTTGCCATCGGCTTCTCTGTGTTGATGGCCCGTAACCTTGGAAGTGGAAAGACTGACAGAGCCCGTCTCATTACCAGACAGGCAATCCTATCCTCTCTCTTTTTTGGATTCTTCCTGACCTTCTCTTTCCTCATCATTGCAAGAAGACTTCCCTCATGGATAGGTGCTGAGGCAACGGTGGAACCATTGGCACAACAGTACTTCCACTATATTGCCTTGGGATATCTTCCGAACCTCCTCATGATTCTCATCAGCACCCTACTTCGCCTCAGCGGGGACTCCAGAACGCCACTCTATCTCAATGGTCTGAACAATCTTATGAACATTCTTCTCAATCTCTTCTTCATCTTCCCAAGTATTCCTCTGGGAATAGTTACTCTACCTGGTCTTGGTCTCGGTGTTAGGGGTGCTGCAATGGCAACCAGTATCAGTTGCACAGTCACCAGCATCCTGCTTTTTGGGATATTGCTTACGACAAGCAACCCTATCCGACTTTCACTGAAAGGGAGTTGGAAATTCGATGCCGCCATTCTCAAGAGCTCGCTTCGCCTCGCTCTTCCGATGGCACTTGAACGATCGACGCTCTCATTCGGCCAGATCGTCTACACAAAAATGGTTGGTACATTGGGAACCACCGCCCTTGCTGCACACTTCTTGGCAATCAATGCAGAGTCTATGACCTACCTGCCGGCAAGTGGCTTTGCCACCGCAGCTACCACCTTGGTCGCCCAATCACTGGGCAGCGAAGACAAACAACTTGCCCGCCGTTTTTCCAGCACCTGCGTTGTGATGGGAACACTCCTGATGACACTCATGGGAGTAATCCTCTACCTGTTTGCACCACTTCTGATGGGCTTCTTTACCCGTGATGCCCAGGTCATTGCACTTGGTTCACGGGTATTACGCCTGGAAGCCTTTGCGGAGCCCGCCTTCGGCCTCTCCATACTTGTGTTTGGGGTACTTCGTGGTGCGGGAGATACCAAAGGGCCATTTCATATTGCGGTAACCGGAATGTGGTTGATCCGACTTCCCCTTGCCTACCTGTTGCTGAGCACAACCAATCTTGCACTCATGGGTATCTGGCTTGCAATGGTCGCTGACCTGAATATTAGGGGAATCATCTGCCTGGTGCGATACCGCCGATTCACTTGGCTTGATAGTTGGAGAGAGACTCACTAAGGGAGAGAAACTGGGGCCAAGAAAGTGCTTCAGCCCTGAGGGACGGATCAACATTGCTCTCAGCAAGCAACAATGCCACGCCTTCCTTACCCAGCAGTGCACCAATCTTTCCACCCATCAGATTGTTTTTCACCGTCTTTCTGCGCTGGGCAAACAAATCCCTGATGACCAACAAGAAATGTGGACGCAGCTCATCCTTGACCAAACTCTCCTCTCGCAGTGCAAAGTGCACAACACTGCTGGTGACATTGGGTTTAGGGAAAAATGCTCCTGCATTGATGACAAACGATTGGGTCACCTCATAATCCATCTGGGCAAGAAGCGAAAATGATGACCACATCTTTGACCCTGGAGATGCACAGAGACGGTCAACCACCTCTTTTTGCAGGGTAAAGACCATCTGCGGGATACGATACCCTTCCTCAAGGATTTTCGCGATCACCACTGACCCTACATTATAGGGAAGATTACCACAGACCCGTTCAGGCAAAGCCGTTTTCCCAAAGGTTTTCGGCAAGGTCTTCAAGGCATCACCTTCAACAAGATGGAACGCAGGGTCCTCACCGAATGCATGCTCCCTGAGAATTCTACAGAACCCATGGTCGATCTCGAAAGTAGTAACCACAGCTCCTCTTTCCAAAAGCAACGCGGTAAGGGAGCCAATCCCAGGACCGATTTCCCAGACCGAAGTGTTCTCAAGCGGTTCAAGGAGTGAGACAATGCGTTCACGGACCGGTTTCGAAATCAGGAAGTTCTGTCCAAATTTCTTGGTCATCGCCAGTCCCTCTCTCTGCAACAGATCGCTGATCGCATGTGGCGAATCGTAGGCAAAGCTCCAACGCATACTCTCTCCTTCGTTTTGTTTGCAAGACTCGCTTAGCATAGCCAATTGCGATAAGAGAGGTCAACAGAACAAGCACGAATAGCGCATAGCTCCCCCATGACAGTATCCAGGTTTGCTCACTGCCAAAGGTGAACAATGCATCTACTCCCCGATAGACCAGATTAAGAGGATATGAACACCAAGAGCCACACAAGAGTGCAAGAAAACTGAACAACATGGCAAGATTGATGAGGAGGGTTGCAGGGACACTGTAGAGCAAGCCTGCTGGGTTCCAGGAACCTGTAAGCATCATACTGGCAGGGCCTGTGCCTATGACAGCAAGGGCTGTGCTTATAAGGGGCAATGAAGGGAGGCCACTGCCGAAGAGAATCATGGCAAAGGCAGCATAACTGTAGAGAAACGCAAAATGCATAACTGAGTTGGGGAAGAGCCATACTTGGAGAACCCCCGTGAGATAGAAAGGAATGAGCAAGTGAAATTGTTTTGCAAACGGTACCAATTGAAACAAATACATACCCAAAGCTCTGAGCAATGAAGGTTTCGGCCCCACAGCCAATACATAGAGACAGGGAACGATGAGAGCGAAACGCTTGCCCCAGAAGGGACCGAAGAGACACTTGGACCCTATACCTGCAAGCAAAATAAAAAAATGCAGATGCATTCCAGATAAGGCAAGGATATGGGCACATCCACAGAGGATTGCCTTGTCCTTAAGGGCGAAGGATTCCCCACTCAACTGCCCCAGAAGCAGAAGGGAAGCAAGAGCTCTTACCTGTGCATCATCGATACACACGTCCAGATGTCTTTGCAAGCGTTCAAGCATGGCACGACGGCCAAGGGCAACCGGAGGAAGCACAAGGATCTGCATGTCCCTTGCATAGAAGACTGATTCTGTATCATCCCACTGCCCCCAAACCTTGATAGTACTGGAAGCTACCAGTACTTCTTCTACAGGAACCAAAACCGGAATAATACCGGAGGCACTTCCCCCATAGTCCCCTTTGGATGCACACCTTGTCAATGCAAGTCGCAGTAATTGGTCTCCACTACGGGACAGTGATGAATCCTCCTGCAAGGTTCCTTCCAAGCTCACGATTCTCTCCTGAGGAATTGCAAAGGATGGAGTACTGCTGGCTATGCCTCTACCCAACAACAGGTAAAAGCAGTATACGAGAGAGGCGAGTATGATCAAGGATCTTGAGCAGGATGGAATGAAAGGCGCCACAATGAGCACAAGGACACCCAAGGCCACTCCTACCAGCAGGGGGTAGGCGAAAAGACATGACCCACGGCAGGCCAAGTAGATAGCCAGCGTGAACAAGGGGAGCAAGAGTTTCAATGGATGAAAAAGGTCTTCCATATACAAGGAAGACCCCACGGGTTGAATTTTACTTCAGCTACAACTCCATGAGAGAGACCAACAAGGCAAGCAGTCCAATATCAAGGCGTCTCTGCATGCTCTGGTGAAACAAACGGGCAGCAAGACGCTCATCTTTTTTACGTTGCATCCGTTGATTATGAACTTTCAGTGCCATCCTGTAGAGGTTCTTGTTGTAGATACGTAGATAGCGTGCCAATAATTCTCCAATTTCCTTCAACGTCTCATTCGAACCCTCATAGCTGATTGGCTTGAGAGGTTCCGAGGAGGCCAAGGCAAGACTGTTACAAAGCTCAAGCGGATCGGTGGAAGAAGCTTCATCAAGAAATGATTCAACAGCAAACAACTGTTCATCGATTTCCTGTTCTCTCTCCCCACAGCGCAACTTCAGCTCATAGCGCCTTCTTTGTGCGACAGAGGAGCGAGTGTCCTTCTTGGCAAGGTAACTCCAGGCAAGAACTACCAGTCCTCCGCTGATAAGCAGTTCATCAACCATCGGCAAAGGATCCCTGATCGCCAATGACATGAAGAAATAGGAAGCGGTGAACACTACTGCCGAGATCAGAAGCCTTGGGATGTACTGCTTGTTCTGGATCCAGCGATCGACACTGAAGTCAATGGCAGCATAGAGTGCATAGGAAACTTCATCCTTCTGGCTCTTTGTCAGCATTCCACTACTCTTGAGCACAACCTGCTCATCTTCACTCCAGTTCCCTACCCGTGTGGTATCAAGGTAGGGAGAGAGTGTGAGGTTTTCTTTGTTCTGTCGTTGCAGTAAATAGCAAGTAATCACGAGAGGGCCGCCTTATATGCGTCTATCCGTTTACCTAGGTTCTGTTCGAACTCGGTACGGTCTGTTTTCTCCGCAGAGAAAAAGAAGTAGTATTTGATTTTTGGTTCAGTTCCACTTGGTCGTACCACTATCTTGTCTCCACCCTCCAGGAAGAGGATAAGGACATCACTGGGAGGAAATTCTGTTTGTTTCCCGTCAAGCAGATCCTGCTTGACGGTTATTCTATGCCCAGCCAGCTCATCACCCACATTGAGTTTTCGCAGCCCAGCCATTATCTGCGCCATCTTCTCCTTCCCTGATGCTCCTTCATAGTCCTTTGCAAATACCGATTCTTTTGAGAACCCCCATGTATCATAAATCTGATCCAGTCGATCCTTGAGGGTCAGCCCTTTATTGGACCAGTGGCACATCATCTCAACACTCATGAGAGCGCTGCTGATGGCATCCTTGTCACGAACCTGGGGAAGGGTCAGGTATCCATAACTCTCTTCACATCCGAACAGGAAATATTCACGCTCTCCTTTCGGACCTTCCAGAGAAGCAATCTCTTCTGCAATATATTTGAAACCAGTGAGAACATCCTTACAACGTCCCCCTTGGCTCTCGACAATTCGCTTCACCAAGTCAGTGGTGACCAGACTCTTCACCACCAGAGGGGTTTTCTTCTCTTGATTCTCACGATCAGCCCCCATCAGATAATCGGTAAGCAATACAGCAATCTGGTTGCCTGAAAGTAGATGATATACGTCTTTCTGTTCCGAAAGCGGAATGGCGATCCCCAGTCGGTCTGCATCGGGGTCGGTTCCCAGTACAATATCAGCTTTCTCGCGCTTGGCAAGCTCCAGAGCCATCTTCATCGCCTCTGGATGCTCCGGATTAGGTAAGGGAATGGTGGGGAAGTTCCCGTCAGGTTCCTGTTGCTCCTCCACAACCACACACTTGATCCCAACCTGGGAGAGTAGATGTTGCAAAGGAAGATTACCTGAACCATGCAAGGGGGTATACACCACTGTAATCGGATTATTCTGCACCAAGGCAGGGCGTCTGAGATTCTGCAACGTAGTATGAAAATATGCTTGGTCGACCTTATCAGGAACAGGTACGAGCAACCCCTTGGAACGGGCACTTTCAACGCTGATCTTCTTGATATCCTTTGCTTTTACCGCATTTGCGCGTTCAGCGATTCCAAAATCATGGGGAGGTGTTACCTGTCCCCCATCCTTCCAATAGACCTTGTAACCGTTGTACTGAGACGGATTATGGCTGGCGGTGATCACTATACCAGCAGTGGTTTGCAGGTAGCGTACTGCAAAGCTGAGCATCGGAACGGGGTGCAGTACCGGATAGAGAAAGACAGAGACCCCATTTGCGGCAAGTACCAGAGCTGCTTCATTGGCAAAAAGATCACTATAGTTTCGACTGTCGTAGGCAATGACCACTGAAGGGTTGCTGGAAGCCTCACACAGATATTCACTCAAGCCTTGGGTAACTTTACGAACCATGTAGGTATTGATTCGGTTGGTGCCACCTCCAATGACTCCCCTCATTCCTGCGGTGCCGAAGGAAAGACTGGTATAGAAACGATCATACAACGCATCCCAGTTACCGCTAGCAAGTTCTTGTTCAACAGCTTCCTTGAATACCTGCTGGTCCTCTGCTTGTAGATATGCTTCAGCCTTGCTTCTCAGATCTTTTTCATTGTACGCCATAGATTGCATCCTCCAATTCATCTATCGTATCGACAACCACAGAGCCAGGAAGTGCTTGCAGTTCTTCCTTCGGTCTGAATCCCCACGAGACCAAAATATGAGAACACCCAGCATTCTGGGCAGTCTGATAATCCACTTCACTATCCCCAATGTAACAGAGTTCTCCTATGTTTACACCCTGCCTACTACAAAAGAGGTCAATGGCATACCGATCGGGCTTTCTGGGAGTACCTTCTACCAATCCTCTCACAGATGCAAAAGAATACTGGGGAAGTAGTTTTTGTACAATTTTTTGGGTAAGAACATCCTCTTTGTTGGAAAGAATACCGAGAGCAATCCCAGAGCGCTCCAATCTATCAAGAAGAGGAAGGATGCCTTCATAGGGATGACTCTTGTCAGCATAGTGTGCCTGATAATGGTCCATCATAGACTGATAGAGAAATGCAAAACGAGCTTCCTGAACGGGGTGTTCATAGTAGGACAGAGCACCCTTGAGTGCATTGTAGAGCCCTCTTCCGACAACCTGTTTTGTCAATGTAACTGAGAATGGAGGCAGGCCCTCCAAGGAAAGAGCAGCATTGAAAGCACTACGGATATCCTCAATGGTATCAATGAGGGTACCGTCCATATCGAAGAGGATTGCCTTTTGCAACGGTTTCAACATATCGCCATTATCGAACATAGAGCGGTGGCAAGTCAACAAACGTTTCGATAAAAGGAAGACCCTACGTTTTGACAAAAGAAGTACTCTCCGCTATTGTGTACCCATGCAAACCATTACAATTAAAGGTGGCAAGGAGAAACAACTCTTACGTCACCATCCATGGGTCTTCAGCGGCGCTATCGCAAATGACATATCCCTTCTAGAAACGGGAGTCTCCAGAGCAGAAACAGATGAAGGACAATTCATTGCATGGGGATGGTATGACAAGGAAAGTCATATCCCACTCCGTCTTCTCTCTTGGAATGAGAACCAGAGGCTGGATGAACGCTGGTGGAAGCAAACTATTGCCCAAAGCGTTCTACGCAGAAAGATGTTTTTTGAGGACAAGGCAGGGGCAACCACTACCTTCCGTATCATTTTTTCAGAGGCTGACTATCTGCCTGGTTTGGTGGTGGATGTTTACGGCACCATGCTGAGAATTATCATCAGCAGCCGTGTAGCTCATCACTTCCAGGACCTCATCGTGGAGACATTGGAATCACTACTCAAGCCTTCCTTGATCATTCTGAATACTGACAGTGCTTTCGCTGCTGCAGAACACCTCAAGGAGACCCTGCTCTACTACCAGGATGGCCAATATTTCACTCCATCCAAGAAACTGGACCCGGTCCGTTTCCGTGAAGACAACCTTTACTATGAAGTTGCACCAGGAAAGGGGCAAAAAAGCGGATTCTATTGTGACCAACGGGAGAGCAGACGGGTTATCGAGCCGTACGCAAAGGATGCTGTAGTACTCGATGGATGCTCCTACACCGGTGCGTTCACCCTCCACGCGCTGAGAGCTGGAGCAAAGCATGTCGATCTTCTGGACTCCAGTGAACAGGCCCTGAGACAGGCATTGGTCCATATCCACATCAATCAGGACCTCAAGACCATTCCAGAGGGAAGCCGGGAGAAAGTGGAAATTACCCAGTGTGATATCTTTGAACAGATGCGACATATCGAGAAGGACCACTACGATCTCATGATTCTTGATCCTCCCAAGCTCGCTCAGACCAAAGCACAGGCCGAAGGAGCCCAGAAAGCCTACAAGGACCTGAATCGTCTGGCAATGCAGAAGATCAAGGACGGTGGCATCATTGCAACATTCTCCTGTAGCTCAGCCATCAGCGCAGAACAACTACGTATGATTCTTGCCTGGAGTGCAAAGGATGCAATGGTCGAAATCCAGATTCTTCAGAAACTCGGTCAGGGACATGACCACCCGATCAGGATTTCCTTCCCAGAATCTGAATACCTCAACGGGTACCTGCTGAGGGTTATCCGCTAACTTGCAAGGGGAGTTGGGGTATCGTCCGGGTTGGTATCGTCCTGATTGAGCATGTTTGCGAGAAATCGCAGCTGTTCAATCAGGGTTGAGACCATATCACTAAGGTACCCTACCTTTCCGTTGCCATCATCAAGGGAACGCAGTGCATAGCTATAGTCCTGCATAACCGGTACATCCTCATCCATGATCAATGAGGATGGCATGGTTTGTTCCGCATTATACTTGCATCGCCTGAACACGGCCCTCCCATCCTTTCCTTGGTTGGCACAGGCTCCAAACAACCGACAGATAAGCGGACGTGCTTGATAGACAGTACAGTGGTACGGAGAGTCAGGGTTATAGAGAGGACAGGGCCCGCTGGTATTGCCCCTGGCACCATCCAGTGTCTCGATAAGGGTTTCATCTTTTTTTACAAAGAGAAGATATGCAGCAACTAGTCGAGCTTCACTCACTGTTATATCGGGCATAAAATGCTCACAGCATGTCCCACATCCGCTTCCACAAGCAATGTCATACTGTGTGCAGAAAACACTCGTCTGGTTCTCGATAGTCGAATACAACTCGACCAAGCCAGCCATAGACTGGCCAACATACGTTCCTTCGAACGCAATCATGAGATCTTCAATACTGTCCATCTGTGATGTTCTCCCTAGAACGGAGCGGATAATACCATTACAGATGGAATTGAATCAATCAGGGAGGCCTCGCTTTTTTCGTTTTTTCTTGCGATGCTCTTTCTCGGCCTGACGGGATCCCTGAACTGAGCGCTGGACCAGCCGCGCATTCCTTCGGTCAGAAAGGGCCCAACCACCGATCAATGCACTGGTACCACAAAATGCCAGGATACCAATCCAGGCAAAAGGACTATGCATGTAGGGCAAGGCAATATTCATTCCATAGAATCCAGTGACAAACGTTGGGATCATCAAACTGATCGAGATGATGGTCAATCGTTTCATGATGACATTCATATTGTTGCTGATAACCGATGCAAATGCATCCATTGTGCCCGTCAGGATTGAGGAGTAAATATTTGCCATCTCAATGGCCTGCTTGTTGTCAGTAATGATATCCTCAAGGAAATCACGTTCTTCCTCACTCTCAAGACGGAAGTACGGGGTGCGTTGCATTCGCTCCATCAACGCTTCATTGGTTGTCAAGCTGGTGGAGAAATAGACCAAGGATTTCTGGATCTGCAGCAACTGGATCAGTTCATAGTTCATGATGCTCTTGTGCAGTTGTTCCTCAACTTGTGACTTTTGGCGGTTGATGTACTTGAGGAGTCGGATATAGACCATGACTGCTCGGCCAAGGATGCTAATCACAAACCCTTCAGCTGTCTGTACGGGATATTGCCGGTAACGGTTCTTGGCAAAATCCTCAAGCACGATACTATCACTCTGGCAGATGGTGATGACAGTATCACGAACCAGCACGATACCAAGCGGTACTGCATACTGGTTTATTCCCTTGCAATCATCGGCCAGGGCGGGCAGACGCATGATTAACGCAACATAGTCGTCTTCACGTTCAATGCGAGCCTGTTCGTCCTGGTCCATGATATCTGCGAGCAATTCACTGGAAATGGCATATTTCTCTTCGAGCTGGGTGATATCATCTCTGTTGATATCCCTTGCATCAACCCAAGTGTAAGGAGCCTCCTGGATGGGTTCTCCGGGAATCTGGCTCATAAGATTCTTTCTGATGGTGATCATTCTTCCTCCATGGCTGTATTTGCATCCATACCCAGCCCCTTGCAGGAAGAATCTTGTTAATTCCGGTATTGGGGATAGGAGGATGCCGTTCGGGTGTTTCTAGGCAGGGGGTTTATACTGCCACCGTCGTCTACTGTAGACATTGGATCCTCCTCATAACAAGATGGCCTACCAGTCTGGCAAGCACCAAAGCAATACTAACACAATCAGTTTAGCCTAATAAAGGGGTTACCTGCATTTTTTCTCTCTTTTCGAAACAGTATAAACATTCTATACTCGCAACAAGGAGGGAAAAATGGTTACAAGAGAAGAAGCAGACGAATTGCTGAGAAAATACAATCCTAACGAAGCGCTGGTGTATCATGCCTATTGCGTTGAGGAGACCATGCGTAGGTTCGCCAAGGAATACGGATACGACGAGAAATATTGGTCGTTGGTAGGACTCCTCCACGATATTGACTATGGCATGTTCCCTGAGGAGCATTGCCAGAAAGCGCCCGAACTATTGAGGGAAATTGAACTTGATGATGCATTCATCAGGGCAGTATGCAGCCACGGATACGGTATCTGCAGCACCATAGAGCCTGAGCATTTCATGGAGAAAGTTCTCTACACCATTGATGAGTTAACCGGTTTGGTATATGCAACGGCATTGATGAGACCTTCAAAGATGGAAGGGATGACGGTAAAATCTGTTAAGAAAAAATGGTCCAGCAAGGCCTTCGCCGCAGGAGTGAACCGGGACATTATTTCCCAAGGAGCCGAAAAGCTTGGGCTCGAGATGAATCACATCATTTCGCTCACCATAGAAGCGATGGCTGGAGCCTCCGGCAAGATAGGACTTTAGGAGAGAGGCATCTGTTCAAGACGAACAATACCACTCTTGTTCAACACAACCGTGTAGTGGCTATAAATATCCAATTCCTCTTTCTTTGAGTATTCACGTATGACCAGATGCAGGTGATAGACACGTTCACTGTTAAGCTGATCAAGCTCATCTGCGTCCGGGTCCATCCTGAAGACCACATCATTGGGATCATCCATCTCTTTAAGGAAATCATCGAGGCGAATCCTGGTAACCAAGGTAAAGTTATTCTCCCTGGGAAACCTGTCCCTCGCCATCCCCTGTTTTGACAGGGGGTGCATGGCTAGGTCTCGCACGTAATGGATAATATCTTCCTTGGGAAGCATATCCATGAAGGGATTGTTCTTATCCTTACGAATCTCCTTCACTGATGAGGGAATCTCATCGGGAGTGGTAAACTTGAGCCTGATCCTGCTCGAACAAATCTTCTTGTTGGTCTTTGGGGAAAGAAACGAGGATATTTCATCTGCCATCATCTTAGGGAGTACTGCATTGAAGAAGAGCCGAAGCCACTCTTTTATACGGTCCTTGAATACATATCCTATGATGACAATCAACGCCCACTGGAATGAGTTTCTGATGAATGTCTCTTCAGCAAATATGGTTGTCAGGGTTGCAAAGGCCATGGCAACACCAGCCGCAATTCCCGCGAGGATCTCAGAAACCCTCTTCGGCCATCTGGAAATATTGGGGACGAGATAGAGACTGGATTGGGTCCACTTCTTTAACACTGCCTTTCTATACTGCACTGTCTCTGCATTGGTACTGCCACTTGGATACTCCATATTGCTGCGGTAGCCCATCTCATCTCGGGAGAACTGCATCAGTTTCCCAAGTATCTGCTTATGCATCTCATCACGCATCGGGGTGGAAGCCATGTAGAGGTCGAGGGCATGCTTTTCACAGATCAGGCTTACGGCCTCATCCGTCCAGAGAAAGGCTAGCAGCAAGCGACTCTCTTGATCAATCTTCTCCTGAAATGCTGAAATCATACCTCTGAGCACTTTGAGAAGCGTTGAGGCATTCATATACCAGTTTGTCAGTGTGGTATTGAGGTCACTCTGCATTCCAAGCTTCACCATATCCTTGCAATCCTTCAGGCACGCCTTTGTCTCATGACGTACTGAGTTAACCACCGTCTGCAGTTCATGGATTACTTTCCGCTCAGGGATTGCGTTCAGGTCGACCAGGAGATCCTTGGTGTACTGCTTAAGGATGGAAAGAGGACTGAGCAAATTCTCGTCATCAAGCAACTCCTCAAGCGTTATTTCAGGAGAGGAGTACCTTCCATGGCTCTGGAATTTGTGAAGCATCCGTTCTTCACTGTATGTAGAGCGATTAACATAGAGTTGGGGAGGAGAAAACAGATAATAGTGAATTTCCCGCTCATACTTCCTTGTCTCCGGAATCGGCAAGATGAGCTTCGTCTCCAAATGTCTGCTTGAATGTCTCCGTAAATCGATCAAGGTTCCCTCCCGGTTGCACTAGTATACAGGAGGGTTTATCCTAACGCAATCGTAAGTTACGGTAACTGTCCCAAGGATACTCGGCGGCACTCTTGAGAGAAAGCGATTCCAGGTCATCATAGGCAGGGATAAAAACGTCTCGGATGGGGAGGTTGAACACCTCCTGCACCCGTCTGCCCAACAACTGCTCCAACAAGGGTCTTGTTGCTCCTTGCTCGAGCAATCTCTTGACCAAGAGCAAAATGCCACTGAACCCAGGAATTCCACTTGCCCCTGCCTCTTTATCCTGAAGCGTATGTGGAGCATGATCACTCTCTATCCAGTCTATCCTTCCCTCCAACAGTGCAGCAAAGAGAGCACTACGTTCGGTTTCACTGCGAAGAGGAGGATTCATCTTGGCGTACAGCGTCCAATCTTTTGCATCCTCACTGGAGAGAAGCGCATGATGAGGGGTGACCGCACAACTGACGCGAACACCCTTCATCCTTGCTTTCTCGATTTCATGGAGAGCCTCAATACTGCTCAGATGACAGATATGAAGGTGTCCCCTGAAGCCTTCCTCTTGTGAGAATTGCAGCTGGTCCGAGACACTTGTTACCTCTGCCTCTACTGGCCGCGAAAGGCTATGGGTCGAGAAGTCAGCAGGATCATACAGCTCAGGATGCAACAGGGACTCTTTTTCACAATGCAGGGCAACAACCCCCTCGTAACCACACGCTTTCAAGGTACGATATACAAGAGCCTGTTCCCTCTCCTGTATGAGCCCCATATTACCGGTGGAATGACCTGCAAACAACTTAAGCCCCACTACCTGGGGAAAGAGCTCCTGTGCAAGGGAGACCACTCGCCGAATCTGTTCGGCAGAAGACGTTACCCCCGCATACAGGTGATAGAGAACACCAGGACCACACTGTTCAGCATCCTTGAGACGCCTGAGAATACTTTCACGCTCCGTGAGGGCTGGTTGCGTATTAGGCATATCAAATACCTCATCAATCCCGCAAGAGAGAGCAACTCCCAATCCATGGGAGAGAGTTTCTTTCTCGTTCTGGCTCCAGTCACGGAGATGTACATGTGGGTCAATCATAGGCAATCAATTCAGGCGCCTCTTTCGCCAGATAGTCGTACTGCATGAAGGTGCCCCAACGGCAAGTCAATCGGTCACCACAGGCACACTCCCCACACATCCCTATACCACAGAGCGTGGTTCTCTCCATCGATAAGTATAGATTATGCTCCTTGATCCCCCGAGCCAACAACTTACGACAGGCGATGGCCATGAAAACCTCAGGACCCACCAGATAACAGGCCTGCTCTTCATCCAAAGGAATGCTGTCCAGAAGGTCCAGTACTCTTCCTGGTCTGCCATCATCAGCAAGACAAGTGAATGATCCATAGGATGAGAGGTCCTCCTCAAGCAGGGCTTTCCCTTCCACACTCTCACTGGTTCCTACAAGAATACTCATTTCAGTTCCCTGACCTTGCAACTGGTCGGCAAGACTGGGAAGTACAGCCACCCCGGTACCACCACCCAACAAGAGTGCTTTATGGGTCTTCTCATTGTTCAGTTGTGCACCGTAAAGTCCCCGTACATAGATATCATCTCCGACCTGCAAGTCACAAAGCTCGGCTGAGAAAGGTCCACGATTCTTGACAATGAAGGTCAATGGATCGTTATGAGCGACAGAGAAGGGTTTCTCCCCGATGGTAGGAATCCACAGGAATGCAAATTGTCCTGCCTTGCAGTCAAGCGTGCCATCCAGTGTGATGATACGGGTATCCTTACCATACTGCTCACTCTTCATTACCTGATGTTTCTCATATGCCATCTGTCGGTTTTTGATGATGAAAGAGGCAGATTGCTCTTGCTCAGGATCCTCTCCGCTCAGAATGACCTCTGCCTCTCGTTTCACAGCCGCGAGGTATTCGGGCCATACTTTCTGGTCGACAGTGCCAAGGACTGAACCGATCCCGACTGCGTCAGCACCGGAGGCTATCATTGCAGCGGCTTCAGAGCCACTGCTCACTCCACCCATACCGATAAGCGGCACATCATCGCCGCAGGCTTCGCGAATCTCCCGAATGGCTGTAAGTGCTCGTTCATATATATGATGCCCACTACTTCCGCCCTTGCCTCCAAGCTTGTTCTGTAAGATAGGAAGTCCTGAACCTGGATCCTTGTGGACAATGGGACCAACAGTATTGATTGCAACCAAGCCATCAGCACCACTATCCACTACGGCTCTTGCTATCAGGCCGATGTCATCGACATTTGGAGTAAGCTTCACAAACAAGGGTGCTTTGCACTCCTTGGTTGCTTCCTTGATCAATCGCACATAATCAGATGCAATATTCTGGTCGCATCCAATTGACGCCCCATAGCCGACCGATGCGTGAGGACAAGAGAAATTCAACTCAACCAAGTCTGCCACCTCATCAAAGGCTTTTACCAAGGTAATGAAATCTTCCACGCTGTTTGCTGAAAGCGATACATTGAGATAACTGGAAAAGGAGTGCTCATTCCTGAGTTTCCTCAGCTCATACAGAGCTTGCTCCATCCCAGGGTTGCGTAACCCAACAGAGTTCCCAAAATTACCGACTGATGTCTCACAGATCACCGGCTCACGGTTCCCTGGATTGACCTCCACCTGGAAGCTTTTGGTGGTAATAATGCTGATAGCGTGTACCTTTTCATCAAAGTAGGTGATCAATCGAGGTTTTGTGGAGGCAACACCACTGACAGTTCCCAACAGGACAGGAGCATCTGCATTGAGATGTCTTTTCGACAGGATTTTCATCACATCCTTCATAAAGAGGTCTCCTCAAGCAGGGAGCGAAGATTTTTCATGCATAGATCAAGCCAATCTTCCGGTGCCGGGTTATTCTTCCATGGATGGGTCAATGCACTGCTGCTGTTTATTCTGGCAAGCGCTACCGGGTACCCAGCCTTTTTCAGTATTGCCATAACCTCCCTCGCAGATCCTCCTTGGCTTCCGACACCAGGGATAAGCAGGGGAACTGATTGGTCATGGTAGAAGGTAGCAATATCCTCCAACTCCTGAAGATTGGTTGCCCCAACCACTGCTCCTACACTTCCTGTCTTCTGGTTATAGGCGGCAATCTGGCTGGCCACCTCTAAGTATAACGGATGCTTACGCTCCTCCTCGTCTAGTACCAACAGATTTTGCAGGTCTCTCCCACCAGGATTGCTGGTACGATTGAGCAGATAGGCCCCTTTTTCTGGGAACCTGATAAAAGGCTCTACCGAGTCACTTCCCATATAGGGCGCAACGGTTACTGCATCGCTCTGCCACGCTTCAAAAGCTTCCTTGGCGTAATTCATGCTGCTTCTGGCAATATCGCCTCGCTTGCTGTCAAGAATGACAGGAATTCCTGGGAAGAAGCTCTCCAGCATATCCAGTACATCAGCAAGGGCAGAACTACCCGAGAAATCTTCATCACGTGGATGATCGAGGCACTGATAGTAACCGAGATTCGGTTTGAAGGCTGCAGGAACTAATCCAGCGAGGCTCATCCTCCGAAACAACTGTTGAAAGAAACTATTGAGGTCACTACGAATATTCCCACTGGAATCAGGAAGGGATTCAACGATGGGGTCCAATCCCATGCAAGCAATATTTCCAGTTTTTCCAGCACTCTCTGCCAATAATGTTTGATAACTCACGTCTATCTCTCCTTACCGATCTACTTTGGGAAATCCCTGCTTCTCACCCCAGCCAAAAGGATCTTCCCTCCACGAGGTAAGCAATCTTGCTTCCTCACTGGTCACATACCCAGTCTCCTCGGCACTTGCAACCATCACATCATAGTCAAGGATGGTAAAGAATGCGCAGGCAGGATCCAAGGATGCAAAGGCTTCCTGAGCAGTGACAAATCCATAGGTGAAGATTGCCAAGGTGTAGGGACAAACACCTTCTGCTTTAGTAATCGCCTGCACTGCCTTGATTGAGGATCCCCCGGTGGAGATCAAATCCTCAATAAGGAGCACCTTTGCACCAGCATAGGTACCTCCTTGCCCAAGCCCTTCAATCTGTTGGCCAAGCCCATGGTCCTTACCGGAACTCCGTACATAGCTCATGGGTTTTTCGAGTCGGTCTGCTAAGGTGGTTGCATGAGGAATGCCAGCGGTTGCAGTTCCTGCAATGTTGTCTGGATTAAAATCAAGGCTCTCCAGCATTGCGACAAAAGCCTCGCTGACCAACTTTCTGGCGCCACTTTCGGCAAGCAGTCTCCTGTTGTCATTGTAGATGGGCATACGATAACCGCTTGCCCAAGTGAAAGGATCTTGCACTTGGAGTCGGATTGCGCCAAGCTCCAAGGCTTTCTTTGCCAGAATCGGTCCATAATGGTTTGTAATATCTTCAATATGTTTCATGGTCTCTCCAGTGTAGCCTATTTATTTCCACGCTTCCAGATTTCCTTGAAGGTGTGTGTCTTGTTACAGAAAGCACAGACAAAGGTGTTGTCCTTGGTTCGATGGAACATGGCTGGAACCCCCTCTCCCTGGTCAGGGTGGGAGATACATGCTTCATTCGTGCAAGCCAGATCCTCAAAGTTATAGATACGGGGGGGAAGATGCAAGCGGAATTTATTAATGACCCTCCCCTCCTTGATCAGGTTCAGCGTGCAACCAGGAGCTACTGCACTCAGCCGCTTGAGTTGCTTGCGGTCAAGGCTGTACTCACCTGGCCGAAATATGATGCCTTTGAAGATATCTTCCTGGCCACTGGTACTTACCCACTCCCCACCTTTATATGCGTCCAAGCCAAGCACACTGCTGATAAGCCTCATATGTCGCCTGATCTCGCCGGGACTGTCTCCCTTGAGAATGTGGTCAATGACCAAGCCATTTCGGATTGGTTGCACTCCTTCACTCACTCTCTTTTCTTTTGTTTCCCGGGAGTGCAAGTCTACCTCTGTAATGTAGTCCTCGCTCTCATACACTGCCTTTTTAACCACAGGGACAAATTCGCTGCCGATTTTTCCTGCAAGCAGTGAAAGCAATACAATCCTCACATACATGCCGTTGATCGATTGTCGTTCCCATCCATTAAGGGGTGTGTCATCAAGGAAGGTGGGAATTGTGGGAGTTACCTTGTGTCGTGGAAGCGGATGATAGAAGGTGGTACCTTCCTTGATCCTGTCCAAGAACTCTTCCCTGAATGTAATGGATCGACGCAGCTCTTCCTGCCTCTGAAGGATCCTGTCCCCCATTCGCTCCAGCTGTGGACGAGTGAAGTACCACTTGGAAGCCACATCAGGTTGCGCAAGATATTCTTCGATGGAAGAGAAGATGCGAACTTGGTAACCATTTTCTTCCATCCGGTTCACGTAGACTTCCGGCATTGCCAGCTCTACGGGGGCTACCAAATCCACCTTGACCTGCTTGAATATTTTCAGGCCATCAGCTTTTGAGTGTACAGTTCGTCCGTGGAATAGATCCCCGACCAATGCAAGATGCAGTTCCTCGTTGCTCCATTGATTGTCTTCAAGAAAGGTGAACTCATCCAGCAATTCTTGGGTAGGATGCTCATGCTTTCCATCCCCTGCATTGATGAATACCGGTTTGCGATAGAGTTTATTGCGCTCTGCATAAGCAGCGCAAGCATCTTCCAGATGCCTGGTAACACCCTCGACCTTGCTTCGGATGATGAAGATGGTATTCTCATATCCACTCAGGGTGTTGAAGGTATCGGCATAGCTCTCTCCCTTGTTGAAGGAAGAACTGTCGCTGTTCAGTTCAGAGACTTTTGCATGATGGAAGTTGGCAGCATTCTTGAAAGATTCCTTGGTCCTGGTACTATCTTCCAGGAACACTTCATAGATGCCGAAATCCCTATCATCAATTCTAAAAGGGGTAAGTTTCTCTTCATCTCTCTGCTCCATCGCTTGCTTAAGATTACGTACCTGATCAAAGAGGTACATACGTTCTTCTTTGGAAAAATCCTCAATAACACACAACGATCGTCCTGCAAACACATTCTGTTTTTCCATCTTGGCTCCTTCAAAAAAAAAGCCGGCCCTACGACCGACTCTTCACTACACTATCATATTGAGGGGATTCCCATTCCAGAGCGTTACACACAACACTGTTTCGTTTCTTGCCCATGGGCTCCCTCCTACTTGCAACTTCTGGAAAACCATAGCAGAGAGTAGGCTCTCTGTCTAGGGTTACTCCTCAATTTTCTTACCAACCGCCTCTGTATCATTCTCTATGTCAGAGAGACTCAATAAATCCTCTTTCACTGGAACTTTCGATTTCTGAGGTTCTTCTTGTTTTGCTCGAGGAACCTCCACTCGCTTGGTCTCCTTGAGTTGCATATTCGCACTCTCGCTTTCTGCTTCCACCCAATCTGCAATTGTGGAGTAAGGTGAATCAGGGCCGAAGGCGAGCACTGCATCAAACTGTTCTGGAGAAATCTTACCACGATTCTTCAGGTCACGCTTATACATTTTTCGATACCAACCATTGGACCGTTTACGTATATGGTGTTTTCGACGTTTTTTCAGCTTCCCACTCGTACCCTCAGCACTATACCGAGAGGCATAGGAGCCATATCCATACCCCTTGCCATATCCATACCCATAGCCATATCGATATCCGGTTCCAACCGAACCGGGGACCACGCCGTTGAATACTACACCACTGATGGGGACATTTGCCGTTCTCAAGCTGCTGATCAAATCGAAAAGGGATCCCTTGCTGGTGATACCGGCACGCACAGTAATAATCAGACCATCAACATGTTTGCTGATGGAGAGCAACTCACTTGCGGAGTCCAACGGAGGTGCGTCGATAATAACGAAGTCATATACACTTTCCAAGTAGTGTATCAGATGAGTATATCGAGGATTAGAGAAGATGCCAGCATGCACCAAGGGAGCATTGCCTGGAGGCAACAAGTGCAACTCAGGAACTTTGTCAATTGGTCTGAGGATACACTCCTCAAGCGTTGCTTTCTTGGTGACATAATCCACCAGACCCACTTCACGGTGTTTTAAACGGAAATAGCGCTCCATACTGGGAAGGCGAAGGTCCCCATCAACCACCAAAACCTTACTTCCCATCTGAGCCAAAGCAATTGCAATATTTCCGATGATGGTACTCTTCCCTTCTGCCATGGAACAGGAGGTGATGGAGAATACATGCTTCTCGCTTCGGTTGTACAACATGTTTGCAACCAGCTTGAACCGCTCTGATTCAAATGAGAGCGGATCATTATGCACAATAAGCGTGGGATACAAATCGAGAGGGGAAACCTTCATCATGGGGATCCACCCTAAAATAGGTACATCCTTGCCAACGATTTTCTGAATCTGTTGCTCTGTCTGGATGGATACGTCCAAGGCCTCAATGGCCAAGGTGAGCAAGAGGCCGAAGGCCGCTCCCAGCAACACTGCAACAGCCAAGATCAACAACCTGTTCGGGCTTACAGGATTACGTGGAAGGATTGCCTCATCAACAACAGTAACATTGCCGCTTACCGAAGCTTCAATCAGCTTCACTTCTTCCAACATTTCCCGCAACTTCAATCCAATAGCCTCATAGATCTGTACATCCCTCTGCAACTCAGAAAGGCGTCGCTCCAAGACAGGTAGTTGAGAAAGCTCGGAGATGAAGACCTCTCCCCGATCCTCCAAGACCCTGATACCCACCTCAGTGGTGAGTGCTTGTACGATGGCTTGGGTATTATTCTCATTCCCGTAGGACCGGGTGAGTAGAGCCACGCGGTCAAGCAGGTCCTTATTCAATTGATTCACGGCACTGCTGATTACATAGGTACGGGAAGAAGAGTCCAAGGGCATAGAGACCTGTGTTTGGGTTGATGAGGGATTGCTCAGGGACTCATACATGGTTAATTCTGTTTTCCAGGCCGCAAGATCAGTTAATTTATCTGCAACCACAGAATCCTTTCGAACTTCATCGAGAGAAAGGACTCCTTCGACACCAGCCTCAACAAGGCCCTCATTATATGCATCGAGGAACACCATTGCTTCCTGCAATTGCAGTTTCAATGGTTCCAAGCGCAGTGTGTAATAGGAAATCTGTTCAACCAACAAAGAACTCTTGTCTGTGAGTTGAATAATGTCGCTATTCTCCCTGAAGTCACCCAAGGCATCCCCTGCTGAAGTGAGTGCGCGATCGTTGATGGGTATCTGGGATTCGATAAACTCACGTTGTGCGGTTTTCGAGTTCTTGGCAATACCGGTCAGAAGAGTATCGTAACTTGATGCAAGTGCATTGGCAAAATCACGCGCGAATGCAGGGTTTTCATCGGTAACCTTGATCCTCACAATGTTGGTATCTTTCACCGTGGAAACCACAATCCTCTCTTTAAGATTACCCAAGACAAGTTTATCTCGGTAATCCAAGCCATCTGAATTCGCATATTGTGATAAATCCAGCGTGCTGAGGGCATAATCGATGTTACTTCGACTGGTGATCAACTCGACTTCCGTGGCAATCTTCGTACTTGAAGCCGATATATCCATCAAGGATTCGAAAGAAGAAGATGTCTGGATGGGATCAACCAAAACCGAAACTTCCGACTCATACTGAGGAATGGCAATCTGCAAATATCCAAAAGCAAGTGCTACAACCAGGATGAAACCGACGAAGAACCAGCGCAGACGCTTGTGAAATATGTGAAGCAGCTCTGCAATGGAAATTCCCTCTTCCCCTGCATCAAAGGGACTAATTGACTGTGTATACTCTTCCTGCTGACTCATCTGCTTCTCCTACAGGCTCTTGGAATCCAAGATAATGTTCACAACCGTGGCAATGATTCCCAGGATGGAACTTACCAAGCCTATGATGGCGACCGTAGGAGCAATGTCCTTGGCCAACGTCTCTTTAGCCACTGCAATGGTGGTCTCGGGGAGAATGGGGTCTCCCAATGCAATGGTCTTGCCATCAGGACCTTGCACTTTCATATCTGTCGGGTAGGCGGCATCATCACTCAACCCACCAGCAAGGGAAAGATAATAATTCGCTGTTTTGTCCGGTACATAAGCAAACACACCAGGGCGAACCACCCCGCCACTGACAGTTACCAAGCGCTGTGTGAAGGGAATTAAAAGAGTGTCGCCACTTTGCAACTGCATCGACTGGTTCTCATCCTCCGCATAGAGTATGTTCTGGATATTGAGAGGAATGCGATTGCCGGAACGAATCAGGTAGGCTCCTTCCAAATCACTTACAGCAAGAAACCTTGAGGAGAGAGCGCTAAGCATCTGCTTCATACTCTCTCCAGGGTAGAACTGGTAAAAGATCCTCCCAGAAGGATAGCCAACCAACGCAGTGGTGGAAAGTGCATCATAAACCTCACTGGAGGAGACGGCACCTTCTACAGTTACCGTCTGGAGGCTGGGTTGCTGCTGATCAACAATCACTTGATCAAGATGCGATATTGCATATTCGGGTTGTTCAAGCAAATTGACATACTGTACGTACCAAGCACCACTCTCTGGGTTATACCGTTGGATCCTGATGTTCTGTACATCAGCCGAAGAGAGAAGTCCTCCTCCATAGGTAGTCAAGAGCTCCTCGAGGCGATCTGACTCCAGAAGTTGGTAGGTACCTTCCTCATATACCCGGCCGCTGAGCATAACCAAAGTTTTACAACGCTCAAGGGTAATAATATCACCACTTCTGAGCAGTGGATCCTCCTCCAGGACACCCTCACGCATTGCTTTATACAGGTCAAAAACTTCTTCACTACCATCAGCGTGACGGATGCGGACACTTCTTGTGGAAGCATAGGGGGTTGCATTTTGGAGGACTTCCGAGAGACGCGTGAGACCCCATGCAGGGACCACTCTTGTTCCTACCACCTCTCCTACCACCGATACCATGAAGGAACCGGTTCGTATGAAAACAAGCTGTGGATTAGCGTAACTATAGTAGGTACGAACCATATCATAGATGGATTTTCTAACCTGGGAAAAGGTTTTTCCTTTTCCATCAATGGTTCCAAGACCTGGAATGGAGACGCTACTCAACTCATCCACTTGTAAATCAACCGTTACACTTTTCATTCCATCCAGATAAATCAGTCTGAACGTATCGCCTGGAGTAACAGGATACGAACCATTACTTACAGCACTCAGCAGCCGTTGCTCTTCGTCATACTCAGGAACCTCGGAGAGAAGACCGAGCTGGGCAGAAAATGTCTGGATTTCCAAATTTTCTACACTGGTGGATACTTTCATCTGAGGACCAAACAAAGGGCTGCGAATAACCAAACCGGTTTCCGCTGCCCCCAATGAGAATGTACAGATCACCAAAAGTATGAGAATAACAATTATATGTACTCGGGTTTTATTCATTCAATAATCCTTCATAACGAGTAGGGAACATACCATCAAGGATAGTTATTCGCTTCATCCTATCACTTGCGGTTCTATGGCACAAGTCTCATTTTGCGTCCATATGTTTCTTTACCGACACTATTTTCAATCAAATTTCGCTGTCTTTTTGTTGCATACACCATTCTAGAGTTGCTCAATTAGCTTATTTTGCTACATTTTTGGCACAATTATGCAACAGTCAAGGCACTTTGCAACAGATACTGCCACCAATGTCATACTTTTTGCACAAAATCATAAAAAAACTCATATTTCGGTAAAATGAATTTTTCTTGCTACATTTTTAAATTTACCTAGAATTGAACTAAGTTAAATGCGTTTTCCATCGCTAAAGGTTTATCAATAATGTTTTGACAGCAGGAAAAACGTCCCGTATAATTTGAAACAGTTGAGGTTCTTCGAGTACCATCAACGACATCACGCAATCTTTTGTAAGGAGAGAAACATGAAAAAGAGCATTGTCCTACTGATGATCATGCTGTTGGCCACTTCCTTTGTATTTGCTCAGGGAGCAAAAGAGGCCGCTGCTGATGATGCACCCTTGAAAATTGGTGTAATCTATGTCAGTCCCCCAGGAGATATGGGGTATTCCTATATGCATGACCAGGGCACCATCGCCATGGAAGAGCATTTTGGGGACAAAATTGAGGTCATTCGAATGGAAGGTATTCCTGAGAATGAGAGTAGCGAACGTGTCATGGAGAACCTCATTGACGAGGGAGCAAAGGTTATCTTCGCAAACTCCTACAACTACCAACAGTACATGCTGAATGTTGCAGAAAGATATCCTGATGTCTACTTTGAGCACTGCTCGGGGTACCTCTCAGCTGACAACATGTCCAACTACTTCGGAAGAATGTATCAGATGCGCTACCTCTCCGGTATGATCGCAGCTGAGATGTCTCCTTCTGGAAAGATGGGCTATGTAGGCGCCTACAACACGCCTGAAGTCGTACGTGGAATCAACGCATTCACTCTTGGTGCCCGTTCTGTAAATCCGAATGCTACGGTTACAGTAGTCTGGACCAATACTTGGTTTGACCCATCCCTCGAGCGTCAGGGCGCAGTTGCGTTGCTTGACCAAGGATGTGACGTTATTGCACAGCATCAGGATACCACTGAACCTGCAAAGGCAGCTGTAGAACGTGGCAAGTATGCAATCGGTTACAATGCTGACTTCCGTAAGATCGTTGGTGATGACCACGTTCTGGTCTCCCCGATGTGGAACTGGGGCAACTACATGATTCCTGCTGTACAGAGCGTTCTTGATGGTACATGGGAAAGCCAGAGTTACTGGGGCGGCCTTGAGGATGAGATGATTCACCTCTCCCCGATTTCCCCGTTGGTTTCCAAGACTGTTGTCGATGAAGTCATGGCTACCCAAGACAAGATGCACGACGGCGAATGGGATGTATTCTGGGGCAATCTTAAAGACAACAATGGGGCTGTCCGCCAGAAGGCTGGAGAGAAAATGAGTGACGAAGCAATGCTCACCATGGACTGGTTTGTCGAAGGTGTCATCGGAAGCGTCAAGTAAACGTTATTTCCTATTGGATAGGGGCGGGCAGCTGCCCGCCTCTACTTGATTCAAGACTTTTCTTGCCTTATTTCTGAGGCAAACGTAAGTGGACAGAACATGAGTGAATTAACCACCGACGAAACACCCGTCGTGCGAATGGTCAATATAACTAAACACTTCCCTGGAGTACTGGCAAACGACCAAGTTGACCTAACCTTGCACCGGGGAGAAGTTCTCGCCCTGCTAGGCGAGAATGGGGCCGGCAAAAGTACCCTGATGAATATGTTGGTCGGACTGTACCAAGCGGACAGCGGGGAAATTTATGTAAAGGGAGAGCTGGCAGACATCAACTCTCCTCAGGACTCAATGGCCCTCGGAATAGGCATGATCCACCAGGAATTCATGTTGGTAGGGAACATGAGTGTAGCAGAAAACATTGTCCTGGGCATGAAGGATCTTCCTTTTGTACCGCCCATGGCAGAGATACGCGAAAAGATAACGGAGCTGAGCAAGCGTTATGGCTTGCAAGTCTATCCGGATAAGATAATTCAGGATCTTTCGGTTGGAGAACAACAGCGTGTCGAAATATTGAAGTTGTTGTACCGTGGGGCTGACATTCTTATTCTTGATGAACCTACAGCAGTGTTGACTCCTGGTGAAGCAAGAGATTTGAATGAGATCCTGAAGAAGATGCTCGCTGAAGGCAAGAGCGCTATCTTCATTACCCATAAAATGGATGAAGTCATGGAGTTCAGCCATACCGTCCAAGTACTGAGACGAGGAAAAAGTGTATCAGTCTGTCCTACCAAATCGATAAAACGGGTGCAAGACTTGGCCAACATGATGGTAGGCCGTGATATCCTCTTCTCTCTTGAGAGAGGGCCTTATAACCCAGGGGCTACCAAGATTGAGGTAAAAGACTTGCTGGCGCTCCCTGTTGGAGGAGGCAAGCCGGTTCTTGATAATATTTCATTTACCGTTCGTGAAGGTGAGATCTTCGGTGTTGCTGGTGTGGCAGGCAATGGGCAACAACAACTGAGTGAAGCTCTCACAGGTCTCTTGAAGGTCAATGGTGGGACCATTTCCCTCAACGGGAAGGATATGACAAACAAGACCCCGTTGCAGGTCATTAAAGCTGGGGTAAGCCACATTCCGGCCGACCGCGGAAGGATGGGTGTTGTTGGGGATATGAGTGTTGGCGACAACCTCTCCATGAAAAAATATCGCACCAGTGAGCTCTCTGCTCACAATATCATAAAGCGTGGCTTGGTCAGAAAGTTTGCAGACCGGCTCATTGATCTGTTTACCATCAAAACCCCGAACCAGGACACTTCGGTCAAATTTCTTAGCGGAGGAAACATTCAGAAAACAATTCTAGCCCGTGAGATTGACTCCTGTGGTGGAATCCTTGTCGCAGTCTACCCTTCCAGGGGACTTGATGTAGGGGCAACTGAAGCAGTCCGCCAAAACATCATTAAACAGAGAGATAAGGGATGTGCCGTCGTGCTGGTCAGTGAAGAACTGGAAGAGCTGTTGATGGTGGCAGACAAGATAG
This sequence comes from uncultured Sphaerochaeta sp., assembly GCF_963666015.1. Taxonomy (NCBI): domain Bacteria; kingdom Pseudomonadati; phylum Spirochaetota; class Spirochaetia; order Spirochaetales; family Sphaerochaetaceae; genus Sphaerochaeta; species uncultured Sphaerochaeta sp. The sequence goes on along the minus strand of NZ_OY762555.1, from coordinate 3,165,825 downwards.
CAGTCATGTTTGAAGGGAGAATTATGGATATTGTTGATGCAAAGGATGCAAAAACTGAAGAACTTGGCATGTTGATGGCAGGTGTAGAAAGGAGGGATATATGAAATTCCGCTTGGAAAAGCGCGATTACCGTTCCACCAGAATGGCGATTCTCGTCCCTGTAGTCAGCCTGCTCATCTCTTTTCTCCTAGGAGCCATCGTCCTGCTTATTGCGAATGCAAACCCGATTAATGCCTATGTTGCCATGATCAGGGGTGCCTTCGGAAGTCAGATGAAGATACAGTATACGCTGGTAAAAGCAATACCTCTGCTGCTCTGTGGACTTGCAGTTGGTATCGCCTTCAGACTCAAGTTCTGGAACATCGGTGCTGAGGGCCAATACGTCAGTGGTGTCATTGGCATTACCTGGGTAATGCAGTTCTGGACATTTCTTCCCACGGCAATGTTGCTTCCTGTCGGCATTGTTGTAGGTATTCTCTTTGGTGCTATGTGGGGTGGTATCCCCGGTGTTCTAAAAGCTCAGTGGAGTGTCGATGAAACACTCACCACCTTGATGATGAACTACATCATCATCGGCTTCGCCGAATACCTCTATTTCAATGCATGGAAAGCTCCCAGAGGTAATATGGGTACGGTTCTCTACCCCAAGGAAGCTTGGCTTCCGAGGATTTGGGGCCGGGTGCATGGAGGCATCTTCTTTGCCTTGATACTGGTAGGAGTTCTCTGGTTTGTCTTGTATAAGACACGTTGGGGTTTCGAGCTGAATATGATCGGCAAGAACAAACGGGCAGCAGAGTGTCAGGGGGTATCAATCAAGAAGAATATCGTTCTTGCCATGCTGCTCAGTGGGGCTATAGCTGGTCTGGCAGGTGTCATCGATGCAGCTGCAGTAACACATCAGCTCACCAAGGGTGTGGATGCAGGATATGGATTCACTGGTATCATTATTGCTTGGATGAGTGGTCTCAATCCATTTATATCCATTGTGGTCTCAGTTATCATGGCAGCTCTTGAAACGGGGAGTGATGCCTTGCAGATGACCATGAAGCTCCCAAATGCGATCGGAGCAGTCCTGCAAGGCCTGATACTCATTCCACTGTTGGCAGGCAATATATTTATTGAATATCGCTTGCTTGTCATAAAAACCCGTAAGGAGGTTACCGCATGAACATGCTTGATTTTATTACAAAATTACTGGCGGCAACATTGGCCATGGGAACCTCCCTTGCCTATGCAACCCTTGGAGAGGTATATACACAAAAGACAGGTATCCTTAACCTTGGTATGGAAGGTATCATGCTCATGGGCGCACTTGCTGGATTTACTACAGCATTCAATACAGGAAACCTGTTGTTTGCGCTTCTCATGGCAATGGCAGTGGGAGCACTTTTCAGCTTAATTCATGCCTTCCTTTGCATCACCATGCGTGCGAACCAGGTTCCTGCAGGTCTTGCCATCACCATGTTCGGCACTGGACTGGCCAACTTCCTTGGCGAGCGACTCGGTCCTGCTTCCAACGGATTCAACCTTACCGGCATGAATCTCCCCAGCAAGTTCAGTAATATTGCCATCCCCTTTTTGAGTGACATCCCCATCCTCGGGGCTCTTTTCGATGTGAGCTTACTCACCTACGCTCTGTACATTCTCATACCTTTTGCCTGGTTCTTCATGTACAAGACCAAGCATGGGATGGTGGTACGCGCTGTGGGAGAAAACCCAAGGACCGCTGCGGCAATGGGCATTTCGGTCTCCAAGATCCGATATGTATATACCGTTATCGGAGGAATGTTAGCCGGACTCGGTGGGGCATGTCTCTCGTTGAGCTTCACCCCAAGTTGGAATGAAGGTATGACTGGGGGAAAAGGCTGGATTGTCATCGCCTTGGTCATCTTCTCCACCTGGAACCCAGCGCGCGTAGTAATCGGAACACTGGTTTTTGGTGGTATCACCAGTCTTCAGTTCAGCCTACAGGCTGCTGGACTGAAGATGGTCATCCCAAGCCAGTTCCTTGGATTCTCACCGTATCTGATCACACTTGTTGCATTGGCGGCCATGACCATCATCAACCAGAAGAAAAAAGGCTCATTTGCCTCTCCTTCTGCCTTGGGAACGTCGTTTGCCATTGATGACAAATAATTCATAGTTCTATCTGTCATCAAGAGGGGACCTTAAGGTCCCCTTCTCCTTGCTTGCACACCTGCTTGCAAACAAGTACCATACTTCCATGAAAAAGACCAACGCGATGCGAATCCTGGAGGCACAAGCCATTCCCTATGAGGTAGTGGAATACACGTGGGATGAAGAGCATCTCGATGCAGTGCATGCAAGTGAGGTTGTAGGTTTGGAACCTTCACAGGTTTTCAAGACGATCGTGCTAGAGGATAGTGAGAAGCAGATATTTATATTCTGCCTTCCTGCAGACTTCTCTGTCAGCCTGAAGAAGGTGAGAGCATTGACGGGTAGCAAGGATATAGAGTTATTGAAGCTTGACCGGTTGCAGTCTGTCACTGGGTATATTCGTGGAGGTTGCAGCCCCTTGGGTATGAAAAGACAATTCCCTACCTTCATCGAGGAAATCGCCCAGGCAGAACCGTATATCCATGTGAGCGCAGGAATGCGTGGCCTGCAACTAAGAATAAAACCGGAAGACCTCGTATCAGCAACACAAGGACAGTTTGCGGACTTTACTTAGTCATGTCTATTATGACTGGTGAAATATCTCCTGAGGCGAAGGGAAAGAGAGACAGCAACCATAAACAACAGGATAACTATTGCCGATACCAAAAGACTACTTGCCCAACGAAGATAGACAGCACCTGTTTGGTAGCGGGTGAGTGCACCATCAAACACTGCACTGGAAATGAAGAGAACCACCATTGACCCGAGCACAATATCAGCAATGGGAATCCTGTTCCCCTTTCTATTGGCAAACCACAAGAGGAACAGAGCCGATCCAACCAAGAGTGCAAGGAGTGTGGGAATAGCTACTGGGAGAAACCAGGTAAAGGATCCAGAGACAACTATGTTTATTAGCGCTACATAGAAGAGAGTGGTCAACACACTTAGTGCTACACTTCCCTTCACATGTTTCTTTGCCCATCTGGTCCAAGGAAACACCCCATAGATCCAGAACATTGCAATGCCACCAGCTGCAATGAGTGACCAGGCCCATAAAAGATCATACCCATCAAGCCCAAGAAGCAATATTGCAGCTATAAAGCTTTGCCAACTTGCATGACTGACATAACGGGGTTTTGCCAACACAACAGATAGAAGGCTTACGGTAGCCATGGCTATAGAGAACAGGGGAATGAAGGCATAAGCCAAGGCTCCAGAAAAGAAGAGGGAGAGCCCGACGGTAATCTCACTGACCACAAACAAAGCCACGATCAGTTCAACCAAGCCTTTTCTTGCCTTGGTAATACCACGAGTTCCCTCTGGGGGCAATCTCTTTGCAAAGAGAGGTTCACTGGAGGGTTCCTCCATTCCTGGGGGAAGCAGGACTTCCGTCCCACATAATGGACAGTTCTTTGCCCCATTGGATAGCTTAACTCCACATTGTACGCAATATGCCATGGCTGTAATTACCTCTTAATATTCCCTGTTGGTTGCAATTTCGACTTGGATACCATCTTCCACCAAGAAGGTACAGAAGAGCCGCTCCAAGGAGGTGTCTGTTGCATAGAAACTGTTGAAATTCACCACTATCCTATCGAGATAGCCGATGACCGACAAGCTTATCTTGTTCAGCAACCCGGGGCTCAGATGGAAGTCACAACGCAATACCTGCCTCTGCAATTGAGGCGGTAGCGCAACATACCCAAGATTTGAGATTACTCCGCTGTACTGATCATCTCCAAGAAAATCCGAGAGGAGCTTGAACAGTGGATTTTTCAAAGCAGTGGGGGCAAAACGAATAATGGGAATTCTTTCCCCCGATACATTTCGCTTGATCTGGCTCAACAACCGTTTTTTCGACTGCGCCTGGACCATCTGCAAATGAACTTCAGTGGCAATCTCATCAAACTCATAAAAGCCTAATGCTGGCTCGATACCGACGACGGCAAACAGGGTAAAGTTCCGCATCGTATCATAGCCGAATATTCTTCTCAGATTCATAGGGACAGAAAGTCGTATAGGCTTGCGCTGCTTCTGATTAGGAATCTCTTCAATTTGCAGTTGCTGCAGACTGTAGAGATAGACTGATGAGAGGTACTCCCCTATGGTTAGAGACCTCTCTTTTGCTCGTTCCTTGATCTGCTCGGTTAAAACGGTTGCGCTGATTACCTTTACCCTATCATCAAATGGTCCGTTTCCCTTGCGATGGTAGGCCTTACTGATCGTAGGATAGGATGGCACATGCCTATCATAGAGATGTTGGAACGGGTCACTGAACTCCTGCTTTGTGGGTCGCACTCGATAGTCCAATCCGTTAGCAAACTTGACCTTCTGTATTCCTGCATGATGACAGTATCGCTCAACCAACAGCTTCAGGTAGGCCATCGCACCAGAACCGTCTGTAAGTGCATGGAAACACTCCAATGCTATTCGGTGCTCACCATAGAGTACCTTGAATAGGTACCCATTGTTCTCCTTGAATGCAAATCGTCCACTGGGATAACTTCCCTCTTCATGGACAACGGGCTCCGCATCATTGGGAGAGAGGTAATACCAGAAGAAGCCAGTATGTAACCGAACCTTCGCATAGGAACAACGATACAGGAGGTCGTGCAAAGCCTGCTCCAGGATTGTTTTCTTTATGGCAAATGAAAAATCCATGGATACACGAAATGTATTCGCATTGAAGACAGCCTCAGTGGGAGGATAGATTAATGCAGAGTTATCGAGAGCGATGAAACCTTCAGGTGCAAAATTTTGAATGCGTTTCATCATAATTCGCTGTTTTTCACTCCATGTTTGTAGAAAGGCGTCTTCACCAACTTTGCCTTCTTGCGTTGCCCGTGGATTTCAATATCCACAGTGTCACCGAACTTGAGTCCGGCCTCTCGTTTGACCAGAATGTAGGCACAGAAGATACCCAAGGTAGGGCTTTTTGTCCCACTGGTAACATACCCGATATCCTCATCTTCCAGAAACACGCGGTACCCACTACGAGGAACCGCTTTATCCACCATCTCAATGCCTCTCAGTGTTCTGGGAATACCCGCTTCTTTCTGGGCAAGCAAAGCATCTTTTCCACAGAAATCGCTCTTTTCAAGCTTCACAAACATGGAAAGATTGGCTTCCAATGGAGTAATAGTGTCGCTGAGCTCATGACCGTACAAGGGTAGTTTCGCCTCCATACGCAAGGTGTCACGGCTTCCCAGTCCACAACAGATAAGGCCAAAGCGTTCTCCTGCTTCCAGGAGTGTATCCCAAAGAAGTGGGCCATCCTCCGCAGCACAGTACAGTTCATACCCATCTTCTCCGGTGTAGCCTGTTCGGCTGATAAGTGCCATCACCTCCCCCACTTCACACTGACTTCTGAAATGAAAGGTTTTCAGGTTATCGCAATCAGGCAACAAGGTAGAAAGAATCTGGGAAGCGAGGGGACCCTGCAAAGCCAACAGAACCGTTGCATCGGAAATGTCCTGTACCATCGGGCATTCCTCTGCTTTCGGATTGCCCTCCTTGATCCATTTCAGGTCCTTCTCACAATTGGATGCGTTCATTACAACCATGAAAGAGATATCGGAGCGGCGGTAGATGAGTAAATCATCAACCACCGTCCCATTAGGATAACACATCAGTGTATAGCGACATTGCCCAACCTGCATATCACTGATTGAGTTCGTGCAGAGATAGTCAAGATAGGAAGCTGCTGTCTCTCCACTTACATTGCACTCACCCATGTGGGAAACATCAAACAGTCCCGCACGTTCTCGTACAGCGTTATGCTCACCAAGGATGCCTGTCTCAAATTGCACAGGCAATTCCCAACCTCCAAAGTCGATCAACTTGACCCCAGGATAGTTTTTGTATCGCTCATACAGTGGTGAATATTTCATGGATATCCTTTACTTATGCTAAGGCAATCATTTCAATCTCTACGGAGACGTCCTTGGGTAGCTTTGCGACCTGTACCGCTGAACGAGCAGGAAGGATTCCTTCACCAAAATAGGATGCATAGACCTCATTAACTGCTCCAAAGTCATCCATATTTTTCAGAAACACAGTTGCCTTGACGACCTTAGAAAGATCGGTACCAGCCTCTGCCAGCACGGCTTTCAAGTTTTCAAATACTTGTTTTGCCTGATTCGCTGCATCCCCACCTACCAACTCGTTGGTTGTTGGATCGACAGGAAGTTGTCCACTCGTGAAAACGAAGGGGCCTGCTACAACAGCTTGGCTGTATGGACCGATGGCTGCAGGAGCATTAGCAGTGGAAACTTGTGTTTTTTTCAATTGAAACATCATATGATAAGTTCTCCTCTTTCTCTTAAAAGATATGTTTTTCAGTCGTATCTTTCCAGATAAATCTACTGACCAACACAGCGTATCATAAAATGAGAAGAATTGCATTGTTTAGGGATGGAAACTCGCGCTCTTATAGTAAAGTGAGCAACTCTTCCGGGCTTCGGACTACTGCAATCGTAGTCTCGTCCTTCATATGCCCTCTGGGAAATCCGAACCCCCAGTCAACTGCAATAAAGGGAACCTTTGCCTCCATTGCTCCTTTTTGGTCATGATACGTATCACCAATAAGTACTGCTTCGCTTGCTTCAATTGAAAGATCATTGAGTACCTTGTTTACGATATCTGCCTTTGAAAGCGTTGAATCCAGATCAGCACCCCTAATGGAATCGAAATACCCATCAAGATTGTAATGTTCCATCATCTGTTTCGCTAAAAGTTCATACTTCAAGGTTCCCACTGCAAGCAGGTACCCTCGCTTTTTCAATGTAGATAATAGTTGCTGGATACCTGTATATGGTTGAGCATTGAAGCGTCCATGTGTGTCGTATTCAATCCGGTAAAGCGAAATTGCTTCATCTATCAGGGAGGGGTCAAGGTTGTACACTTTCACAAAACATTGCGTGATGGGAGGACCGATGAATTTACTCAGCTGGTTCTCATCATGTTCTGGAGGTAAGCCCAGCTTCTCTATCGCAGCATTAGCCGATGCGAAAATTCCTGGAGAGGTATTCATGAGTGTCCCGTCAAGGTCGAAAATTGCAAGTTTGAAGTTCATGCATGCACCATATGCAAAATCCAATCTTGTATCAAGCCGTTTGAAGCTACAAGATCACACCTCTCATCAGTAAAAGGTTGTCCGGGGTCTGCACTCTCCATCCTCCCCCCTGCTTCTTGGACGATAACCATCCCTGCTGCAAGGTCATAGTATCCCAGACATCGTTCAAAGTATCCATCAAACCTTCCAGCAGCAATATAGGAAAGCTCCAAAGCACAGGAACCAAGGGAACGGAAGTCACTGATAGCCAAGAAGATTCTCCGCATACGTTCAAAGTACTCGTCCGCCAGGTCATGACGACGATGTGGAGGTACGCAGACCATCAAGGCTTTGGAGACATCATCAATATCACTCACCCTGATCGGCTGTCCATTCAGAAAAGCACCATGGCCTTTGCTTGCCCAGAACAGTTCCTGTTGCCTTGGATTATAGACCACCCCTACCAGAGGTTTGAACGGTTCCATCTCCCAAGCTATGCTGATCGTATAATTGGGGATCGAGCGAAAGAAATTGGTTGTACCGTCAATGGGATCTATTACCCAACGACCCAGCTCATGCGTCCCTGTCTTTCCGCTCTCTTCCCCAAAAATCGCATCACCAGGAAAGTGCTCCTTGAGTATCTTGATAATATGACCCTCAGCTGCTTGATCAGTCTCAGTAACAAAATCATTCTTTTGTTTGCTTCTCACTGATATATGTTTTGCCTTACCAGCTTCCAAGACCAAGGACCCAGCTGATTTGGCCGCCTGTAAGGCAACTTCAAGGTGGTGTGCTATTTGTTGTGCTTGATTCATCTCATTCTCTTCTTCTCAAGAATCCTGTCACCTAAATTGACTGAATATTTCCAATCAGCTTGTGAAAAATCTTCAAAACGAATTACTTGCTCTTCTGCTTCCAGTAGTTTCCCACTCATATTGTATTCGAGATAAAGAACATTCCAGATAGTTTTGTTCTGCATGTACATGATGGCTCCGATATGTTTCTTTCTATCCCAAGCTCGTAGAACATCACCTTTCTCTGCCATCAACACCACGGTTATATTGTATCCGGGAATGGTAAACATTTTGTCTTTCCTGTCACTCAATTGTGATTGCCTTGCTTGTTCAATCAAACCAGCTGTGCCCATCAAGAGTTGGGGCTCCGCCTTTGAGCAGAATGATACAAAAGGATTCTCACTTTCCCACTCAGGGTTTAATCTTTCCAAAATATCCCGAAGTGTAGACGGCAGGTCCCCACCCACGGTACTTGCTACAGTTTCTTGCCGGAATCCAGAAAATTCCATTCTCTGCTCAGGTATTTTTTGTGGTTGGGGCTTTTCTGCGGTTTTTGCGATAGTGTCTGCTAGCAAGAACCGAGGAATGCCACTTGATTCATCCTCACAATCTTCTTCTTTAGTTTCTGATGTTTCAGGCTCGGCCAGTTCCTGTTTTCTATATTCTGGGGGAAGCGCAAGTCGGTTATCTGGATGGAAGGGCTTTTCTTCCTCTACAGGAGCCTCTTCCTCTACAGGAGCCTCTTCCTCTACAGGAGCCTCTTCCTCTACAGGTTTTTCTTCCTCTACAGGTTTTTCTTCCTCTACAGGTTTTTCTTCCTCTACAGGTTTTTCTTCCTCTACAGGAGTCTCTTCCTCTACAGGTTTTTCTTCCTCTACAGGAGTCTCTTCCTCTACAGGAGTCTCTTCCTCTACAGGAGTCTCTTCCTCTACAGGAGTCTCTTCCTCTACAGGAGTCTCTTCCTCTACAGGAGTCTCTTCCTCTACAGGAGTCTCTTCCTCTACAGGAGTCTCTTCCTCTACAGGAGTCTCTTCCTCTACAGGAGTCTCTTCCTCTACAGGAGTCTCTTCCTCTACAGGAGTCTCTTCCTCTACAGGAGTCTCTTCCTGGGCAAGAGATTCCTCCTGAATGGAGGAAAGACCGTCATCTACTCCTTTCACTACATTTGAGAGGTGTCCAAAGAATGAAAACGGATTGGCAGGAACTTCATCTTCCTCAAGAACTTCATCCATGAGCATATTCTCAAAATCATTTTCATCATCTTCATCACTTGTATAGCTTGCATGGAACATTTCACTGTCTTCTTCAGCTTCATCTTCCATGTCTGCATCTGCGGTAATCAGAAAATCTTCATCCTCATATTCTATATCATTTTCGTATGAAGCATCATCAATGATGCAATAAGCTTCCATTTCATACTCATCATTGTCATGGTCTTCTTCATTTTCTCTCATGGGATCGAACATATTCTCTTCATCGAGATCAAAAAGACTGGGTTGCTCACTTCCAAGGACAATATCGCCGGCTGTTTCATACTCGTCAGATTCACTTTCATCAGGGTCTCTCTCTTCATCTACAGAGGCATCGCTTTCTGTGAAGTAGGAGGCACCGGTGAAAAGCACTTCCGAGGGAACATCATCTTCCGAGGGAACATCATCTTCCGAGGGAACATCATCTTCCGAGGGAACATCATCTTCCGAGGGAACATCATCTTCCGAGGGAACATCATCTTCCGAGGGAACATCATCTTCCGAGGGAACATCATCTTCCGAGGGAACATCATCTTCCGAGGGAACATCATCTTCCGAGGGAACATCATCTTCCGAGGGAACATCATCTTCCGAGGGAACATCATCTTCCGAGGGAACATCATCTTCCGAGGGAACATCATCTTCTATTGGAAGAATAGTTTCTTCCTCTTCATTGTCATGGTGATGCACTCCTGCAAATGGGGAAAGGCCCAACAACTCCTTGAGCTCTGAAACTCCTTCCCAGCTGGATGCAAGGTTGGCAAGCTGCAGGAACGAGAGTCTCAACACACCATCCTGCACTTCTAGGGGATAGAGCGTAGGGTGTTTTGTATCGATAAGAACTGAAATTGCAGGATGAGATTGAGCAAGCTTACTGGCTGAAATAGTTTTCTGCAAATTTCGGACATAGTTTTGGGAGTCCTGAAATGGGTTTTCATCAACATCATCACCATGGCTGGAAGAAACCTGTACAACAACCTGTTTTACTTCATTTTCATAAAGAGCATCAAGATATCCATCCTTATAATCAACGTTCGAGGTATAATTCAGGGTACCTAGCATTGCAGTAAAGAAGGTTACCGGCACCAGGGTCCGCTTCTCACCCTCAATAGTACTCCACTCTTTTGCAATTTCCTCATCCTGCGAACAGACAGCTCTCTTGATATACCCGTATGCCCTATCGAGCAAGGAATGACCTACAAAACAATAATATGATGCATCCATGCGGATGAATGGTCTCACTTCACTGTCCAAACCATCAATCAGCAAATGATTTGAATCATCATAGTCCCTTGATGCAAGAGCATCTGAGAGAAGGTATGCATCACGCTCATTGAGACTTGTATCACCAAGTACATCAAAGAGAAGAAACTTATCTCTGCGATCAACTATACTCTCGACCCAAGACTCCCATCCCTGTTCCTTGATAATTCGGTTCATGACCGCTTCAAGGTCATCAACACGTTCTCCACGGCTTTTTAACACCTCGAGTTGCAATATGCTCGCCTGTTTGAACGTAGCGTTATCCTCAAGCAGGGAGTCAATTCCTTCAAATGCTCGCTTGGATAGTTGCAAGAATGCAGATAGCAATCCATCAAGCTTAGCTGGAAATACCTGGTTAATCAGAGCATTGAAAGGCTGTAATTGATACTGCAACGCAGTCAATTTCTGTTGCAATAAATCTTCTTCAGCTACCGGGGGAAGACAGAAATCGCTAGCCTCCTCCTGAAATGCCAACATTTCATCATCTGACTCAAACATACCCTGGTTTCGTAACAACAAGGTATGATTGTCAGCATAGCGGATGCTTTTCTTACAAAGATCATCAAAAAGTTGGCTTACGCGCTTCCAATCTTTCGGTTTAATATCAGTATTCAAGGAATAGTCTTTCTCCCAGTAGGGAAGAAGACTGGAGAGGTAGACAACCAAACGGGAAGCAACTTGCTGCGCGAAGAGGTCAGAGTTTTTCTTTCTCAACAGCCTATGTTGCTCCCAGAATGCAAACTTGACCACCTCCAATGGGTGGTACTGGAAAACTATATCCTTGATGTTCCGGATATCATTGGAAAGAAACACCGAGATCTCCCTGAGATTCTTCTGTACCTTCTCAGTCGAAATCTCTCCAATGGAAAGTAAATCCCAACCCTCACTGGTTTTCACTGTTGCCTCTCCTCGTAGTAGAGCATATCACACCTTTCCCTCTCATTCAAACTTCGACCCTAGCGGTCACAAGACCAAATCATATAGTTTCAAGCGACTTTGCCGTCATAAGCTTATAACTGGCTAGACCAACCATAACCGATGCAAGAGCAAACAGGGAATATCCCATGAATAATACACGATATCCAAACTGTTCAAGGACAAGCCCTCCTAGACTGGAGCCTAGTACTGTAGGCAGACCTATTCCAAGCGAAACATACATAGACATACCGAGTGTTCTGTGAGAACGCCTCACCCTTCGAGCAACCAAAAAAATTGCCGCAGGGTGGAAGAACCCATAACAAAGGCTATGAAGGAGCTGAGCTACCAATGCACCACCCAAGGTAGGAACCAACGCATAGATGAGCAGACGAACCAACAAGGCTCCACTGCTGATCATCAGCAGGCTGACAGGAAGCACCTTTTTTCTTTGTAGTAAATAGCCTGCAAGGATAAGGGCACCAAACTCACTACCCGATGCAATCGCATTCATCAAGCTAATTGCATTAACCTTCAGCTCCTCTACCAGATACAACGAAAAGAAGCTGGCAATGGAGGACATGCTGAATCGGTTCAAACCAATAATCACCAAGCCAATCACAAATGCAAGATCATACCACTTTCCTTCAGCGTTATCTGAGGTAGCAGGGGGCATCTCCCTTCGTTCTGGATCCTTCTTCCAAGCCAATACCGGCAGCATAAAAAGGGAAAATGCCACTAAGGCATACAAGCCTATACTGCTGTTGCTGGTAAGATCAGGCTTACGGGTTATCGCCAGTAACAATGAAAACAGCACAAACCCAATTGTTCCACCACTTCTGAGGAATGAATATTTCTGTGCATCACCATTTAGTCGATTATTCGCATAGCTATCAATAACGGGAACAAGAGACCGGAGGAAGAAAGCCAGGAGTATCAATGCAAACATTGTCATCCAAATGGAAGAGGAGTACATCAGCAGCGACACACCCAAGGCAGATAAGACTGTACAAAGAAGTATCGTATTCTTGCCAGATCTATGCTTATCAACATGACGTGCAACCAACAAGGGGCCGACAATACCAGCAGTTTCAAAAACAGCAAGAAGAAACCCCACAACATCATGTGAGTACCCAAGGTTTCTGATCATCACTTGCAGGTAAGGATTGACCACTGCCATGATGCCAAATACAAAAAAGAAGGATACATAGAGACTGACCATGAATGCATTGTAGGGATTTGCGGGAGAGACAACAAGGCCTTTCTTTACATGGTGATAAATGGTCGAGCTTTTTCCAAGGTTGAGAAAGGAAGACGCAGATCCTCGAGGCACGATATAGGAGTATTTCGACGTCTATCGATGATTCGATTCACATAGGTAGGGCCGAGACCTGGAACCCTGAGCAAAGCTTCCTTTGGGGCACGTTTGATTGAGAGCGGATAAAAATCGATATTGGCTTTTGCCCAAGCAAGCTTAGGGTCATCGTAGAGGCTGAGATTCCCTTCCTGTTCAAAGGACAACTCCTGAAAATCAAAACCATATTTCCGTAAGAGCCAATCGGCTTGGTAGAGACGGTGTTCCCTTGTCAGTAGCCCTTGATCCTGTACAGGAGTCATGGGAATCTCCTCGAACAGTTCCAGTTGCTCTTGGGCTGGTATGGCAATTTGCTCACCTGGGAGTGTTGGGTCTCCCAATCCCCGTTGGTAGGCACTGAAGTAGAGTCTCCCCATATGGAGTTCCTTGTACATACGACTTGTGTACAACAAGATTTCCTTATCCAACTCATTACTGGCGCCAACTATGAACTGACTGGAGGTATGTACTCGTTGATATTGGCTACCTCGAGCTGTCTGACTGGCGATATACTTGAGAGGTTCCAGAATATCTTGTACATAATTTTTGGTATCAGTAAGCTTGGAAAAATGTTGTTCCCCAGGTGTTTCGATATTCAAAGAAAGGGCACTTGCATACTTGAGGGCTTCATTAATACTCTCCTTGGCGGATCCCGGGATTACCTTCAAATGGATATAACCCTTGTAGTGGTAGCGATTTCTCAAGATTTTTGCAGTAGAAACAAGCATCTCCATTGTCCCTCCTGCATCTCCCATAACAGCACTGGAAAGGAACAACCCAATAAGCGACCGTTTTGCCTGGAAATCATAAAAGAAGGAAGCCATCTCTGAAGGAGAAAGCGCAACAGGACGAAAGTCTTGCCCTGTTCTGAGTGGACAATACTTACAGTCGTTGGTACACCGGTTTCCCAACAAGGTCTTGAGAATAATGCCAGGTCCTCCACTTGCGGTTGTGGCAGGGTAGAGCCATCCACTACCTTTGTTGTTCCGTTTACGGTGTTCATCAGGATTCTTTGTCCCACAGGCACAACTAAGATCATACTGGGCGTCACGACTCAAGATGTCCAACTTGCTTTGTGTATCCATACCCGGTCCCCTCTAGAAAGAGGGTAACATCAGTATAGTGGTTTTGCAAGTATCTATCGTCTTCGATATTCACTTATCAAAAGACCTGCCAAGGTACATGCAGTTCCAATTGCATCCATAGATGTAAAGGTCTCACCAAGTACCAAGGAAGCAAACACGATCGTGATAATCGGGCTCAGGTAAAGGTAAAAGGAACTCTTGACCACACCAATGGTACGTAGCCCATAATTCCAGGAGACAAAACAGAATGCAGAAGCAATAAAACCAAGAAACAACAGATGATAGAGATAGGGAACGGTCACCATTGCTTGAAAATCGAAAGGCTTCCCCTCTATCAGCAACACCACAACCTGAATGATGAGCGCATAGAAAAACATGTCCCTCGTCACAAGAAGGTTCGAGTATCCCCTTCGTGCAACCAAACGTGTCAGCACGGTATAGAGTCCCCACATCATAATTGCCACCAAAGCAAGGAAATCTCCAAAAGGGTTAATATCCAGAGCGGTCCCATCCCCGACTGTCAGCAAGATTATTCCTGCCATTGAAATTGCAAAGCCAAGAAAATAGTTTTTCTTCAAGGAATCTTCCTTCAAGAAAAAATGCGTTGCCATAAGGGTAAAAAACGGTGCAGTTGCAACAATTACCCCTACATTGCTCGCACTGGTATAAACCAGAGCAGTATTCTCCAGATAGTAGTAGAGGAAAATTCCCATTGTGCCAGCTGCGGCTACCAGTGCCCGGTCCTTGTGCGAGGAGTATCCCACGCTTCTGGGATTTATGAGAAATAAAAGAACCAACCCAAGTAAAGAGCGGACCATCAGGATTTGGGCAGGAGTAAAGGCAACCAAGAGCAGCTTGGTCGAAACAAAAGTAACAGCCCAGAATGTCATGGTACTGATCACCGCAAGATGGCCCAGTATCCGCTCCTTCGGCAACACAACGATAGTTTCATCCATAATGGCTGGCAGTGTACCCTTAAAGCTTCAGCTCTGCAACTAATGGTGGTATACTAATTATGCAAGAGGAGGCGCCTATGATGACCTATCGAAAGGAACTCTGGTTTCACCTCAACAAACGACGAGGTCTCGTCAATATCACTGATGCTGTGCAGGAAGCAGTTGATGAGTGCGGAATTAGAGAAGGACTAGTCTTGGTCAATGCAATGAACATCACCAGCAGCGTGTTCATCAATGCCGTGGAAACGGGATTGCATGAAGATTTCGAGATCTGGCTAGAAAAGTTGGCCCCCGAACTGCCCTACGAGCAGTACAAACACAACACAGAAAAGGAACACAATGCAGATGGCCACCTCAAGCGGTCCATTATGGGACGAGAGGCGGTCATTGCAATTACAGGAGGAAAACTCGACTTTGGCTCTTGGGAAGAAATCTTCTACTATGATTTTGATGGCATGAGAGATAAGCATGTGCTCATCAAGATCATTGGAGAATAGATCACATCTGAGCACGGTAAGCAGCAAGGCCTGCTTCAATGCAGGCTGTTGCTTTTGCAAGGTCATCGGTGTTGAGCACGTAGGCAATTCTTACCTGTCGGTGTCCCAACCCTTTGGTCACATAGAAATCCTCACAAGGGGCGACCATGACTGTCTCCCCATTAAAATTGAAATCACGGAGCATGAATGTAGCAAATGACTCTGCATCATCCACCGGGAGTTCTGCCACAAGATAGAAAGCGCCTTTCGGGTTGCTCACTTTCACTCCGTCGATTTTCTGCAAGGCATCAACAATGAAATCCCTTCTCTTCTCATACTCAATCTTTACTTCACGAAGATAGGAGTCATCAGTACTTAACGCAGCAAGAGCAGCTACCTGCTCAATGTCAGGAGGGCACAAGCGAGCCTGGGAAAGCTTGAGAGCATTCTCCAAAACTTCCTTGTTCTTGCTCACCAAGGCACCGATTCGAGCTCCACACATGCTGTATCGTTTTGAGAAACTGTCCACACAGATGACCCGGTCACTGAACTCATCAAAGGAAAGGACACTGGTGAACGTCTTCCCGTCATAGCAGAACTCGCGATACACCTCATCGACAATCAGGAAAATATCATGCTTCTTACAGAGATTCAGAAGCTGCAGCAGCTCATCCTTCGTATAGACATGTCCAGTAGGATTATTGGGGCTACACAGCAGGATTGCCCCAGTTTTCCTGGAGATTTTCTGCTCGAAAGCACTGATATCGGGGAGGGAGAACTCCTCCTCCATGTTGCTCGTAACAGGCACCAAGTCAACCATCGCCGAGTGGGCAAAGGAGGATACATTGGTATAATACGGTTCAGGAATGATGATCTCATCATATGGATCACAGAGCGTCATGAATGCAAACTGAAGAGCTTCACTCCCACCGGTAGTGATGAGAATATCCTCTGCATCCACATGAAGACCATACTTTGCATAGTAGGCAGGAAGGGCCTCTCGAAGTTCTTGCATCCCCTCACTATTTCCGTAGGCAATAATGCTTTGATCATAGTTTTGAACTGCCTCGATAACCTGAGGAGGGGTCTTGATATCAGGTTGTCCTATGTTCAGATGATAGACTTTGATTCCTCGGCTCACGGCATCGCGAGCATACGGAGAGAGGCGGCGGATGGGTGAACATTGAAAAGCTGAAATTCTATGTGACATGTGCATGATAATAACTCCAGATGGTAGAATGAATGTACAACTCACCCCCTGATGAACGATCAGATGGCGGGAGGCAGGAATAACCCGGACAACAAGGTCTACTTGCTCTCCGGGTCACTAGCGCTAGCTCCCGGTTTTGGCTCTTGCGCCTGGGCTTGAGCCTGAGCTTGTGTGTTATCGATAAGAATCTGGATGAATTTTCGGTTGTCAAGCAATGGGCTGATAGAACGACCATGGTGAAGGCGACTGATAACACGAGCAAACAGCTCGGTTATATCAGCCTGCACATACCACTCTTTTTCGAGTAGGTCACGCCCGTGGAATACGGAATTAGTACCGATGATCCGATAGAAAATACCTTCCTTATAGGCCATGTCAAAATCTTCTACAGCTCCTGCATTAAAGAAAGGAAGACTTACCATACAGATGATCTTTTTCGCACCAAGGTTCATCAATTCACGCATTGCGATAATCATGGTTCCACCGGTTGCAAGCATATCATCGGCGATAAGCACAGTCTTGCCCTTCACATCTCCAAGCAGATTGATACTCTTGATATTGGAGTGTTTAGCATCACGGCTTACAATCGAGTAATCGCGTTCCTTGTACAACATTGCCAATGGGCGATGCAAGGCTTGCGCATAGAACTTGTTCCTGCTGATAGCCCCGGTATCGGGGGCAACCACCACGAGATCAGGATCACTGAAATCGATAATCTTGCGAAGCGCAATCAGTACCTGGTAAGAAGCATGCAGATTTTCAAGATGAAGCTTTGAGAAGCTGTTCTCAATCTCTCGGCTATGAATATCCAAGGTAATAATACGCTCAACTCCCAACAACTCACACATATGCCCAAACATAGCTGCGGTGAGTGCCTCACGGGCACCCTTCTTGTGTTGCCGTGAATAAGGATAAGTAGGAAGTACCAAGGTAACACTCTCAGCTCCTGCAAGTTGGAGTGCATTGATGGTGGTAAAGAGGAACATAAGATGGTCATTGACCGAAAGACTGACCGGTTCATCAGAACCAGCAACCTTAACAGGTTCCATATTGGAAACATCATAGACAATGAAGATTCTCAAACCCCTGACTGCATCAAGAATCTCAGCCTTCTCTTCCCCATTTGCAAACTTGGTATATTTCACCTTGATAGTAAAATCTGGACATTGGAACGTCGTCGGGCATTTGCTTCTTGGTATTCGCTTATTATTCAAGTCATCCATCAACGTGACTGTCTTGAGAATCTCATCTTCACGCATACCATGGCGTTTAGCCAATGCACTGGACAGTTTTTCATACCGTTCAAGATAGAGACGCCGGAGGTGTTTTACCACCTTTCCTGTAAAATATTCCGAACCTGGGCCCGAGATAATCCCAAGTTTATGGGGTTTGATGATGCTCATGGCTGAACCATACAACAACACCGCTGAAAGTTCAATCCATTATTAAGATTGCAGAACCACTGCCAACAAACGATTTTCATGCAATCGAAGGGGTTCTACTTTACCAACGAGACAAAAAATTGGTACGGTACCAATGATATGAATACGATTGTGATCTTTTTCCAGATTGTCGGCAGCTTGGGTCTTTTCCTGTTTGGAATAAAACTCCTTAGTGAAGGCCTCCAGAAGACTGCCGGTGACAAGATGAAAGCAGTTCTTAAACTCATGACTAAAAACCGGTTGGTGTCCATCCTTACCGGTATTCTTATTACCATTATCATTCAGAGTTCTTCAGCAACCACGGTCATGGTAGTAAGCTTTGTCAACGCAGGACTGATGGGGCTTACCCAAGCCATCGGAGTCATTCTCGGTGCCAACATCGGTACCACCTTTACCGGTTGGTTGGTGGCGTTGTTGGGTTTCAAGCTTGACATCACTGTTCTGGCACTTATTTCCATTGCTTTTGCCGGCCCATTGATGTTCAGCAAGAAAGCTCAACAGCGTGATATCGCAGACGTTTTGCTCGGATTCGGCATTCTTTTCCTTGGCCTGAATTTCATGAGCCACTCAATACCGGACATCACCGGTAATGTGGATGCCTTGGCATTCCTATCTGCAATCAACAATGATACGCTCTGGATCAACCTTCTCTGTATCATCCTTGGAACCGTTATTACCATTGTTGTTCAGTCTTCATCAGCTGCCATGGCAATGACCCTTACCATGGCATACAATGGTTGGCTCGGCGTTACCGCAGCGGCTGCCATGATTCTTGGCTCCAATATTGGAACAACCATCACAGCATACCTCGCTTCCATTGGAACGAGCACTACTGCGAAACGTGCTGCATGGGCACATATCATTTTCAACGTCTTTGGAAGCTTGATCTCCTTGATTCTATTCCACCCCCTGTTGACGTTTGTCAATTGGATTACTCCCGGTAATATCTACGCCCTCTCCGGTAGTGCCCTCAGTAGTCAGCTACCACTCTTTTTGGCCATGTTCCATACGGTATTCAATGTCATTAACACTGTCATTTTCTTCCCCTTCGTCAACCAATATGCCAAGTTCATCAAACGCCTTGTACCTGCAAAAGCAGAATATGACGAAGGAACCTACCACTTCAAATATATCGGTGGCATCTTTATTGACAGCCCTGAAATCTACATGCTGGCAATCCGAGATGAAATCAAGAAGATGGCAAACCTCGCTTGTAATATGCTTACCCGCTATCGAGGAATGTTCAACAACCCATCGGCAAACATGGAGAGTGATATCCAAGCAATGAAGAAGGACGAAGAGTATGCCGACCAGATGCAGGAACAACTTTCGGATTTCTGCGTACACCTTCTTCAAGACTCCCAAACCCCTACCAATGCCTCTTCCCTCAACTGCCTTATCAGGGTCATGGATGAACTGGAGTCGGTAACCGACAGTTGCTTCAACCTGACCATGCTCAGCCAGAGACGGTTTGCCCAAGGGTGGGTATTCGACGAGGAGACTGACAAGGACCTCAAGGCTTACCAGCAGATTGTTCAGGACTTCCTTGACTACATCCGTGACCGGATGGACAAGACCCTTACCAAGGCTGAGATGCAGATGGCCAATGAGTATGAAGAACAGATCAACAGCTACCGCAACCGGCTGAGCGAGACTGTCCAAGAACGACTCAGCGGAGGAAAAGCTGACGTGCGCGTGGAACTCTTAATTCTTGAGAAGATCAGGCACCTTGAGCATATTGGTGACTACTGTACCAATATTGCAGAAGCTTACCACCAGGCAGTAAAACATACTCCGATGCTGCAAAAACGCAGTGACAAGAGCGTTTCAAGCCTGTAAACATTTCTTTGAAAACCATTTAAAAAAAAAGGACCTTGAAGGTCCTTTTTTCCTTGATTACTCTCTTTTGGTATCCTAGTACAGGACTGTCTCAACCCCTTCCAGTCCACTAAGCTCCTGATACGCTTTCTCAAAACTGGCAAGCACATCATCACACCCGCTTTTCATCAGGGAAACGAAGAGCTGGTCTTCATCCAAGCCAAGGTTACCCGTGGTTCCGACACTGCTTCTGTTCATGATGGTCTGCAGGGGATCAGCCTTAGCGACCTGCTCAAGATGCAAGCCAACATCCTTGTAGGTATCACGGAAGTTCTTTCCTTCAAGCACTCCCTGGAGGACTACATCAGTGGCATACAGTTCTGGGGTACATCCTGCAATCAAGGCATCCTCATTTACTTGTAGTCCATCAATCATCCTGCCGAAAATCTGTACCAACTGCCATGTGGCCTTTGTCCCAGCCAGCAGCGGTTCCTTGGTATCCTGGAAATCACGGTTGTAGCCGGAGGGGAGGCTCCTGATAATCGATTTTACCCTTGCCGCGCAACTGGAAACCACCGAGGAGCGACTTCTTGCAAGCTCAAGGCCATCAGGATTCTTCTTCTGTGGCATGATGGAAGAACCTGTACAGAGCTCCTTGGGAAGGGAGAAATACCCAAACTCAGGAAGGGTGAAAAGGATCAAGTCCTGGGCAAGCTTGCTCAGGGTAAGTGCAATATAATCACAACCATCGAGTAGGATTGCCTCAAACTTGCCCCTGCTGTTGTTTGCATACAGGACATTGTTCTGCACACGTGTGAAGCCCATCTGCTCGGCGGTAAATTGCCTGTCCAACGGTATAGGAACACCATAACTGGCTGCAGAGCCAAGAGGACTCTGGTCAAACAACCAAGAGAGGTGCATCAAATGCTGTGCCTCATCATAGAGCTCCTCAGCATAGCTTGCTGCCCAGAGGCCAAGGGAAGATGGCATGGCAATCTGCATATGGGTACGCCCCGGCATCGGAACTTCTGCATATTTCTCTGCAAAGGAGAGCAGAGTCTCACAGAGATCTCCGGTAACCCTGCAGAGCTTTAGGGTGAATTCACGCATCCAAATTCTCAGGGCAGTCTGTACCTGGTCATTCCGACTCCGACCAGTATGAATTTTCTTCCCTACTTCCCCATATTCTTCGGTCAGGAACCCTTCGATAGCCGTATGGCAATCTTCGTTCTCCTTGGTAATGGGAAATGAGTCTTCCATTTTAAGGGAAATGATTTTTTTCAAACCCTCTTCCAGGGATGCAAGTTCCTCTGCATCCAGGATTCCTATATGATGCAATCCTCGTGCATGAGCGATTGAACCCAGGCAATCGGCGATAACTAATTGCTGGTCCAGAATGTAATCGTTGCTGACGGTGAATTCCTCCATCAAGGAATCGAGTGAATAATCTTTCTGCCAAAGCTTGGACATGTGTGTGCAGCCTCCATGAATGAGGAAAGTCTATTGGCTATCACCATGCCTGTCAATTGAAGCAAAGGAACATCACTCATGACTTGAATACTATGAGATATTTTATATTTGCCATATTACTTACCCTTTTTCTCTGCATTGGATGTGGGTGCGACCACCAGGGCCCCAGCCCCATCAACCTACTGAGCGCAGCTGACAGCACACCCCCTACACTACTGAAGATCGGCTCCCTCGACCAATATTCTGCATGTCTAGTCTTCGACGAACCCATTAATGAGCATGAAGTCTTCCTTAAAACAAGAGGAAATAGGATTGCGAGCAAGCAGGTAGAGCAGGCTTCCCTCATCATTACTTTCAAGGATGCAATGAGTCTGGG
Organism: uncultured Sphaerochaeta sp.; assembly: GCF_963666015.1. Classification (NCBI taxonomy): domain Bacteria; kingdom Pseudomonadati; phylum Spirochaetota; class Spirochaetia; order Spirochaetales; family Sphaerochaetaceae; genus Sphaerochaeta; species uncultured Sphaerochaeta sp. The sequence goes on along the minus strand of NZ_OY762555.1, from coordinate 3,144,245 downwards.
CGAACCACTCCCCCTGGAAGGAAGAGTCGAGGATAGCAGAGGCAACAGTACCAGTTTCTCCCTCCTGCTCTGGGCAAAGAACACCAATCCCCCTTCCCTCTTGATCAACGAAATCTCCACCAAAGGATCCGAAAACAACCCTGACCGAGTAGAATTATTCGTAACCAATCGGGGAAATCTTGGAGGGGTAGCCCTATTTGCAGGAACTGAACAGGAGTACACCGACCGAATCATCTTCCCTGAGGTGTGGGTCGAGCGGGGGGATTATTTGGTAATTGCCTTTTCCAAAGGAGAAATTACTACTGAAACATACCGCTCAGAAAACCAGACAGGATTGAGTGCAAACAATGGATGCTTGACACTAGCGGCAAATCCGCAGTGGGATGGGACTCTCCTTGATGCAGTTATATGGGGGAACCATACCACACAAACCCATGAGGGGTTTGGATCAAGAACGCTTCTCGAACAAGCCCAGTTTCTTGCGGAGAAAGGACATTGGAACAGCAGAAATGCTGATGCTTCCATCAACAGCAGTGACAGCACAGCCACCAGGACCATGTGCAGAGACAGTCAGAAAGATACCAACAGCTTGGATGATTGGTATATTTGCGCTACACGTAACGCATCGTTCGGGAAAAGGAATGCAGAGGAACGCTACCAGGAATGATGGGGGAGTTACCTCCCCATCTCATTACAGATGTTGTTTGACGAATCCTTCGATTACGGAAAGGGAGGCTGCGCCCATTCTCTGGTCAACCACCTCTCCATCCTTGAACAGCATCAAGGTGGGGATCGAATTTACATTGAACATGTTTGCGAGGCTGCCTGCCTCGTCCACGTTCACTTTCGCGACTTTCAGCGTATCCGCATACTTCTGCGCGAGCTGCGATACCGCTGGTCCGATCATTTTACAGGGACCACACCAAGGGGCCCAGAAATCCACCAATACCAGCTTGTCAGCCTGGAGAATTTCCTCTTTGAAGTTTTCGTCAGTTACGATCATTTCACTCATTGGTTTTGCTCCTCATCTAGCTAGCATAGTATCGGCAAATGGGCAAAAAAGAAAGGGAGCATTCTCACAATCAACTCCAGTGGAAAGCAACTGCCCTACGTTCAATGATCTTGTCATCGAAAATTAGGTCAGCAGCCTCTCCCGCAAGGGACTGGCAGACAAGCAGTGGCAGTAGGTGCTCCTCTCTGGGGTGACAATATCTGGCATACGGAGCTCTTTCCCATTGAATCAATGCCTGCTTCCTGTTCTGAGTTACTGTATCCACACAACAAGCCTCAATGAGAAAATCCTGGAATGCATGGTTTTGTTCATCATCCTCCTTCCAGAATTGCCGCATGTTATGAAATGAAAACCCAGAACCGATGAAGAGGATTTCTTCATCAAGCAAGGGCCTGAGTTTCTCACCCAGCCTCCAGTGCTCAGCAGCTGAAAGGGATGAGAGAAGGGAGAGCTGTATGGTAGGAATGGTCGCATCTGGGTACATGAGGCTGAGTGGAATGAACATACCATGGTCAAAACCACGTTTATCGTCCAAAACAGCGTCACCGAGTAGAACTGCAATCTTCTTGGCTAGAGCAGGACTACCCATAGCCGGGTAGGTAATCTCATATGCCTCTTTAGGAAAGCCATAATAGTCATACACCAATGAGGGGCTTGGGGATGCGGTAAGTGTGGGTATCTCTTCCTCCCAATGAGCACTCACCACGACGATGGCTTTTGGCCGTGGCAAATCTTCCCCTAACTGTCTCATGAACCGTACCATCGCTCTATGAGAAGGGTCACCCAAGAGGGGAAGTGGTCCCCCACCGTGAGAAAGATAGACAACGTTCGCTTTCATCCATTTCCTCCCTTTCCCTGCCAGTATACACCAGGATATTGCAAAAGGACAGCAAACCAGGAGGACCCTTATGAACGCGAGAAGAACATGAGATTACGGTCAATGATCGTATATTCACAGGAGAGAATGTTTTGCGCTATCCAGGCAACCGTCTCTTCATGGTAGAAAAACACGTGGGTGGCATCATTCTTGTAATGCCAGCGATCGAAACCGATTTGGTCGGGAATCAACGTCGTCCTGCAGTATAAGGTTCCCCTTGGTTCCAAGAGGCGTAGAAGCTGGCCGAATGAAGAGCCGGGATTATGGAAGTGCTCGATTACCTCACATGCAACAATAAATCGATACTGTGTTTCCAAGACAGACAGATTGGGGTAAAAAAACGGATCATAGAGATACATACTGTACCCTCGCTCTTGAAGCATGTGAGAGATAACGGGCCCACTTCCGGCTCCAAAATCCAGTCCTTTATGGGAAGGGTTCTGTCTTAATTCGATCAGATTTACCAAAGGCCGTACAAAATTCTGATATCGGGAATCATGCACATCATTGTTGTGCCCAAGATAGAAGTCCCATTCCTCTTTTGGACCAAGTAACTGGTCCCGATCCATGGAAATACCCTTACAAAGTGGGCAGTGGGCATAGGACGATGGACCAGACTGTATCAAGGGAATTGCTGGGCAGCCACAGAGGGGGCAATCCTGAGTTTTGTGCATGCCCCACCCTACCATAATCAGGGTTCTCTGTCATTGGGAGACAAGCTTGAAAAACCTCCTTCGCTTTGATTGAACATACAGCTGGTGGTGTGTGTATTTGAGTTCATTCCAATTTCAAAGTATTTCACTATGAATCTTGCTCTTTATACATCAATCACACTCGAAAGAAAGGTATGATGCAGCAGAATTTGCATGCTACACTATACACAGGATATGAGATTTGAGAGAAACAGATACTTGAAAACAAGCTCTATGCATTAAAGACTGGAACCAAGGAGCAAATATCGTGCCCAAGAAAAATGATAAAAACAACAACGTGGAACGGACCAAGAAATCCAAACGAACACAAAAATCAAAGGAAAAAGTGATAGAGGGTCACCTCTCTGTCCACGCTAAGGGATTCGGCTTCGTGCTCGTAAAGAAAGGAACTGATATTTTCATCCCTCTGGAACATATGCTGAATGCCATGGATGGAGACTATGTCTCAGTTGAGATTGTAAAAAAAGCACCTAAAAAGAATCCAGAAGGAAGAATTCTCAAGGTTCTCACCTTGCAGAACAAAGAGATAATCGGTGTTTTCAAAAGCAGTAAGGAAGGAGGATCGGTCATCCCGAGCGATGAGCGATATAATAATCCTATCATCATTCCAAAAAACTCGTTATCTATGCCCAAGATGGGAAGAAATCCAAAGAATGGTGAGTTTGTCGTAATCATGAGAACGAGCTGGAACGAGAATGACCATACGGCAACAGGCAAGATCATCGATATTTTGGGGAAGCCAGAGAGCAAGGAGATGGACCTCCTCTTGGTTGCTCGAAACAACGACCTGACCATTCCATTCCCCTCTCAAGTGAATAAGGCACTGACAGGGCTACCTGCATTTGATCTGCAAAAAGAGCTGAAGAGTCGCGAAGACTTCCGTTCAGTTCCCTGTTTCACCATTGACCCTGAATCTGCAAAGGATTTTGATGATGCCATCTCGCTTGTCCAATTGGATAACGGCCGTTTTGAGCTGGGGGTACATATTGCAGATGTATCCCATTATGTGCGAGAGGGATCGGCAATTGATAAGGAGGCATATGAACGAGGAACCTCCGTATATTTCGTAAACAACGTAATTCCAATGCTTCCCGAGCGGCTTTCCAATGATCTCTGCAGCCTCAAGCCAAATACGGATCGTCTTGCGTTCTCCGTGGTCATGGAAATCGATTCCCGAGGTATTGTGCAGAAATATAGGATCAGGGAAACCATTATCAGGAGTGCTGTCCGATTTACCTATGAAGAGGTTGAAGCAATCATTAAAGGAAAGAAGCATTCACATGCAAAGACCATTCATCTCATGCAGATGCTCTCCCTTATCCTTCGCAGGTCGAGAGAAGAGATGGGTTCTATCGATTTCGACATCTCTGAAGCGGCAATCTCTCTTGATGAACAGGGAGTTCCCTATGCAATCAGGCCACGCGAGAGAATTGAATCAAATCGGTTGGTAGAGGAGTTCATGCTTGTTGCGAACCGTATCGTTGCCAGCCATATTGCCAAGCAATCCACAAAAAGGAATCCGAAGCCATTTGTCTATCGTGTACATGAGAAGCCGGACAAGGAGTCGATACAAAGCTTCCTTGACCTCCTTGAACGGTTGGGACTGAAATATCAACTCGACAAAGAAGTACAACCGGATGATTACAGAAAAATCCTCGACATTATTGAAAACCTTGACTACAAGTACTTTATAGAGAAAGTTGCCCTCAGATCCATGACTAAAGCCTACTACAGCACAAAGAATGAAGGGCACTTTGGTTTGGCTTTTAACGCCTACACCCACTTCACCTCCCCCATAAGAAGGTACCCCGATTTGGTGGTACATCGTTTGTTGAAATACTATGCGAGCAAGGAAAAAGACAAGAAGGGATCAACGAAAGGTGAAGCTGCGACCTTGTCCAAGAAGCTGGATTCCATTTGCACGCATTGTTCAGAGCGGGAGATTCGGGCGACCCAGGCTGAACGTGAATTCATCAAGATCAAATCGATGGAATTCCTCTCCTCAAAGGTAGGAGAGACGTACGAGGGAATCATCTCTGGTATGGCAAGCTTTGGAATGTTTGTAGAGCTGTCACACTATGTCATAGAGGGATTAGTGCATGTCTCAGAGCTCAAAGATGACCACTATGATTTCGATAAGGAGGAGTTCACCCTCACCGGGCGCAAGACTAAAAAGGTCTACCGCATGGGGGACACGGTTACCATCAAGATAAAAAGTGTGTCCAAAGAGGAAAAACGGGCAGACTTTTTGCTTGTATGATGATAAAAGAAAGGTCGCAATTACCACATAACAATCAGGCTAAGATGACCCGCCTTCCTGAATCAATGAAGGGAAAACTGTGAATGTATGGAGATAAGGAAAGAGTGATGTTACAGACAAAAAGACTCGTACTTCGTCCTTGGTCGGAAGTTGATGCCGAGAGTTTATATACATATGCCAAGGATCCCGATATTGGCCCGATTGCAGGATGGCCTGCCCATACAAGTATAGAAGAGAGCCTAGGTGCCATTAGAAATGTGCTCACGGGAGCAGAATGCTATGCAATCTGTGAAAAAGACAGTAATGAAGCAATTGGAGCCATTGAACTCAAACTGAATGGGCATACCGATATGACTGAGCGTGACGATGAGTGTGAGCTGGGGTATTGGATTGGTAAACCCTTTTGGGGAAGAGGATATATACCGGAAGCTGCAACAGAACTGATTCGTCATGGTTTTGAAGATCTGGGAATGACCACAATATGGTGTGGGTATTACGATGGAAACACTCAGTCCAAGAGGGTTCAAGAGAAGCTCGGATTTACCTATCATCACACCTGTGATGAGGTGGCGGTACCTCTCATGCATGAGACAAGGATTGGTCACACAAACTACATGACCAAGGAACAGTGGTCTAATAGCTGAGGTTTCCATCGAAGCTAAAGACCAAACAGGGAGAAGGCTTATGCAGTACTACCATGTTGATGTATTTTCAAAAGGGCCGCTGACAGGAAATGGCCTGACCGTTCTGATTTGCGACCGATTTCCTGATAGTAAAACCATGCTTCTGATTACTCGAGAAATGAAGCAGTATGAGACGATTTTTCTTAAAAAACTTTGGGACAACGAATATAGGGCAAGAATTTTCACGAAGGATGAGGAACTGGATTTCGCAGGGCACCCAATCCTTGGTGCTGCTGCGGTGATACATATGCTACACAATGAAAAAGAAACGGAAGCAATCCAATTCCATCTGAATGGTAAGGATGTGAAGGTCACCAGCGTTGCCATCAACCAACGAAGGGAGTATGTCTGCAGCATGAACCAAGGGGCAGCAGAGACCATCGGACACATTCCCACTGAAGAATATCCTCGTTTGATAGAACCGATTGGACTCACCATGGATGATCTTGCTAAAGCGTATCCTCTTCAGGTCATGACAACCGGTTTATCTTACCTGCTCATACCCATTCAAAGCGGTATTGAGAGAACTGGTATGTTTAGCAAGGACTATGAACCACTGCTGGACTCCTACGCTGCAAAGTTTGCCTATGTGTTTGATATTGATGCAAAAGAAGGCAGAACATTCGATTTTGATGGTTTGGAGGACGTTGCCACCGGCAGCGCAGCTGGACCAGTTGGAGCATACCTCTGTGCACATGGCGTATGCAAGACAGGTGAAGAGATCATCATCCATCAAGGACGTTTTCTTGACAGACCTAGTGAACTTCATGTTCGACAAGAAAAAGATACAGGATGTATCATTGTCAGTGGAAATGTATCCATCATTGCTGAGGGAACGTTTTATATTGAGGGTTAGGTAGGCCAACAAGAGGAAGTTTCTATGCATTCAAGTCGATGAAGGGATCCTGGTCCTTTGATGAACAGAAACCCTGTTTTCCTGATACTGATGTCCCTCTCTATTGAAGAATCCTCCTGATGATTCCTGTTTGCCAGGAATGAGGGAGAATATTTAAAAGCCTGAGCAATGGGTTGCGGTTGATATTATATACAAACCGTGGGCGTTTGGCCTTAAGGACCCGCAATGCCAGGCTTGCAATTGCTTGCGGCGATACAGCATGGGATTCCACTCGGTCAACGATGCAACGAAACCGAGACGCATTGCAGGAATATAGTTCAGTTTTCTCGCAGAAGGAATCCAATCGATTGGTGGAAACCCCCAGGAGTCCGGTCTGCACTGCTCCAGGGCGTATGACTGATACATGATACCCGAGAAGCTGAAGTTCCATACGAAGCGCATATGCATAGTGTTCCAAGGCTGTTTTTGTAATTCCGTACATTCCAGTAAACGGAAGGGGGTCCAGAGGCGCCAATTCGCTGGTTGTAATGATAATCCTTCCCTTAGGTTCCAATAGGGGTAGAAAAAGTCGGTTGATGCGGTACACACCAAAGAGATTGATATCGAAAATTCGGACAAAATCATCCTCAGGGATCTCAACAAGTGAGTTCAGGTCATACACTCCTGTAAAGTGGAGGATCGCTGTAAGAGATCTCTCTTCTTCCTTGATACTCTGAAAAGCAGCTTCCAACTGTGCACTGTCTGTTATGTCGGCCGAGAAAAACCGAAATGAATACGATTCATCGGGTTCTTGCCGGTCCAGACCGTACACGGTGTATCCGGAAGCTACCAATTGCTGGCAGGTTGAGAATCCCATACCTCCACTTGCCCCGGTAACGAGAATATTCATACTCATATGCCTATCCTTTTTCTACGCATCTCTTCCAGTATTGATGGTGATCTACCTATAGGACGAATCAGTGGATGATGTATGGATACCTGTGATGGAAGATAGAAAACGGCCTTAGTTATTACTACAAAGGAATCACCCACAAGGTATCGCATTTCTAGGGAAATCAACAAATCAATAGAAATTTTCAATCCTCCCCCATCGTTCACGCAATACATGTGCAGCCATTTTAGGGCTTCTATCCCTTGAGAAGAGTCCCTTGTGGTTCCCTCCTGCTCGCATCGGTCCCTGTTGTGTATCAAAATCTGCAAAGTTCCAGACATGTTCTCCTACGACAAAACCACGTTTATCCAAGCACTCGTTCATTGCATTGATGTATGAGACTTGGAACTCCTCGGAGAACATCTCAGGTATGACAGCGTGAAATCCTGGAATGGCATCAGCACCGTACTCTGAAAGAATTAAAGGTTTGTTGATTTTCTCCCAGAAGTCCAACTCTTCATCGAAGGCCTTCTTTGCGATGTCCAGGCATCCTGAAAGATTATACCAGCCGTAGTATCGGTTGATGCATACAACATCCATGCTTCTGGTAGTGATATCCTTGGAGTAATCATTCTGGCAACAAACCATCGTTACAGGTCGGTTCTGGGAATCCATACAATGGGCAGCATCATAGAGCGAATGCCAATAGACATATGCATCTTCTGGAAAATGCTCAGTATCCGGCTCATTCCCAAGACTCCACATTACAACTGAGGGATGGTTCTTATCTCTTTCTATCATCTGCTTGAGCAACTGCTCATGATACACTCCTGTTTCAAGCTGGGTATATGGATTGATTTCACCATTGAAATTCAGACCAACTACGGGAAGTTCATCGATGATAACGATGCCTTCCCGGTCACAGAGGTAGTACATCTCTTCTGCATACGGATAATGACTTGTCCTAAATGAATTGGCATGTAGCCAGTGCAACAAATCAACATCCTTCACATTCAAACATTCATCAAGTCCTCTTCCCCTGAAAGCGGAATCCTCATGCTTGCCTGCTCCTTTGAAATAGAACGGTTTCCCATTAATCAGGAACCGAGAACCATCAACCTTGATAGTTCGTATACCAAACGGGAGATCATAGGTATCATCTGAGGAAGTCACATGAGCTGTATAAAGATAGGGTGTACCAGGTTTTGGAAACCAAAAATGTGCATTCTTGACTCTCAGGACTCCGTTCAGTCCAGTACCTTTGGCAACACTTTCATTATGTTCATCAAGGATTTCAATCTGCAACCCATCCGCAATATCCCCTGCAATGGTATAGGCTACCAATCCATCACACCCATCAATATCCGTGGTAATCGTTATATCATCAATATACTTTTTGGGGGTCGTATAGATGCTCACTGGACGAGTAATGCCAGCATAATTAAAGAAGTCGAAATTTGGTAGGTTGTAAGCATACAGATCCTTCTTCGCACGCTCAACGCTTGGGACTCCAGGATTATCAGAACCAAAGAAAGCAGTTCCTGACTCATTACCGATTGGAAAACTCTTGTGATTGATTTTATTGCTTACTCTGACTAAGAGCGTATGTTCCTTCCCCCATTCTACAATATCTGTAATATCAACTTCAAAAGGGAGAAACCCACCTGTATGTGTGCAAATCAATTCATTATCCAAAAGTATTTCGGCATCATGGGTCACTGCATCAAATCGAAGTACCTTACGCTGACTTTCCATAACATCTGGAAGGATACATTGAGTTCTATATTCGACAATTCCTGAGTAGTATCTTGCACGATGATCGGAGAGCTGATTATTGAAAGAAGCAGGCACATAAATCGACTGCCAATTTTGATCATCTTGAAACCTAAAGTCCCATACTCCCGAAAGCGAAATTATGCTTCTATGCCTATTTTTAATGGGGTACATCTGTTTTCCTCCTTGCAAATCAACCCTTGACACTTCCAATCATAATACCTTTTACAAAATACTTCTGCACAAAGGGATACAACAGGAGAATCGGTCCGGTAACAACAAGTGCTGTTGCCATCTTAAGTGTCTCACTGGGCAAAACCTCAGAATCAAGTAAAACTCCTGCCGCCGCAGCTTGTTTCATGTATTCTGCATTTGAGAGCATCCTATACAGCAAGTATTGTAATGGATAAAGGTTCTCTTTCGTAATATAGAGACTGGCATGATACCAATCATTCCAGTAGTTCAGGGCAATAAAGAGCCCAACGGTAGCAAGCCCTGCTTTACTAAGAGGAAGCATTACTTTCTCATATATCTGCCAATCGTTTGCCCCATCGATTTTAGACGCTTCTACAAGGCTGTACGGGATGGATTTCATGAAATTCCTCATTAAAAAAATATTCCATGGACTGAGTAGACAAGGAAGAACCAACGCCCATAATGAATTCTTGATCTCTAGATACTTCACAAAGAGAATATATGAAGGTATCACTCCTCCACTGAACAGAGTTGTAAAATAGATAAAGAAGGAAACTTTGTTTCGCTCAGTAAAATCCTGACGTATTAAAACATACCCTGTCATAGAAGTAAGCAACAGGGAAGCTAAGGTACCAAACACAGTTATAAATATAGTAACAAGATATGATTGTATCAGGCTCTTGAAACCTTGGAATATTGAACGATATGCATCAAACGAAACAACCGTAGGCCAGAGTTTAAAACCCTCTCTCAAAACAGTCTGTTCATCTGAGATACTCGCAACAACAATCAACCAAAAAGGGATAAAACAGAGAATTGTAATGATCGATATCAAACTATAGCCGATGATGGTAAATGTTCTTGTCCCATGATCAGGCTTGATTTGTAATGTACTGGTAGTGGTTTTCATTGCTTCTCCTCTTAAAACAAAGCCAAATCTTCATTGAAATGCTTAACCAGACCATTAACTGTAAGGACCAATATGCATCCAAAAACAGATTGAAATACGCCTGCTGCAGAGCCCATACCAATATCAAAATTTACCATCAAGGACCTGTAAACATAGGTATCGATAATATCCGTTGCATTGTAGAGAAGTCCGTTACTCCCTACTAATTGATAAAACAACTGGAATTGACCTTTCAGAATGCTCCCCAAGTTGAACATAACAAGCAACACAAATGTTGGTTTGATCATAGGAAGTGTGATATGTAATATCTGTTGCCATTTTGAGGCTCCATCAATACGAGCGGACTCATATATCTCTTGATCAATACCACTGATGACAGAAAGATATACAACACTCCCATATCCCAACCCTTTCCATACTTGGATGACCACGATAATGAAAGGCCAAGCTTCCGGGTGTAAATAGAAGTTATACTCAACCAAGCCCTGACTTCTCAAAATCGTATTGATAACTCCGTTATCTATATTGAAAAGAGCGTAGGAAAAAAGCCCTACCAGAACCCAAGATATGAAATATGGAAGAAAAATGACTGACTGACTGATTTTCACAAATCGCTTACTCTTCAAGTCCCCTAGGAAAATTGCCGTAACAATTTGGGCTACGTTACCAGCAAAAAGAAATGCGAGATTATAAAGAACCGTGTTGGTTAATAATCTGGAAAATATTCCACTTCTGAACAGATACTGAAAATTTTTCAGTCCTACAAACGGACTTTTAAAAAAACCAAGTCTGAAATCAAACTTTGTAAATGCAAGCCAGATACCCACCATCGGGATATAAGAGAAAAGAATAAAGTATGCAAAAACAGGAATGAGCATAAGCCACAGTACTTTGTTACGAACAATCTGATGGTATAGACGGTTCTTTTCCAAAGTTCGTGTAGCTAGAGAGATCTCTTTCATACAGGAACCTCCAAGGTAATCAAGAATTATTCATGAGAAAATCTATAGATATAGTTTAACCGTATGGTATTCGATTTCAATTTGAAATATGAGTGATGTATGTCTTTTAGAGACATTACAAAATTTTATTTTTTGTTTCATCATAATGAATTATTTAGAATTGGTCCAATTTGTCCAATAATGTCTCCAATTTCAAATAGACAACACAGAAACGGCGCGCATATGCTACAAACAAGAATTTTGTTACGTTATGAGAGGGTGCATCATGTCTATTCATCTTACTGTTGATAGCAATACATTAGGCCGTATATTTGAGGGAATTGGAGGAGTTACCAGCAATGGGATGACCAAACTTCTGCACGAATATCCAAAAAATCAACAGGAGGACATACTAGATTTTCTCTTTGCTCCAAATTTTGGAGCCAGTCTCCAGACATTGAAAGTTGAGATAGGGTCAGATGCGAATGGGACATGCGGGACTGAACCAAGTCACATGCGTTCAGAAACAGATTTTGACATAACTCGTGGTGTTGGATTATGGCTAGCCAAAGAAGCCAAAAAGAGAAATGAAGCTATTTTCCTAGATGCAATACGCTGGGGAACTCCCGCTTGGGTAACCGACAAGGACAAGAAGTATCAGTATTACCTAAAGTTTCTGCAGGGAGCAAGGAGTGTTTACTCCCTTGATTTCGATTATCTTGCTCCTGATGAAAACGAAGGAGCCTATAGCTTAGATTGGGTAGTCAATGTATTGAGACCTGGCTTGGATCGAGATGGATATGCACATGTGAAATTATCTGGGGCTGACAGCACAGAGGATTGGAATATCGTACCAATCATCAAGGGGCACCCCGATGTCAGGAAGAGCATATCTGCACTTACTCGACACTACAAACAGGATAGCCCACAGTATGCAAAAGAGTGTGGTCTCCCTATTTACAACAGTGAAGATATTGCTCCTTTTCGAAATTCTTTTTCCTTTGCATTGGATATGGCATACAAGATCATCCGATCCTATGCATCGGGAAAGATGGTGCAATATGTGATGCACCCTGTAATTGAAGCAATCTATGATAATGTTCCATACACGTGCAAAAGTATTTTATTGGCAGCAAACCCCTGGACAGGCCATTTTGTGGTCCAAGCTGGCCTTTGGGTTGTCGCACATTTCACCCAATTTATTCACCCTGGTTGGGTGTTCATTGACAGTGCATGCATTGACTCGCCTCATTGCAGTTGTTTGGCCTTGCAACATCCAAATACAAAGGATATCAGCATCATACTGCTTAACAGAAGCAAATCCATACAGCAAGTAACAATTACCTTTAAAGACGTGGTTGTATCATATGTTAAGGTATGGAAAACGAATGAAAAAGAACAATTCTGTGAAATTGATCCTTTAGCTATCACTCATGATGCTCTATGTATTACGCTTGAACCACTATCCATCTACACACTGACTACTACCAGCGGGCAGCAAAAAGGTTGTGCAAAATTCAAAATACCAGAAGAAACAAAATTCCCCCTTCCTTATCTCGATGACTTCAACACTTATGAAATAGGAAAGCAACCACGATATACCATCGACCAAGCAGGAGCCTTTGAAATCTGTGCAGGGGGCAGAAACGGAGGAAAGTGTCTTAAACAGGTATTGACTAACTCGATGAGGCCACAAGACTGGGAAAGAAGGCCTACCCCGTTACCATACACAATCCTTGGAGGGCAAGAATTGTCTAATTATGCCGTAAGCATAGATTTCAATATGGAACAGATGCCTGAACGTAATTATGAAGGGTATGCTTTGCTCGGGGCCCGTTGCAATCATGCCTCCGCAGTATGTGAAATACCTGAATGCTATAATGTACGATTATTCTATGATGGCAGATGGTTTCTCTCCTGTGGTCAGATTGTCCTCTCCTCGGGGAGGACCCAGGACTTCTCTCTTGGCTCATGGAATAGTCTTGCATTGCATTGCGAACAAAAAGTTATAAGTGCTTACTATAACGGAGTTTTACTTGACTCCATTGAACATGAAGAGATACCAAGTGGAAACATTGTCATCGGCAGTGCATATTCTCATGTCAGATATGATAATCTTGAGGTTACCCCAATTGAAAATCTTCCAGATTCCTGCAATCGATACTCAATTCTTGACTATTCAATAACGCTTTCAGGGAATTGGGAGAAAGTCGGCAATGATTCAGACAACTACTACCGTACATTACTAGCATCATCGGAAAGAGGAAGCGAAATAGATTTTATATTTAGAGGGACTTCTTTAAGCATCATAGGTGTTCTCGACAACGAGTCAGGACGGGCTGAGGTCTATATTGATGGAAAGAAGGTCTCAACCATTGATGCCTTCTGCTCTTCAAGGAAGTACAGAAAATCTCTATTCTCAGTTTTCAATCTTCCCCACGGACAACATCGATTCAAGATGATGGTACTGGGCGAACAACACGAAGATTCCATGGGTTCTCGCCTCAGTGTCAATGCTGTCGAGACAAGTGGGGATCTGATGACATTCACTGATTAAGGATTCTATTGTGCCCCTAAATTGGGTACAACAAAAATATTGGAGGAATTATGAAAAAGGCACTTGTAGTATTACTAGTTCTTTTCCTTGCATTGTCATTATTTGCAAGAGGAACCGAGGAAACAGGGTCAACTAAGGCTGGCAGTGAGAATCCATTTGAAGACTACGTTGAATTGATTATGTACAGCTCCGGATCATCAGGTAAAGATACGGAAAAGGTAATGACCAAGTTCAATGAGATGCTCAAAGAACGATACAATACAACCATAAATGTTACATGCCTTGGTTGGGATAATTACAGAAACCAATATCAACTGATTTTGACAACCGGTGAACCTGCAGATCTGATGTATGTCAATCCAAACTTGTATAGCTTGTATGCGGCGGATGGGGCATTTATGGATGTCACCAACCTATTTGGGAAATATATGCCGACTGTCCACAGTTATTTTACTGAAGGGCAGCTTGCACAGGTTAAAGTAGACGGCAAGCTCTTCATGATTCCTTCATACGAGTCAAATTTTGCACAGAATGGTATCTTCTACCGTCTGGACCTTGCAAAGAAATACGGACTTGCTGAAATTACAAGTATTGAATCATTTGAGAAATATGCTGATGCAATTGCTGCAAACGAAAGCAACCTACGTGTCATTGATGGAAATCCGGAACAAACAATGTTCCAGTTATTCAAGGCCAATTATGGATTTGAGTCAATTGCTGGGTCAAACACTTCCATTATCATGGTCAAAAATTATGATGACATTCATAATATCATCGCCTATCCGTTCACTGACGAGTATGTAGAATGGGCACACAAGATGAAGGATTGGGCAGGAAAACGATACTGGAGCAGCAACGCACTCTCAAGTACGATGGATCCATGGAGTAGTATCCAAGTGGGGACGAGCGCAATTACACAAGCCAATGCCGATGGTGCTAAAAACATGATGGGATACATGGCAGCAAAACTTCCTGAATCAGAATGTGCATACTGGAGTTTCACAAATCTTACCGGTTACTCATATGTAAACCCTGTAACAGAGAACGGATATGCTATTCCTACTTCTTCCCCCAATGCGGAAAGAGCGTTGAGGATTCTTGAGATAATCAAGACCGACCAAGAACTCTTTGATCTTTGGATGTACGGTATCGAAGGCCTTCATTTCTCTCTTACAGAGGAAGGGAATATAATTAAACCTGCTGTGGGAGTAGATCCTTCAACCGTAAACAACCACAGTATGAGTGGTGCCCAATATGCGATGCGTGCAAAAAGCCTTATGAGAAATGACGCTGGGGTATGGGATGGATACGATGAGCTTGTTGATTGGCTATCATCTATTGCAGTTCTAAACAAGTTTGGTTCTGTATCAATCGACTACTCAGATGTACAGGCAGAACTTGCTGCTGTAAACCAAGTCGTTCAACAGTATGGGTATCCCATCAATATCGGTATTGTAAACAATGTTGATGCGGCAATCGATGAGTATAGGAAACAGCTTAAAGCTGCTGGTATCGACAGATTGTTGGATTCGGTATCACAACAGATGGAAGCATACTATGCGAGGAATGGAATCAGCTGATTCCGGAGATCTCCAGCACATTGCCCAGATTCTACTAGGTGATGTGCTGGTTATATCGTACACTAACGCCATGAAATCAGTTCATCCCAAGTTCTCCATTTTACTCATACTCTTTTTTATAAGCATCCTCATAGTTTTGGTGGTTTCTGTGTATAGCTTCCTGCATCTGTTTGAAACTACTACAGAGAAGCAATTACTCTCATATGGGAAAATTGCGCTTGATAGTGATGTCTTATACATTGATACGATAACGAACTCTGTGAGAAATGTTTTTAACAGCATCAGCTTTGATTCCGAAATATCCAAGCTTCTAAATTATGAATCGGTTCACCCGATAGATCTTCATATTGGACTGCAACGACTTGAATCCTATGTTGAATCAAATTTCTTTATCGACTCAATATATGTCTACAATAGGAATAAAAACATGGTCTATGTAGCATCTCCGAACGCTGTAGAGGCTGTGTATACCCCAGAAGGTTTCTATGATGATAATGCTCTCCAACTCATGCAACACTATTCGAGCTATAAGAACATGGAACCAATATTTAGAACCATTGATGTAACATACCCGTTTGAATCAAAGGCATCCTTCATCAGTTTCATGCGCTACAACATGTTAAAACAGGATGAACAGTCCAATGTTATGATGATTAACATCAGACAGGATATCCTTTCAAAATTGATCAGCTCAGTTCCCGAGAACAACGGCAGATTGCTCTTGATTACTGACCGGAAGGGATGGCATACGATAGTAGCAGGTAACAGATGGAATTATTCGGACCAACTTATTGAAACAGTAATTTTGGCCCTAGAAACCAAAGAGAATAGTTTTGTTCTTGAAGCAGATCCTAGAAAATACATTGTATGCTTTCAGAGTGTGATGAACAGCAGGCTCAGTATTGTCTTGATTGCAGATGAAAACGATATGAGCTCGATTACTCAGACCAATGAGTACACCCATTCCATACTTCTGTTGTCTCTTTTATTTGCAGTTTGCTTGATTGCCGGAGCTTTGGTTTTAAAGCGAATATTCACAATCAACAGAGTACACAGAGAAACCTTGGCAAATCTGGAAAAAGAGAAGTGTGAGCTGTCGTATGAAAAGAAGCGTAGACAGATTCTAGCGTTCTTTGAAAACCATCCTCCCAGTACGATGACAGAGACAGAGATCCAAACGATGTATCGGACCATAGGGGTAGATAATATTGATGGATCCTCGGTCTTTCTTATTGTCTTTTTCATTAATGCATACTGCTCAGAAGTACCCCTTACCTACGAAAGAGTAAAAGACCGCAATATGCTCAAACACAATATTTGCGAGACGGCGTCTGCTTTGATGTCCAGATTTCAAGTACTCCTCACTGCTTTCGATGATGCTGAAAAATGCTTCTTGGTTGTAGATGGTGATTCCAAAATCGAAGCCATACAGAATTCATTACAAGATGTAAACTCAGCCATTACAAAGAAATTTGGAATCATCTCTAGTATTTTCATTTCTGGAGAATGTGACTTCTTGAATCTGGCCTCAGCATATGAAGAACTTGAAAAAGCACTTCCTTACAGACGTCTTTATGAATCTGGGAGTATCGTGACCACTGAAATGATTGATGTACGTGAGCTAAATGATTGTACTATATCAGAAGATCTTCTCAGACGCATATCTCAACATATATTGCAACTTGATATGGACACAGCTCTTTTGGAACTCAGGGAACTAATTATGAGTATTTCTAATGGCTCGTATAAGAGCTTCCAGATCAATTTATTGCAGCTTGCCGTGGCTTTGGATGAGATACTCCATAAACTTCAAAGTAACAATGGTATTGAAAAAACAATTAACTTGGACACGCTTCTCTTCAATCTTTCTTCCTTCGAAACACTTGATTCCTTATATGTTGAATTTGAAACTGCCATTCTTCAAGCTGAGAAACTAATCACCCAGAACAAGAACAGTCATCAAGCCTCCTTGATAACAGAAATGCAAGAAATTATTACAAATGAGTACTCATCGAAAGATTTCTCCATTATTACTGTCTCAGAGAAAATCGGGATGAATGCCTCATATCTTGGAAAAATGTTCAAACGCAATACTGGCATGACATTCATTGAGTGCTTACATAAGGAGAGAATGAATGCAGCCTGTCATCTGCTTGCAACCACAAAAATGCAGATTGGCGAGATAGTTTCAGCAGTTGGATTCAGCGATGCTCCGTATTTCTACAAGGTGTTCAAGAGAGAAAACGGATGTACTCCCAACACGTACAGGCAACAACATCAACAAAATAACTCCTGAACAACCACCATGTTTGTATTGATATTCCTCTGCATCAACTCACATTTGGCAAATTCAACAAGACCGCTCGATACACCCAGATGCTTGAGGTTCCAGAATCTCTGAGCAATCCTAACATTGATCCTTTATTTATCTTTAAATAGTCGCATCCTTGGCCAGCCAGCATTACAGAATGTATGGTCACATCCCCGCTCCCTTCATACCAGCCTCCCCTGTCTCTTCAAGGGGAGGCAAAAGATCCAACGTGAGCTCGATACACTCAGAATGCAATCTCCTGGTCAATCTCATCAAGTTCTTCACGCTCATCTGCCTTGGGAGTGGAATTTGGCTCTTTCTTGAACTCAACATGCTCAGCTACCACGAGGATGCGCTCCCGATTCCCTCCCTCCTTGTCTGTCCAGCGCTCTTGGCGGAGTCTTCCCACCACTCTCACACCTCTTCCTTTCTGTAGATAGATCATGCAGTTCTTACCAAGCGTCCCCCATGCCTGAACGTTGATGAACATCACCTCCTCCACGGCTTCTGCTTTTGCATTACGAAAGAACCGGTTAACAGCGATTGCAAACTTTGTCATCGCGCTTGTATTCTCCCCAAGTTCTACACGCTCGGGATCTCTCACCAGGTTTCCTTCCAACAGTACTGAGTTCAAATTATTCATAGTTCCTCCAGACCTCATCGGTCAACTTCCCCTCCAAGCACAGGCTTGGTGTCCATACGGGGTATGTATTACCTAAGAGAGGGTATGGAGTCTTCTGCTTCATGATACTAGTAGTACTCTCACAGTGCTGCTTTCTTGGATCAAGATACCATAACCACGTACAGCAGTCTGCCGACGGGTGGGTCAGGTATATATACGTAAGCCACGCTATAATTGGTTAATATTATTGAAATCAGGTTAAGCCTACTCTATAATTATTGGTGAATTGGATTGACGAAGTGATGGTATCACTATAAACTAATTTAAGCGTTTAACATATATCAAAGGAATCTATGAAGAATAAAGTAACCATCGAAACAGTTGCACAAAAGGCCGGTGTTTCTACTGCAACAGTCTCATATGCTCTATCAGGCAAGAAGAAAATCAGCAAGGAAGTAACCAACAGGATCCTCGAAGCTGTTGAGGAACTGGATTACAGGCCAAACATCACGGCTAGAAATCTTGCAAGTAATAAAACCTGGACAATAGGCTTGTATGCCTCCCCAACGCAAAACATTCGTGAAGATTATTTTTTCAACAATATCCTTGCAGGGATTCTTGATATCTTGCATATCAAGAAATACCAAGTACATCTGTATGCTGATTACCTGAATGAAAAAACCAAGGACCACCCTGATCTGAATCTCACCCAACCAATCGATGGCGCCTTGATCATGAATCCTCGAATCAATGATGCCTATATTGATCACATCAAGAAAAGGAATATTCCTTTTGTAGTCATTGGAACTCCAAATGAGAGCGAGAATTGTTTCTATGTTGATGCAGATATAGCTGCAGGATATTATGCTGCAGTAAATTACCTCATCAAGAAAGGTCACAAGAAAATTATCCTTCTCAACGGTTCCCCTGAATATACCCAAAGCGAAAAACGAAAAACAGGATATTCTATGGCATATTATGACAATGGTTTAACGTTCTCGAACGATTGGATCATCCCCGTCCCGATGCTTGAGGAACAGGGATACAAGGTTTTCATGCAAACCATTAAGAAGAATCCAGATTTCACTGCTGTTGTGACGTTCAATGATACGATTGCAGTCGGGGTATTAAGAGCACTAAAAGAGAGCAACCTCCCGGTTCCTTCCAGGGTAGCAGTCGTAAGCGCAGGCAACACCATGATTACAAGAATCCATTCTCCAGCCATAACAAGCCTAGATATGGGTTCATATGAAATTGGCTCAAAAGCTGCAGAACTCTTAGTGGATGTTATAGAGAAAAAAAGAATCCAACCTTCACATGAAATAATCCAGACTCGTCTGGTGGAAAGAGAAAGCACCTAAGAACGCCTCCTCGATATAATGCAATCGAGGTTTCCCATTATTTTTACTGCATGCTTTTTCTCATTGGTTACATTTTTATACAAAAGGCACCAAGTTTTCCTTGACAGAAACAAGATTACACTTTTATAGTTAGTTAAGCGGTTAAATATTTTTAATGGTAAATTTGTGTTTACCGCTTATCTTTCCTGCGCCAGTGTTATGTTTAACTGTCTTGAGGATTGATATCTGATTGATTGGGTATAGTACCCAGCTTGGTGCTTTTCATGAATGAACCGTCAAGCATTCAACGTTCAAGTTGATTTGCAATAGGAGGAAAGTATGAAAATTCGAATGAAAATTGTGTGTGTGCTTCTCTTGCTAGTACCATCTATGATGATTTGGTCTGCCGGAACCAAGGAGGATGGAGCGGCAAAAGCAGATGGTAAAACGGTGATAACTATCTGGGATTTCAAGTATGGTGATGTTGAAGGTGTCCAGCCTGCAATGAGAAAGATCGATAATCTGATCATGCAGGAAAATCCAGGACTCACGATTGAGCATGTTGGACAGCCAAACGACAACTACTATCAGCTTGTTCGTGCTGCTGTACAAGCTGGACAAGGACCTGATGTTGTCATGTTCCATGGAGGTGTCCAAGCTTACGAATTTGATGATTATACGATTGCCATGGATACATACATTGAACCATGGAGATCCGAAATTTCTGAATTCAGCTGGGCATACTGTTCCGAAGGTGGGGATGGGACAAAACCCGTTCATATGGCTCCCTTGACTACCCAAGGCTTTGGCATCTATTACAACAAAGCTCTGTTCAAGCAAGCCGGTCTCGACCCTGAAAAGGCTCCTTCCGATCTCGATAGATTCATGGCTGCCTGCGAGAAGCTCAAGAAAGCTGGCATTGTTCCTATCGTAGCAGGACTACAGGGTAGCCCCTACTCCATCGATTTCCTATTCAGATGTTTTGTAGCTAATATTTATGGACCAGATGTACAGGATCTTGGAACTGGGAAACAGAACTTTGCAGGTAATGCACAATTCAAGAAAGCTGCAGAGATTGTCCAGGAACTCTTCAGCAGGGGGTATATAGATCCTGCTGGGACCTCTACCCCATACTTTATGGATGCCGCAAACAATTTTGCTGCAGGTAAGGGAGCCATGTTCATTGGATTGCTCTCTGATGTATGCCACTGGAAGGTATTTGGTGATGCACTCGGAAAGGATGCTGTAGGATACTTCCCAACGATCAATTTCCCCGGGACTAAGTACAAGGACCAGCAGGTTGGACAACCAGCAGGTATTGGATACAGCGTGATGAAGTGGTCAAAGAATCCAGAAGCGGCAATGAAAGTTGTGGAAGGCTATGCTCGAGGTGAGGGCAATGCTCTTTGGATGGGCATGACAGGTGCCCTGTCTCCCAATAAGAATGTGGATATCAAGAGCTTGGGATACCCACTGGTTGCTGAAATTCTACAGAGACCATTTGTGCTTGACTTCAATACCCTGTTGCTGAATGAGGACGCAAACGGCAATTTTGACAGGTATTGCGCACAAGCTTTTGTCTCAAAGGAGATCAGTATCGATAAGTTCATCCAAGTTTCCCAAGGTATGCTGGATAACGTTCAGAATGCCAAGTAACTAGTTATGCTACGGGTTGTCTGGAATTGCATTAGGCATACAGGCAACCCATACTATTGCATGAGGAGCTACCTGTGAAAATTCAATCATCCAGAAGAATGCGAAAGGGATTACTGGAACCGTTTTTGCTAATTGCGCCATTACTCGCCCTCTTGCTGGTCTTTATTCTCTATCCAGTGGTTGCAAATATTTACTTAAGTTTTTTCAAGTGGAAAGGTATGGGCAAGGCTACATTCATCGGTTTATCAAACTATCGCACCATGCTTCAGGATGAGACCTTTTGGACTTCCATCAAAAATACATTTGTCCTGCTCCTCTATATCCCCTTGGGAGTAATACTTCCTGTTCTTATTTCTGCTGTTTTGCGGGAAGGACTAAAAGGTTGGTCACTGTTCAGGGCAATCATCTATATTCCAAACATCCTTGGATACGTCATCATGGGGATGATCAGCAGTATCATATTTAGAAAATTAGGCCCCTTGAATAATATTTTGGTGGGGGTAGGTCTGGACTCCTTGGCCCTCGATTGGCTAAGCACACCTAAACTGACCCTCAATACACTCGGCTTGGTATATGGCGTCTGGTTGCGTCTGGGGTTTGGCTGTATTTTTTTCCTTGCTGCCATGAGCAGCATTGATGAATCACTCTATGACGCTGCAAAGATTGATGGGGCATTGTGGTGGCGTACCTTTTGGAATGTCACAATTCCTTCCATCCGATTCTCTATTGAATTCTGGACGGTATTATCGTTCATCGAAATTCTGGCTCGTGCATTTTCCTTTATATACACCTTCTCCCGTGGAGGCCCTGGATTTGCTACATTCACGTTGGAATATGGCATTTACAATGAAGGATTCGTTGCATTCAATATGGGATATGCAAGTACTTGGGCAAGTGTTCTATTTGTTGTTTGCGCTATCATTGCATTCTTCCAGGTCGCACTCATGAGGAAAAACGCAGATGTCCAATAGGTATGAAAAGACTATTAAATTAATTATGTACTTCGTATTGGTAGTTTTTGCCTTGATGGCTCTCTATCCAATATTTTTTGCACTCATTACCAGCCTCAAGCCCTCCACTGAATATGTGAACAATAAACTGAACCTCCCTCAGAATCCTACGATTGACAACTATTATTATGTCTGGATAAAGGGAAATATGCTTACATATTTCCTCAATAGTTGCCTTCTGATCCCCTCTGGGTTGTTACTATATCTTTTTGTTTGCATTACAGCAGGCTTTGCCTTTGGCCGATTACGGTTTCCATTTCGCTTGCCGCTATTCCTTGCTGTGCTGTTTCTTATGATTTTTCCACAGATGTTGCTTTCCATCCAGATATTCCAGATCTGTCGGCGATTACATCTGATCAATAACTACATAGGTCTCATACTGGTATGGGTAGCTTACTTTGGTCCTTTCGGGACCTATATCATGACAACGTACTATGCAACTGTGCCAATGGAAATAGTGGAATCAGCTAGGCTTGATGGAACAGGGGTATATCGCATGCTGTATTACATCATGGTCCCTATCGCGAAACCTATGATTGTGATCATAGTAATCATTGGTACTCAATCCATGTGGAATGAGTTGCCATTCTCATTACTCTTACTGCAGAAGGAAAGCCTCAGAACAATCACACAGGGTATCGGTATGCTGCAAGGGCAATACGGCCTAGACGATACCATATTAACTGCTTCCATTTTATCTGCCTCTCTTGTTCCTTTGCTCTTGTTTTTGCTGTTCCAACGACAGATTACCATGGGTTCCTATGGTGGTGCAGTCAAAGGGTAACGTCTCTTAAAAATAGTTATAAAGGTGAAATACTCGTATGAAACAAAGAAATCGTTTTATATTTGACATGTTGGATCAGGATGTACCTGAAGCACAGAGGGAATCAATATTTCGTTCAGGAATTCCTTCCGCAATCCACCAAGAAGGTCTCAGTGCGGTAATTGAAATTCCTTTCATCAAACAAGAACTCAGAAATCTCTTTCTCCATCCTTCAGTTCCAACAGAAACAAAGTCTACAAACATGAAGGTGCGAGCATATGGAGCATCCATCATTCGACTGACGATATCATCCAGCAGTTGTTTCCCCTCCGATGAGGAAAATCCAATGCTTGATTGGGCACCGTCACTCAAGCAAGAGCTGTTGCACCCAGTGACTACAGAAGCAGGATGGTCTCTGATGGACTTATCAGGTACCACGAGAATGCATATACAGAGAAAACAAGAGGACAGGGAAATCTGGAGTACCCTGCAACCGGAACCGCCACAAACATTTGACGCAACAGTATCCCCTGATGGAAAAACAGCGGTTCCCTTCATGGCCTATGATGATTTTTTCCCTTCGCAGTCAGAATCCTTCAGTTTGGGGTTTATTGAACAGGATAATTCCATTCATAGGTGGATGTACTCTCTCCATGCACAACCGAACGAGAAATTTGCCGGTACCGGTGAGCGCTTTGCCTCTATGGACCTTGCCGGTAAAACGTTCGTGTTGGAAAACACCGATGGCCTTGGTACGAACAGTCGAAGAGCATACAAGAATGTCCCATTCTATCTTTCAAGCAAAGGGTATGGGCTCCTAATCATGACCAGTGGCCATGTGCGTCTCTCATTGGCTGATATTTCAACTCGCGCAGCACAGGCAGTCGTGGAAGATGACTACCTGGACCTATTTTTCATTGGTGGTGGTAGTATTGAGCAGATTGTTAAAAACTATCGCATGATAACTGGATTTCCTTCCGATGTTCCTTTCTGGTCCTATGGGACATGGATGAGCAAAATGAGCTATTTCTCTGCAGATGAGACTCGAGCAGTAGTGAAGAGAATGCGTGATGGTCAATTCCCTTGTGATGTCATTCATATTGATACTGGCTGGTTTGAAAAAGATTGGAAGTGCGAGTGGGAATTCAGCAAGTCTAGATTTCCTGAAGTGGAAGGATATCTTAAGGAGATGGAAAAACAGGGTATTAAGATTAGCCTCTGGCAACTGCCTTGTATTGCAAAAGACACCAAATACTATGAGGTTGCACAAAGAAATCGATACGTAGCACCGAAAAGTGAGCATGTCGAACTAGGGTCGAATTTCAGTGAAGTTGAATTCGATGGTAATATCGATTTTTCCAATCCTGAGGCAGTCAGTTGGTATCAAGGAATACTGGCAAACCTGCTCGAACAAGGGGTTTCAGTGATCAAGACCGACTTTGGTGAGGTTATTGAAGAACATGCTGATTATCATAGCGGGAGTTATCGCACCTTGCACAACCTCTATGCACTTCTCTATCAGAAAGCTGTGTATGAGATCACCAAAAAGGTAAAAGGCTCAGAGCATACAATGATTTGGGCAAGAGCCGGCTGGATAGGCTGTCAGCGGTATCCAGTCCATTGGAGTGGCGATTGTGCCTGTTCCTGGGATGGAATGGCTGGATCCTTGAGAGGTGGTTTGCATTTGGGACTCTCCGGTTTTGCTTTCTGGAGCCATGATGTACCTGGCTTCCAGGGAGTCCCTAGCTTCATGAATAGTCGTCCAAGTAACGACTTATATATCCGATGGACTCAGTTGGGTGTATTTTCCTCCCATCTTAGATACCATGGCACAACAGACAGAGAACCTTATGAATACCCAGAGGTTGCCGATATAGCAAGGGAGTGGCTGAATCTTCGCTATGCTTTGATCCCATATCTTTCCAAAGCAGGAACCAGAGCAACAAGGACTGGGTTTCCTGTGCTCCAGGCGCTGATATTCCATCATGAGGATGATCCCATTTGTTGGTCGATCGATGATGAGTTCTATTGTGGAGAGGTACTCCTTGTCGCGCCCGTTATGAATAGTTCTGGGATTAGGGATGTCTATCTTCCTTCGGGTGATTGGGTCGACTTTTGGAGTGGCGAGGTGTTGCAGGGTGGAGTATGGATTAAGAACATCGCATCTCCGCTTGAGCGAATACCTGTATTTGCAAAACGGAATTCAGTGATACCCATATACCCTGAGGTAGTACAGAGTACAAGCGAGATGAAACCGCAAAAAGTGCAAACACTTGTTTTTGATGGAACCTATACGGGGTTTCATGATTCATTACTGGGGGTTGGTATACAACTCAAATGAACGTCTACACAAAACCCTAATTCGATAAGAATAGTACTGTTGTATAACTGCTACATGTATTGCACCCAAAAGTATTTCAGAACAGCTAAACAGCATACCTATAAAACACGAAGTCAACGACGGCCCCCATAGCCTTAGCTGTATTGATTCGGTAAAATCTCCATACAGGTGATCAACTTTTTGGAAATGTGACGTATGTGTCTTATGGAGGTTTTTGAATAAATGAAAACACAATACTATACTGCATCAAGTCTCGATGGGTACCTCGCAACTCAAGATGATTCCTTGGACTGGTTATTTCCCCTTGGGGATCTGGAGAACAGCAGTTATCCAGAATTCTATTCTCATGTTGGCGCATTGGCGATGGGTTCCAGCACGTACGAATGGATAGTACGAAATGCTGAGAGGGTAAGTACAGAGACTGGTTCACCTTGGCCCTACTCTCTTCCGACATGGGTGTTTACCAAACGAAAACTTCCACATATCGAAGGTGCGGATATTAGATTTGTCCAAGGTGCAGTACAATCTATTCACGCAACTATGCAGGCAACTGCAGGTAATAAGAACATATGGATTGTAGGTGGGGGGGATCTGGCAGGACAATTCTATGACGCAGGTCTATTAGATGAACTCATCATCCAGGTTGGATCTGTAACGCTGGGAACTGGAAAACCGTTGTTCCCCCGAAAAGTTCTCAATCCGACTCTTCAGCTCACATCCGTCCAAAGGATGGGTAAGGAAATGGTTGAGCTGAGGTATGCTGTGAACAAATAATAACAATCGAGAAGAGAAGACATTCTATGTGCTATTTTTCTTTTTCGTAAAAAAAAATAGAATCTTGTTTTCCCCTCAGCAATTCAACACATGGAGGAAATATGAGCGACTGGTTCACCATCGACACGGTTGATGACGATACATACATAATCAGTGAATACCGACACTGGGAAGAAACCCATTGTTATTTAATTAATGGCACCGATTACAGCCTACTTATAGACACCGGGTTGGGTATCTGCAATATCCACGATGAGGTTATGAAACTAACGAACAAGCCAATCATTGCAGTTGCTACCCATATCCATTGGGACCATATCGGGGGCCATCGTTATTTCCCTGATTTCTATGCCCATAAGGACGAGTTGCACTGGCTGAACGGAGGATTCCCTCTCACCTTAGAACAAATTAAAGAGATGGTGATGGACCGCGGTGATGCCCCTGTCGGCTATGATGTGAATACGTATGAGTTCTTTCAAGGTACCCCTACCCGCATACTCAGTGATGGTGATGACATCGACCTCGGTGCCCGCATCATCAAGGTATTGCACACGCCCGGGCACTCTCCCGGGCACATGTGCTTCTGGGAAGAGGATAAAAGATATCTGTTCACTGGCGATCTGGTTTATAAGGATACATTGTTTGCTTATTACCCATCCACAGACCCCCAAGCGTATCTTGTCTCCCTTGAGAAGATTGCAGCATTGCCGGTTGAACGGGTGTTTCCAGCCCACCATTCATTGGATATCAAACCTGAGATTCTTAAAAGGATGCGAAACGCGTTTCGGAAACTTAAAGCCGAGGGCAAGCTGCAGCATGGAACCGGTATATGTGATTATGGGGACTGGGCAGTATGGTTATAGAAGGGCACTCAATCATGGGAAGAATTTTTGAGCACGACAATCATCTAAAGACTATTCTACCTCTTTTCTTGTTTCAATGGTCACCTTTACTTTGACTATCCTCATCCAACAGGATGGAGTCTATAGTATTCATAGATCCTCCTGACCCCATGGGTCAACTTTCCTGCGCTATTCCCTGCACAAGCTTGCCAGCAAGAGCTGCTAGGTCATCGACCTTCTGTTGAACGGCACATTATTTTAAAGAGCCGTTCAACACTTGAGAAGATTGCCTCCCATCAAATATCATCTGCTATATGCAGAAAAAGGTTAATTTCGTTCAATTTCTGGGTGTCGCGTCTATCAAGGAAAACATCTTTGCCATTCACAATTCTAAGTCGTATATAGTGATGTCACTATAGTTAAGTGCACTTGGGGTAAGTTTGCATGCGCATATTGGGGTAACAGAAAAGGTTTGTTCAAACACAGGGAATTTACTGATTCACTAATCAGAATGATAGAATCGTAGTTCCCCAATCTTCTTCTTCAAGAAAGATGTTATATAATACAAACTTAATCATAATGATATTTATCTAAAATCAGCATTTGTTTATAATAATTTGATATAAAGGAAGTATTATGAGTTCATCTGGAGTCTATTCAAACAGGGGTGACTGCTATCAGAATTATATTGCCTTAGATTGGGTAATTACATTACTAGAAGATTCTGAATATGAATGGATTGAAGTTGATAGTATCAAATACAGAGAAGTAGATGATGTTGTTATTGGAAAAAAAGATGGTTCAATAATCTGTTGTCAGTGCAAAAAGAATCAACCACAACATAAGAATTGGACATTCTCGGATCTTAAAGATGAACTTAAGAAAGCAATAATTTGCTTGATAAAAAATGAGAATTGTAAGGTTTATTTTTACTCACAGACTGCTTTTGGAGAATTGAACAAACTAAAAGAGACCCAAAATGTACTGGAAGACGAGAGCTCATTTCACTTGAATATGCCAAAGAATCTGGGGGGTATATATTCACAGCTTGATTCACTTGTACAATCGGTAGATGAACATTTTCATGCACTCGATATTCTCCCCAATTTATACTTTGAATGTACAAACGATGTTTCATCCCTTGATCACAATCTACATAAAAGACTTCAACGTGTGGCAAGTAACTCAGAAGCGGCTTTTTCAGCTATCTGGACGATGTTGGATTTACAGAGTGCTCGGATGAATCAATCTAATGGAGAAGCTGGAAATATCAGAATCACAAAATGCCAGATTCATAAACGTCTTGCTACAGTTGGGTCAGTGATATGCCTTCCGATTAACTTGGTTGAGAGTAGACAAAAACTAAATCAGATGTCTCGTATTGGCCGTATGTGGAAACGAGACATCAATGGGCAGCGAATTGATAATCCAATTGTCAACCACATAATTGAAGCAATAAAAATGGAGACAAAATCCATAATTCTTACCGGTGGTCCGGGATCTGGCAAAACCTGTGTACTCCTTGATATTCAAGACCGATTAGAAGAGATTGCTAGAACACAAAATACATTGATAACAATATTTATACAAACAAGGGAATATGCTGATTGTGAGAATCCCGAGCAAATGGAAACGCTTGGGCTTCCCATTAAGTTACATGAACTCGTTGCTCGTCTATCAGATAAAACATATTGTGTCGTGATTTTTGATTCACTAGATGTACTTTCCATTGCAAGAAGTCATTATATATTGACTTATTTCTTACATCAAATTGATTTGTTATTGGAACTAGAAAATGTTTCTGTGATTACATCTTGCCGCACATTTGACATGAAATATGATACTCGTATAGCACTTCGTCAATGGGATAAGGAATTTGAATGTGGAGACCTAGATTGGACAGATCAGGTAGCCCCCCTACTTGAATCTGTTGGGTATCCGTATGAAAAGATTGCACCTGACACAATGGAACTGATTAAAAATCCACGCGAGTTAGATTTATTTATTGAACTCTTTCTACATAAAGAAGTTGTACATTCGATTACAAGTAATGAGCTAGTACAGCAGTATATTCGAAGGGTGATATTAGAGAATCCCCTTCTAGGGAGAAAAGCAATTGAAGCGCTAGAAGATATTGCATCGGAAATGCTGGTAGCAAGAAAATTGACAATTCCCCGTTCTCGTTTTAAGCAATCTAAGTTATTACCCATTTTATTAAGCAATAATATTCTTAGAGAAGCACACAATGAAATGCTGACTCTTGGACATCAAACCTTATTGGATGCTTTGATTGTGCGTAAAATGGACCGAGATGCAATCTCGCTTGCAACATTTATGAAAGACTTACCTCCTGTCCCGTTTGTTCGACCATCAATTAGAAGTTATATGATGCATTTAGCGAATAAGGACCGAGCAAGATATCGAAGACAAATAAGGGAAGTGTTCTCAGGGAACCATCCTTTCCATCTGAAGAGACTTGTTGCTGAAACATTTTCGCAGGAAATTCCTATTGACTCTGATTGGCATATGCTTAAGTATTTGTGGGATGATCACAAGGAAATTTTTCGTATCATCTATAACGCCTCGAGTAAGGTTGAATGGTTTGATTTCTTTGCAAAATACTTTGTTCCTTTACTGAACATCAGAGGTAATAACTCTGAATTATTGGTTCATGCACATAAAATCAGAATTTGGGTAAACAAAAGGCCTCAAACAGTATTACAGTTCTGGAAAATGATTCTAGAAAAGAAAGTAGATCCTGACAATCAATTTCTTGCTCAATTGGGTTTTTATCTTGCTGATGTGGAACCCCCATATGCTGAATATCTTGTACCCTTTATTGATATTCTACAAAACAATAAAATGAACAGACGTGATAGACTGGGCGAAATAATTGCGACATGCATGAATGCAAAGGTGATACCAGTTTCTAGACTTTGGCAATATATTGTTGCTGATGTGAGTACTGAAGAAATTGAAGCAAATGAGCTCCGACATGCAAGGCTTCATTGTCGTCCTTATGAGTTTGGAACTAAAAATAAAACATTCCTTACGGATTGGATGAAAACTTCTGAAGAGTTACTTGATTTGGCGATTGCTAGTATCGAAGAATGGCATAACATCATTTGGCGACAATATCCTATAACAAGAATTTGTAAAACATGCAGTTTCCTACATTATACATCGTACGAGGATTCACATACTCAGAAATCTTTTTCAGCACATAATGAACCAGAAATATTATTTGAAGCAATTGAGTTGAGCATTAAAGCACATGCAGAGGCTGACTCAATATGGTGGAATATCAATAAGCAAAAACTAGCCCAAAGCAAGGAAGCCTCTTTACTCTATTTTTTGATCAAGGGATGTCTTTCAAATCCTCTACAAAATATTGCTATTGCAAGTCAAATATTATCAAATATGGAGTTCCTTAGCTCAGATCTTTCATATGAACTTGGACTTTTGCTGAAAGAAACGTTCATATACATGGATACCCATAGCCAGAAGAAGGTATTGGATTCCATAGCAATAAAAGAGTATGAAAGAATTACACAAGCTCAATATATTTCATGTATCCCTGTGCATGTACGCCCACACTTTGCCCAACAAATACTGGATGCTATGCAGCAAAAAATATATCCGATCATGATTAATCCAGATATTCATAGTTGGTGTGGTTATGTTTGTTCTCCTTTTTCTTTCCAGATATTTCTTTATAACCTGGATGATGAACATATTTTACAAGTACTCCAATATTATGCAAATTTTGAGCGCGGCTATGATCATTGGGGATTGGAAGGTGGAAAAGAAGAGGTAGGAAGAGAATTACAAGAAGCAGCTTCCCGAGCCCCTTTCAGATTTCTAGATTTTGTTTTCACTCATTTATATGAATTGGATTTAAGCTTCGTGACAAGAATAATTTCAGGAATCGTGAGTTGTATTGAGTATCTATTTGGCAATCTAACAATTCCAGAAGGATGGGAAATAGTTGAGGAGGGTGATATACAGACGATACATAGAAGGCTTTTAACGCTTCTCGAGAAGTTTGATGCTCCTAACGAGAAGAGTCATGAATTTGCACGAACATTACAAGTATGTGCAAAAATGGCAAGAACCACAGAAGATGCTTTTAGAGTGGCGTTTTTGAGTCTTGGCTTTAGAAAACTTGATCCTGACTCAAATAAAATTACTGGTGACGTTGATTTCCTCACAGAAGGAATAAATGATCCAAAAGGAATCGCAGGAGAAGCTCTGATCATATTGGCAAATAGATTGATTGAGAAAAAAATCCTGTTTCCTGATATCTTATTCCCCGCTATTTCTGGGTTTATTCGCGAAGGAAATAAAGGTGTTAGGGCTGCAATGGTAAACCACTTCGACTATTTCCTCTATTTTCGTCCTGAGAGTGGTTGGATACTATTCGAAAAGATGATGGAACAGGGGAGAGGGTTATGGGAATATGCAGGCTGTTGTCTTTATCACACCTACTATAAGTATCCTTCCAAGGTATTATCTTTATTAGACCAAATATTCCTCGAAGGTAATGAGAGAGATTTTGAAACTTGGGGGCGGATTTCTGCTCTCTGTGTACTCTCTGAGGCTCTCACGATTGATGCTTTTCTCCAATCTTTGGATGATTTGAATTCAGAGAAAGCTTGGGAGGGTGCTGTAAAAGTATTTACTCATTCAGGGAATTTCAGTAATCATAAAAGCTTTTGCGTATTGGGTATTCAGCATGGATTGCAATCTGAGAGCGGTAGCATTGTTACTGCCCGCTGTCTTGGGGCATTGTTGAGAGAAGAAGAACTTGTTTTCACACCAATAGAACTGATTGAACAGTATTTGAATATTGAAATTGACGAATCCAGAATGTACGATCATGGATTAGAGGAATGGCTCAACAAAATGGCTCAGATTGATATTGATCTTGCGCTAGAGGGCGTGGAAAAATTAATTACATATGCATTATCACACACAATATATCTATCAAACTATGATGATCATTTAACCCAATTATTAACAAAGCTGTTTGGTGAAGCAGAAGAAAGAGAATCAATCGATAATGGAGAGATGTTACACAGGGTTGTTGAAATACAAGATAAGTTGATTACACTTGGCGTTTCTGATATCTATAATTGGTTGAAAGAAGCAGAAAGACCGTAATGCATAAGGCATGAGAAATCGGCCAAGAGTGCGTCTCTGTGTAGTGATGAGTGCAACCCTGGTCATTTGATCTGAGCAAAACCGGCCATTGAACTATGCAACCCCTACCAGCAAGAGCTGCTGACAAGGAAAATTGAAACCCATAATGCTATGCGTATGTTTTGGTAGGTACTTTCTTGTGGACAGGAGCTCGATTTGGAGACAATTTCTCCTCGATTGCATTCGTTGCGGTTTGCACTTGGCAACATCAATATAATCTTGCCACCGTAATTAAGTACTACCTCCCCTGTCTTTTCAAGAGGAGGCAAAAGAACTAACGTGCACTCGATACACTCAGAAAGCAATCTCCTGGTCAATCTCATCAAGTTCTTCACGCTCTTCTGCTTTGGACGTTGTATTTGGCTCTTTCTTGAACTCAACATGCTCAGCTACCACGAGGATGCGCTCCCGATTCCCTCCATCCTTGTCAGTCCAACGCTCCTGGCGAAGTCTGCCAACCACTCTCACTCCCCTTCCTTTCTGTAGATAGATCATGCAGTTCTTACCAAGCGTTCCCCATGCCTGAACGTTGATGAGCATTACAAGGACATACACGTTCGTCTGCAGATTAACCATCCATCAAAGGAGGACTCTTTGCTTCTAGAATCCCAATATTGTTCTTTCCCTTGCCTTTGGCTGCATACCTTGAATATGACGTTATTGGTTTGATGTTCACTTCTTAGTACAGTCTACTTCCAAGACACTTGTCCCAGCTCTTCGGAGCCCAGGAGGAAATCGGGAATGTAGATGTGCCGGATCCCTTCGTAATCATTGTAGGGCAGCCTGTCCATCGATAGGATGTACTTCGGATAGTTGTCATTCACAGCATTCAAGCTACGTATCTCCCGCTCTCTGGTCGACTCTTCCAACATGGATGCACAAACTTGGATATAGCATTTTTCGTCCTGTCTTTCTGTGATGAAATCTATCTCGAAATCTTGGTACTTCCCTGTCGAGACCTCGTACCCTCTTCGTATCAATTCCAGATACACCACATTTTCCAAGGAGGAACCATAATCCTTAAGCATGGGACCAACCAGTGCATTGCGGAGCCCTAGATCGACGATATAGAACTTATGGTTGGTTTTCATGAGGTTCTTACCCTTGATATCGTACCGCCCTGCCCTGTAGAAAATGAAAGCCTCCTCAAGTAAACCAAGATAGTTGTCTATGGTATCGAGAGTGACTTTCCTGCCCGTACTGGTCAGGTAATGGGCAATTTTCGAAGCCGTAAGCTGCTGGCCTATATTCGAAGCCAAGAAAGCAATCACTTTGCGAAGCATATCGATGTCCCGAATCTGGGCAAACGTTGCGATGTCTTTCACGATGATGGTATTCACCACCCCATCCAGATATTCATTCACAATGTTTGCATTGGAAGGCAGGTCCAGAAGACCTGGCAAGCCTCCTCTTCTCATATACTGATTCAAGGCTTCCACAGGATCGGACATGCCATAGGCATTCATGAACTCCTTGAAGGAAAACGGCATCATCTTTATTTCAACATATCGACCCGACAACCGTGTAGCAAGCTGCCCAGACAGAAGCTTCGCATTGGATCCGGTTATATATACATCATTGCTACGTTTCAGCCGCAACGAGTTCACTGCATCTTCCCACTCTTCAACCATCTGGATTTCATCGAGCAATATGTATGTCTTTCCAGTATTGGAAATCCGCTCGGTTACCCATGTATGCAATCCTGCTGCAGTTCGGATTGGTCGAAAGTCAAATTCCTCGAAGTTGACGTGAATGATTGAAGACGAGGCAACACCCTGGTTTTGCAGATACTCATGGAACAAATCCATCAGGCCCGATTTCCCCGAACGCCTCACCCCGGTGATAATTTTGACCAACTGGGGAGTATCCTTGTACATGGAGATATGTTCTAAATGGACCTGTCTTTCTACCATAATTCAATTATAATCGATTTTTATCATATAGCAAGCATAAAATTCGATTATAGTCGATTCTTATGTGTATTTTTAAAATATTCGATTAGAGGGAAGGTACCAGAAAGAATTGTCACATTTGTTCAATTTCCTTGAGCCGCAATGTTTTCATGCTTCCTTTCTGAAACGCTTGCCTTGTCCCTTAAAACAGCGGACTAATGCCATGGTGGCATCTGTCTGATAGGGTTGTTGTTTGAATTACAACTTCACTTGTCATCACCTTTATCTTTGATCAGCTTCTTGACTACCATATCAAAGTCCGATTCAAAGAGCCTATCTTGTATCGGTCTGTATTTTTCAAATTCACTCTCGGCGAAAGCCTTCGCAATTTCTGCTGTTACTTTTCCTGCATCCTGCAAAATATCAACCTCGTTGAATTTTAGGAACGCATTCAGCTTCTCCGCCCAGTCCTCCATGGTCATCGGAATGCCTCGTTCCGCCTGGTTTTCCGCATAATCAAGATACATGGTAACGATCCTATTCAAGGACTTGATCTCTTTTTCATCCAGATAGTTTTTGGCGATGACCACATCGGATTTCAAGATCTTACCATCCGGTGCCTTCTTCCACGTGTTCAGACCCATATGATCCTTATGATGGTCTGCACGGTCCATGATAAGCTCCGCAGCTGTCTTTCCATGGGTTGCAAAGTGCATCTTGTTCTGGACCGTAGCAAAAAAAGTCCTCGTCGTCGGGGCGTGCAGGTCGTAATCAACCGCCGTCGCATAGATATCGGTGATTTGCTGGTAGAAATTCCGTTCGCTCGCACGGATATCTCGTATCTCAAGTATCAAATCCCTGAAATACTGCTTACTAAGCAAGGCACCGTTCTTCAATCGGATATCATCAAGGACATACCCGCGTAGGGCATAGTCTTTCAATACCTGCCCCGCCCATTTCCTGAAATGGGTTGCCCGTTCTGAGTTGACCCTAAACCCAACCGCAATAATCCCTTGTAGATTATAGTGCGCAATCTCGCGGGCAACTTCACGTGAACCTTCGGCTTGAACTATTCGAAAATTTCGAATAGTTGCCTCAGCCACCAACTCCCCCGAATTGAAAATCTCTTTCAGGTGATAGTTGATCGTATTAACCTCGACACCAAAGAGTTTGGCAATTAGCTTTTGCGTTAGCCACACATTCTCATCCTCAACCCGAACTTCAATTCCGTCTTCTCCGGCTTGGCTGGTGAATAGTAAAAATTCGGCAGTCGAGTTTCTGATTATGAGTCTTTTGTCCGATTTCTTTTTCATACCACTGTGACCTTTATTTTCGGTGGAAACCGTTTGAATCGCTCTTCAACATTGATGCGATCTTTATCATCTGTAAAGTTGGCGCCTCTAATCACTATCATCAATGGTTTGTAATCTACCATATGACCCACAATATCAAAATATACATTTTCATCAAAGCAATCTACCAAGGGATCGGTTTGAAATGGTTACGCTATAGTTAACACTTTTACAAGTGACGGCGCACGCTTTGGAGACATTTTCTCCTCGACTGCCTCTGTAAGAGAGTACTGCCTCCCCTGTCTCTTTCAGAGGAGGCCGAAGAATCAACATAAGTACGATACACTCAGAATGCAATCTCCTGGTCAATCTCATCAAGTTCTTCACGCTCATCTGCCTTGGAAGTGGAATTTGGCTCTTTCTTGAATTCAACATGTTCAGCTACCACGAGGATGCGCTCCCGATTCCCTCCATCCTTGTCAGTCCACCGCTCCTGGCGAAGTCTTCCTACCACTCTCACTCCTCTTCCTTTCTGTAGATAGATCATGCAGTTCTTACCAAGCGTTCCCCATGCCTGAACGTTGATGAACATCACCTCCTCCACGGCTTCTGCTTTTGCATTACGAAAGAACCGGTTAACGGCGATAGCAAACTTTGTCATCGCGCTTGTATTCTCCCCGAGTTCTACACGCTCGGGGTCCCTCACCAGGTTTCCTTCCAACAGTACTGAGTTCAAATTATTCATAGTTCCTCCAGACCTCATCGGTCAACTTCCCCTCCAAGCACAGGCTTGGTGTCCATACGGGGTATGTATTACCTAAGAGAGGGTATGGAGTCTTCTGCTTCATCTATGAGTACAGTGATGGTATTCCTTTCCTGAAAAATCTTGTTACCGTTTCTTACCTACCATTTGTATAATATTGAAATACTTCCCTACCCCTGCTTCCATCATGACAAGATCCTCTTTGGCATAGGGGTTGGGTGATTGCAGCCAATCATCCCAGGCTTGTTTGCATGAACTCATTTCACGGAACTCGGTTATCTCAATACCAGGTTCTTTTTCCCAGAGGGCTTTCCACCAGGAAAGAGAATAGAAATACCACTCTGGTGTCCAGAAAGGTTGCACTTCCTTTGGTAATTTCCCATCGGGGAAATCTTGATTGAAACCAGGAACGGCAACCGCAATATAGCCATCCTTTTTCACGAAGGGCAGAAGTTTCGCAAGCATATTTTCATCTGTGCCAAAGTACTGATAGGAATCCACGCTGATGATCATATCGAAATACTCATGAGCAAAGGGAATCTCTTTCGTTGCATCCACCAAGAAAGGAAATATCTTTGCATCAAGCCCACGTTCGGCAAAGCGTTTGGCATTATCGGTGGGTGATATCCACAGGTCAGCGGCAAAAACAGTCGCGTCATATTTCTCTGCAAGCAGAATGGAGGAGATTCCCATACCACAGCCGAGATCAAGAATACGCATACCTGGAGCAATAGGAAGCGAACTTGCCAGTTCTTCGGTGATCCGCATCGCATTCGGTCCCATCATCGTCTCCAGGAGAAAGTTCTTGTCATAGGTATCAGTAACGGGTGTTTTCATGCTCATTGTCCTTATAGTAGAAATCTTCATAGACATAGTACAACATACACCCTCAGGAGACATCCTTTACAGTATGACAAACAGGGATTGAAGCAGAAATCTTTCACGGTAAGGACAGAGTACAAATACATTTTTTAGAAAATTGTAAAAATACTACGCTCAACTATAGTTACTCCCCACCCAAAATGCAGTACAATAGCCAAAAATGCTAGGAGGAGGGCAACATGATTACGATCCATTCTGTCTCCTCTAAACGTGAGTGGAACCAATTCTTTGCATTTCCAAACCAACTCTATAAAGACAACCCTTACTATGTACCTACCTTGATCATCGATGAGAAGTGGAACTTCAACCCAAAGAAGAACCCTGCATTCGAATATATTGATGTTGTAGCTTTCCTTGCAAAAGAAAATGGGATCGTTGTCGGGCGTATTGCTGCCTTGATCAACCATAAGCTGAACATGGCCCAACAGAAAAAGTATATCCGCTTCACCCGCTATGACGTAATTGACGATATTGCAGTCAGCAAACTCCTTTTTGAAAGAGTCTGCACGTGGGGCAAGGAAAAGGGAATGGATACCATCATCGGCCCCATCGGTTTCTCAGACCTCGACAAACAAGGACTCTTGGTTGAAGGATACGACCAGCTGAGCATGTTTATCACCCTGTATAACCATCCTTACTACCATGAACACCTGCAACAGCTTGGCTTTGCCAAAGACGTGGACTGGGTAGAATACAAGGTCTTTGTACCTGAAAAAATCGATCCAAGAATCGAGCGAATCAGTGAAATCGCTCAAAAACGTCATGGATATCGCCTACTCTCCTTTACCAGCAAAAAAAAGGTACTGCCCTACGCCCACCAGATGTTCCATATGTATAATGAAGCATTTGCAGAGCTCTATGGATTCTGCCCGCTTACCGATGGACAGATCAACCTAGCAATCAAACAGTTTCTAAGCCTGGTAAGTCTTGAATACATCTACGTGGTTGTGGATGCCTCAGAGAAGGTCATAGGGTTTGGAATCATGGTCCCTTCCCTCTCTCTGGCAATGCAGAAATCGCGTGGGCGTCTGTTTCCGCTTGGTTTTGTCCGGATTCTCAGGTCACTCAAGAAGCACGAAGTGCTGGATATGTACCTTATCGCAGTTAAACCTGAATATATGGGAAGAGGGGTGAATGCCATCATCCTCCAGGAAGGTATCAAGACAGCACTTGCGAACGGGGTTCGTTACGCAGAGACCGGCCCTGAGTTGGAGTACAACGAGAATGTGCAAACACAGTGGAAGAGCTTCAAGACCGAACAACACAAACGAAGGCGTTGCTATATTCGCATTCTCGAGTAAACGCTCCATGGTTACACCATTATATTTTTCCTGTAACCTCACATCAGATTTACAGAAAACTCACTAAACCGCACTCTTTCATGAAATCAAAACACATCTTTCATACATAACAAATTTATCTTTCCTAGATTGGAATTGACTTTGGAGTTGTCAAGACCTACGATACCTATAAGGTGCTGATTACAAAAGGAGATAGACGTAATCAGAGTTAGGAGAAGGCATCTTACATTCCTGAAGGAGGAATTCTGTATGAAAAAAGTCATTCTTGTTCTCATGGTCCTTATGGTTATGGGCAGTGTACTTTTTGCCCAAGCATCAGCCGAGACGAAAAATCCTGTGCTACGAATCATCACCTGGTCAGGGTATGCCCCGCAGGAACTGCTTGATAAGTTCACAGAGGAAACCGGCTACAAGGTTGAGGTGACACTCAGCAACAACGAAGAGATGATCAGCAAGCTCAGAGCAACCCGTGGCGGTGGTTTTGACCTTGCCCAGCCCTCACAGGACCGCATCTCCTCTGTCGTTGAGCAGTATGGCATCTACCAGCCGATCGACTATGCAAGGATCGAGACCGAACAGATTGATGCTTCCCTGCTTGAGGCAGTGAAGAAAAACACCTTGGTGGATGGAGAATCCTACGCTGTTCCACACGTGTATGGAACTGAAGGCTTGGTGGTCAACAAGGCCTTGGCACCGGATGTTAAGGATTTCAAGGATCTTCTCGATCCCAAGTATGCAGGAAGAGTATCCTACCGCCTGAAGAGACCTACCCTTATTGGTATGGGATTCTCTCTCGGCTACGATCCATTCGAGCTGTATAATGCCCCAGAGGCATATCAAGACTTCCTTGATGAGATGGAGAAAGTCCTCATCGCTGGCAAGCCTTCGGTAAAAACCTATTGGGACAACGGAGACCAGCTGTTGCAGTCGCTCCGCTCTGAAGAGGTTTGGGCAGCATCAGCATGGGAACAGGCTGGATGGAAGCTTCACGCTGAGAACCCAAACATTGACTATATCGCACCAACCAGTGGAGCACTTGCTTGGGTCGACACCTTCGCCATCCCGGCAAAGAGTGAAAACCTTGATGCAGCATATGCATACATCAACTTCATGTTGGAACCTGAGAATGCTGCGTTCTTCACCAACCGAGAGACCTATGGAACAGCTTCCAAGGATGCTGTAAAATATCTTGATCCCGAGATCAAGGCAAACTTTACCCGTGGCCTACCTCCTGAGGTACTGGCAAACATCAACTGGTATCCGACCGTCCCAGCAGGAATTGAAGAGATGGAAGGAAAAACCCTCGACAAGGTAAAGGCTGCTCGCTAGCAGAAATGATCAACGTATTGCCAATAGCTGTTTCACTACAGCTATTGGCATCACATCAAGGTAAACAACAGTATGGATAGTGCACTCTCAGTACAAAATATCACCAAACGATTTGGTGATTTTACTGCAGTTGACCAGGTCTCATTCGAAGTAGAGGACGGAAAGTTCTTTTCGATTCTAGGGCCGTCGGGCTGTGGAAAGACAACACTCCTGCGAATGATTGCAGGGTTTTACAAGCCTGATGGGGGAACCATCCTCTTCAACGGGAAAAACATGGATGGGGTTGCCCCCAACAAGCGGCCTGTAAACCTGGTGTTTCAGAATCTTGCACTCTTTCCCATGATGAATGTGCATGAGAACATTGCATTCGGGCTGCGACGAAGGGGGGAGAAAGGACCTGGTGTAGACAAGAAGGTCCGGGAGTTGCTGGAGCGGGTCGGTCTTCCGGAGTCAGGAAAAAAACAGATCAGCCAACTCTCGGGTGGACAGAAACAACGTATTGCCATTGCACGCTGCCTGATCATGGAACCAACGGTGCTCTTGCTTGATGAACCCTTGGGTGCTCTCGATGCCAAGTTGCGTGAACATATGAAAGTGGAACTTAAGACACTGCAATCCCAGGTTGGAACAACCTTTGTTTACATTACCCATGACCAGAGTGAAGCCATGGTAATGAGTGATATGGTTGCAGTCATGAACAACGGACATTTTGAACAGATAGGAACACCCCAACAACTCTACCACGAACCAAAATCCTCATTTGTTGCCCAGTTTGTAGGAAACAACAACAAACTACGGGTAAAGCTTCACAGTGATCAAAGCGGCAACACCATAGCCCGATATGCTGATAGGTATGACTTCCGCCTGGCCCAGAGATTTGATACCGCCACTGATGATGAGGAATATGATCTCTTCATACGCCCAGAGGCTGTGATCATCAATCCAGGGGAAGGGAGGGAGAACTTCCAAAGCCTTCCTGTAGAAGTTACCTCAATCCTCTTTGATGGAGGAAATAGCCGTCTTTTGGTCAAGCCTTTGGGAACTGAGGAGGAATTGGTGATAGCACTTCCCCAGACAAGGGAATATGACCATATCCGCTCAAAAGATCGCATACAGGTTGGTTGGGACCTGAATAAGACTGTCTGCTTTAAACGCAGTGATTGGAAGTTATATGATGAAGAATAGACAACATATCAAATGGGGTTTTCTCTTCTTTTTCCTGCCCGTCGTACTCTGGCTCTTTCTCTTGATCGTGCTCCCCCACCTTGAGCTGCTGAGGCTCTCTTTCTCCAAGGCAAATACAGGAAAATTCACCTTGGACAACTATCTTGCTTTCTTCAAGGAGCCCATCTACTGGCTCACTTTCGTACGTACCGCAGGATACTCAATCATTGTTACCTTCCTGGTAATGGTCATTTCCCTCCCGGTCTCATTCTATATCTCGAAGATAGCAAAGGGGAGAATGACCGGGGCATTGATGATCCTCATTCTGGTCCCCTTCTGGGTCAGTGAACTTATCCGTGTCTATGGCTGGATGATTCTCCTCAGGGAGAGCGGAATCCTCAATCATTTCCTTATTTCAATAGGTTTGTTCAAAGAGCCTGTTGAGATGCTCTACAATGACATCACCATGATCATGGGCTTGGTATATACCAGCATGCTCTTCATGGTGGTCCCTGTTTTGGGTGTAATGGATGACTTGGATAATTCACTGATCGAGGCAGCCTATGACCTGGGAGCATCGAAACTATCCATCTGGAGAACCATCATTATTCCCCACTGTGCTTCCGGGCTCGTCAATGGAGGAATCATCGTATTCATGTTGGTCCTGGGAAGCTACCTGACCCCTAACCTGATGGGAGGCAAGAACTCCCTCTGGTTTACCGAACAGATTTACAACCAGATAATCCTCTATTTCAACTGGAACCAGGGAGCGGCCTTTGGGTTCCTGCTCCTGGCCCTCTCTTCGCTGATCATTTGGGTTCTTCTCAAGCTCACCAAACAAAACCTGAAGGAGGTGGTAAAATGATCAGAAGCTTACCTTCCTCAAAGAAATATCGTGGAGGATTTACCCTCTTCATCATCCTCTATTTTATTTTCCTCTTTGCACCACTGGTGGTGACAATGATCCTTGCATTCAATGACTCCATGTACCCTTCCCTTCCCTGGCAGGGATTCACCCTTGACTGGTTTTTTGGCAATGGACCGGAAAAATATGGCATCTTTCACGACCAAACCAACCTAAGAAGCCTATTCACCTCTTTCAAGGTAGCCATAGCAGTCATGATCGTTTCAACATTCCTCGGAACTTGTGCGGCATTTCTCTTTGAACAGGAAAACTTCCGGTTCAAGAACGCGCTTTACTTTCTCATGATAGCTCCCTTGGTCATTCCTGGAGTCATACTCGGTATCTCCATCCTGATGTTCTCCAACACCATAGGGCTGTTCATTGAGAACCACCTGGGCATCTATGTTTCATTTCTTGGCCCTGGATTTCCTTTGGTGGTGCTCGGCCAATCCTCGTTCATCTCTACTATTGTTGCGCTGGTTGTCTCTGCCCGATTGAAGAAATTTGACCACACCCTGGAAGAAGCTGCCTACAACCTTGGAGCAAACAAGGCAGAAGTTCTCTGGTTCATCACCCTCAAGTACCTAAGGCCTTCAATTATTGGAGGAGCGGCCATGGCCTTCCTTATGTCTTTTGAGAACTTCAACACCACCATATTCCTCGTAGGTTCACAGGCAACACTGCCCATAAATATGTACATGCAAGTACGTGATGGATCCACCCCGGTGATCAATGCCATCTCATTCCTGCTCATTCTTGGCACTTCCATTTTTGCAGTGGTTAATCTCACCAAGGGGAACAAGAAACTGCTCTAAGTCATGGATGGCAGAGAAGAAATTGTTTCTTCTTACTCCCTCGACTGAGACAAGGAATGATACACGATGATTGAAACAGAACGATTACTCCTACGAGAGATGACCCAGGAGGACTACCCCTCTCTTGCAGCAATCCTGCAAGACGAGAAGACCATGTACGCATATGAGACTCCTCTCAGCCCTGCTGAAACACAGGCTTGGCTGGATAGGAATCTTGCCAGATATAAAACTGACGGTTTTGGGCTATGGGCTGTTATCCTGAAAGATACTGGTACCATGATAGGCCAGGCTGGCCTGACATGGCAAACCATAGGAGGGTCATCAGATGTGCTGGAAGTTGGGTATCTGTTCAATCGCAACTACTGGGGGAAAGGATATGCAATTGAAGCAGCAAGAGCATGCAAGGAGTATGCCTTCAGCACGCTGAACAGCAGTGAAGTCTACTCCATCATACGCGACTGTAATGTTGCTTCAATGAATGTTGCTATCCGAAACGGCATGCTTGCCAGAGGTAGCTTCATAAAGCACTACCGCGGATTGGATATGCAACACCTGGTATTCTCAGTCAAAAGAGAACCCTCAAATACTTAGAAATACCAGAGCCTATCGCTGGTTTATCTCTTTGGATTACGAGGAAACCAACCTTTTGCTACCCGCTCTTCTTGCTCGAATAACTCGTGGATACTCCATAGGGAGGAGAACCCTGTAATACTGACTATCGCCGAAAAAGTGGCGTTCTCAATCCACAGAGAGAGGATAACCAACAGAATTCCGACTACCAAAAAGACCGGCCATACCCTTTTACCAAAATAATACTCCCCTTTGATGACTATCGGATGAAATATCCCAATGATTAGAAATGCAGCTGCCCCGATCAGAATCCCTTGGAAACTCATACATCCTCCTCAATGCATATTTACAGTTTCATCTTGATGGCTTCAGAATAGGTACGTCAAGAACTCTTTTCCTGATAGCTAAAAACGGAAGTTGGGATAATTTTTCATCGATGAGGGATGTTCCCGTGCTAGAATCATCGGTAGTCACATTTAACCTTAAGAAAAGGACATAGTATGAACCGATGTAGCTGGACAGGTGAGAATCCTCTCTTGGTAGAATACCATGACAAAGAGTGGGGCGTGCCACTCCATGATGACCATAGACAGTTTGAGTATCTGAGCATGGAAGTCATGCAGTGTGGACTGAGCTGGCTCACGGTATTGAAAAGGCGAGAAGTGCTCCGATCGGCCTTCGAGGATTTTGTTGTCTCCAAGGTTGCTGGCTATGGCGATGAGCACGTCGATGAGATTATGAAAATGGAGGGAATGATCCACTCCCCAAGAAAAATCCGGGCAATCATTACCAATGCAAAAGCATTCCTACTGATCCAGGAGGAATTCGGTTCATTCTCATCATATCTCTGGGGGTTTACCGGGAACAAGACAATGGAATATCCAGGACATGCAGACGGGGGTATCGTTATTGCCAGGAATGAACTCTCCGATATGATCAGCAAGGACCTCAAGAAGCGGGGGTTTACCTTTCTTGGTTCCATCACCATCTATGCCCACCTGCAAGCTGCGGGTATCATCAACGACCATGAGGCAACTTGTTTTCGGTATCAACAGATAGGCAACGCAACTTTCTAGATGTTTGCCAATATCCAACGTTCTGCTCCTGGCTTCATCCAATGCGCATACAGATAAAAGCAATAGGCCAATTTAGCAATGTATGGTAGACTTTACAGTGAAAATGTCCTGCTTGTAGAAGTCGGATTTCTGTACAGAAAAGACAATCTCTACGAACAGTAAGGCAAGTCTGGGCAGCTGGAAACATTTTAAGGAGCATGCTCGATGACTGAACTGATCAGCAACATACTACGAGGCAGTGTCTCATCGGTTATGTATGTACTGTTATTAATGACCCTTACAAAGTCCAGATTCGACCGTAAGCGTATTATCAGCATTGCAATCTTTGTGTTTGTCATCAATATGACTAGCACCCTTTGGTTCTACTTCAAGGGAGACCTCACAGGGTTGTCCCGATTTACTGTATTGATGTTCATCGTGGTTGGCCTTCTTATCAAGTCATTTACCAAAATGAGTTTCATGCAATGGAGTTTCACCTTTCTCACCACCATCAATATTGCGATGATGATCATCATCCTCAGCTTTCATCTTGGTAGACTGTTCCCCTATCCACAATATGCCAATACCGTCTTCCGGTTTTTCCTCTACCTATTCGTTATTACCTTGTCCAAGAAACACTTCCTGAGAACCTATCAAACGGTTGTGAGCGACTGGCCAGTCTTCTCTGGCTTGATGATCTGCATCTTTCTGAATCTATCCTATTTCTTCTTTGTCACAGACGATATCATGCACACCTTGGCTACCAATCGATGGCCGATGCTCCTCTTGGTTGCCCTCTCCTTGTCCGCTTATGGCACAGTGTTCTTCTCTTTCAAAAGATTCCTGGCCATGTACGACTTGGAAAATGAGAATATGAAGATCCATAATGAGACTG
Source organism: uncultured Sphaerochaeta sp. (assembly GCF_963666015.1). Classification (NCBI taxonomy): domain Bacteria; kingdom Pseudomonadati; phylum Spirochaetota; class Spirochaetia; order Spirochaetales; family Sphaerochaetaceae; genus Sphaerochaeta; species uncultured Sphaerochaeta sp. The sequence goes on along the minus strand of NZ_OY762555.1, from coordinate 3,099,294 downwards.
AAATACTGCAAAAAGTTGCTACGGAATTGGAAATCTATGCCAACTATGACACGCTTACAGGTTTACCCAATAGAAGGATATTTTTTACAAAATTGGAAACAATCGTTTTAGAAGCCAAAACAAACGTAATAAAATGTGCACTCCTCTATATAGACCTTGACTCCTTCAAAATCATCAATGACACCTATGGCCACGAAGTTGGTGACGGGGTGCTTGTTACCGTGGGTAGACGACTACTGAACGGTGTCCGTGAAACTGATTTCGTGGCAAGATTGGCTGGTGATGAATTTGCAATCATCATGCAGGACATCAAAGACACTAATCAGGCAAAACAATTCGCTGCAAGAGTGCATTCCGTCCTGCAAGAACCCATAACAATCGATACCTTAACCTGTAGTATAAACGCTTCCATCGGCATCTCCATCTATCCTGAGGATGGAGATAACGGGGAGGCATTGCTGAGGAACGCTGACTCTGCAATGTATACAATTAAGAAACACGGCAAGGGCGGAATCGGGACCTATAACCATAACATGTTGTAAATACACGATTTGTATCATATATTTTCATTCAATATTCAAGATCTATAGCTCATTCACCAACCACTGGGACGCTGCCTGTGGTGTGTCCTGTATCGCGTGAGGAGTAGATAGCGCCAACACCAGAATTTTATAACAAATACTCCAGCAAATACGAAGAATCATACTTTGGTATGAAGCGCTGAGGCATAAAACAACCTAGAGTGAAATCATCGATGGAGAGGGAGGCCCATCTCTAGCATGATTGATTTCTATCAAAACGCAGTGTTCTGCGCATCAATGAGATGTATTGCTCTTCATAGGAGGAGAACAATGAAAAAGGTTGGTTATTCAATATTGGCGCTTTTGGCAGTGACCATGATGATTTATATAGCGTGTGACTTAGGTGTGGGCGAAGTGCCAGAAACAGGCTCGCTGAAAGTTATCATGCACAATGATCCAAGCCTCAGGACCATTGCACCTGATATAGCGATGGAAGTGGCAGCGTATCGGCTCAGCGGATATCGTTCAGGATCAAGTGAGACCATAGATCCTGTTGATATTACAGCAACTACCCATACCTTTAGCGGGATCCGTGTTGGGGATTGGACCATAAGCGTTGAGGCTCTGAATGCTGACACTCCCCCACTCATCATAGGTGAAGGTTCCAGCACTGTGACCATTAGCGGTGGCACGAGTACGAACACTACCGTGACCATTGTACCACTGAGGGGAACTGGAGATTTCTCCTTCTCCCTTGATTGGAGTGGCAACCTTATTGGAAATCCTGGGGTTGAGGCATTCCTGACCCATGAAACAGGATCTACACAAACTGCAGTGGACGGGTCTTGCATTGTCATATCCGGTTCCACTGCCACAATCACCGTGGAAGACCTGGAGAGCGGCTACTATGACTTCTCCTACATCCTGAAGGATGGGGAGACCCCATTTGCAGGTAATTTCCATGAAGTAAGGATTCTCAGTGGGCATACCAGTTCAGCCTCTGAAATAATCCCTGTATCGCCATTTGAAATCTCCCTGGCAATCATCAACAACCTACGCAATCCTTTTGCGGTAAGCATTACTTCACAAGATTTCATTCTTGAGCGATCAAGCATCCAATCTTTTACCGCTGCCCCTGCTGATGCTGCCTCCTATCAGTGGTATCTTGACGGTATAGAGATAGCAGGGGCAGATGAAATGCATGTCCTTCTTGATGGTGAAGAGATTGCATTCGGGTGGCATACGCTCTCCGTTAAAGTAACCTCACAAGGGGGAGGTATTTCCTCTGAATCTATAGCATTCTACCTTGATGATGTATTCGGAATTGGGGGATACATCGATCTATGGTTCACCAACAAGAGTGACCCTGATGATACCTGGTTCTTTGGGCTGGGAAATGGACCTGCAGAGAACTCAGGGTTTGAAGCATTGGCATCGTACTCCGAATATTCAATTCCAATACATCTTGAGATGATGTTGGAAAAGAGTTCTGATGAAATCCTCCCTGGAAGCTTCATGTTCGCTTCCTCCGTGCCTTTTGATCTAGATGAGGAAATGAATATGTTCCCATACAATGGGTCGATGGATAGTGAGGGAAAGTATGCAGCTCTGGGGGTCTGGCAAGTGGACACTGGAAATGTCGTGCTTGACCACCCCTATGAGTGGGCTCTCTTCACTGCAGGAAGTGTTGATGAATCCGGTTTGAGAAGAACCTTCGATGCAATCAGCAATTTCTACAATCCAGTAGTGGTCGACAATCCTGATGGAGTAGATGATGAGTTGAAGTGGGGAAAACTTTGGGAGACCGTGGGCGAAGGCATCACGATTACCTTCACCAAATATGGGGATAGCTTTGGATCCTACGTAAAGGGAAATGTAAGTGGAACCGCAGTCTCAGTCATCCCAGAGGACCCTCTCGATCCTGATGATACGGAAGTACTGGGTGTGTACGCTGTATCCGGTGATTTCATCACAACCAGAGGGACGGCAATACCAGTTGTTCCTGAAGTGCAGTAGTAACCCTCCCCTTGGAACAATCCAAGGGGATACCTTTCTGGGGAGCAAGAGGAGAGGGAACCTTTTCTTACTCTTCCTGGCTCTCTCCCCTAAGCATGGCATAGAGCTCACTCCGGCTCGAGATTCCCAGCCGGTTGTAGAGACTGGTTGTATGGGTCTTAACGGTAGCAAGACTGATAAACAAGGCTTCAGCTGTCTGCACCTGGGTCCTTCCGTTTACAATATGTTGCAAGATATCAGCCTGTCTTTCACTTAAATGGTAGCGTGAGATGAAAGCGTTCAGGTCAAACTTGGGGAGGCAGAATCCGAGAAGTCCTATTCTGTCTCCCCAACTGTCACTGATGAGCGAGAAGCTTGTCACTACTGGGACCGTTTTCCCCTTTGAGGCAAGAAGAAATCCTGTGTGTGTGAAGTTGTGCTCTCCTGTGGCAAGTAAGGCGGTCACCTTCCTTTGGATTGCCTGGGTTTCAAGAAACACTTTCTCCATCGGCATGGTATGCCGTAGATTTTCAGGCTGGCCAATCAGGGAACGTGCTGCTGCGTTGCAATCGGTAATCTTCCAGGTTGCGTCGATCATAAAGACTGCTCTCTCCATATGTTTGATAAGCTCCCGATTCACATATGCTGGAGTAAATTGCATAAGACCATACCGTATGATTGCATAGCACACTGCAACCATCCATAGTACAGGAATTGTGCAAGAAATGGGATTGTTTCCCTTGAAGCCGGAAAGAAAATCGACCAGTACTCCAAGACTTGTTCCACATACGGTACTGATGACAATGATTCGAGATTGAATTCGCTCCCTGTGCAGTGTGGTTGTTTGTCCCCAGACCAGAGCAATGAGAGGTATCAAGAGTGACTCTAGTGCTGAAAGAAGTTGGTGGGACACAAACCAAGGCTTTGAGGGGAAGTCCCGAGCAAGCATATTCCAACCCCAATTGGCAGTTTGATAGATACCAATGCGAAGCATGATGACCAATACAAGTAGGCGGTAGAGGAGTACTCGCTGACGTTCCGATAGGTATAGAATGAAAATGATGCCGGCAAGGATGAACAACTCAGAACCGGTATAGTAGATTCGGTCGAAGAAAGAGGCCCATTGTTCTGTCTGAACGATATTACGTCCTACACATCCAAACGACCAGAGAGCAAGCATGGCACAGAGTACAGCAAAGCTTTTCTGGGTAGAAGAGTCTTTCCCGAACACCAAAATGAGGATCCCTAGATAGATATAGGTCACACATGCAACACTTGCAATTATCGCATAGAGCATCATTTTGTGACCTCATCTTACTACGCAGTTTTCTCCTTGGCAATTGCTATTTTTAGCCACGAAGAAAGATATGCCTAGGAATCTGATGCGTAAAAATTTTTACTTTCTGCTCATTATGGCTTATAATGGGCTCATTATAGGGGAGGAACCGTGAAAATTCAAAAACAACAAGCAATGCGCACCGTACTTTATGCGCTTGCGCCACTCTGCCTTGCTGCAATTTATTTTTTCGGCTGGCGTTTTATCGCTATCTTGGTAGTTGTAGGGGCAACGGGACTGTTATGCGAATGGCTCATGGCACGCCGCTATGGCTTTAAGATTACCGAGTCTCTGTTTGTCTCGTGCACGCTCTTTGCACTCTCACTACCGCCTACCATCCCTCTTTGGATCGCTGCGGTAGGTATTGCATTTGGAATCATCTTCGGAAAGATGATCTTCGGTGGTTTTGGAAGAAATATTTTCAATCCAGCAATCACAGCGCGTGCATTCGTCTATATCAGTTTCGGGGTTCCGATGACAGCAGCGTTTGTCGGCAATGCAACACAAAAGGGATTCTTCCCTGCCGGACTTGGCTCTTGGATAAGCCAAGCAGATAGTGTTTCTGCTGCTACGCCTCTAGCAACCGGGGATGCTTCATTGCTGGAACTGTTCCTTGGTTTTACCAGTGGAAGCTTTGGGGAAACCAGTGCCATTCTCATACTCGTGGGAGGACTCTACATCATCTTCAAGAAGGCCGCCAACTGGAAGATTGTAGTCGCTTCACTTAGCTCATTCCTGCTACTGCAGAGTGTATTTTGGACCAGTGGGCTCCAACTAGCTACAGAGAGCGGGATGAAAGGCGTCGCTGACCCCCTTACAGCCCTTCTCGGTGGTAGCTTTCTCTTTGCTGCATTCTTCATGATTACCGACCCTGTCTCTTCTTCCCAGACAACAGATGCAGGAAGATGGATATATGGGGCTGTCTTTGGCATACTCACTGTTTTGATTCGCACCTTCGCAAACTGGGTTGAAGGGGTCACGTTTGCCATCCTCCTTGCAAACATGTTTGCTCCCTTGCTTGATACCCTGCTCAAAGGGGCGAAGGCAAAGAAAAAGCCAAAGAAGGCAGAAGGAGGGAAAACATGAAAGCAAAAAGAACATTCTATAGTGAGCGTATTTATCCGCTCTTGTTCATGTTTGCAGTCACATTCTTCTGCATCTTACTCACCTCCGGTTTGTATCTTGCAACCCAGGATAAAGCAATTGCCAATGAACTTGCATTCACCAGAAGGGCAATCTTGAATGCCGGTGGTGTTGATTTTGAGAATACCACCGAAGGGATCGAGGAAGCCTTCCTGAGCAAGATTGAACAAGAAGATGGATACTATGTCGCCGAGAGCGAAACCGGTAAACGCTATATCATCCCCGTGGAAGGGCCAGGACTTTGGGGTGCCATTACCATCATGGCAGGATTTGAGGAAGACCTGAGCACTTTCTCCGGCATCGCCATTGTAAGCCAAAATGAAACCCCAGGACTCGGGGCTCGTATAGAGGAACCTTGGTTTACTGAGCAGTTCAGAGGAAAGCAAGCCCCCTTCACGTTGGTTGAAGAAGGTACAGCGGATGCGCCAACTGAGGTGGACGCCATTACCGGGGCTACCCGCACATCAGAGTACTTCAAGAATATTACAAATCGTGCTGCAAACGATGCAAAACGAATCATTGGAGGTGAGTAGAATGGCCAGTAAACTGCTACGAAAAACGTTTATGGAACCACTGGGAAAGAACAACCCTGTGTTTGTCCAGATCCTTGGCATCTGCTCCACACTTGCAGTAACGAACAAGTTGCAGAATACCATGGTCATGACCTTGGGGGTGATGTTCACCACAGCCCTCTCCAGTTTGACCATTTCTCTATTGAGAAACTATATACCATCTCGAATCCGAATGATGGTAGAGACCATGGTGATTGCAACCTTTGTCATTATCGTGGATATCGTCCTCAAAGCCTTTTACCCGGAGATGTGGAAGCAACTCGGTCCCTATGTTGGTCTGATCATCACCAACTGTATCATCATGGGTAGGATCGAAGCCTTTGCATTACAGAACAAACCCATGCTCTCGTTGGTTGATGGGTTGGCGTCCGGCTTGGGCTATGCCTATGTGTTGCTGGCTATCGCATTCGTGAGAGAGTTGCTGGGAACGGGAAGCCTTTGGGGTTTCCAGATTCTTGGCTCCTGGTGGACAAACTGGTCCATCATGATCATGCCACCCGGCGGCTTCTTCGTTTTGGCAATCATCATCTGGATTATTCGAGAAAAAATCATGAAGGAGGCCAAGAATGACTGATTCATTGATGCCCTTTGCTGTTTTCTTCGCCTCAATTTTTACCGGGAATATTCTCCTTACCAACTATCTCGGGATGTGTTCCTTCCTCTCAGTCTCAAAGGAATTGAAGACTTCTACAGGGCTGGGGATGGCAGTCATCTTTGTCATGGCAACGACCACTCCCCTGAACTGGATTGTGTATCAGTACCTGCTTATTCCATACAATCTGGAGTATCTCAGATTCATTGTGTTCATCATTGTCATCGCTGCATTTGTACAGCTTACGGAAATGACACTCGAGCGATACAGTGAACCGTTATACCAATCGCTGGGCATATTCCTCCCGCTGATAACGGTCAACTGTGCAATCCTGGGCGTGAGTCTTTTCATGGTTATCAGGGAGTATACCCTGCTCACCTCCTTCTTCTTTGGACTGGGAAGCGGAATTGGATGGTTCATCGCCATTATTGCAATGGCAGGGATCAGGCAGAAACTGAAGAACGCCAAGATTCCCCCAGGACTGGAAGGCCCGGGAATCACCTTGGTAATTGCTGGATTCATGGCCATGGCATTCATGGGATTCTCCGGCATGATCGCCATATCCTAAGGGGGAAGAGATGATTGTTACACTACTGATCAGTATCGGAATCATCAGCCTCATCTCGGTCTTCCTGGCCATCTTGATGGTCATTGCGGATGCAACAATTGGCAATTATGGTGTGGTAAAAATCTCCATCAATGATGGCTCGAAAGAGTTGGAAGTCCAAGGCGGACAGCCGTTGCTCAAAGCCCTCAACCAGGAAGGTGTCTTTATTCCATCCGCGTGCGGAGGTCGTGGCTCCTGTGGATTGTGCAAGGTAAGGGTTGTCTCCGGTGGAGGCGAGTATCTTCCCACTGAACTTCCCTGGATGTCCGATGAAGAGAAGCAAAACAACGTCAGACTCTCCTGTCAGTTCAAAGTGAAACAGGATGTAGCTATTGTCATCCCTGAAGAGCTCTTCCTGGTCAAGGAATTCAAGACAACTGTAGAGAGTATCAGGGACCTAACGCATGACATCAAGGAAGTGAGACTTCGCTTGAAAGAACCAGCTGAAATTTCTGCTAAAGCTGGACAGTATATCCAGTTTGAGGTTCCTGAATATGAACTGACCGATGAGAGAGTCTACCGTGCCTACTCCATGGCCTCTTCACCAGACGATAAAAACCATGTGGAACTGGAGATACGCCTGGTGCCGAACGGTATCTGTACCACCTATGTGCATAAGCATCTCAAGGAAGGTGATGAGATTATTGTCAATGGACCATATGGCGATTTCTTTCTTCGGGATACTGACAAGAATATCATATTCATCGCTGGCGGTTCCGGAATGGCCCCGATCAAATCGATGTTGCTTGACATGGAGAAAAAAGGTATTGCACGAAAGGCCTCCTACTTCTTTGGTGCCCGTTCAAAACGAGACCTGTTCTTGCTTGATGAGATGCGGGCTTTGGAAGAGAAGATGCCGAACTTCACCTTCATCCCCGCACTCAGCGAACCACAAGAGGAAGATAATTGGGATGGGGAGGTCGGTCTTATCACCGATGTAGTAAGAAGGATGGTGAGTGAAGGTGCCAATAGTGAAGCATACCTCTGTGGCAGCCCAGGAATGATCGATGCTTGTATCAAGGTATTGGATGAAGTGGGAGTCCTCCCGGAAAATATCTTCTACGATAAATTCTCATAATAGGAGCTGATGATGAAACAAACCGTTGAATTTGACAAGATACAGCAACAAATGCAGAAAGGTGTCATCACCCTTAATGGATTCCTTGGGGATGATAAAAGAAAGCTTGTCGACATCCTGGAAAGTGATAATCTTACCGTAAAAAACCTCAGGAGAACCCATGAGGCAATTGCTGATCGTATGGAGTATTTTCGCAAGAGTGGAACCGAAGGGTTGGGAGAATTCATTACTGTTGACGAAAACTTTGAAGTGAAGGTTGAGACAGTAAGGGGTATGCTCCCCTCGCCTTTTGGTGGAAAGGGCATGTATGGAAAAGCCAACACCACCGTAAGGAACAAGAGACTGGACAAGAGTGTTGTCTTTACTGATCTGCACATACACTTTATTGGCGATCATGGGTTCTATGAAGGAAAAGGATCTCCCTTCCGCCTGGAACCGGAAGAGTTGATTACGGTACTGGAGGTACCAGTAGTCGAAGAATAGCTTCAAGCATTACAAGTCGTGGTTTATAACCACGTTGCCCAGGAGCTATACCGTGAGAGTGGTACGACCTGTACTACTCTCGTTTTTTTGTATCAAGGCATGCTCTCTCTCAGGGTAATAAGAGTGAAGCATTGGTCAAAAATACCAATGTTGGTCCATCCATAGGCAAACAGCGAAAGTTTCAGTATCCTATCTATAGGATTTCTCATGAAATGGTACATATTCACTGCAGGAAATGCTGATGCAGCAAATTTGGCATGATAGATGCATGGAATATGAGTAATTGAGACGGCAGCATACCAGGGAACTGGTATCAGAGGAGGACGCTCATGAGAATTTTACTTACAACGGACGCTTTTACGCCAACCACAAACGGGGTTGTTACCTCTATCGTCAACCTTAGGCAGGGGCTCACTCAGGCAGGACATGAAGTTCGCATCCTTACCCTTGCCCATGCACATACATCCCATTACCAAGATGGAGTCTGGTACCTCGGATCGTTGAGCTCTGACCGGCTCTATCCCGGTACCCGTATCCGCGGAACATTCACAAAGAAGATTGTACGGGAAATCATTAAATGGAATCCTGATGTAGTGCATTCTCAATGCGAGTTCAGCACCTTTTCCCTTGCTAAACGTATTGCCTATGCATCAGGAGCTCCTTTGGTCCATACCTACCATACGCTGTATGAGGACTATACAGATTACTTCTCTCCCAGTGAGCGGTTAGGGCATATCATGGCTCAACGGTTCTCGAAGAGAATCCTCTCCAAAGTTGATTATGTCATCGCCCCTACTGCAAAGACAAAACGCCTATTACGTTCCTATGGGGTGGATGGCCCGATTGATGTTGTCCCAAGCGGAATCGACCTTGCACGTTTTTCACCCACCAATGAGGACAAGGAGAGTGAAACATTACGGGCTTCTCTTGGAATACCAAAGGACAATTTCGTACTGGTGTATGTAGGTCGTCTGGCTGTAGAGAAGCGTATAGAGGAGCTGATCGACAACTTCTCTCTGGAGAAACCAAATCGTACGTTGTTGTTGGTTGGAGATGGACCACAGAGACAAGCCCTAGAGCAAATGGTAGCTTCACGGGGATTGCAGAAGCATGTGATTTTTGCAGGCATGCAGAAACAAGAGGATATTCCTGCCTATTATCATTTGGGGAATGTCTTTTGTAGCGCATCAACAAGCGAGGCACAGGGATTGACGTATATTGAAGCCTTGGCCTCAGGACTCCCTGTGCTCTGCCGTGCTGATGATTGCCTTACAGAAGTGGTACGTGATGGTGAGAATGGATGGCAATATAACACAAATGAGGAGTTTCAACACTATCTTGACCTTCTGAGCAATGATGAACCACTTCGTCTCAGACTCAGTGAACAAGCATTACTAACAAGCAGACCCTTCGACTCGCAGACATTTGCAGCTTCCCTGCTCTCCATCTATGAGAAACTGATCAAGCAAAGCAGAGCATATTCAGCCTAGCTTGCGTTTGCCCTCACACCCAGATGATCTTTACCCTAGACTGCAGGAAACCCAACTCCTGCAGGTTTTGGGCTTCTCAAAGAACACTCCCAAGAACCGGCTAATATTGCTCGATTGTTAGAGAGATCCCCCCCACCTTGACGCATATACCCCTAGGGGGTATTCTATATAGAGACAGGTTATCCCAGATATACAAGGATGCCGAAAATGAATGCAAGCTCTTTTGGATGTACCACCAAAGCTAAATGCACAGGCTATCCGGCAGCAACTACTGCAACGAGAGGATAGATAAGAAACACCGAGAAGGAGGGAACATGGATCATAGAGAGCATCATAAAATGATGATAAAGGATTTTCGAAACCGGTTCTATTTCAGCTTGGCACTCACCCTGCCTATCCTTGCATTGACACCCTTGGTACAAAACGCCATGGGATTCGAGTGGACCTTTCCGGGTGCAAACTATGTAGTTTTTTCTCTGTCCACGATCCTTTATATTATCGGAGGATGGCCCTTCCTCTCGGGGATGGTGGGAGAACTGAAAGAGAAATCCCCTGGGATGATGACTCTCATAGGTATGGCCATTACCGTCGCCTATGGGTACAGTACCGCAGTAACCTTCGGTCTGTCGGGAACAGTTTTTTATTGGGAACTGGCGACCTTGATAGCCATCATGCTGGCTGGCCACTGGATCGAGATGAGCAGTGTAGTTGGAGCTTCCGCAGCGCTTGAAAAATTAGCTCGCCTCATGCCTGCAACGGCGCACAAGATGGAAGGTAAAACCATACAGGATATTCCTTCACAACAAATACAGGATGGCGATTTCCTGGTGGTAAAGCCTGGAGAAAAAATACCAGCTGATGGACACATAACCGAAGGTGAGAGCTATGTGAATGAGTCGATGATTACCGGTGAATCTCGTCCTGTACATCGCAGAGAGGGAGATGCATTGATCGGAGGGTCGATCAATGGAGAGGGAAGCCTTACCCTGGAAGTTGAAGGGGTTGGAGAAGATGCGTACCTGTCTAAGATCATCCAGATGGTACAAAATGCACAGGAAGCAAAATCAAGAACACAGAAACTCAGCGACCGTGCTGCAAAGTACCTGACCATCTCCGCCCTGACTGTTGGCTTTGCCACCCTGGCCGCATGGTTGATTGTTGGCTTTGACCTGCAATTCGCCATTACACGAATGGCTACTGTCATGATCATCACCTGCCCTCACGCTCTTGGCCTTGCCATACCCCTCGTTGTATCGGTATCTACTGCAAAATCAGCACAGAACGGACTGCTTATACAGAACAGGACAGCCTTTGAACAGACACGGAAGATTAATGCCATTGTATTCGACAAGACGGGAACCCTTACTGAAGGAACCTTTACGGTTACCGAAGTCAGCAGAGCCGATAGTTCCCAGATTGGGAAAGAGGGGTTAGTACAGCTTGCTGCGTCTCTGGAGACCTATTCGGAACACCCTATCGGGAAAAGCATTGTAGCATATGCCCAAGAGCGATCGATCGAGCTTGTTCCTGCAGAGGATGCAAAGGCAATCAAGGGAAAGGGTATCAGCGGCACAATCCACGGAAGCACCATCCTGGTAGCCAGTCCATCACACGTAAGAGAGCTTGGAATTGAGGTTCCACCCAGCAGTGATGAAAAGGCTGTAACACGTGTATTTGTTCTCTCCGATGGAAATCTCATGGGATCCATCACCCTCAGCGATACGATCAGGGGGCAATCGTATCAAGCCATTTCATCCTTGCAAAAGATGGGAATTTCCTGCTGGATGCTCACAGGGGATAATGAGGCAACAGCGCAAGCTGTTTCTAAAGAACTGGGCATGGATGGCTATTTTGCAGAGGTACTGCCCGACGAAAAACAAACAAAAATCAAGGAGCTGCAAAACAAGGGCTTGTTCGTAGCAATGACAGGTGACGGGGTCAATGATTCCCCCGCTCTAGCCCAGGCCGATGTGGGTATTGCAATCGGTTCTGGAACCGATGTGGCGGCTTCTACAGCGGACATCATACTTGTACACTCCAATCCACAGGATATTGTAACGCTTATCCAGTTCGGGAAGGCAACATACCGAAAGATGATCCAGAACCTCATATGGGCAACAGCATATAACATTCTGGCTATACCATTGGCTGCAGGTGTGCTGTACTCTCTTGGATTCGTACTGCAGCCAGAGGTAGGAGCAATCTTGATGACACTCTCTACCGTGATTGTTGCTGTCAATGCACGTTTGTTGACGATTCCGAAAGAACCAGCGAACCAGGCACCTTGATAAGTTAACCAAATACTGTTTCTATTCTGTATTCTGGTTGTGAGAGAAGGAGAGTATTTACCATGGCAAAACATCGCATATATTCGATGAGTTTTGGGACCATCTATCCTTTGTATATTGCAAAAGCTGAAAAGAAAGGCCGTACAAAGGCAGAGGTCGATGAAATCATAGGCTGGCTGCTTGGGTATGATGAGACAATACTACAGGAAGCATTGGATGAAGAAAAAAGCTTTGAAGATTTTATAAAGGAAAGCCCGATGAAAAATCCCCTGAGAAGTCTTATAACTGGTAAAGTCTGTGGTGTGCAGGTCGATACGATTGAGGATCCACTGATGAGAGAGATACGATACCTGGACAAACTCATCGATGAATTGGCCAAAGGAAAACCCATGGAGAAAATACTTCGGGACTAGAACATTATACTAAGACCGAGTTTTGGACAGGAGATTAAAAAATTAACGAATGTTTGCTACCTTATAAAAAGGAGCAAACAAGATGGGAAGGAACAGGAAAACATTCACGGATTCTTTCAAGAAAGAAGTTGCGCTTGAGGCTTTGAAAGAGCGGAGCACCGTTAATGAGATTGCTGCAAAGTATGGGATTTCCGCCAGCATGGTGTCAAACTGGAAGAAACAATTTCTTTCTGGAGGCTTTTCCAAGGAAGTAAAGCAACTGAAGAAAGAGCTTGCTGAAGCCCAACGAAGAATTGAGGAAACCTATCAAGAACTCGGGAAGACCAAGATGGAGAACGAGATCCTGAAAAAAAAAGCGAATTTATAGGGGCAGACCCCTGTGCCCTGGTGGATCCCCTGCTGGCAAGGCCTTTGGGAAAGGAGAGATCCTACACCCTGTCCATTTGCAGGCAGTGCCAGCTTCTGGGAGTCCCCCGTTCCTCCTATTATTACTGGAGAGACCATCATGAGGAGCAGGAACGGCTCAGACAGGAGTTTTTTGCAGAGGAAAAGGATTTTGCAGAGTTAGTGATGAACAATTGGGTGGAACTTCCTGTCTATGGTTACCAGAAAATGGCCCGTCACCTGCAGAAGAAAGGACATCCAGAGGCGACGGAGAAACGGGTAAGGAGGGTCTACAGCCAACTTGGGCTGCAGGGATTGGTTCCCAAGTTCAAGACCACCAGGAGTTCCAGACGGAAGGAAGGGAAGTTCCCCTATCTGCTTCGGAACAGAGAGATACGGTATGTCAACGAATGTTGGAGTAGCGATATCACTTACATCAAACTTCCGGGAGGGATGGTCTACTTCACCGCGGTGATCGATCTCTTCAGCCGCAAGATTCTTTCCTGGAGGCTCAGCAACACAATGGATACCATCTTTTGCATCGAATGCGTGATGGAGGCAATTGAAATGTATGGGATCCCCGCCATTTTTAATACAGACTGCGGATCTCAATACACTAGCAAGGAATTTGTCTCAATGCTACAGAGCTTTGGGATTCAGATAAGCATGGATGGAATCGGGAGATGTTTGGACAATATTTTCATTGAGAGAACCTTCAGAACTTTGAAATATGAATGCATCTTTCTCCATGACTATGCAACAATGACAGAACTCTCTGATGGATTGAAAGTTTTTGTAGGGTTCTTCAACCAGGAAAGGCTTCACCAAGGATTGGACTACCAAACACCAGATGAAGTGTATGAAGCAGGATGTTTCCCCGATAGGGAAATCGATAATCAGGTAGCATAGGAATATTCGTTATTTTTCATGATACCTGTCTTGACAGAGGGCTTAGCTCCCATTTTATAAATCAAACATTTTATAATGCTACAGGTAATTAGCAACATATTCACCGACTCCTAGATACAGTAATGGTTACAGTTATGTAAAAAAACCTTGACAAATATGCGACTTACCCAAATACTATGTTTACCGGTTGCATTTTAGTCGCATGAGCAGAACATAGTAGCTCTTATAATAAAATGTTACCGGTTGCATAACTCAATGAGGTAACAGCATGAACCTTCTGAAAATTGGAATTATTGGATCTGGTGAAAGGGGTTGCTATGTACTGGGAACCAGGATTGTTGAACTGTCGAGAGAGTTGCATCTCCAAATCACTGCCATCTGCGATATCAATGAAAAGCGTATAAAAGACGCAAAAGACTACTTAAAGCAACAGTGTCGATTAGAGAACCTCGATTGGGGAGACTCAATCATCGGTACCACAGATTATAGAGAACTCATCGACCTACCCTCTGTAAATTGCGTGCTTATCACCACCCATACCGACCAACACCGGCTACCAGCGGTTTACGCAATCGAGTCAGGGAAAATGGTGTATCTCGATAAGCCAATCGCGGTAACCATGGATGATGCAGAAGCCATAGTGGCTTCTGAAAAGAAAGCAAGCAGGCCGATCATCATGGGTTTCACGCGCCGGTATGAATCGACCTGGCGCAAGGCAAAAGAACTTTTAGATGCCTCTGCGATCGGTACGCTACAGATGATTCAGATTCACTCAGTGATTCCTTATACACGATACTTTCAGATGTGGCACAGGAAGAATACCTACTCAGGAGGAGCGCTCAATGACAAGGCTTCCCATCTGCTGGATGTCTTCAGATGGATGGTCGGCCCTTCCTCTTCCTGCCAATTTGTTACCGCAGTAGGAGGGAGAAGTACCATCTTCCAACCTAGGAATGATGCACCTCTCAGATGTCTGTTCTGTGATGATGAGGAGTGTCCCTACAGGCGTATGGCTAATGACCAAGATGACCATGAGGGTACACATGTCCTAAGCCGGGATTCTTGGAAAAATGCTACAGAGGAAAGAGATATTGCTGACATGTGTGTGTATCACCCGGGAAGTGACATCATCGACCATGCTATCGCAACCTATGTGTTTGACAATGGGGTAAAAGCCAATCTCTTTTGGGCAATTTATGGACCCCATGCATATGACCAAGAAACCATGGAGCTGGTAGGATCACGAGGACGAATCATCCTTGAACGAGAAACAGGAAATGTAACCGTACATGCACTGGGGAAAGGCCCTAACAATGAGACGCATACCATCTACGACACAAAAGGAGACCATTTCACAAGCAGTCATTATGGTGCAGACATTCAGCTGATACGAGATATCCGATCCTATTTTGATGGAAAGAACTTGGAGGCACTAGGATGTGCAAGAGCCGAGGATGGGCTGTTTTCTCTGGCCCTTGTACATGCAACAACAAAGTCAATTGAAAGAGATGGCATCCCCTCCCACATGAAGCAGGAGCGCGTATGAATATCAGAGAAATTGCCCAAAGAACTGGCATAAGCCATACCACTGTATCCAGAGCCCTGAACGACAGTCCACTGGTTGCAGAAAAAACAAAGATGAGAATCAAGCAGGTAGCAAAGGAATTGGGGTACGAGCTGGATGCAAGTGCAAAAAGTCTGGCAACAGGAATCCGCATGACCATTGCAGTACTGTACCCTTATTCTACACTGCGTAGGATTGGCTCACAGTATACCTCTGAGTTGATCCAGTCAATTCGAGCTGCTTTGCATGAGTATAGGTTCGACTGCATCGTAAACGGCTATGACACTGTCGGGGAAGACCTATCTGAGATGACTCGACTCATCAGAGAGAAAAAAGTAGATGGGATCATCGTCTTGGGATATGAGCTCACCCGGGATGCGGTCTTGGCATTGCAGCAATCCACACAGAATATCGTGTTGATCAACCCAAATCCTACGCTCTCTGCAGAAGGCTGCGCAAGAATTTTGATCCACAACGAATATGGAGGGGCCCTGGCCTATGAAGCATTGAGAAATGCTCCCAAGGAGCAGCTGTTCGTGCTCTCTCATGACCGACAGCAGTATGTTGTTCGTACGGAGGGTTTTCTCCGGGCAATGCAATCTGACTATAGTCATGTTTGGCTTGCAGATGATGAGTCATTTGAGACGGCCTATCGATACATAATGGAACACCGGGGACAACTATCCCATTGCAAAGGATTGTTTGTTGTTACCGACATCATGGCGTTCGGTGCATGTAAGGCTATCTTGGAGCTTGGATATTCCATTCCTGATGATATTGCAGTGGTTGGATATGATGATATTGAGTGGTGTGCATACTGCACCCCTTCACTCACTACAATTCATCAGCCAAGATCCGATGCTGCAAGACAAGCTGCATCTCTCATTGTACAAGCGGTTAAGGAAAAGGTCTCTGTTTCAAATACGGTAGTTCTTACACCTAACCTTGTAAGACGTGAAAGTACATCAAGTTGAAAAATTCAGCTGATGCATAGAAGACCATGGAAAAGGAGGAAATCCATGAAGTACGAAAAAAGTATCTTTCTGTTGGTAGCTGTCCTGGTAATAACCGGCGCTACACTCTTTGCAGCAGGGACTACAGAATCCGCAAAGCAGGATTCTGTGACTGTCGAAATCTATCACCACAAGATCCCGTGGATTGATGTATGGGAAGAGATGTCCAAGGAATACGAACAATCTCATCCAGCAGTCAATCTGGAGACTGAGGTTGTGGGAGGTGCAAGTGACTGGAGGACTTTACTTAAAACCAAGTTTGCTGCCAATAAGGCACCTGATATCTTTATCATTGAAGGTTTCTCAGATTATCAACTCTGGAGAGAGTATATCGAAACCCTTGACGAAGAACCTTGGGTGGACCATCTGCTTCCTATCAGCAAGAATGCAGCAACGCAAGATGATCATGTAATAGCTTTGCCGGTCACTATTGAAGGCTATGGATACATTTACAACAAGAACTTGTTCAAGAAGGCTGGAATCACTGAATTGCCTACAACATTCTCCGAAATGAAGAAAACTGTAGCAACACTGAAACAGAATGACATCACTCCCTTTGCTTCAGGTTTCGGAACTTGGTGGGTGATCTCAAACCATTTCACAAATATCCCATTTGCCCAACAGGGGAACCCGAGAGGGTATATCTCCGATCTCAACAACGGGAAAGCAAAGATTCCTGGTAACAAAGAATTCCTCGATTGGAAACAGGCATTCGACCTAGTATTGCAGAACAGTGAACCAAATCCCTTGACTACAGATCACAATATGCAGGTTACCATGTTTGCAAACCAGGAAGTTGCCATGATTCAACAGGGAAACTGGAAACAGAGTGTCATTTTTGAGACTGATCCTGACCTTGATATCGGCTTGCTTCCTATCTTCACCAGTGATGATGAAGAGAAAGCAAATAGGATTCCTGTAGGCATTCCATTCATGTTTGTCATAAACAGCCAGTCCCCAGAGACCGAGAAAAAGGCTGCAAAAGATTTCCTTACATGGCTGGTAAGCAGTGATGAGGGGAAGCAATATCTTGCTGAAGAATTCGATGTAATACCTGCATTGGACAATATTGAAGCATCCTCATCATTGGGTGGGGTATCCAAGGATATTGTCTCCTTTGCACAGGATGGAAAGACGATTCCTTGGATGTTCAGCTATTGGCCTGATGGCGCAGTAAATGAGTTCTCTGACCTTGCTCAGCGGTATGTTGCTGGTCTCGATTCATTCACCACCTATCTGGAAAATCTGCAGAATTCTTGGAACCGATTACAAAAGTAACATAGTGAGGAGGAACCCGTGAAACAACAAAACCTTATCAACCGTATGAATAGCTCATATTGGGTAGCGACGCTTCCCGGGTTCCTTATCTTTCTTAGTGTAGTTCTCATACCATTCTTTATCGGGTTTGGTTACTCGTTTACAGCTTGGAACGGCATTGGAAAACATGCTGCGTTTATTGGATTGGATAACTACAAAGATGTTGTGACTGATGACCCAAAGGCAATTGCCTCAATCTTATTCACTGCACGTTTTACCATCTCCGTGGTAATCATCAGCAATCTGCTTGGTTTTCTTCTTGCTCTTGGTATAACGGCGTTGAAGCATGGGCAAGGACCTCTGAGAGTAGTATTCTTCCTTCCCAATGTCATTGGAGGTCTCATTCTCGGTTTCATTTGGAGGTTTCTCTTAATCAACGGCCTTCCGGCGGTTGGAGAGCTACTGCACATTGATGTACTCTCCTCCCCTTGGCTTGGTGATGCTTCGACAGCCTTCTGGGGTACAATTATTGTGTATGTATGGAAAACAGCAGGATACTTGATGGTTATCTACATTGCTGCACTGCTCTCTATTGACCAGAATCTGTTTGATGCAGCACATATTGATGGAGCAAGGGCTCTTTCCATTCTCTTCAGGATCAAAATCCCCTTGATTATGCCAGCCATTACCGTATGTCTCTTCTTGATGCTCTCTTGGGCTTTCAAGCTGTTTGATGTAATATTCAGCCTCACCGGGGGAGGTCCTTTCGGTGCCACTGAATCATTCGCTCTCAATATCTATAATGAAGCATTCCTCTACAACAACTATGGATATGCTTCAGCAAAAGCTGTTGTCTTTACGCTCTTGGTTGCATTACTCACATTGCTACAAGTAAAGGCCACAAAGAGTCGGGAGGTTCAAGCATGAAGAACAAAATAGTAATATCACAATTGACTTTGCTTGTGCTACTGACCCTGCTAGCATTCATATTTCTGCTTCCTTTCTACTTCATCACCATCAACTCTGTAAAAACATTCAGTGAAATCATGAAATCTCCGGCTGCTCTCCCGTCTTTATTGCAACTTAAAAACTATGAGATTGCAATACGACAGGTATCTTTCTTCAGAACGCTCTTCAACTCACTACTTATCACCAGTGGCAGTGTTGGCGGCATGATCCTTCTTGGATCCCCTGCTGCCTGGAAATTGGTACGGGTCCCCTCTAAAATCAGTACCATATTTTTCACAATCTATGTTGCAGCGATGGTTATCCCGTTTCAGTCTGTCATGGTTCCTCTGGTAAAGATTGCCAGTGAGGGAAATCTACTTGATAATCGGTTGGGATTGATTTTTATCTATTGGGGATTCGGACAACCCTTCACCGTCTTTCTTTATCATGGATTTATAAAAGGGGTCCCCTATGAGCTGGAAGAAAGTGCACGCCTTGATGGATGCAACGATTTCACCATGTTCCACGCAATAGTCTTCCCGCTTCTGAAAACCATCACGGTAACAGTCATAATATTGCAGACATTATGGGTATGGAATGATTTCCTACTCCCCTCTTTGATTCTCTACGCCAAGGATCTGCAGACGATACCATTAAGTATTAACAGATTTTTCGGACAATATAAGAACCAATGGGACAAGGCTCTTCCAATTCTGGTTCTTGGAATTCTTCCCATTGTCCTGTTCTTCTTGAGCCTGCAACGATTCATGATTAGGGGAATCGCAGAAGGAGCTATAAAAGGATGAATCGAATAGTAAACTATTTTTCGGAGACCCTCTACCACCATATCAAGCAAAGAGAATGGCTGGAAAAACATCAATTTCTTGTTGGAGATCTTCATAATCACTGCAATATAAGCTACGGGCATGGAGACCTTGAAGATGCAATTGCCTTCGCATCTGAACAACTTGACTTCTTCAGTGTAACAGGACATTTTGCTTGGCCTGATATGGAAGAAGGAACTATTCCAAGCAAGGTGCAAGCATATCACAGGGATGGATTCGCTCGGCTGAGGGAACAGTGGGATCACTATAATCAACTGCTTAAAGGAGTAATCGGGAATTGTATTCCCTTCCCAAGCTATGAATTTCATAGTTTCCAGACTGGAGATTATACAATCATCCATAAGAATCTAGGGATTGCACTTCCTGAAGCCCCAAGGTCTGAAAAGGATAAACGGTTGATAACACTGCTTGGAGCAACCGTTGCAAACAGGGACGAGTTGATTTGCATGCCTCATCATATAGGCTACAAGCATGGGTACAGAGGCATAGGATGGGAATTCTTTCATTCTAAAGCATCCCCGGTGATAGAAATTGTTTCAATGCATGGAAGTGCAGAAAGTTTGGAAGCCTCACCTGGATATCTGCACACGATGGGTCCGCGTAGCGCTCTGAATACCATGCAGGGAGGGCTTTCACTGGGTCATAGATTTGGGGTAATCGGGTCAAGTGATCATCACAATGCTTCTCCCGGTAGCTACGGTTGCGGAAGAACCGGCCTCTGGTCGACAGACAGGAGCCGGGATGCAATCTGGGCAGGGTTAACCAACAAGCAAACGCTAGCATTAACCGGCGACCCCATAGAATTGATGATATTTCTCAATGACATTCCGATGGGGTCAGGGTATGACTTCACAGGTGATGGCAATGTTCCCCTTGATGCATATGTTGCCGGCTATACGGTATTGGACAGAATTGAGATACTGAAGAATAACAAGGTTATTCATAGAGTTCATCCTTGTGACCATCATCAACCTACCCAGCATGAAAAACGAGGTTTTCTGGATATTGCATTTGGCTGGGGAGAAAAACACAGTACGTGCCAGTGGGAAGCAACAATCACCCTTGAAAAGGGAATCATTCACAGTACGTCAAAGAGGCTAAGGGGTGAAGATATTGTTGATCCACTAGATGAGTCCACCAGTGGTCGTGCCCTACCACACATCACTAGTTTTGAAAACACTGTTTCCCTGAAAGTGACTACCAGGGGCAATCCAACATCCACCACTGACACCACTCAAGGTTTTGCTCTTGAGATTGAGGGTACAGAAAAGAGCATAGTGCATTTACACGCGCAGGGAATCTGGCAAAACAAATTGCACCAAATTGAAGTATCATACCCACTTTCTTCGCTCACCGGGATGTCACAGGTTACGTATCTGAATGGGTTTGTCAGCCCTGCTGTATCAATTTCACAATTTCATCCAATTGAACAATGCATGGGCGAGGTACATATTAAAGTTGATGCAATACCAGATGATTTCTTCTATGTACGAGCATACACCAGACATGGTGATTGTGCATGGTCTAGCCCCTGCTGGGTGAGATGAACACATAAGGATTGACATCTTCAAAACAAATATTGGTACTTCATCCAACTTCTCCCTACTTCAATATTGAGGGGAGTGGAGAAATCTGGTACCATGGCCGGCGGAGGACTCCATGTATAATAATTTGGCAGTTATTTCATTGGGCGGATCAATCATTGCACCGGATAAGGTTGACCACGCTTTTCTTAAAGAACTCAACAGTGCTCTCAAATCCTATTTGAAAGAAGATAAAAGTAGAAAAATCATTCTGGTCTGTGGAGGTGGTGCCCCGGCTCGTGTCTACCAGAATGCTATGAGAGAGATCAACCCAGACATTGACAGTGAAGAACTTGACTGGCTTGGAATCAGGGCCACCCATATCAATGGGCAACTCCTGAAGGCAATGTTCAACGAATTCTGCACTGATAACCTGATCACTGACCCAACCGGTCATATCAACTTCCAGGGACAGGTTTTGGTTGCCGCTGGCTGGAAGCCTGGTTTCTCTACTGATAATGATGCCGTCATACTCGCCGAAAGGTTCGAGGGAAGACTGATCATCAACCTCAGTAACATTGCCAAGGTGTATACCGATGATCCAAAAAAGAATCCTGAAGCAAAGCCGTTGGATTCCATAAGTTGGGCAGACTATCGCACCATGGTTGGAGAGAACTGGACTCCCGGAAAGAACTCTCCCTTCGACCCCATTGCAAGCAAGAGAGCTGCAAAAATGCATATGGAAGTAGTGTGTGCCGATGGACGAAACATCGAAAACACCATGAATATCCTCTATGGCAGAAAGTATGAGGGAACCATTATCAGCTAGAGCGTTTCGCTAAGTTGATAAAATAAGGAAGTGGGGTTGCAAACCCCTCGGGGAACGGATTCTCCTGGGTGAAATCAGGAATCCAGGAGACATTCTCCTCCAATTCCTGCACAAATCCATCCTCGATATCCAACTCCTCCAATGTAAGGAGCAGGTCATCATATTCCTCTTCGCTGATTGCAGGAAACCGCACATCGCCCTTGGGAGGTTCAAACTGCACCATCAGCGAGAGGTAACAAGAATCCTTCAACTCCTGGGAAAAATAACGAAGAACCTCTTTGGAGGCATCAAGCGTACCAGGAAATACCAGGTGCCTAACCAGTATCCCTTTGAGATGCCCTGCCTCATCAATAACGGTGATTCTCCCCTTACGTAGTATATACGTCATCACAGAACGGATGATCCTTGCATAGAGCGCCAATCCACAGAACTCAGCACTCACATCCTCTCTCAATGTCTTTACATCGATGAGATACAGATCAATGTAGGGATCGATCAAAGAGAGTCCTTCCATGGACTCAAATCCAGAACTGTTCCACACTACATCCAAGGAAAAACCTTGCTTCTTTGCAAGATCCAATGCAGCAACAATTGATGGTATGAAATGCGTTCCGGTCACCAGATTCAAATTGGTCGCCCCAAGTTCCTGGAGTTCAAGCATGATATTCGAGAGCTCATTGGTACTCACTTCAATTCCTACAGCCATGGCTCCTGACTTTCCTCTTCCAGATATCTGATGGTTCTGGCAATAGGCACAGTGCAAGGGACAACCGCTGAAGAAGATCATACCTGATCCATGTTCTCCGGTTACAGGAGGCTCCTCACCACGATGGAGACCAGAGAAAGCAATACGAACCGTATCAGTCTCACCACACCTTCCAAGCTTGCCTTCGATCCGGTTCACTGCGCAGTAATTGGGACATAATCTACATGAGCCATAAGCCTTCATTCCATGTTCATCCATAGTACAAGTCTAGCGAAAACATGCTCACTTTGCATAGCTCTATGATTGAATCGTCTTATTTTTTACCTTTATATTATTCTTAGTTCGGTATTATTTTATGACATATACTTAATTAATGTTTTACGAAGAAGAGAGGATGCTTGACCCTCTGGTACAAATTCATCACTCTACTAGCATGGCATTACGGGATTTCTGGAATCATAAGGAACCATCATCACCCCAAGACGATCGATACATCCTCTCTATAGACGGAGGTGGGATGCGTGGTCTCATACCTGCGGTGATGCTGGCAAAACTATCATCCTTGTTGGAGTCCATGGGAGACAATCGCCCGCTGTACTCTCATTTTGATTTATTGGCAGGAACTTCTACCGGGGGTCTATTGGCATTGGCTCTTGGGGCCCCGGTGATGCAAACAAACCTCCAAAGTGATACCAGGTATATAAGCTACATATATGATGAACAGCAACGAACCTTGATGCAGAAATTGAGGGGAAAGCCTGGAGACAAAACACTACGGGGAACCCTTCCTTTTGGTGTCGACACCACTACGCTTGAATCACTTTATCTGCAGAATGGCCGCCAGATATTCCCCAGAAGCCAGGGTCGTTTTTTCAGCCAGATCTTTACAGATAAGTATGATGTGCAACCGTTGCAACGACTTCTACAACATATGTTTGGAGACATTCCTCTAAGTGAAGCAGTGATTCCCACCATGGTGATGACCTACGACGTAGCACAGGGAAGGCCTTTTATCATGAGCAGTCATGATTCACACGGCTTCCTGTTCTGGGAAGCAGCACGGGCAACCAGCGCTGCCCCTACATTCTTCAAACCTGCATATCTCTACGACCGTGAAGAGAAAACCATGCAGACCTTGATCGATGGAGGTGTCGTTGCAAACAACCCAACTCTCTATGCGTACCGTCAGGCAAAGGAGCTCTATCCAGATGCCAAACGATTTCATATCCTCTCCCTTTCAACAGCAAGCAGTGATTTCACCTTCACAGTAAGTGGAGCAGGAACAGGTGTCATCGGCTGGATAGATCCGGCAAAGGGTGCCCCGATCCAAAAAATCTATGCCACAAGCCAGATGCAAGTGGTTGACCAGATAGCACCAACCATCCCTGACCTTACCTATACAAGGATCCATGGCGCTCTGGGTGAAACATACAAGCTTGATGAGACTACAGCAGGGGCTCTTTCCACCATGCACCAGGGAGCCCAGAAAATCTATCAGGAGAACGAGGATCGACTCAAAGCCTTTGCACAGTTGCTCTGTGAGAGAACCCATTTTGACCAGATGGAACTAGGACCGAAAGAAGTACTCCCGGTGACCCAGCTACCAACTCAAATTGAATCACCAGAGGAAGCAGTCCCTGCTCTTGATTCCTACCACAACTTTCTCAGGCGATACCAGATTGAAGATATTGAAAATCAGGAGAATCCTCAATGAGCACACATCCAAAACAAGTGGAACTTGAATCGACGATGCGTAGGTTGTGTGATGATCTTGATCACTATCTCGAAGACACCTTCGGGGATGCGTATCCTCTTCACCCGAACAGGCCAGAAAGAGGAAGAGCTTCCAGTGTTGCCTATGATGGACTCTTTTCCACAGGGACACAGTTTACTCTAGGATATGGAAGCAACCATGGCCGTGGGTATATCCTCTCAGTTGAGATCAGGACCTTGTCGTGGGTGCAAAAGGAAAAAAAAGAGACTATCGAGAAAGCGGCCATGGAATATATAAGGAAAATCCTACCTATCTATTTTCCCCATCGTGCCATTGAGCTCAAACGGGACGGAAACGTCTACAAGCTGGTGGGAGACTTCTCACTCGGCGACTCAAGCAATAGCTGAAGTGTATTTCTGAGTACTTTGGTAGCTTCCCTTACAAATGCAGGGAATTGCCTGGGCCTCCTGCCTTTGGCATCATCACTAACCACTCTGATGATTGCACAGGGAATGTGTGCAGCATGACACGCAAAAGCAACTGCATATCCCTCCATATCACTGCATCCAAGGTGAAGGTCTTCCCTCAGTTCAGGATGTTCCTCGCGATATGAGCGGACCAGGAAGCGATCGGCTGTTCCCATTACCACAGATTTTGCCCCTTCAATTGCTGGACAATAGAGAGGAAGGAAAGAGGGAGCATGCGAACCATCGCCTAGGAATGTGGAGCCCCAATCCAGCCCAAAAGCCCTCAGGTCAAGGTCGTACTGCACAACCTTGGAAGCACAGACAACATCCCCAATTGCAAGGGTTTCTCCCAATGCCCCGCAATATCCCACAAGCACCACCAAAGCCGGCTTATACGTAGCAATCGCATGAGCAACTGCAATACCGCTGGCTATCTTACCAACCCCTACAACCATCCCAATGACTCGCCTGGATGCAAAAAGTACTGGTTCATTCAACTTTGTTAGGATACCTTCCAATTCATGTTTGAGTGGGGCAACCAACAAAACATCCACGCTCATTGCGCTCTCTCCTTGGAAAGGTCGGGCAGAATCAGCGTAGGGCTTACTCCCAGTCTCCGCTCTCTGCCAGCCCTTTTGGTTCGCTCTATGGCCAGGGATGTATAGTTCACTGCGCGAGTTACCGATGTTAGGAAGGTATACTTACAAAGCAAACTTCCCAGCAGAATACTTGCAAAAAGGTCTCCACATCCGGGATATGAAGCATCGACTTGAGTATAGCGAACCAGAAAATCCGCATTATCTGCGTGGCAAGCTACTGCAAAACCATCAGCAAGAGGCACGCTGGTGATCACAACCAGCGACCCTGTAAGCAAGGAGAGCTTACGAGCCCAGGCAAGCGCTTCCTTTTCTTCAAAACAATCCTGGAATGGCAGGTCAAGAAGCAGGGCTGCCTCGGTGATATTCGGTGTGATGATGTCTGCAACATGCACCAGAGATCGCATTGCTTCCACATGGCCTTTCGTGATGGGACCATAGAGAGAGGCATCATCGCCCAGTACAGGGTCCACCAATACCAGTGGGGAGCCCATCCTTCGCTGCTGTTCTATGAATTGCGTGATCAGTTGTACTTGATGTTCGCTACCCAGGAACCCTGAGTAAAGGGCATCATACCGAAGTGATAGCTGTTTCCAGGAATCGAGGATCCCTTCAAGCTCTGCAGTGGTATCGCGAAAATAGTAGGAATCGAACCCATCCGTCTGGGTCGAAAGCAATGCAGTTGGGAGGGGACATGTTTCTATTCCCATTGTCTCCAGAACAGGAAGTACAACAGTCAGCGAGCTCTTTGCATAGCAGCTTAGGTCATGGATTGCGGCACAAATTGGTTGCATGATTTCACACTATCGCACATCCGCAAAACAGGCAATATATGGTATACTCCAAAAATCGGAGGTCATATGCTTATCTATGATACCTTGAGCCATCACCCCATCGCTGATGACATGTTCAATATTCTTGATTTCCCCGTACCAAGTGCGAGTGCTTTGAAAGAAGCACTATCAACCATGATCCTCTCATCCTCGGGTTGGAGGAAGGTATTTGCCGAAAGCGGGAATGAAGAGGATACCTCAGCAAGGATCACTGAAGCCGATGCCATGCTTGCAGCTCTTGCAGCCCTTTGCCTTGCACGATTCCTAGGGGTCCCAGCTGCTGGAAAGCAGGCAGTGATACGAGGAGAAATGCACGTTGAACCGCATGATACAACCATTTTGGTGGGACTTGATGCAAGGCCGACAGGAAGAGTCCTTGGTGATATCGTGAGCAGGACCCTGACCATGCTGGGCTGTTCGGTACGCTACCTCTACATCTGTGCTGCACCTCAGATCATGGCTGACTGCAACCTCTTCCCTGAAGAAGCTGATGCTTTCTTCTATATATCGGCAAGTCATAATCCGATTGGGCACAACGGATTCAAGTTTGGTCGCTCTGGGGGTGTGTATCCGGCTAAGGAAGCTGAGGAAATCATCAGCGTATTCAGGGAAATTGTACTGGAAGAACCGCTGGCTCCTCTCTACCTCCAGAATCTCTCCTCACAAATGGACACCACCCGATACAGGCATGTGCTCACATCGGTGAAAGCAGAGCAATCGAGGAATCTTGAACGGTATGAACAGTTTGTGCTTACCACAGCAGTACAATCAGGGGATAGGAATGAACATAGGATATTCAGGGAAATGTTGGTTAAAGCCCACAGCAAGGAACCCCTTGGGGTTTTGGGAGAACTCAATGGGAGTGCCCGCTCGGTAAGCATCGATTACCGCTTCCTGACCTCCCTAGGTCTCAAGGTACACCAGATCAATGATCTGCCAGGGCAGGTTGTCCATGCCATCGTGCCCGAAGGAGAGAACCTCCAGTTATGTCAGCAAACCCTTGAAATGCTGTATGTAAAGGACCCTTCATTCCGCCTAGGGTATGTACCAGACAATGATGGGGATCGTGGAAACCTTGTCTACATCCAGAGAAAAACTGGAAAAGCGCGTATCCTGGAAGCCCAGAATGTATTCGCCTTGGTCGTCCTTGCAGAGCTGACGCTTTGTCGACTGAAACATCCCTCCAGCCTGTTGGCAACCGTTGTAAACGGTCCTACCAGCAACAGGGTAGACCATATAGCACAGGTTCTTGATGCTGAGGTCTTCCGCTGTGAGGTAGGAGAGGCAAATGTTGTTGAACTGGCAGAGATGAAGCGAAAAGAGGGATACTTCGTCCCTGTACTCGGCGAGGGTTCGAATGGTGGCAATATTACGCATCCTGCAAAGGTTCGTGACCCACTGAACACACTGCTGAGTCTGGTAAAACTGCTCAAGAACAGGGATATTGCAAAACTCTGGTTCCGTGCAAACGGAAAGGATGTCCCCCACCCCATAACCCTTGAAAAGATCATTGAAAGCATGCCCATATACACAACTACAGGGGCTTTCTCGAAAGATGGCAAAATGCAAATCCATCACGACCATGCCATTTTGAAAAGCCGGTATGAAGTGTTATTGCAAGCTGATTGGATAGAAAAACAAGAGATGTTCAAGGAACTGGACATCCATGCATACACCGTGTTCCAGAGTGAAGGAACCAACGCTGTTGAAGGTATGGGAGAAGCTTTCCGCACCCCCCCATTCACCGGTGGATACAAGGTGGCTCTGAAGGACAAGGATGGCATCATCACTGATTTTCTCTGGATGCGAGGCAGCAAGACTGAACCAGTGTATCGTGTCATGGTAGACAGCAAAGGTGATGATCGGGGTCGTCACGACAGGCTTCTTGCATGGCATCGCAGCCTCATCGCCCGCGCCGATCAGGATTAGGAGCTCTGCCAGATCTCATTGACCAGACCGTTGAGGGTCTCCTCCCGTTTTGCGGGGGGAGATAGCTCACACTCCCAAACAACCAGGACACGATACCCCTTCTCCAACAACTGTGCACAAACCCTCTGGTCACGTTCCCTGTTCTTGGCCAGTTTTTGTTCCCAAAACGGACGGTTTGTTTTCGGAAGTGAAAAATACTTGCAACCTTGATGAGCATGCCAGAAACATCCATTGATGAAAATGACGGTATTGTACTTGGGAAGCACAATATCGGGTCTCCCTACCAAGCGTATGTCATTGACACGAAAGCGGAACCCATGGCGAAACAGATAGCTCCGTACCAAGAGCTCACTCTTGGTATCCTTCGCTCTGATGCTCGCCATGATCTTGCTACGTTTGGCAAGGGAGAAGCAATCACCCATCATGAGGTACCTAGAGACTCAATCCTGCAATAGCGGCCCCGAGGGTAGGCGAATCATCAATATGGACAAAGCGGTAATACCTTCTTCTCTCCAGTTCCAGATAGGTATGGAGATAATATTCGGTATACTTCTTCAAGTACTCAGTCTTATAAAATGTGGTACCATCAGCATTGATGCAAACAGGAACACGTGGATCAGTGCCGGCTCCGCTCTTGAGTATGGTAGCAGCAAGGTTTGCTGCCGTAAGTTTCGCCGCTCGTGCAATCAAGGCATCAATGATCATCCAAAGGGAAATTGCATCCGCTTGGTTCCCTTCACAGCAGGCTACCAGTTCATACTCACGGTTGAACGGCATCTCAAGATAGTTGCTCATCACCGTGGTATTGATTCCTCCAAGTCTTGCAAACCGTTGCTTGAAGTTCTCACTGAAGAGTCCATCCTCTATTGCTTTCTCTATGACAAGCGTGCTTAATGGTCCAAGATACGCTCCACTGATCATCTTCTCCAGATGGTATTGCTGAGGAGCCTTGGTTGCACCAAAGAACTCACGGTCAAGCTCGCTGGGACAAAAATCGAAGTTACCAGATTCAATATTGATGATCTGACTCCCCCCATCCTGAAGCCCCAGCTTCCCAATGGAAGCATTCTCTTCAACATAGGCGGTATTTGTGCCGGTACCAAGTATGAAACCAATATAGCCGCTGTAAGGGACTTCACTCTTTGCGCTCACTCCGGCCAGAAGTGTAGCAACAGTATCATTCAGTACTGCAACCTTCTTATTGGAAACATCGTAACCCCGGCGAGCAAGTTCTCCAAGCAATGTTGCCCCAACCGGCTTGCCAATCACCTCGGGAGCTTTTATCTCCTTGGAAAACACCAAGGGAATCCCATCATGGTCAGCGGTGATGGAAGCTGCGTAGGAGAAACAGAACCCAATCTTGTCACTCTTGTCGATCAGACGCTCCACCTCATCGGCAAATGTGGAGAAAAACTCATCTGCACTCACTTCCTTTTTGACACCAGGCATTGAGACTTTCCTGAAGTCCTCGATGTGTGCAGTTCCCTGATCATCAAAGGTTACCAGGCAGGTTCTGAAATTTGTGCCTCCTGCATCAAGAACAATGACCGGTTCATTCTTGGGAATCTCACTCACTACAGTGGTATAGGTGGGGATCATTTTCAGGCTACTTGATTTCTCATCAATGAGACCCTTCTCCATTTCACTGAGAAAGGTATTGAGCAAATGCTCCATTTCCACCGTAGCGGGATCAATTCCTCGTCTTTTCAAGAATTCCTCGGTTTTTTGGACACAATCAGACATGCTTCCTCCTATAGGAAATTGAGGCTCACCTATACCTCCAATTCCCTTCCATTTATTTTCAAAGTAAGCGGGCGTACCGCAAAAAATCCCTCACTATCGCTGTGCAACAGAAATTTACCCTCTACCCGGACCGATGTACTGACCCGCCACCCATCCACCACCACGTCAGCAGTGACAATGATGTCAGGAATCTTTCCGCTCTGTATCACCGTACCCATCAGGGATGGGAGCGTTACCCCTTCTCCCCAATCGGTAACTGCAGCCCCCTTAAGTACCGCATGCCCCTCTTCCCACGCATGGACAGTGAGATACTGGATTGCTACATCGTTCAGGGGGCCTCGCGCGGCTTGCATCAGTGATGCAAAGAAAGAAGTTCCTCCTTCCTTTGTCGCCATAAACACAGGAAGATATTTCCCAAGATCAGCCTCCTGGAATGTAAGGATGTGTGGAAGTGTCTCACCATCCCTGAAATAGAGATTACTGCCAGGAAGGTCAAGCTTCGGAGTATTCAGAAAGGCTGCAACCGCACAGATTGTCGTGTCAGTAATGGCAGCAATAGCCACAGTGACATCATTTGGGGTTGGCTCTTTTGCCCCAAGGGGGAAGAGCAGACAAAACATCAACAGAAATGGTATCAAGTATTTCATGTGCATCCTTTGTGATATGATAATTCACCACACAAAAGAGAACAACCTATTCATGGGAAAAAGACACAACTTCACTTATATGGTACACTGATGCAATGAATACGAATACTTCCAAACAGACAATATTCTGGTATGACCTTGAAACCTTTGGGCTTGACAGCCGATATGATAGAATCGCCCAATTTGCAGGACAACGCACTGATCTCAATCTCAATCCTATCGGCGAGCCTACCGTTTTGTACTGCAAACTCAGCGACGATTATCTTCCCGATCCACTTTCCTGCACCATTACCGGCATTACCCCACAGGAAGTGAACCAGAAGGGAATGTGCGAAAGCGAATTCATTGCTCGAATCAATACAGAGTTCTCAAAACCCTCTACCGTGGTTGCTGGGTTCAACAACATCCGTTTTGATGATGAGTTCATTCGCAATGCTCTTTATCGAAATTTCTTCGACCCTTACCAGAGAGAGTGGAAGAACAACTGCAGTCGCTGGGATATCATCGACTTGGTCCGAGCAGCATATGATCTTCGCCCTGAAGGCATCACCTGGCCACCCAGAAAGGAGACCACGGGAAACCCAACGTTCCGGCTCACCAGCCTTACCGAGGCAAACAGCATCAGCCAGGAGGGGGCGCACGATGCCTTGGTAGATGTCAGGGCTACCATTGAAATTGCCCGCCTGATCAAAAACAAACAACCAAAGCTGTATGAGTACTATTTCTCCCTCAGGGCAAAAAGCCAGGTCAAGCGGGTGGTCCCCACGCCCTTCGGGCAACCGGTTCTCTTTACCTCTGCCATGTTCAGCAAGAATGAGGGATGCTCACGCCTCATCACCCCGATCACCCACATGAAGAGCAATGCCAATGCTATTATCTGTTTTGACCTGAGCAAAGATACAGCTCCACTGCTGAGGGCAAATGAGGAAACACTGCTCAAGACAGAGGGTGTTTTCACCCTGGCGATCAATAAGTGTCCGTTCGTCTCCCCTCTGAGTGTGCTTACCGATCAGCTAGCCGTAAAACTCGGGATAGACAAGGATCTAGCCATGTTCCGCCACCAACAAATTGCAAGCCACCCCAAGCTGTTGCTTATCGCACGAAATGTCGAGGACACCTTTGAAGGGGTTGATGATGTGGATTTCCAGCTCTACGACCGCTTCTTCGCTGATGCAGACCAGAAGCGCTTTTCCCTGATCCGGGAAGCCGATCCGAAGGAAAAACTCTCCTTGCACCTGGACTTTGAGGATACCAGGATCCCTACCATGCTCTTCCGCCATGTTGCACGAAACTGGGAAGAGGTACTTACGGACGAACATCTCCTGAAATGGCGCA
This sequence comes from uncultured Sphaerochaeta sp., assembly GCF_963666015.1. Classification (NCBI taxonomy): domain Bacteria; kingdom Pseudomonadati; phylum Spirochaetota; class Spirochaetia; order Spirochaetales; family Sphaerochaetaceae; genus Sphaerochaeta; species uncultured Sphaerochaeta sp. The sequence goes on along the minus strand of NZ_OY762555.1, from coordinate 3,067,534 downwards.
GCTTCTGTGCTGAGCGCACACTCAACCCACCAGGAGCCGTCAAGATGAACTGGAATTTCTTCAAACGCAAGATTGAGGAGAGGCTGGCAAGCACCGAGACTCCTGCCCAGGAGAAACTGGTACTTGCCGATCTTAAGCAGTATGGGGAAGAACTCGAGAAACGAATTTTCTTCTAGAGCAGTTTCATTTCCTTTGCTGTTTCCTTGAACGCATCAACCGCCTTGTCCAGATCCTCCAAGGTATGGGTTGCTGAAAGTTGTACCCTGATACGGGCTTTGCCTTTGGGCACTACAGGATAGCAGAATCCAATGACATAGATACCCTTGTTGAGAAGAATGTCAGCCATCTGGACTGCTTTAGCCTCATCGTAGATCATCACTGGAACGATGGCTGTCTCTCCTTTTACCAGGTCGAAACCTGCCTCTTCCATTTTGCGTCGGAAATACACTGCATTACGCATGGTTATTTCCTTATACGGATTTCCTGCTTCCAACAGGTCCAGTACCTTGAGCGTCCCCCCGCAGATAGCCGGTGCCAAGGTATTGGAAAACAGGTACGGACGAGCCCTCTGTCGGTACAGGTCGATCAGAAGTTGACGACCGGATATGCACCCTCCACTTGCCCCACCACAGGCTTTCCCAAAGGTAGTGGTTATCAAGTCTACCTTTCCTTCAACACCACACAGTTCAACGGTTCCTCGTCCATTAGGCCCAAGATAACCGGTTGCATGTGAGTCATCGACCATTACCAAGGCATCATACTGCTCGGCTAGTGCACAGATCTCTGCAAGCTTGGCGATGTCCCCATCCATGGAAAAAACACCGTCTGTAGCAATCAGGCGCCTTCTCTGATCCTTGCTCTCCTGTAGCACAGCCTCCAAGCTCGCCATATCACTATGCTTGTAACGATACCGTTTTGCCTTGCACAGCCTAATCCCATCGATGATGGATGCATGATTGAGTTCATCACTGATGACCGCGTCTTCTTCTCCCAACAATGGCTCGAACAGAGCCCCGTTGGCATCAAAGCAAGAAGAGAAGAGAATGGTATCATCTGTGTGCAAGAACGCACTGACACGCCTCTCCAACTCCTTGTGAATCTGCTGGGTCCCACAGATGAAACGGACCGAGGAAAGTCCGTACCCCCATCTGTCCATGGCATCCTTTGCGGCTTTGATAACCTCTGTACTGTCGGCTAATCCCAGATAATTGTTTGCACAAAAATTGAGGACCTCACCTTCAGCGACCGAAATTGAGCGTTGCTGCTTTCCTTGCAATATCCGCTCCTTCTTCATCAATCCAGATTGTTCTTGTTCTGCAAAGAATACCTTCAGATCTTTTTCCAATGCTTCTGTCATGGATTCCTCCTTCTAATGGTTTCAATCATATCAAGGGTCATGGTCTCCAGATTGTAGGTAGGATTCCAATCCCACTCCACCCGTGCTGCATAGTCTTCCAGGCAGTTTGGCCAGGAATCGGCAATGGCTTGCTTCACGGGGTCCACCTCATAGGAAATGGTAAACCCTGGGATGATGGTACGTATATAGGCAGCTTGCTCTTCAGGAGAGAAACTCATACTGGCAACATTGAATGCATTGCGATGCCTGAGCCTGCTGGGATCTGCTTCCATTATCTGGATTGCCGCTTCCACAGCATCTGGCATGTAGATCATATCAAGGTAGGTATCGCCCCTGAGAAAGCAGGTATAATGCTCCCTCTTCACTGCTTCATAGTAGATTTCCACTGCATAATCTGTCGTACCACCGCCCGGTGGTGTCATATTGCTGATAATACCCGGGTATCGAACCCCCCGGGTATCAACGTCATAGGCATGATGATAGTAATCACACAACAGCTCACCCGCTACCTTGGTTACCCCGTAGATGGAAGTAGGACGCTGGATGGTATCCTGTGGGGTGAACTGCTTGGGGGTGGTAGGACCGAACGCACCAATCGAGGAAGGGGTGAACACCGCACAACGATTCTCTTTCGCCACTTCCAAAGTTGCAATCAATCCATTCATATTGAGGTCCCACGCTACCAGAGGATTTTGCTCAGCCCTCGCAGAGAGCAGCGCCGCCAAATGATATATGGTGTCAATCTTATGTTTCTTGACAATTTCATTGATGGTTTTCCCATCACGTGCATCTACCTTGTAAAAGGGACCTCCACTGATGAGCTCCTTGTTTACATCATCGCGTATATCAGTCAATACCACATGATCAGAACCATAGCGACGACGGCATTCCATGGCTATCTCTGAACCAAGCTGTCCCAATGAACCTATGATAAGGATGTTTTTCATCAGACCCTCCAAGAGCACATTCCTTGACAATTCCCTTTTGGGGAGCATACAATATCTATGTTCATTATAATAAACAGTGTTCACTATGTCAAACTTATTACTACAAGGAGCGATGCAATGGAAACCCCTCCCATGATCGGCAAAAATATACAACGGATACGCACCAGCAGGAAACTCACACTCAATGTACTCTCTGAACGTTCAGGTGTGTCAAAGGCAATGCTCAGCCAGATTGAATCAGACAAGGTAAACCCTACGGTAGCCACGGTCTGGAAAATTGCAAGGGGCTTGAATGTTGAGCTCAATGATCTTCTCGATTCAGACGATCAACCAAAAAGGATTTTCACTCTCAATCCGGCCGGTGAGGATTCGCCAAAACTCGAAACACATGAAAATGGGGTATCCATCAGGATTCTCAGCTCCTTGAGCATGGTGGAAGATCTTGAGATGTATCTTGTTACCCTCGAGCCACACAGTATTCTCAGCAGTGAACCGCACTATGCAGGGACACAAGAGTATCTTACTGTCGTAAAAGGTGCGGTAAAGGCACAGGCTGGGGACAACATTGCGGAGATACGAAAGGGTGATTTCCTCGTATACCATTGCGATGTGGAGCACTCCATTGCCAATGAGAGCAACCAAGTTGCAGTAGTACACATGGTGGTACGGTTTACGGAGGAAAAACGCTAGGTACTGCTTTTATTTGACGTGAAGGATTGCCTGCAGTATAAAGGAGCAAGGCAGGTATATCATGGCAAAAAGAAGCATCATGGTCTCCTATGGAATGGGAAAGTTCATTGCTGAGTTCCTAACCGGAGCGTTCGGCAGCATCGTCTTCATGTTTTACGAAACGGAGGTGGGGTTGTCTGCCGGCTATGCCGCGCTTGCAACCATCCTCTACTCGCTCTGGAATGCCATAAACGACCCAATCATCGGGTATGTGACAAACAAGGGCGCTCCATTCTCAAAAAAACTTGGAAGGAGATTCCCCTGGATTATCCTGGGACTTATCCTTTGCAGCGTATTTTTCATTCTTGTCTTCAGTGTACCCAGCTCGTGGGATGCCAGAAAGAACCCACTTCCTGTGTTCCTTTGGATGGTCCTTACCATCTGTCTCTATGATGGGTTCTACTCCCTTTGGGAGGTAAACTACCAGAGCATCTACCCTGATAAATTCCGTACCCAGAACGAAAGAACCACGACGGCAGCTGTCGGTACCGGTATTGGGGTCCTGGGAATAGCCTCTGGTTTCATCATCCCTCCCCTATTCTTCTCTTACGGGGTAAGGTCGAGTTATCTCATCTGCGCCTTGGTCATTGCAGGATTCAGCCTGTTGGCCACTTTTGGGGTAAGCTTCGGGGTATTTGAGACCAAGGATATGATTGCACGGTTCACCCATCAGAAAGAAAGGGAAGCATCCCCTCATTTCTTTGACCAGATGAAACGAGCACTGAAAAATCGCAACCTGCTCGCCTTTGTCCTGTTGCTCTTCTTCTACCAGAGCGGATGTATGCTCATGACTGCCAGCGTCAACTATGTGGTCAAGTATGTGCTTGCCGCGAATAGTAGCCAAGCCACCCCAATTTTTGCAGGAATGTTGGTTGGTACCCTCCTCTCTATCCTGATCTGGATGCAGGTTGCCAAGCGATTGAAAAACAATCAGTTGATGCTCATCCTCTGCTCATTTGTTTTGGCTCTCTTTGCTCTCCCCCTCTCCTTTCTCTCCTCGACCACATCATATGTTGTTGCAATGGCACTCTGGGGGTTGGGTTTTGGAGGTTTCTGGACATTCATGAGTCCAGCTATGGCCGATGTTATTGATAGCCTTATAGTGGTACAAAAGCGTCGTGATGATGGGGTGGTCCTTGGTATCAGGGCATTTTTCATGCGATTTAGTTATGCAAGCCAAGCCTTGGTCTTTTTCATCGTACACAAAGCAACGGCATTCGACCCCCTGGCGATCACAGAACAAGCAATATGGGGTATACGACTCCACATGGGGGTAATCCCTGCCTTCTTCTTCCTTGTCGGTGGATTACTTTTCCTGCGTATGAATACACTGGGACCGACTGAGGTTGCAAAGAATCGACAGATGCTCTCCCATTTGGATATCTAGCAATGCTATGCAAAGACCCATCACTTTTGTATACTTGCCCTGTTAGGAGAATACGATGCTAGAAAAACTGCCCGATTACGAAAAGCAGCTTGCAGATATAGATGAAAAACTCAGCAATCCTGAAACCATGCAGGATATGAAACTCTTCAGGAGCCTTAATCAGGAACGGTCCCATCTTGCTCCCATCATAGATGAGCTCAAGAAGATGCAGAGCCTGCAAGAGCAAATTGCAGATGCCAAGCAATTGCTGAAGGAGGAGAAGGATCCTGAGATGCTCGAACTGACAGAGCAAGAGCTTGACGAATTGACGGAACAACTGGCAAAGAGTGAACAGAAGACGAAAATGCTCCTCATTCCCCCTGATCCAATGGAAGGCAAAGACATCATCATGGAGATCCGTGCAGGAACCGGTGGAGAGGAAGCTGCACTCTTTGCAGCAAACCTGTTTCGCATGTATTCCCACTATGCTGATGCAAAGGGATGGAAGATGGAGATGCTCTCTTCCAATGAAACAGGCATTGGAGGCTACAAGGAACTGGTGCTCTCCATTAGTGGGAAGGATGTCTATGGATCGCTCCGTTTTGAGAGCGGAGTACATAGGGTACAGAGGGTTCCTGAAACCGAGAGTGGAGGAAGAATACATACCAGTGCAGTAACTGTGGCCGTACTTCCCGAAGCAGAAGAAACTGATATCGAAATTCGTCAGGAAGACCTGAAAATTGATGTCATGCGCGCTGGGGGCCCAGGTGGACAGAGCGTCAACACCACCGACAGTGCGGTACGACTTACCCACCTTCCCACAGGACTCGTGGTAATCTGCCAGGATGAAAAGAGCCAGATCAAGAACAAGGCAAAAGCACTTCGTGTTCTCCGATCCCGTCTTTTCGACTTGGAAGAAGACAAGAAAAACAAGGAACGGGCTGAAGCGAGAAAGAGCCAGGTTGGATCGGGTGACCGCAGTGAACGCATCCGTACCTACAACTATCCACAGAACAGGCTCACCGACCATCGGATCAACTTGACGTTGTATAAGCTCGAATTGATCATGGCTGGAGATCTTGATGAGGTGGTTGAGGCTCTGAAGATCGCCGCAGGTGAAGCTGCACTCAAGGAAGCGTAAGGAACGTGTTCATGACCATTGCCAGCTGGAAGCAACAGACTACCAGATTGCTGCAAGCGGGGCAGGTAGGTGACAGTGCGAACCTGGATGCACGGCTTCTCCTTGAGAAGGCAACCGGTCTTGACCAGGTTCACCAGATCATGGAGAGTGAGCGAATCCTGTCATCTGAGGAGCTCGAAATCCTCGAGGAACTCAGAGGCCAGAGACTGGCTCACAAGCCAATGGCATATATATTGGGGTACAAGGAGTTCTACGGCAGGACTTTTCTGGTCGATGAACATACACTCATTCCTCGTCCAGATACAGAGACCCTCATCAATGAAGTACTTCACTTCTCCCAGGGAAAGAACAAGGAAACACTACTTCCCATCATTGATGTATGTACCGGCAGTGGTGCAATCGGTATCACCCTTTCCCTTGAATTGAATGTGGATGTGGAGCTCTCTGATATCTCAAGGGGTGCCTTGAACATTGCCATGCGGAATGCCATTACACTTACTGGACATGAGCTTTTGCTGCATGAAGCGGATCTTCTCTCCACGATTTCACAAAAATATGGTATGATCGTGAGCAATCCTCCCTACCTTACCGCCACTTGGTGTGATGAGGTCTCAGCGGAGGTAGCATGGGAGCCAAGGGGAGCGCTTGATGGGCAAGGCCAGGACGGACTCTTCTTGATCAGAAGGTTGCTGGAACAGAGCACCCTACATCTCAAGGAAGGAGGAGCTCTGTTTATCGAATGTGATTACAGGCAGACACATCAGGTTGCCAGCCTATTCAAGGAGCACCACTTCAGTCATATTACCATTGCCAAGGATCTAGCTGGTCATGAACGCGTAGTGTGGGGGGTACTTACATGTACGAACAATTGATCGAACGTTTCATCCAAAAGTCGTATAAGTATCCCAAGGCTGACCAGGAGAAAATCCTGGCCGCGGCTACTTTCGCAGACAGTAAGCATGAAAACCAGAAAAGAGCCAGTGGTGAGCCATATCTCATCCATCCCCTAGCAGTAGGCGAAATTCTCATCCAGTTGAAGATGGATGCAGATACTATCTGCGCAGGCCTTCTTCATGACACACTCGAAGATACCAATACCACCTACGATGAGCTCTCACAGACCTTCGGACAGGCTGTCGCCGATATGGTCGAAGGAGAGACCAAGATAGCCAACCTCAAGACGATGAACAAGAGCGTCCAGGAGGCTGAAACCATCCGCAAGATGTTCTTTGCCATGAGCAAGGACATCCGCGTCATCATCATTAAACTTGCAGACAAACTGCACAATATGCGCACCATCCAGCACCTGAACCCACAGCGGGCGAAGGAGATTGCAGGGGATACCCTCGATATTTTTGCCCCCCTTGCCGACCGTCTGGGTATCTCGTGGCTGAAGGATGAACTGGAAGACTTGAGTTTGAAGGTACTCAAGCCTGATACCTTCAACTACATCCAGGATTACCTCTTAAGCAAGAAAAGTGAACAGAAGGCATACCTGAACAGGGTGGAAAAGTCCATATACCGTGCCTGCGGGGATGCTGAGCTGAGTGATATCATCGTCACCAGCAGAGCCAAGCATACCTATTCGGTCTACATGAAAATGAAGAAGCGCAAGAAGGAGATTGATGAGATCTTCGATATCCTTGGGGTGCGCATCCTCTGCAACACGATGACCGAATGCTACACCATCCTGGGGGTGGTACACCGTCTATGGCCACCTATTGAAGGACGGTTCAAGGACTACATTGCCATGCCGAAGGCAAACAACTACCAGAGCCTGCACACTACGGTCATGGCACTCGATGGCAAGTTGCTGGAAATACAGATCAGGACCAAGGAGATGCACTTTACCGCTGAGTATGGTGTTGCCGCCCACTGGAGTTACAAAGCGGACACAGGCAGCGACAGTGGTTCCTGGAACAAGATGGACAATGAACAGTTCTCCCGCATCATCAGCAAGCTCAAGATCTGGTCGAACGAGATCGAGAGCAGTGAGTCATACATGGAGGATATCAAAGGGGAATTGCTCAAGGACACCATCTATGTATTCACTCCACAGGGACACATCGTGGAACTCCCCACCAACTCCACTGCCCTAGACTTTGCCTATCAGATTCACACCGAGGTAGGGAATCATACCACCGGAGCCAAAGCTGATGGGTCCATTATCCCGCTCAATGCCCCACTGAAAAACACACAGGTCATTGAAATCCTGACCAGTCCCAATGCACGGCCGCACCTGCAGTGGTTACGCTATGCACAGACAAGCAGTGCCCGCAAGAAAATCAAGGCATGGCTGAACAAGTATGATGAGAACATACTCATAGACAAGGATATCATTGCAAAGCGAAAAGCCCCTGACCATCAGCAAAAAGAGGAGCAGATCCAACAACCACAGCCTCCGATGGATGAGGAGCATATCGTCAGGGAAGTCTTTGACGCAAAACGGGTCAAGTTCCGAGTCGGTGAAGAGAAGAATATGATGATCCATATCGCCCAGTGCTGCAATCCAGTACGGGGGGATGATATTGTTGGTTATATAAGCCGAGGACGGGGGATCATCGTCCACAAGCGCAGCTGTCCCAATCTCAAGAACATGGCAGAAATTGATGACCGGGCTATTGAGGTGGAATGGGAAACAGAGTTCCCGAAACTTACCAAACGCTTCAGCGTAACCAGCAAGCGCACCTATGACCTTTTCGGGGAGATCGAGGGAGCACTGCGCAAGCATAAGGGTCACCTCATCGAAGGCAGGCTGCACGATGATGAGGAAGGTAAACTCAGAGGAACATTCACCATGGAAGTGGAGAAAGAGGATGACTTCAAGAAGATCATCAAGAATCTGAAGACCATCCCCAGCGTCATCACCATCGCTGAAATCAAATAGGTCCTATTCTTCAAGTACCCTGAGTATCTCAGGAAGCAATTGTTTCTTCCTGGAGAGGACTCCAGGAAGGAAGAACTTCCCTTCCCCTGCCTTTTCATAGGCAAGTTTCCGTTCAGTGATCGGCAAACTCGTCATAAGCAGCACACTATTTTCCCTCACAACATCAGTGATGAGGAACATTGCCCAATCCAAGCCTTGCGCCATTTTCAGGAGTTCCAGTTCTGAGAGATACGTATCCTTGTACTCATCCACGTCACTGAGCGTGGTGACTTCACACTGTCCGATCCCGAAGGCCACTCCGAGTTCACGGTAGACCTTGAAATCGGCCTCAAGCATCTTGCGAGGATCCTCTTTTGCCAAGGAAGCACCACTACTGAACATCGTCTCCCCGAATTTACGCATATCCGCCACATCTCCAAGAATCAGAAGATCCTGTACTGCAGTATAATCCTCGAACGTGGTTGTGGGACTCTTGAGCATGATGGTGTCACTGACGATCCCCGAGAGCAGCACACGAGCCATCTGCTGTGTAATCTCAATATTATGACGGAGATACAATTTATAGATGATTGTGCAGGTGGAACCCAGAGGTTCACAGTAGATAAAAATCGGGTTGCGGGTCTTTGCAGCACCCAGACGATGGTGGTCGATGATCTCCAACACTTCGGCCTCATCAATACCACTTACCCCTTGCTCAGTTTCATTGTGGTCGACCATGATCACTTTTGTCTTGGGTCTCTCAAGAAAACAACGGCGGGTCACAAAACCCTTGTATTTGCCACCCCCAAAGACGGGAAGCCCTCGGTACTCACTATCGGCAAGGATGTCTCTTGCCACATCGAAGAGACAATCATCCTCTAGCTTGATGGGATCCTGTACCATGAGCTCCTTGACCGGAACACTGAGACGTAACAAACGGAGTGTCTCTGCGGTATCGAGCGCGCTCAGATATACGGAACCCTGATAAGAGTCCCAATCAACACTGCTGGTCACCTGATCCTCAATCCCTGTCAGAACAATGGCCGGAATCTGGAGTTCGATGGCTTTTCTGATATGGTCTTCCCTATCGCCTACTACCAAAATAGGAGGCCTTCCTTCCAACGCCTCCATATGCTTGCAAAAGATAATAAAACGCATTGCCCCAACCATGATCGGAGCATCAAAGGTCGCCTTCTCTCCTCGCTTCAGGAAGGAACCCTTCAGTACTTTAGGGAAATTATCCACAACAAAGTGATAGATGGGACGTTCTCCGCTGTTCTCTTTCAGGACAAAGCTACTGACTTCATCGACACTTAACAGACCACGGTATTGCTCACCCTCCATAACCGGTACAACTGATGATTTGTTTGAAGATCCATAGATGGAAACCAGATTGTAAACGGGGTCTCCCACCTGTACAACCGCGTTGGTATTTCGGGTAACGCTCAACACCTTGGTTCTCACATCCTTAATGAAAGGAGGAGGTGTTACCCCCAATCTGTCAAACTGTGCTTTTGTTGTATCATTAAGATTCCCACATCTCACTGGGTTGTAATTGTTGTTGGGGTCGATCTTGTTCTTCAGAAATGCATAGCTATAGGCAGCACAGATGCTGTCCATATCCGGATTACGATGTCCACACACATATATTTCGGCCACGACATGCTCCTCTGTTGTCCGTCATTCTATCCGAGTTGTGCTCCTCTGACAACTGATAACGGCTAGTCAGAGCAGTGCAAATAGGGTACCATCGAAGGAACCAAGGAGATGTAATATGCCTAGTGTAGTGCTTGCAAATGACCATGGTGCGGTGGAACTGGCCAAGAGATTAATTGGATATCTGGAAAAGATGGGATATACGGTAAACCATCTGGGTGTAACTTCCAATGATTCGGTAGATTATCCTGATATTGCGAAAGAAGCTTGTCTGGAGTACAAGAAAGGCGAGTATGAATTCGGTATTGTCCTCTGTGGAACCGGTATAGGAATTTCCATCAGTGCAAACAAGGTTGAAGGTATCCGTTGTGCTCTCCCCCAGAACTGCTATGCAGCAGCAATGGCGAAACGACACAACAATGCGAACTTTATTGCATTTGGAGGAAGAATCGACTATCCGGAAGACCCCGTGGATATGCTTGATGCCTTCATGGATGTCTCCTTTGAAGGAGAACGACACCAGAGACGAGTTGACAAGATGATGGCCCTGGAAGGGACCTGCTAGCGGTAGTCCTTATAGGTACCTACCACATAGAAATCATATTTAATCAAATCAAAGAGCAACCCAATCTGTCCATTTGATAGATTGTAGGCCAGGGTGAGAGAGAGCAGACGCTCTCTCTTCCCATTTACGGGGTTTCCTATCGTAACAGGAGTCAAGGAGAGCAACACATGGCTTATTCCCAAGGTTCCTTGCTCCTGGTAGGAACTTATCATAACCCCTGCTCCTACGAGTGTATTGATCCCGACCCCTGCCACAGCAGATGCAGTGGAACGTTGCCCTAGCAAAGTGCGTTGCATAAGCAGTGAAACTGATGAACTGCTGAATGGGTCGGGAATGATCCGGGTATCTACCTGAACATCAAATTCCCATACATCCGTTAAACCGGTAGAAAGCCCCCACGCGAGTTTCATCCGACTTGGATCCAGGTCTTTCTCATATAAGTGTGCATTGGTTCCCAAGGTGATTCCCAGGTCAAAATACCCAGCAAAGAGAGGAGAAACAATGAACATGACAACGATACTGGTCAATAACAATTTCTTATGCATGATTCCCTACTTGATAAAATACGTGTAACGGACAAGGTTGATCCCCCAACTGTCCACTACTCCCTTATCCATATTGAAGGCGATAAAGGGGGAAAGCACTTCATACCAGAAGTCCTTTTGGCTCAACTTCAACAAACTCGCTTCCACTGTGAAGGTAGAGGTCTCCCTTGTAGGATCAAACTGATAGAAAACCCCAAGTGCAGGAGTATAGGCGACCACATTGTGAGCGATAAAATTGAAAGGATGATTCGTGGTCCTCAGAAGATCAACGTGCAAGCCTACCTGCAGGTATGGAATGACCCACTCCTTATCCTGATCAGTTCCAAAGGCTACTTTGCCCACCAAGGAAGGATTCCCGTACTCCAGCAACCAAGGTCGGTAAGCCAGTGAGATTTCCATCCCACTGGACAATCGCTGTGGTCCATCTGAGATCTCTTCACCATAGTACCCAAACCCGTACCCGAATGATCGGGCCATCACAGGAGTTGATAAAAGAAGTATCAGCAGTATGAGTAGCATTGTTGGCTTCTTCATCATCAACCTCCAAAGAATGCGGTTATGAAGCGGGGCCAGTTCCTGAGGGTATGCCAACCCTCGGCCATCTCTTCGGTAATGGGAACAGTTCCCTCATACAGTGCTTCAAAATGAAGTTTTAACTGTTGGGCCAATTCCGGGCTGTCAATCAGTAGGGAATTCTCATAAGCGAGATTCATTGAGCGGTAATTGATGTTCGTTGATCCAATCAATACATAACGTTCATCCACAATGAGCAGCTTCTCATGCAGTAACCGTTGAGTTTCCGCACTCTCTTCCTCGATACGAAGATCAATCCCCATGTCAAGAAGATCCATTGTCATGTACTCGATGCCCTTACGGTTGGTAACCCTCCGATCAAAGGGAATGATCATCTGAATCTCGACGCCCCGCTCTTGTGCCATTCGAAAAGCCGTGATCATCTCTTCATCCATGAAGGGAAGAAACGGCAGCACTTGTACTGAGTGATCAGCTTCGCTAAGTAGTGATCCGATGAGCTTGCTGATCTGTGCGCTTCCCGGTTCCTGATTCACATACCAACCCTGATAGGTCTCTTCACCCTCAAGGGTGGTCATATCTACGGAGAAATCCTCCCTATCTATTTCATCCCAGGTCTGTTCATTCCACCAAGGAACGAAATAGTCAAGGATAAGACTGCTGAGTTCAGGAGAGGCTAATTCATACATGCTATCTCGTTGCAGTTGCTCATCTTCAGCACCAATGGAGATATAGTTGAGGTTCATCCCCCCAAGAGCAATATGCTTCCCGTCCACGATGAGAAATTTCCGATGGTCACGATACAGGAGATTCAGGCCACTGACCAACCGTGCACCACTGATGGAATTGAACTCCAGCAGGTGCACCCCGCTTTCACGGAGGAATTTGAGCGGTATCAAGTGAAAGCGTGTCTCTGTCATGTCAAAAGGTCCTGTCCCGTCCACCACAAAGAATACGCGGACTCCACTTTCCGCTTTCCTGGCAAGTGCACTGTACATCCCTTCCAATTCCTCGGAACTGGAGGCAAGGAATGCACTGGTGATAAGGTAATCCTCCGCACCCTCTATCAACTCAATAAGCCGGTCTCTCCATGCCCTGCCATCATAGTACACATCAGGATAGGAAACCTGCACGGTAGGTATCTGGAAAGAAGAGAGTTTCTCTTCGAACGGAACAGAATCAGAGAGCACCTCTGGAGATATCATATGCTGGGTGCTTGAGCAACTTGTTCCGAGAAGTATCAGACTGAAGATTATGCATACCAAACGAACCTGACGCATCATGACCTCATTGTGGGAAATATAAAGGGATGTGGCAACAAATCCTCGAATCGGTATGCTACATGACTACCATCTCTTCCTTCAGCGTAGGCTACATCCACCAGGTGAGCAACGGTATCCTTTCGGCTGAACTCTGCAAGCACTTGAAGGCATTGGGCACATGGGGGAGCAGGAGGAGCATCCTCACTTACTACCACCAGAAGAGAGATTCCGATAATTCCTTCATTTGTTATGGCATTGAGAATCGCATTACGTTCTGCACAGATGGTAGCACCATAACTGGAATTTTCCACGTTGCAACCACTATATACCCGACCAGTGGCACTACTGACCACTGCCGCTCCAACCTTGTACTTTGAATAGGGGGTGTATGCGTTTTTCCTGGCCTCATATGCTTGTTCGATTGCCAAATCCAAAAGAGCTTGCTCTCCCCTCAAGGGAGAAGGTCCCTCCAAAATCTTGTTTGCCCCATACACCACACGGTCGTCAGTTCCCTTACTTGCAGAGAGAATCATCTCCAGTTCTTCACTACTGTTGAAATCCTCAAATGCATCCAGGCTTGAAAGCACATAATCTGCTCCTGCCTCAACAAGTTCAGATACTGAGAACGTGGTAGCTACTGCACAGACAGAACACCCGGCTTGCTTACCCGCAATAACGCCATTCAAGGCATCCTCAATCACCAAGCATTCCTGTGGGGGAAGCCCCATGGAAAGAGACGCCAACTGATAGATATCTGGATTCGGTTTGTTTCGCTTAATGCTTTCCCCGGTTACCATGCAATCAAAATCGGATTCTGCAAGCCCTATTGCACGAAGATTGATCTCTGCCTTTGTACGTGCAGCGCTTGTAGCTAGGGCTAGCTTCAGCCCTGCCTTACGGGCATTGGAAATAAACCGATGAACTCCTTCCAGCGGTCCACGATCCATGGCGTATGTTGCATAGAGAGAAAACAAGGTCTCTCTAGCTTCCTCAAAGTCTATCGAAACACCATATTTCTCAGCTACACCACAGAGAAAACGCTTATCTCCTGCGCCAATGAATGGAGTAAAATCCTCAGGTTGGACTGTTACTCCTATGCGTTCAAAATAGGTCATTGCAGCGTGGAGGATGACAGGTTCGGAATCGATGAGAACCCCATCCATGTCAAACAGTATTCCTTCAATCATGGAAACTCCTTGCTGATAGTCTAGTGAAAATAGCCATTTGTGACAATAAGTGAGCTAGCGAAAGACGGCATCCCTTGCAGGATGCCGTCACTAAAACCAGCCGATCAAACTTAGTGCATAATCGTCTTTCCTCGACCAACATCATCCTGGAGCACAAACTCACCATGACCTGCACGTCCAAGATAGATATTGTCTCCCATGATCAGACGCCCACGAAGATACGTCATGATTGGCTTCCCTATTACTTGCACGCCCTCATATGGGGTATAGCCACTGGCAGAATGGGTATTCTCCTTGCTAATCGTCCACGCCATATCAGGGTCGAAGATAACAAGATCTGCATCACTTCCTACGCGGATGGAACCTTTCTGTGGATAAATTCCAAACGCCTTCGCAGGGGCAGTACTGAGTAGGTTCACCACCTGTTGAAGGCCAATCCTCCCACTGTTTGCCGCAAAGGAGTACACAAGGCTCAGGAGTTCCTCAGTTCCAGGAATACCAGGAAGAATAGTTCTTACATCATCACTGGAGAGTTTCTGTTCCCGGGTAAAGGAACAGTGATCAGTTGCGATGATTTGCACTTCCCCATTAAGCACTGCTTCCTGCAACGCCTCGTTATCTTCCTTGCTCCTCAGCGGGGGTGTCATTACATACAGTGAGCCATCCTCCCCTTCAAGCTTTTTCTTATCCAGGAACAGGTAGTGGGGTGTTGTCTCAAGAATTACCCTGAGGCCCTTTGCCCTTAGCTCCCTCACCTTCTGCAGTCCAGCCTTGCTCGAAAGATGGACTACGTACAGTGGCATATCAAGCTCCAAGGCTATCTTTCCTACAGTCTCAATACCTCTCGCCTCAGCTTCACTTGGGCGGAGCACTGCGTGCGAAGGAGGTGTATAAGGACCGGTATAGCTACTATTCACCTTCTGGATGGTTGCATCATCCTCACAATGGACACTGACCAGGAGATCGTGTTTCTTGCATAATGCAAAAATCTTGCGCAACTCTTCCTGATTGTCGACCAGATATCCTACGTCCTTATAGGTTGTGAACATCTTTATAACCTTCACCCCGGCCTTCTTGAGATCCACCAGCTCCTCTTCCAGACCCTCTCGGTACGCGTACAAGCCTTGATGCAAAGAGAAATCGACTGCCATCGCCTTACCCATGGCTGTACTTCTCGCTTTGGTACAGGCAGCAAGATTTCCCTTCTTATCATCATCGGCAAAATCAATCACCGTGGTGACTCCGCCAAAGGCTGCACAACGGCTGCCTTCCTCAAAGGAGTCAGCGGTAACCGTTCCTCTGCTTACCAGGTGATAGTGTGTATGGGCATCAATGATACCCGGCAATATACACATATCCTCAGCCTGCACAATCTCTGTTCCCTCAGGCAAGGTATCTGGATCGATTTTTGCTGCGATATGCACAATCTTCGAATCCTCGATCAAGATGTCAGCATGCCTGGTCCATTCCGTATCAACGAGCAATCCGTCTTGTATTAATATTCTATTCATACCTTAAGGATACCTCAGGATTGGAAAGACTGCAAAGCAAAAAGCGTGCATCATGCTTAGTAACGGAGATTTGGTTCCTTGATCGCCTTAACCTCATCCAGTCGACCTACCACAGTAGAATAAGGCGCACCTTTCACATACTCGGGATCCTCTTCTGCCTGCGCGAGGATGGAACGGAATGCAAGGATAAACGCTTCCAGCGTTTCGAGGCTCTCGCTCTCGGTCGGTTCAATCATGAGCGCTTCACTAACCAAGGAAGGAAAGTACATGGTCGGCGGATGGTATCCCTTGTCGATGAGAGCCTTGGCAACATCCTGGGCCCTGACCCCGTTTTTCAGCCTATAGTCCTCCAAACTGATGACAAACTCATGCATGCATTGGGTGCCATAGGGTATCTCACATACATCACGCAACCGCTTTGCAACATAGTTTGCATTCAGCACGGCATGGGCACTTGCTGAGCGAAGGCCCTCACTTCCCATTCTCAGGATATAGACATAAGCCCTGAGCAATACCAGGAAGTTTCCCCAGAACATACTGACTTTCCCAATGGAGTCCTCACTCTCCCAATCAAGGATATACCCACTATCGGTTAACTGGATATCTGGCTTTGGAAGAAATGGTCTCAGTGCATCATTCACCATCACCGGCCCACTGCCTGGCCCTCCTCCCCCATGTGGAGTGGCGAAGGTCTTATGCAGATTAAGATGCACTACATCAAACCCCATCTCACCCGGGGTAGCCATACCCAATATGGCATTCATATTTGCCCCGTCGTAGTACATCATTGCCCCATGAGCATGCACCATCTTGCTGATGATGAGAATATCCTGTTCAAAAATCCCCAGCGTATTGGGGTTGGTCATCATGAGGGCAGCAACAGAATCATCAAGCTTCGCCTCAAGATCATCCAGATCCACTTGGCCTTTCTCATTGGCTCCAATGGATAGCACTTCAAATCCATTCACCATTGCACTGGCGGGATTGGTACCATGGGCGCTGGAAGGGATGAGTATCTTGGTACGACCGGTCTCCCCTCGCTTCTGGAAGTAGGCTTTGACCATTTTTAATCCAGTATATTCACCATGAGCCCCAGCCAAGGGTTGCAGCGTCCCCCATTTCATTCCGGTAATGGAGGAAAGGTCCTCCAAAAGATTGAACATGATGGAGAGGCTGCCCTGCGTTGTAGAGACATCCTGCAGGGGATGGATTTTGGTAAATGATTCCATTTTTGCAATATGCTCGCTGAGCTTGGGATTATATTTCATTGTACAGGAACCAAGGGGATACATTCCGTTGTCCACCCCGTGCGCCATCGTGGAGAGACGGGTAAAATGTCTTACCACATCCAGTTCAGATACTTCAGGCAGACGAGCAGGTTCCTCTCGCTGGATCGATTCAGGAAGAGGAGGAAGCGCCTGGTAAAACCCCTTGGGTAGATCCAGTGGAGGATAACAGTACGCTTTTCTTCCTTGTCTTGATTGGTCAATCAATAGCGGCTCTCTCATTTCATCACCCTCCGTGCTGCAGCCAGATAGAGCTCCAGCTCCTCACGACTACGCTTTTCTGTTACTGCCACAAGGAGAACCAACTCATCCTTGACCTGTCGGGTCAAGGTTGAAAGTCTCACCCCTGCGAAAATCCCTTCATTGCGAAGCTCCTGCATGAACTTCCTCAAACGTTTGGGATCAGAAAAAACCAAGGGAAATTCACACCAGAAGGGCTTGTCCCAAACCACGGCCATCCCTGGAAGCTGGGCTAGATGGTATGCCAGGTAATGGGCCTTTGCATAGCTTTGGTTTGCAGCTTCAACCATACCATCCCACCCGAGACTGGAAAGGTGGATGGTTGTCATAAGTGCTGCAAGAGCATGATTGGAACAGATATTGCTTGTCGCCCGCTCCCGCTTGATATGTTGCTCTCTTGCCTGAAACGTCAGGGTGAATCCTTTCCTTCCTTTTGCATCTTCACTCATACCAACCAAGCGACCCGGAAGTTTTCTTAAAAGCGCTTCCTTCACGGCCATATACCCACAACTCGGTCCACCATAGGCAAGGGGAAGACCCAAGGACTGCGTGTCACCAATGGCAACATCAGCACCCCATCCGCCAGGAGATTTCTGCATGGCAAGTGACAGCGGATCATTGGAGATAGCCAAAAGAGCTTTTTGCTCATGAAGTATTTCTGCCACACCCTCATAAGATTCCAATAGGCCATACCGGTTAGGGCTCTGGACAATCAAACCAGCACAGCCAGCATCCAAGAGAGCAGGAAGCGAAGAGAGGTCAACCACCCCATCCTTTTCAGCAACCATCCTCAGCAATCTTCCCGTTCCTTTTGCCCAAGTCTGCAAGACCTGCAAGCTAAATGGATGGATGGTAGAGGAGACCAACACCACCGAAGCATGCCGCTTTGCACTCACCATCAAGGAAGCCGCCTCAGTTGCGGCATTTGCACCATCATAGAGAGAGGCATTTGCCACATCCATTGAAGTAATTTCACAAACCATGCTCTGGAACTCATAGATTGCCTGGAGCAAGCCCTGGCTCATCTCTGCCTGGTATGGTGTGTATGCAGTCACGAATGAGGGCAAACTGGAAAGCGCCTCAACCGTGGAGGGAACAATATGGTCGTAACAACCACAACCCAAGAACGGTATACCACGTACATTTCGCTGTGCAATGGAGTCAATCATTCGCTGCACTTCGTCTTCAGTTCTTCCCTGACTGATCGGGACTGAATCAGAGAGGAGTATATCCTCCGACAAACCTGAAAAAAGCTCCTCCATTGAAGAAAGGCCGATAGCTTCCAGCATGATCTTCCGGTCTTCATCAGTATGGGGAATATAGGGATAAATCATCTATGCCTCCAGGATATGGGCAAATAAAGGCCGCCAGAATCTGGCGGCTCATTATTGTGTTTTCTCTATAGAGTCTCTAGATATGCTTGGTATGCCTCAGCATCCAACAATTCACCATAATCATCCTCTGAGAATGAGGTAAGAATGTAGAGATGATGAGCATAACAATCCTCATTGATCAATTCAGGAGAACCATCAAGGTCCTCATTCGCCTCATGCACCACACCCTCAATTGGGTTGATGATGGCCGAAGCTGCCTTGACACTCTCGACGGTGGAAATCTCTTCTCCCTTGCGATATCGCTCACCAAGGGGAGGAAGCTCAACAAAGACAATCTCACCCAGTTCATGTTGTGCATGGTCTGTGATACCGACATAGGCCAAGTCACCCTCAATGCGAACCCATTCATGATCCTTGCTGTAGCGCAGATTCTCTACAATCTTACTCATCTCTTACCTCCACCATCGTCAATGCTATCATCACCGCTCGTTATTGTCGAGTGGAAAATGTTTCTCCAGAAAGGGAAGGTCCAACTCTGGATAGAGTTTGAACTTCTCCAGCAAAGTCAGAACACGGTCCTGGGCTTCTCTCTTTGCCCCTTCCTCGGTCACTGCTTTTGCCTTGCTAGGCTGTCCTGCATTTGCTCCCTTGGTGAGAATCAGCGGTTTGGTATGATTAAGCACCAACGCAATGATGGAAGCAATCTCTTTCATTTCTGGCTCGCCCATCTTGAGCGTCGTTACAGCAGGGGTTCCAATACGAAGCCCGCTCGTGTACCAGGGACCGTTGGGGTCAAAGGGGAGAGCATTCCTGTTTAGGGTAACACCACACTCCCTGAGGGCTGTCTCAGCTTGCCTACCGTTCAGGTCAAAGGGCCTGACATCAAGAAGCATCAGGTGGTTGTCCGTTCCTCCTGTTGCAACAGGAATACCTTCATCAAGGCATGCTTTGGCCAAGGCCTCGGAGTTTTTTACGATACTCTGTGCATAGGCCTGGAAAGAAGGGTCGAGTGCTTCCTTGAATGCGATGGCTTTTGCGGCCATGACATGAGGAAGGGGTCCACCGAGTACCAAAGGGCAACCCTTGTCGACACTCTCTGAGAACTCCTTCTTGCAAAGTACCATGCCACCTCGTGGTCCACGTAAAGTCTTATGGGTCGTGGTAGTAACCACATCAGCCCATAGTACAGGGTCATAGTTGCCGGTGAAGACTTTTCCTGCAACCAAACCTGCAAAGTGAGCCATATCCACCATAAATACGGCACCAACGCTATGGGCAATTTCACTCATCCGCTTGAAATCAATTTTTCTGGGATAGGCACTATATCCTGCCAACAGAATCAACGGCTTGATCTCCTGTGCCATCTTCTCGATTGCATCATAGTCAAGCAGACCACTCTTCTCATCAACGGTATAGGTATAGGCATCAAACATCTGGGCTGAAATATTCTGGCGGTAACCATGGGTCAGGTGGCCCCCAGAGTAATAATCAAGGCCCAACAGTCGTTGGTTACCCAGTTTCTTGCGAACTTCATCCCATTGCTCTCGAGTAAGATTGCTGGGATTGGGAATTCCAAGCTCATCCAAGGCAGGAATCTGGATACGGGTATTGAGGATTGCCCAGTAGGCTACCAAGTTTGCATCGGCACCACTATGGGGTTGCACATAGGCATGTTCTGCCCCAAAAAGCTTACAAGCATACTCGCTTGCTGCTGCTTCTATGGCGTCAACGTTGTCGCAACCAGCATAGAAGCGGTGGTATGCAAATCCTTCACTATACTTGTCGGTGAGCAGGTTGCCCATTGCAAGCTGGGAAGCAATTGAAGAGAAATTTTCACTTGCAATCAACTTCAAGTGGGTTCGCTGATCTTTCAGCTCATTGACGATGCGACCTGCAATACCCTGGTCAACCTGTGCAATCTGGTCAAGGGCTGCAGTATAGGCCACCATTGGGCCATTCATCTCTTTGGCTTCTGCCAAATACGCTTGCAATGCTGTTCCACTGGACATGTGTTATACCTCTTTGCGTGCTATGTTACTTCGTATCTTGCCCTTGTGGGGCGACTCTGTCAACGCACTAGGCAATTTTGGGTTGCATTTTCCATTATCATACTTCAAAATATGACGGTTGTCTTCTGCAATGAGCAACTCGATACAGAAATGAAAGAGAGAGAGATTATATGAGTGTAGGCGCTACAAAAACACGTGAAGCATTGGCAAGCAGATTGGGCTTCATTCTTCTATCAGCAGGATGTGCTATAGGTCTTGGGAATGTATGGCGATTTCCCTATATTGCAGGTCGGTATGGGGGAGCAGCATTTGTGCTGATCTACGTCTTGTTCCTGTTTACTCTTGGCCTCCCTGTCATGGTTATGGAGCTTTCCATCGGAAGAGCGAGTCAAACCAATATTGGACGCACATTCGAAACATTGACCCCCAAGAAAAAACCTTGGCATGTCTATGGAAAGCTTGCCATCATCGGAAACTATGTATTGATGATGTTCTATACCACCATTACCGGTTGGCTTCTCTCCTATTTTGTACATACCATCAAAGGGGACTTCACTGGATTGAATGCAGACCAAGTGGGTGGATTCTTCTCCAGCATGCTGGAAAAACCAGGGAACATGACGTTTTGGATGATCCTTGCAGTTATCCTAGGTCTCCTTCCTGTAGCCAAGGGACTGCAGAGTGGAGTTGAAAAAATCACCAAGAAGATGATGATTGGCCTACTCTTGTTGATGTTGGTACTCGCATTCAATAGCATGCTCCTTGAAGGGGCTGGAGAAGGGTTGAAGTTCTACTTGGTACCGGACTTTTCCAAGATGGTTGAAAGCGGGCTCTCGGAAACAATCTATGCAGCTATGGGACAGGCCTTCTTCACCTTAAGCCTCGGCATCGGTTCCATCTCAATTTTTGGCTCCTACATCGGAAAAGAACACCGTCTCACCGGCGAGGCAGTACGAATTATCGGCCTAGATACCTTTGTAGCACTTGCCAGCGGACTTATCATATTCCCAGCTGCATTTGCTTTCGGAGTTCAACCTGATGCAGGTCCGTCCCTGATCTTCATCACACTCCCCAATATTTTCAACCAGATGGCCGGTGGAAGACTCTGGGGTTCCCTGTTTTTCCTCTTCATGAGCTTTGCAGCCTTGAGTACTCTTATTGCTGTCTTTGAGAATATCATCAGTTTCTGGATCGATGCCAAGGGTGTCGACCGTAAGAAAGCAACCCTCTTCAATGGCATTGCCATTGCACTGCTCTCCCTCCCTTGCATTCTAGGTTTCAATGTACTCTCTGGTTTCCAGCCTCTTGGACCAGGCACTGGAGTGCTGGACCTTGAGGACTTCATTGTCAGCTCTACCCTGCTTCCCCTAGGGTCGCTTTTCTTCACCATCTATTGTACATGGAGGTACGGTTGGGGTTGGGACAAATTCATAGCCGAGGCAGACAGTGGGTCGAGTGGGTTGCAGTTCCCCAAGATACTACGTCCATACTTCCAGTATGTGCTACCGGCAATCATCTTAGGAATCTTCCTAAAAGGATATTGGGATATTTTTATTGCATAGGGGCACTGTTGACACATTTTAACCTAGTGCATATAATTTTCTTGCTTTTAAGCAAATATTTGGAGGTTTTGTGGCCAAAGAAGAAGCAATCGAAGTGGAAGGCATCGTACGCGAAGCTCTTCCCAACACCATGTTCCGTGTGGAACTACAGAATGAACATGTCATTCTTGCCCATCTATCGGGTAAGATGCGCAAACACTACATCAGAATTGTACCTGGTGATACCGTGCGTGTTGCACTTTCTCCCTATGATTTGACCAAAGGTCGTATCATTTACCGCGAGCGCTAACACCACTACATGAGAAAAAGCCGGATTCCCTTGAGAACCCGGCTTTTTCGTGCGTCCAAGTATAAAAAGAAGGAATCATCGTTTCATGATGATCCAAATAGCGCCACTTCCCCCATACTGGGCTTTTGGAGTGTATGCTTCACGTACCACCTTGCTTATCCGTATCTGAGAAAGGGCGGCTTCTTTCAAAAGGGAATATCCCTTGTCATTATGCAATCCTTTTCCTGTGATGATTGCCACCTTCAGGAGTCGTTTCTCCTTCGCTGAGCGTAGGAAATCAGCAGTTGCCTGTTCAGCTTCCACCACCTTCATTCCATGGAGGTCCAATGTTGACTGAGGATCCATGGCACGAAGCGCAGAGATGGTATGGGGGTCTGCTTTTGCTTCATGCTTTTCCTTCTGCGCCCGCTTGATTGCTGCCTCCTCATCACTCACTGTTGTCCAGTGCTTGTAGGTATCTGCAAAGGACCAGCTCACCGAACTATCACGTTCCTGGTCAAGCTCTTCCTTCTCATCAAGGGCTTCCTGCATGTCATGGGTTGGTTGCAAGGGAAGATTTTCATGTTCTCCCCTTCTCTGATCAGAGACAGGCTTTCCTTGTTTCTTCTTGGGCTTATCGCTCCCCTCAAACTCCTCAAGGAGTGACGCAAAATCTTTTTTGGGCGCGTAGGCCTCGCTCTTCTTGATGGAAACCGGTTCTTCCTTCTTGCTCTTGGCAGCTTGTTTCTCGCCTTCCCATTCAGCAAGAATTTCACCAAAGGACTTCTCCACTGCTACCTTGCTATGGCTTTTCATCCGCTTGGTCACACCACCGAGCTCACCTGTCTGTTCCCAAGTGGCAAGGATATCGCCAAAGTTTGCCTTTGGATCATACCCAAGCACCAAGGGCTCTTTTCGCTGACTGGTGGATTGTTTCTTGAGCACAGGTTGCTTCTGTTTCACAGGCTGTTTCTTTACTGCCTTGATATGCTCAAACGGCTTGTAGGCATCAGAATCAACTACAAGACGGCTGTTTCCAGCCGTCTCGCTTGTATCAGAAGTTTTTTTCTTTTTTTTCTTCGGCACTCAGACCTCCCTCACATCCAGCAACTGTGATACATAAGGCTTGACGAGCTCTACCACCTTGCTGATGGATGCTCCTTGCACCTTGATGGTACAGATGGCATTGGTGGGATCGGTGCCCATGAAAGTACCAAAAGTAATGATATCAATTCCCGCTTCGCTTAACACCTGACTGATCTTTGCGATGGTTCCAGGCTTATCTTCTACCACGAAGGTAAGGCGTACCCCAAAGTGGCGTGCACCGAAGAGCTCAAGTAAAATCTTGAACATATCACTCTTTGTGACAATTCCGATCAACTGCTGTCCTTCAAGTACAGGAAGGCTGCTCAGGTCTTGGTCGACCATCATGCGTGCGGCTTCCTCAACCGTGGTATCCTTGGTGATGGAAACCACGTTCTTACTCATGAGCTTCTTGACTGTGAGCTTGCTCAACAGATAAGCCATCTCATGGATAGAGAGACTTGTCGCAGGAGAAGGGGTGGCATACAAGATATCCTTTTCAGTTATGATACCAACCAGCCGCTTCTCCTTATCGAGCACAGGAAGTCGGTGAACCTTCTCCTGCTTCATCAAGGTAGATGCCTCCGCGATGGACATATCGGGAGTAGCTGTAACAGGATTGCGCGTCATTCTTCGTTCGATAATCATATGGATCTCCTACCATCTAAGCACACTATAATTCATGCCATCGTGAATTTCCAGTAATTATTCGCCCAAATAGGCTGCCCGTACCTTCTCATTCTCCAAAAGTGCAGAGGATGCATCACTCAGTACAATCCTACCATTCTCCATGACATACCCTTCTGAGGAAGCCTTCAGTGCCATGCGGGCGTTTTGTTCCACCAGAAAAACCGTTACCTTGTCCTGTTGGTTGATCAAGGCGATTTTCTCGAATATATCTGCAATTACCAATGGGGCAAGACCGAGTCCAGGTTCGTCCAGAAGAATCAGGCGTGGCCCGCTCATCAGAGCCCTGGCAATGGCCATCATCTGCTGTTCGCCTCCACTCAGGGATCGGGTCTTCTGTCTTCTTCTTGCTCCGAGAATGGGAAAGAAGTCATACATGGACTCCTTGCGTTCTGCGATCAGGGCATCATCACGTACAAGAAAGGCCCCCATATCGAGGTTCTCCTCAACTGTCATATCGGCAAATACACGTCTACCTTCTGGAACCAAGCTGATTCCCTTTGCTGCAATTAAGTCAGTAGTGAGTATCTTTGAACGCCTGCCTTGTTTGGCTCCAGTATTCCTTGCCCTGCAAATCTCCTCGCCATCAAAGATGATGGAGCCGGATTCCAAAGGCTCCTGCCCTACGATGGACTTAAGCAAGGTACTCTTACCACTTCCATTCGCTCCGATAAGGCAAACGATATCCCCTTCATTAACATGCATACTGACCTGTTTCAGTGCCTTGATGTTCCCATAGGAAACAGAAATGTCATCTATCGTGAGCAGTTCTTTCATTCTTCTTCCTTACCGAGATAGGCCTCGATGACACTCGGGTTTTTCTTGATCTCATGGGGAGTCCCCTGGGCAAGTTTCTGCCCATAATTGAGGACAGTGATGGTATCACAGATGTTCATCACCAGTTTCATGTCATGCTCGATCAGAACAACCGTAATTCCCAAGTCCCTGATTTTTCTGATGGTGGACATCAGATGGTCAGTCTCCTGTGGGTTCATGCCGGCTGCTGGTTCATCCAAGAAAAGCAGCTTTGGGTCGGTAGCAAGCGCGCGAGCAATCTCAAGTTCACGTTGTTTTCCATAGGGAAGATTCTTTGCAAGCTCATTCTTGGAAGCACCCATATCGAAGAAATCGAGCCAGTCCAACGCTTTTTCATAGATCTCTTCTTCCTCTTCCCTCAACTTTACATAGCTCTTGACAGCGTTGAGAAAACGTCCCTTGGTCTCACTTTTCCCGGTCTTGAAATGTCTTCCAATCATGACATTCTCAACAACGGTGAGTTCCTTGAAGAGGCGGATATTCTGGAAGGTACGTGCAATACCCATCCTACATATTTTATGAGCAGGATACCCGGTGATCTCCTTATTATTGAACCAAACCTTTCCTGAGGTAGGAATATCAAGACCGGTCATATTGTTGAACAGGGTGGTCTTTCCAGCCCCATTGGGTCCGATGAGACCGGTGATCAGCCCACTTTCCACCTCAAAATCAACTTTATTTACGGCAACAACGCCTCCGTAAGCTCTGGTAAGAGCTTCTGTTTCCAACAGAATCATTGTTCACCTCCTGTGGTGGATGCAGCACGCTTACGATACCTGGTTGATTCTCTTCCAAGAATCCCCTGTGGTCTCCAGATCATCATAACAACCAGGATCAAACCAAACAGGATCTGCTTGAACTGGGGTGGAATGACACTGGACAGTCCGGTGAGCTGAGGGAAATAGCTGATGAACTGGATGAGGAAAGCACCCAGGATTGAAGCCTTGAAGTTGCCCATACCACCGAGAACCACCATACAAAGTACCATGACCGAAACCATGAAGGTATAGGTTCCAGGGGTGACAGAGAGGGTGAACGCTGCCTGCAAGGAACCAGCAATACCAGCTACCGAAGCGCCAAGAATAAAGGCATAGACCTTGTACTTCGTGATGTTGATACCCATGGATTGGGCGGCAATCTCATCTTCCCTGACTGCAGCCAGAGCACGACCCATTCTCGAGCGAGCCAAACGCTGGAAAAGAATGTAGGCAATAATGACGAACACAATCACCATCACCAGGAAGGCATACTTTTTATACGGATTGATGGTGAATCCCAAAATGGCGGGCATGGGAATTCTTTGGATACCCATCGGACCATTGGTCAGTGAGTCCCAGTTGTTCAATACGTTGCGTACAATTTCACCAAATCCCAGGGTAGCAATAGCCAGATAGTCACCCTTGAGTCTGAGAGTCGGTAATCCGATCAGCAGACCAAAAAGGGCACTCACTACAAACGCTACAGGAAGTGTTGCCCAAAAGGACCATCCTGCTTGGGTGGTGAGAATTGCCGTTGCATAGGAGCCTATGGCAAAGAAACCTGCCTGCGTTAGGCTGAGCATGCCTCCATAACCGGTAATGACATTCTGTCCGATTGCCATAAGGGCATAGATGCCTGAGTAAATCAATATCAGTAGAAAAAAGTTAAGCATATTACACCTTCTCCTTTTCGACCTTGCCGAACAGCCCTTCCGGCTTGATCAAGAGAATGAGAATCAATACACCAAAGGCAATGGTATCCTTCAGACCGGTAGGAATACCAAAGATGGCAACACCAAAGGTTTCCAATACACCGAGCAAGATTCCTCCGAACATGGCTCCGCTGATGTTCCCGATTCCGCCAACAACAGCAGCAACAAAGGCTTTAAGCCCTGTCATGGTGCCCATCGTAGCGTAGACCTTGAAGTCCAGAGCGATCAAGATACCACCAACTGCGGCCAATGCACTCCCGATTGCGAATGTCATACTGATGACCTTGTTAACATTGATTCCCATCAACATAGCTGTTCCCTGATCCAAGCTGGTTGCGCGCATGGCCTTCCCCATCCTGGTCTTATCAACGAAAAGCTTGAGAATGATCATCATAATCAAGGAAACACTCAAGATAAGAATCTGGTGAGGCGTAATAACAACATCCCCAATATGAACTGGAGTATTGTCGAAGGGATAGTTGAATTTCCTGGAGTGTGTGCCAAAGGCCCATGCAGCACTGTTGGAGAGAATGAATGAAACACCAATAGCACTGAGAAGCGGGGCAAGTCTGGTTGCTCCCCGTAGTGGTTTATACGCAATACGCTCAATGGACATACCAAGTACGGCACTGAACCCCATACTGATAAGCATGGCAAGGAAAAAGGCTATCAGTGTCCAAGTTCCGAGCGGGGCATCCCCCCTCAGTCCATCAAACACAAACAGACCAATATATGCCCCAGCCATTAATATGTCACCATGGGCGAAATTGATAAATTTCAGAATGCCGTACACCATGGTGTACCCTAGGGCTATCAGGGCATAGATGCCCCCCAAGGTCAGGCCATTCATCAAATGTTGAAAGAATTCGGCAATTCCCACGATGCTCTCTCCTTCATACGAAAACTAGTAGGTACGATAACATGAAAAGACCGGTGTAAACAACACCGGTCTTCCCATTTCCCGAGTAGACCGGGAAGCAAAGAGACCTTAGTCCACCTGGGTAAGGGCTCCATCAACGACGGTATAGGAACCGAGGTATTCAGGAGTTGTCCCGTTGACCTTGTAAAGTCCCTGGTATGCAACCAAGTCACCATTCTCTGCAAAGTTGATGGTACCGGAGACACCAGCATAGTCCTTGGTAGCCGCAACCGCATCACGGATGGCAGAGCGGTCAAACTTACCAGTAGCCTTGTACACCTTGTCCATTGCCTGGAGCAGGATGTTTGCACCATCGTAGGCGTTGGTTGCAAAACTATCAGGACCAACACCAAACTTGGCTTCATACTGTGCAACGAAATCACTGTATGCAGGACTTTCCTTGACCTTTGCAGGACCAACATAGATTACGCCATCGGTGAATTCACCAGCAAGGTCGTAGATCTCAGGGTTGGAGAATCCATCACAGGAGAGGAAAGGAGTACCCATTCCCAACTGACTGGCCTGCTCGAGAATCTGAGCCATTTCAGCGGTGTAGTTGGGGATGTAGATTGCTTCAGGATTGGCACTGCGAATCTTGGTTAGCTGGGTCTTGAAGTCCTTGTCGCCGACCTGGAAGGATTCCGCAATAGTTACCTTTCCACCTGCTGCCTCGAATGCAGCAGTCATGCCTTCATACAAACCCTGGCTGTAGTCATTCTTTGCATACAGGACAGCAATATTGCGATAGCCAAGTTCACCATAGAAATAGTTGCCAGCAACCTCACCCTGCAAACCGTCGGATACAACGGTGCGGAATACATAATCACCAATGCTGGTGATATCAGCGTGTGTTGCAGAGGGACTGATCATAACGATGCCTTCACTCTGTACACGTTCACCAACAGCAAAACTTACACCGGTGAATACAGGACCGACAAGTCCAGCAATATTATCAACAGAGGAGAGTTTCTCAATTGCAGAAAGGCCCTTCTCAACGTTACCCTCGGAATCTTCAGTAACGAGCACCACAGGTACCTTGCCACCAAATCCACCCTTTGCATTGAACTGTTCCACTGCAAGCATGGTAGAGTTGTTGCTAAGCACGCCATAGTTGGCATAGTCACCACTCATTGGCCCCATGAAACCGATTTTTGGGCTGGATACTTCTCCACCACCCTGTGCAAACAAGGGGGAAGCCAGCAAAGCCACCAGAATAAAACAGACAAACAGGCTTTTCTTCATATTAGTACCTCCATATACTGATCGAACAAGCTGAAACATTTTCGTTTCGAAACATTGGTTAAGTTTATACATTAACTAGTATATTTATGCAACATTCAACCACGACAATTTGTAAATTTTCCCCCAATTACTCAAATTCCTCTCTGAAAGCTACCTATTGTCGCAAACCGCAGAGAAATCAGTAGGGAAATCTCTGGTTAGGATTTATACTGGAGAAAACTGAAAAGCTTCAGGAGGTTCATATGGCTGAGAAAGTAGGTATGATTGCTGAATTCAAGAAATTCATCACCAGGGGAAATGTAATTGATATGGCCGTCGGTATCATTATTGGTACTGCATTCAAGGAAATCATCAACTCCCTGGTAAAAGAGATCCTGATGCCCTTGATCGGGCTCTTCTTGGGTGGGGTAAGTTTCGTTGATCTGAAAATTGTCATTGCTGAGGCCACAGAGCAAACCACAGAGGTTGCCATCATGTATGGGATTTTCATCCAGAGGATCATCGACTTCCTCATCATCGCGTTTGTGGTATTCATGATGGTTAGGACAATCAACAGAATCCGTGAACGAATTGAGGCAAGGAAAAAAGCTGAAGCAGCAGCAGAGGCAGAGGCAGCACCTCCTGCTCCAACCCCTGTTGATATCGTTTTGCTGACTGAAATCAGGGACCTGTTGAAGAAGTAATTAATTTCACTCGCCCCTTGCATCCTCACCCGGATTTGGGGTAGTATCGGCTGTGTGTTGCCCTCGTAGCTCAGCTGGATAGAGCACTTCCCTCCTAAGGAAGGGGTCGTGCGTTCGAATCGCGCCGGGGGCAGAAAACAACCCTATATAAGACAAGATCTTATGTAGGGTTATTTGTTTTTATATGATGAGCAAATTCTCTCTGATAGAAGAAATAGCATAAATCCTTCACACCTCCTGCAAAAAAGACTAAACTAGGGCTAGGAGGCTCTCATGGCTGCAATCAAACCATATTACATTATCAAAAAGACCATCAATGGGAAGAAACCTCTGTACGCTCAGTTCCGCGATTCAGAAGAAAAGTTAGGTTCTCTCCTGTCTGTTTCGCAAGTGCTCTATTAATCCATATTTCATCTACCAGGAAACTAGGGACAAACTCCTGCAGTATGGTGAAAAGGAAATGGTACATATTCATCGTATGCAAGGGAGGTTTGGGTCCACAGGACAACCTTTCATTCGTGGTTGCATGATCTGTTCCCTGATGGGAGCAAGAAACCTCGCACCTAAATTCCTCAGGATTGTATTGCCAAGCTGGGTAAACCTGTGGGAATCCCCGAGGAGAGAAGTTCCTTGGGCATATCCAGAAAGCACTGTTCTCCAGCCCTTGTCCTTATCGAAGGACATGAGGTCTGCTCATCCCAGGGTCTTGCCTATAGAGACGGGAATTGAATCCTCGATCTTGTAAAACAGTTTGCCCAATCCCATGGGTCAAGCATATGAAAAACCCCCTGCGATCCTCGACGGGCGACAGGAGGTAATTATGGTAGTCAAGGGAAGAGGCGGGAACAGAGGACATTCATGAGAATTATAATTTCACATGGTCCTTCTTAGGTAACCCGATACCTTCCCATTGTTTGGTTGAAGTAATCAACTGTCCTGCAAAACCGCAGCGTTGCTTCCAGAAACGGAAAGATCCGTCCCATCAAAAGATACCGTCACAGGGCGATTAATTCCATCGACTTGGTAATCGTATGTGAACCCAATCGATTTTAGGGTAGACGAGTATTGAACAGTAAGCTCCGTTCCAATTGAACTGGTGGAAGGGGCAATGTGAAATGTTCTGCTCTCTCCTGGAGCGATTGTCTCCCCATCACCCATCATATCTTCGAACCGCATCATGCGTGAACCGACGAATTGGTTCACCTGTACTCCCGTGATGGCAATACCTGAGCTGGTGTTGGACACAATTAGCCTCTTCGACGTGACCATGTTGCAACCGCTCAGAGAGATTATCACAAAGATAATGAGCAGCACTGTGACAAGCCTTGCTTTCTTCATATTATTTCCTCCTTTTAAAACAGACAAAGCTACTATAGAACAGGATTATGACATATGTCTAGTTTGCTATCTTTAGATTGCTCATATTCCTACAAAAAACCAAAGCTACCCTAAATGGGCATAGTTGTATGATGCCAAAGATAGAATCCCCTTTTGTAGCTTGATTAGAAAAACACAAAATCTTCTTTTGCATCGACAGTTCACTGTCCCTCGTTGTCCACTGCCGTGTTGAAACTCATGATAGAGG
Source organism: uncultured Sphaerochaeta sp. (assembly GCF_963666015.1). Classification (NCBI taxonomy): domain Bacteria; kingdom Pseudomonadati; phylum Spirochaetota; class Spirochaetia; order Spirochaetales; family Sphaerochaetaceae; genus Sphaerochaeta; species uncultured Sphaerochaeta sp. The sequence goes on along the minus strand of NZ_OY762555.1, from coordinate 3,036,467 downwards.
CAATCACCCCTTCAATCCTGGTTTTCGTTCGTTCCAACTTGGATTTTGTCAGCTTTACATTCCCATTTGAATCAGTGGAGCTGTCAACACAGTCCATCATCCAGGTCATGACCGGGTTGTCTCCACTGGTAATCAATCCAGTAAGGTATGCTTCCTTGAATTGTTCGATCGGCAGGGCCATGCTTTTCATCGACTGGCTGAACCTGGCCGCTATGGTCTCAAACCAGTCACCGACCTTGGCTGCAAAGAGTTCTAGTTTCCATGCGTCACAAGCAATCAGTCTTAGGTTGTAAAGCTCCATACAGGCCTTGATGAAGTTACCGACATCAAGGTAATCAACAACAGGAACCTCTAGAGCCCTCACCATTCCCGTGGCTATCCAATCCTGCAAGGGCTTACGAAGCTGCCTGGAGAGCGCGACAACGTTGTCTCCCGGGATCTGGAAATCCACTAGGTTACTCTCGGTGAGCTTGCACTTCTCATACTCCTGATGGCATACCCCTCCAAGCTCGGTACCGGCTGTTGTGATAATCAGCATCATGGACGTAGGATCAGCGACACGTCCCAAGGCAATCGAGTTGTAGAGTTTCTTGTCAGGGTGCTGATGGTACTCATCCAGGAGCAGGCCGTGTGATAGCTTGCCGTCCTTGGTGTCTGCACTGATCCCTTTTGCTAAAGCGGTTGTCCTGTTCTGTGTGGAAGCCGAAGAATAATCAAAGCTATTGTTTGGAACAGCAACGGCTGGATAGAGCACTTTCCTCCTAAGGGAGGGGTCGTGCGTTCGAATCGCGCCGGGGGCAAGAAAGGCTGTTGGAAATCCCAACAGCCTTTTCTCATCTTCATAGAACTAGTACAAGAATCGATAGTATTAACAACAGAACCAGTAATACAATCAGGAAAATACGGAGAACCTTGCTCCGCTTCATTCGTAGTCGGTTTCCCACGGTATCGCGGGAGCGCTCATATTCAATCCGTGCTTCTTCCGCTTCCAATCTCTTCTGTCGCTCTTCCTCGGCCTTCAGTTCAGCTTCCCGTTGTTGCTTGTTTACTGCATCCTGTTTTGCTTCCTGTTCCTTCAGATCCAGGTAACAACGGCCACAGAGAACCATCCCCTCGCAATCATGCAGGTCATCGTAGTAGCTTTCATCACATTCAGGACAGATGTAGCAGCGTTTGAGTTTACCTTCCTCAATGAGCTTGCAAACAACCATGCGATGGGTGGTATCCACCTCCTTGTTCTTTCTTGAGAGGATGCGACGATACCAGGGAAGGTTCTCTTGTTCAGCTTCCTTCTCCTCCAATTCCGTGGAGAGGCGGACAATTCGCTCACTCAATCCGCGGTCCTGGGTAATAAGCAGAAGATTTCGTTTGCTGCCAATCTGCGAGAACAATCGTACCAGATGGTCATCGGCGATTCCTTGGCTTCCGGTATCTCCAATACGAACCAATCCTCGTTTTGCAAGGAACCGAATCAGATCAGGACGGATGGTGGAGCGTATTCGCACCTCCTTGTCCTTCTCTGGATTGTCCTTAAGCCCATGCAGTTCCTCAAGGGTCTTCTCAAGGATGATCAGTTTTTTCTTGCGCCGCTTAAGAATGCTTTCAGCATTCGTAACGAAATGCAAGAACCAGTCTTTCTGGATGATAGGAGCGGTATCAACATAAATCTCGTCAAATGAACGCAACTGCTCATCGAGCTCTGTAATGTATGTCTCATCAGAATTGAGGAATCGGCTCCTGTCGCCAATCTTACTGGCTATCACCTCTCTATACAGGTCCAGTTCCCCTGCAGGGTTCTGTGCCTCCAGGTTGATACCGACACTCCTGAGAATACTCGACACCTTCTCCTTGTTCAGTTTGAATTCAGAGGAGAGTATATCCACGGTATTTTCACTGGTGATGGTCTCCACATTTTGCTTTTTAGGAGGAGTCCTCCGTAAAAAATTTGCCATTGTTTCCTGTCATTAGTCCTTCGCACGTTTAGCGCGGATAATCGCTACAGCCTCATCCATTGTCAAAGCACCGGCCTTCTCTTCATCCTTCTTGTACTCATTGGGTAGGGCAATATTTTGTTTGCCGACACGAAGGTAGAGGCCGTAGCGCCCAGAGGCAAGAGCCACTGTATCTTGTTCGAATTGGCCAAGCTCCTTGATAACGGATGCCTTGGCACTCCCTCTTCCTGCTTTTCCCCCACTACCCTTCTCAGGTTCCTTGCTGAGTAATTCAAGGGCCTCTTCAAGGGTTATGGAAAAGAGCTGTTGGTCTTTATCCAACCGATTGAGTTTTCTTGTCTTCTTATCGCAGGAGATGTACGGACCATACTTTCCTTTCTGGGCAAGCACCTCATTTCCCATCTCATCTTTACCCAGTACGCGGGGAAGTGCAAGGTATCTGCTTGCTATCTCCAGATCTTCACTCTTGTCTGCATCATGAACCCACTTGGGAATGGATGCACGTACCGCACTCTTACCATCGCCTTCCTGCCAGTATGGTCCAAATCTTCCGTTCATCAACTTCACCGGCTCACCATGTACCGGACCTTTACCGAGCTCGACCGGTACATGTACCTTCTTACCCTCAGCAATAAGGGTTTTCACATCCTCATCAGCGGTAGTGCCGGGCAACCAAGTGTTGGGAAGTGAGATAAACTGTCCATCCTTATCCACTACGTAAGGACCATAGGGCCCGATCATAACCGGATTGTCCTCGCTGATCTGAGAAAGACGGAGTGTTTTCGAGACTACCTTGTTGTCCAAGGCGAGTTGGAGCTTGTTCTGGTTCTCCAACCCCGTATCTCCAAGGTAGAACGCATTCAGAAATTTGTTCTTGTCCAGTTCCCCAGCAGCGATCTTGTCAAGGTTGTCTTCCATCTTCGAGGTAAAATCATAGTCGATGAACTGGGGAAAATTGGTTTCCAGAAACTGGCACACAGCAAATCCCATGAACGTGGGTACCAGTGCATTCCCCTCTTTCATGACATACTTCCTATCCATCAGTGTCTTGATGATGGAGGCATAGGTGGACGGCCTTCCGATGCCCCGCTTCTCCAACTCCTGTACCAGGGATGCTTCAGTATAACGAGCAGGACTCTTGGTCTGGTGTACTACCTCTTCAAGTTGCTGTAAGGAGCACTCCTCTCCAGCCTTCATTGCAGGCAAGAGGGTCTCCTTATCATCGAGTGCTGCATCAGGATCATCAGACCCTTCTACATACGCCCTGATGAAGCCGGGAAATACAATCTGCGTACCTGAGGCAACAAACGTTCCATTTCCTGCCTTGATGGTTACCGTTGTGGTAGCCTTCTTTGCATCAGCCATCTGACTTGCAAGTGTTCGCTTCCAGATAAGCTCATAGAGGGCCAGATCCTTCCCACTGAGCGAGGTTTCACTGGGAACTGCGAACTGCTCTCCTGCTGGCCTAATCGCCTCATGGGCTTCCTGGGCTCCAGCGCTCTTTGCAGCGAAATATCTCGGGCTCGGAGAGAGATACTCTTTCCCGTAGAGTTGATCCACCAAGGAGCGTGCAGCATTCGTCCCTTCCTGGCTCAGGGAAGGACTATCGGTACGCATGTACGTAATATATCCATTTTCATACAGCCGCTGTGCTATGCGCATCGTCTCAGAGGCACTGATGTGCAGCTTCTTGATTGCATCCTGCTGCAAGGTACTGGTCGTAAAAGGGATGGAGGGCCGAGTCACGAACGGTTTCTTCTGGACATCTTCAACAACAAAGGTTGCAGCGGAAAGTTCCTCGACAATCGCTTTCGCTTGCTCCTCAGCAAGCAACAAGGTATTTTTCTTCCCCTTGTATTCACCGGTAGTGGAATCAAAGTCCTTGCTATTTGCGATTGCCTGGCCAGCGTATGCTGTCAATTTTGCCTCAAAAGCCTGTTTGGAAAAACTCTGCAGTTTTGCCTTCGCATCAAAGTAGGTACTCTGCAAGAAGGCGATCCTGAGTCGTTCCCTGTCAACGGTCAGGCGCAACCCTACCGATTGCACCCTTCCAGCTGATAGCCGCTTGTTGGAAAGTTTTTTCCAGAGCGTCGGGCTAAGGGTATAACCGTAGAGACGGTCAACAACACGTCTGCTCTCCTGAGCCTGAACCAGGTTTTCATCCAAGTCCCTGCCATGCTCGAGTGCATCGGTGATTGCTTTCTTTGTTATCTCATGGAATACCATCCTCTGATGAGGCACCTTTGGCTTGAGCACTTCCAACAAATGCCAAGAGATGCTTTCTCCCTCTCGGTCCTCATCTGTTGCCAATAAAAGTTTATCAACGGACTTCAAAGAGCTCTTGATCTCCTTGATCAGAGCATTCTTACCTGCTACCACCTGATACTCACAGGCGAAACCTTTCTCGACATCAATTGCCATCTTGTCCTCGGGAAGGTCACGAATATGCCCTTTACTGGCAACGACTTTGCAGTTCGAGGGAAGAAATTTCGAGATGGTTCTGGCCTTGGTTGGCGACTCGACGATTATCAGTGTGTTGGCATTATCCATGCAATATACTCCTAAAGACCGGTGGTCTTAAGTTAACACATATACTGCCGGCTTCAGCTTTTGTCAACGCTTAGTGAAAAAACTTGCTATTCCAAGAGCGTGCTTTTGAAGACTCCAGCATCCCCAGGATTAGGGTTTTTGAACAGTCCCCAGGAAGCAATTCCAGATCCTTCTGTCTCAAAATGGAGTTGTTGCTCACCATTGCCTGCCAATAGAAACCGGTACTGCGAAATGGTGGAGAACCTCATCATACCAACCTTGGTCTCCACCTCAACCAGGATTAAGTCATCGGTGTACTCTACACGCTTCACACTCCAACTTTTTGGCTTGAAGTTTGTAGTGTTAAAAATTTCTGCATTCAATCGATAGGCTATCTGATATGAACGCTCACCATCATAGGGGATCTGGTCTCCAATACAATCTGCAGGAACTAATGGATAGAGCTGGCAGGGTTTTGCAAAAAGACCATGGATGACATAGGAGCCTTCTTCAAAGCTGACAAGGTAGTCCAACTGCCTGCATTTGCCTTTATTATCTTCCTTTGTCAGGTTCACCCATCTATAGCGGCCCTCCCACCCGGGTGTTTCTACCCGTAGCCGCTCCACTGCAATCTCTCCTGCACCCTTTTTCCTTGCAGCAATCAGTATTTCATACTGAGTATGACTGGTAAGCGGGCGCTCATTGGAACCCAAAACGGCCTTGCTCCCTTCCGTGTGTACCATTGGCTCCTTATTGAGGTAGAGGTCATAGTACTCTGCACCTTCCACTTCCTGCCAACTTAGGTGTATTTGGTTGGGATGGAGTGCATCCACCTGAACATCCAAGACTGCTGCAAAGACACATGGTAAGAACGTAGATATAAGGAATATTACGTACAGCCGTTTCATATCTACACTATACATCTACTACACCAGCTTGCAAGAGGAGATGGCAATCGCTACTATCATCACATGAATATCTCTTTGGTTTCCTGTTGTCTTGAAGAAGGCAACCTCAGTTATCCTCTCGGTGCACTCTGCATCCAAAGCGCGCTCGAAGCAGCAGATATGAGAGCAGAACACTTGCCCTTCACCTTGGCAGACGACCCCTCACAAGCAGCTACCGATGTTGCAAGAATGCAGCCACAGGTTGTTGGTCTTTCTGTCTATCTCTGGAACAGAACCTGGATGGACAGCTTCACGGCGGTATTACGAGCACAGAGCTCTGACCTGGTTATTTTTGCGGGAGGCCCAGAGGCTACCGCCAATCCTTCAAGCTTTGACTTATCCATTCTCGACTTTCTCATTCTTGGAGAGGGAGAAGAAACGGTTGTGCAGGCAATCTCCGCCATCAAGGAAGGAAAGAACATTGAAGGAGAAGGGATTGTAACCAATCTCAACGAACTTTCCTGGGCTCCTTCTCCTGATCTTTCCGTGCTTCCTTCCCCTCTTCTCAACCATCATGCAGATCGTTTCCTGAAAGCGGGGTCAAGCGTTCTGTGGGAGATGACACGAGGTTGTCCGTTTCACTGTTCTTTCTGTTTTGAATCCAGGGGACAACGCTCTGTCCGGCATTTTCCACTTGCACAACTTGAAGCAGAACTTGATCTACTTATCGCCAAGCAGGTTGGAGAGGTGTATATCCTCGATCCAACCTTCAATATGGACAAAAAGCGCACCCTCACGATTCTGTCCATGCTTTCAGAAAAGCAGAATGACATCCATTTCGTGTTCGAGATCAGGGCAGAACTTCTGGACAATGAACTTGCAGATGCCTTTGCAAGAATCAACTGTGCTTTGCAGATAGGTCTGCAAAGCAGTGACCAAGCAGTGCTGAAAACCGCCAACAGGAGATTTGACAGCAAGCTCTTCGCAAAGAAAATCTCTTTTCTTAATACACGCGGAATTCCCTTTGGCCTCGACCTCATCATTGGACTTCCCAATGACAATCTCAGGTCATTCATCAAGAGTGTTGACTATGCGGTCTCCTTGAAGCCGAGCAACCTTGATGTATTTCCCCTCTCCCTGCTTCCAGGGACCCTGGTTGCAGAGCAAGCAAAGGAGTTTTCAATCACTCACTTGCAGAAAGCTCCTTATACCATTATTGAGTCTCCCAGCTTTCCTAATCGTGATATCCAGAAAGCATTGGTGCTGAAAGATGCACTGGACTTGTTCTTTACCAAAGGACAGGCCGGAATGTGGTTACAGAAACTCAGCGAGGTGGTCTCCTTGAGCCCCTCCTCGATCCTTTTCTCTTTCTCCTCATTCCTGGAAGCCTATCTGAAGAGAAGTGGTGAGCAAGCTGAGGATATAGATATCTATCTACTACAAGAGACGTTTGTCCGCAGCTTCCTCAGAAAGCTTGGTCTTGTTCAATATGAAGCGGTCATGCTCTCATTCATTGAGCTGCATCAAGGGATTGCCTTTTTCCATGAGTGCGGAGAGAGTCCAGTTCTGCATCTCTCCTACTCGCTGGATGCTCTCTCTGAATTTGAACATCTTTCAGCCGATGTATTCCTGAAGCGATACCCAGAAAGGGAAGAAGAAATTCTTGGAATCACCAGTGATATGGATGGAAGACTGCTTTTTGTGCCCCTGCAATAGAACTTACGCTTGAGAAGCGTACAGAAATCCCGTACAGTGAATCAAAAGGAATGAATAACCGGTGAAGATCAAAAAACAAACAACCAGGCTATTGCTGGCAGTGATTGCCTCTCTGGTACTGATGAGTAGTTGTACTATAACTGAAAACATATCCTTCAAGCAGACAGGATACCATGGCTCGGCATATGCCTTTTCTGTTGAGGATTTTTTCATTGCAGTCCTGGAAGACTTCAGTGAATTTTCCCCGAAAAATGAGGACATCTCCCTGATGGACAAGGCAATTGGGGATTTTGAAAAAGCTTTGCGCTATAGCCCCACCACTAAAAACGTTGGATTGAAGAAGCTTGATGAGCACTCCTATGAGGGAGTATTTGAATTCAGCGACTTACAGCGGTTGGTAACTGACCTGGGAGCAGGAGAGAATCAGAGCCTTCTGGAAATCAATGGGAATTCCATGACCTTCTTCCTCTCCATGGACAACTATGAACAGCTGGTCCCAGTCATCCCATTCCTGGCTGACGAAAACTTTGAAGCCTTTGGGCCAGTGTATAACCAAGGACTCAGTGAAGCTGACTATCTTGAGATGATCAGTTTCATGCTTGGAGAGGAAGGGCCTCCTGCAATAGAACGTTCTGTGATTACCCTCAGGGTGAATACCCCGAAGGAGGTCACATCGTTCATCAATGGGAGAAAGGTTGCAGCAAGCGTCTATGAATTCAGCTTCCCACTCATTGACTTCCTCTTGCTTGCTGATCCCATTACATTCACTGTTCGTTGGTAACACCTAGACATTGAACTTGAAGTGCATGATGTCCCCATCCTGCACCAAGTACTCTTTGCCTTCCATTCTCAGCTTCCCTGCTACCTTGACCTTCTGTTCACTTCCATAGGTGAAAAGGTCTTCACAGTTATATACTTCAGCCTTGATAAATCCCCGTTCAAAATCTGAGTGAATGACTCCAGCAGTCTGTGGAGCCTTGTAACCTGCGCGGAAGGTCCACGCCCTATCTTCATCAGAACCTGCGGTGAAGAAGGTACGTAGGCCAAGAATGTGGTAGGCACTACGGATCAGCTGGTTGAGACCAGATTCCTGAAGCCCTACAGCTTCGAGAAATTCCTGCTTCTCCTCCTCTGTTTCCAATACAGCAATCTCAGACTCAATCTTTCCACAGATAACCACTACCTCTGAACCTTCTTGCTCAGCGACAGCTCTCACCTGCTTCACGAAGGCATTTTCTTCAACAATGCCTTCCTCATCTACGTTACAGACATAGATGACCGGTTTGAGAGTGATCAAGTGAAGATCAGAGACCAGAGCAAGTTCATCCTCATCAAGTTGCAGGCTGCGTGCACTCTTTCCCTGCTCAAGGCAATCCTTGAGCTTTGCAAGCACTGGAAGGGATTTCTCCATCTCTTTCTGTGCTTCTTTACTCAGTCGATTCAGCTTGGATTGTTTTGCCCATCGGTTTGTCACTGTATCGAGGTCAGCGAGAGCCAACTCAATATTGATGGTCTCTATATCCCCCAATGGATCGATCTTATTGTTGACGTGGACGATATCGCTGTTTTCAAAGCAGCGAACCACGTGCGCGATTACCCCTACTTCCCTGATAGAAGCGAGAAACCGGTTACCAAGCCCCTCTCCCTTGCTTGCACCTGCTACCAACCCTGCAATATCGACAAATTCGAACGTTGCAGGAATAACCCTCTCTGGTGGAATCAGGGTGGCAATCTTGTCCAGCCGCTTATCAGGAACGGAAACGATTCCCACATTGGGATCGATTGTACAGAACGGATAATTCGCTACTTCGGCAGGAGCTGCCGTAAGTGCTGAGAATATAGTAGATTTTCCTACGTTGGGGAGCCCAACTATGCCGCAATTAACACCCATGATTTACCTCATTATCGGCTCAATGTGAGCCAGCTAACGAAGTGTATCACATATTGACTTGCTCGTTAACCAGCCCTATAGTCAACACCAATGGGTAGTACACAAACAGAAGACACTGAAAAGAATATTTCCGGCCTCGATATACAAGATGAACGACAGAGAGCAATGCTCTTGGTTCTTGTAAACAGTGAAGACACACTACAAACCGCACAAAACCGTGCACAAGAACTGGAAGCCTTGGTAGACACCATGGGTCCTCTTACCATTCATACTGAGCATATCCCGCTCAGGAAGGTGCACAGTGCAACCATGATCGGAAGCGGTAAGGTGGAACAGATCAAGGCACTGATAGAAGAAAAAGAGCCTGACCTGATCGTCTTCGACTGTCCGATCAGTCCTCGTGTGCAGCGCAACCTGGAGAGCATTCTCTCCATTTGTGTGATAGACCGTGATGAAGTCATCCTTCAGATCTTTGCAGACAGAGCGGCAACCAAGGAAGCAGTGCTGCAGGTTGAACTCGCACGACTCGAATATTCGCTTCCCAGACTCACGAGAAGATGGACCAGTCTCGGACGGCAACACGGTGGAGTGAAGGGAACCCGTGGAGAGGGTGAGAAACAGCTTGAGCTCGATAGACGGCAGATTCAAGAAAAAATTGTCAGCTTGAAAGCTCAGTTGGAAAAAGTAGTACAACAACGCAATACCCAACGTAGCCAGCGAATGAATACGAACATTCCAACGGGTGCCATTGTTGGATATACCAACAGCGGCAAGTCCAGCCTGCTCAATGCCCTCACCAGTGCAGGGGTCCTTGCAGAGAACAAGCTCTTTGCGACCCTGGATCCCACCACCAGGAAGGTTAAACTTCCAGGAGGAGAAGAGATTCTGCTCTCCGATACTGTCGGATTTGTCAGTGATCTGCCCCACCACCTGGTCCAGGCATTCAAGAGCACGCTGGAGGAAGCCCGCTTTGCAGATTTTCTCATCATTGTCTGTGATGCAGCCCATCCCAATATGCTCGCAAGCTACACGACCACCGTTGAGGTACTTGAGGATCTTGGCTGCACTGATAAACCAGCCATTGTGCTGGCAAACAAGATGGATATGGTAAGTGACTCTTTTGCTGTCAGCAGGCTCAAGTCACTCTACCCCGTGGTAGTTGAGACCTCCATCAAAGAGGGCACCGGTCTCGAATCCCTGCTTGAGCAGATTACCAAGACCCTTGGTGAACTCTATCCCACGGCAACCTATTTCCTCCCCAACTCCCGCCATGACCTGGTTGCACATATCCACCGCCATGGACAGGTTGAGTCTATTGACTACCAAGGGGAGGGAATCTTGGTAAGAACGAGAATCCAGCCTCGGTTCCAGGGTCCGCTCAGTGAGTTCCGTAAGTCATAAAAAAGTGCCACCCCATGAAGGGTGACACCAATTCGATGTTACTGACTGTTCTGATCTAGAATCTCCAGAGAGCTCCGATGTATCCACCAAAGTATGGATCAACATCAGGCAGAATTGCGATGCCTGGAGCAATACGCAGATAGAAATCAAGTGGGAAGTCCTTGTTGTTCATGCTGTAGACAATACCTACAGGAACAATAGCGGCCAAGCCCATTTTACTTTTATCAAATGGAACACGAATTGCAGCACCACCACCAACGGTGACGTCAAACTTTGCTTTCTCAATATTGAATTCCGCTACCTTGTAGTTGGCAGCTGCATCAACAGAAAGACTGGACCCACCGATGAAGCCAAGGCCAACGTTACCGATGACATCAAAGTCATTCATTCGGTACTGTACACCAACACCAGTATTGGTTCCCAAGTTCAGTCCTACCGCAAGGTCGGTTTTCGAAGCTCTCTCCGCTGCTGTAGCAGGAAGCAGTACCATAGCCAGTAAAAGTACAGCAAGTAATACTTTCTTCATACGCACTCTCCTTCTGTAGGATGAACTCCTACCAATAATTTTGATATGTAAACTATACCATAAGCAAAATTTCTTGAACAGGCAAACATATAGGGGTATTTGGGCAAAATCTTGAAAGATTAAACTACTGGTGTTTTTTCCCAAATCTAGTTACCATACATTCACAGAGGAAGTGTAAAAAATGAATAGACATCTTACCCTTCGTGGTGCCCTTATTGCTCTTGTCGGGTTACTGGTGATTACCGCCAGTTCCATGTATGTAGCGCTCAGAATGGGAGCTCTGCCCTGGCCGACCATCTTTGTAACGGTAGTCAGTCTGGCTGCCTTGAAAAGGGCGAAAGGTTCCACACTCCAGGAAATCAATGTAACCCATACCATCATGAGTTCAGGGGCGATGGTTGCAGGGGGCTTGGCTTTTACCCTCCCAGGGCTCTGGATGATCGACCCAGACGCAAATTTTTCTACGATCAGCCTTATCATTTTAACGGTGGTTGGTGCTATTCTAGGAACCTTGTTCTCTGCACTGTATCGAAAGAAGCTCATCATTGATGAGGCACTTCCCTATCCTATGGGTATAGCAAGCTACAACACCTTGCAAGCAGGAAGTAAAGGTGGAGCAGGAGCAAAGACGCTCTTTGCTTCCATGGGAGGATCAGTACTCTTTACCATCCTCCGGGACGGGTTTGGAAAAATCCCGGCACTGTTGACCCTATTCAAGGGAAGTGCAATGATCCCTGCCTTCTCCATCTGGGTCAGTCCCATGGCAATGGGAATTGGTGCAATCATAGGTCCACTCTTTGCTTTGCTTTGGTTTGGTGGAGCTATCTTTGGTTACTACATCCTGACCCCTCTGGGAATTCAAGGTGGGTTGTTTGCCTCAATGGCTGAAGCGGATGTATTCCGCTCCAACCTGGGAATTGGATTGATGATCGGAACAGGGCTTGGTGTCTTCTTCAAGGCAGTAGGATCCAAGCTGCTTGCCCAGAAGAAACTTGAAGACAAACCCAAAACAGCATTCAACAGAACCACGCTGGTTGTTGCCTTGGTACTGCTTTTCTCAGTCGTTTTACTATCAATTGGAACAGAACTCGGTCTTATCGAGTCACTTGTCTTGATGGCAGGCATTTATCTTGCCACCTACCTCTCGGGCATGTTGACCGGCCAGACAGGCATCAACCCGATGGAAATATTCGGTATCCTGGTCTTGCTTGTCATCCAGCTGATCGCAAACCCCTCCCTCATCGCTTCCTTCAGCATTGCCGCGGTAGTAGCAGTTGCCTGTGGGTTGACCGGTGATGTCATGAATGACCTAAAGAGTGGCTATCTTCTGAAAACCGATCCAAAGCAACAAATTCTTGGAGAAGGTATAGGGGGAGTCATTGGTGCGGTACTCTCTGTGTTCGTCCTCTTGATCATGAAAGCTTCATTTGGTGGATTTGGAACTGCAGAGTTACCCGCTCCACAGGCAGCTGCAGTATCTGCTATGGTGGGAGGTCTTGGTCATATCCCTGCATTTCTTATCGGACTCGGAATCGGCCTGGTGCTCTACCTTGCAAACATCCCCAGTGCAACCCTCGGGCTTGGTGTATACCTACCAATCTATATCAGTTCCATAATGGGCCTAGGAGCACTTATTTCCGGTGGCTTGAAAGTGGCTCTCAAGAAACGTACTGAGGCAGCGAAACTGCAAGACAAGACTGGATTGGTTGCCAGTGGCTTGTTGGGAGGGGAAGGAATCACGGGTGTAGCCATCGCTATCCTTTCCATGCTGAAGTAGGTATACTAGGAAAATGGAACAAAAAAATACTATTCCACGCTCGCTTTATGGGCTGGATGCAGAAGCTATTACAGAAGTGCTTTCCCTTCCCAGGGCCTTCTACGGAAAACAGATTTATCAGTGGCTCGTCAAGGGAGTCACCTCCTTCGATGAGATGACCAACCTTCCCAAGGCTGAGCGATTACGTCTCAAGGAAGTGATGGGCAGTTCTGTCTCCTCGACAGTGGAAACCAGTGAGACTGATGAGAGTGGAGCCACAAAAATGGGCATCCGTCTCCATGATGGAAGAGTTGTCGAATGTGTCCTACTTATAGACAAGCGTGGCCGGCATACTGCCTGTCTCTCCAGCCAAGTTGGTTGTGCCATGGGATGCACGTTTTGTAGAACAGGTACCATGGGTTTGCTTAGGAACCTCAGTGCCGATGAGATCATCGAGCAATACATTCACCTCCTTGCGGTAAGTGATCAACCCATTACCCATATCGTCTACATGGGAATGGGAGAGCCCTTGGCAAACATCAATCCGGTAATCCAATCGATTCACTACCTGCATGCAAAAGAGAGTTTCAATATTAGCCTGAGGAGGATAACAATCTCCACCTGTGGAGTAATCCCTGGTATCTTGCGGCTTGCAGAGCAGAAACTCCCAGTAAGGCTTGCAGTCTCCTTGGTAAGTGCTGACAACCGCCTCCGCTCGAAGATTATGCCGGCAAATGAGAAGTGGGATATCATGGCTCTGAAGAAAGCTCTGATGGTGTACCAACATGTTGGTGGGAAACGATTCACCATCGAGTACTGCATGTTGCGTGGTATAAATACCGATGAGTTCAGTGCCAAGAAACTTGCTACCTATGTAGCAGGTATGAATGTTGTGGTAAATCTCATCCCCTGGAACCCCGCTGAGGAACTCCCATATGAGACCCCAAGCGAAGATGAGATCGATACCTTCTGCCGTGAACTTGACCGATACCGTGTAAACTATACTAGGCGACGATCACGAGGTAGAGAGATCAACGGTGCATGTGGACAGCTGGCGGTGCCCATCAATAAAGGTCTCGACTACGAGTTGATGATCGATGACGAGGATGATGAGTAATCAGTATAATCCCGAAATCAGCAAGAAGCCCTGCAAAACAGCAGGGCTTCTCTTATGTGCCTCTTATTCAAGGAAACTAGGTACTATTGGAGAACAGCCTTGATTCTTCTCACCCCTGCCGAGGAAGATTGCTCCTTGAGTATCTTGAAATGACCCATACTCCCGGTACTCTCCACGTGAGGGCCTCCACAGACCTCCTTGGAAAAATCCCCGACTGAGTAGACTTTCACCTGCTCGCCGTACTTGCTGTCAAAGAACGCGATGGCACCTTGTGCCTTTGCTTCCTCAACACTCATGGTCTCACAGGTTACCGGTAGATTACGCTTGATCTGCTCGTTGACCATGTCCTCGACCTGTTGTATCTCTTCCTTGCTCATGGCAGAGGGATGCGTGAAGTCAAAGCGGAGTCGCTCAGTTGTAATGTTAGAGCCCTTCTGGCCCACATGCTCGCCAAGCACCGTTCTTAATGACTTATGTAACAGGTGGGTTGCTGTATGCAGCGCAGTGGTTTTCTCGCTATGGTCGGCAAGCCCCCCCTTGAACTGCTTGTCTGCACCACTTCGACTGATTTCCTGGTGTTTCTCAAATGCAGCATTGAAGCCAGCCTCATCAACGGTGAAACCATGCTCTGCAGCCAATTCCTTGGTAAGCTCGATGGGATAACCGTAAGTATCATAGAGCTTGAAGGCGGTCCTTCCGCTGATCTCCCTGTTCTTTCCCTTGAGCAGGTTGGGAAGCATTTTCTCAAACTCCCGCTCACCCTTCGCCAGGGTCTCGGAGAACTTTGCCTCTTCCTGAGCCAGCTCCTTCAGGATAAACTCCTTGTTCTCCAGAATCTCTGGGTAGGGCCTCTTGTAGAGGTCAAGAACGATGAGTGCAAGCTCCCCCAGGAAGGATCCTTCAATTCCCAACTTATGAGCATGCCGCACAGCCCTTCTGATCAGACGACGCAGGATGTAACCTTGGCCCACGTTGGAGGGTGCTACCCCTCTCTGGTCTCCTAGAATGAACACACTGGTACGAATATGATCCGCTACAATACGTACTGAGGTATCAGTCTCCTCATCATCACCATAGTGTTTTCCAGAAAGTTTCTCGATTCCTGCAATGATTGGGGTGAATACCTCTGTCTCATAGACAGATTTCTTACCCTGAAGGATTGCAATGGTACGCTCGATTCCCATTCCTGTATCAACGCACTTTCTTTCCATCTCACTATAGGTACCGTCACTGTTCTTCTTGTACCCCATGAAGACATCATTCCAGATCTCAAAGTACTTGCCACAAGAGCAACCTGGACGACAATCAGGACCACAGGATTCTCTACCGGTATCGATGAACATCTCGCTGTCCGGACCACATGGACCGGTTTCTCCAGCCGGCCCCCACCAGTTATCCTCTCTTCCAAGATAATAGATCCGTTCTCGTGGAATTCCATATCCTTCCCAAGCAGCGGCAGCAGCCTCATCACGGGGAACCTCATCATCTCCTGCAAAAACAGTTACAGATAAGAGGGAAGGATCTATGCCAAGTACCTCTGTGAGGAACTCATAACTGAAGGCTATCGCCTCTTTCTTGAAGTAATCCCCCAAGGACCAGTTACCCAGCATTTCAAAGAAGGTAAGATGGTGTGGGTCCCCTACCGCTTCAATATCTCCGGTTCGGATACACTTCTGGTAATCGGTAAGGCGGGTACCTGCCGGGTGTTCGCTTCCCATGATATAGGGTACCAAGGGGTGCATACCGGCAGTGGTAAACAGGACCGTTGGGTCGTTCTCGGGAATCAAGGAAGCACCACTGATCTGGGCATGATCCTTGGACACAAAGAAATCAATGAATTTTTGCCGTAATTCGTTGGCGGTGAGCTGGTTTTTCATAATAGTTGATAGTAGTCTCCCCGACGTTTTCATGTCAAGGATGTTCAGCCCCCACTATGCATGTAGTGTTCAATGAAAGCAAGAAAATAATTATTTACTCTTCCAAAGCGAACAAATCGAGCTGTATTGCAGTATCCTTGGGTCTTCCAACAGTTCTTTTTGTCTCCATCGCCTTCTTCAGAATACGGGGAAGGTCATCACTCTTCCTGATCACAAAGACACGGCTTTGGCCTGCAAACTTTCGGGGCCAAAGGATACTCCGGTTCTCTATGCTGCTTTGGTAGATGAAGAGATACTTTTTCTGTTCCAAGGCAAAAGAAGCCTGCCGCACAGCCCCTCCCCCATCACGGTCCTCTACAACCACAGATGCAAGACTCAAGGCACTCATCAAGCGGTTACGAAGCAGGAAATGCCATTTCTGGGTGGTAGTTGAAGGAGCAAATCGACTGACTACCACTCCACATTTAGCTATTTCAGCTTGCAACTCTGCGTGTTCCTTTGGATAACATTGAGAGAGCGGGGTCCCGATGACCGCCATGGTAGGGGCACCAGATGTTAGTGCTCCCTTGTGGGCCACCCCGTCAATACCTAGGGCAAGTCCACTTGCAACCACATACCCGGCTTTAGCAAGCGCATGAGATGTCTGTAAAGCCAATTGTTTCCCTTCAAGAGAGGGCGATCGAGTCCCGATGACAGAGACCGAAGGAGCCTTCAACAGGGATATATTTCCCTGTACATAGAGAAAACGCGGAGCATAGGCAAAGGTATTTACCTGGGAAGGCCAGAAGGAACTGTGTTCATCAATAACCAATACCTGATCACCCATCTCCTCAAAGAATGGTCGACAATGATAGTAGGCATCACTGACTTTGCTCTCTTGCGTTGCCAGAAAGGAGGCATACTCTTTGATATGCAAAGGGAGTGGATCAGTCACATCAAGGCGAGAGGAAGCCAATAAAAAGGCTTCCCCTGCTTTTGATTCTGCTCCACCGGAGGCTCTAACGAGTGTTTCATAATGCAGGGCCTTGACTGCTGTTGCATTCATGCCTTGACTCTACCACTGTTGTCCTGTTTGGGCAATCGAGCGAAAAACTGGTTTTACCTACAGAGAGCTTCAGCGATATCCCTCATCCCTGAAAGGTGTTCTTCAGTTGGGTTCCAATTGACCTTCATCTTAGGTTCCACTACAGAGAAACCTGCCTTTGAAAGTTCCTCACGCAGGATACCTACCCCTTCCCCGCTCCAGCCATAACAACCAAACACCGCAGCCTGCTTTTTCTTGAACTGCAACTCAGAGAGGAAGTGGAGCCAGCCACCGACTGAAGAGAGTATCGACTTACCGACGGTGGGAGAACCCAATGCTATCGCCTTCGATTTAAACACCTCAGTCATGATATCATTCTTGTCTGTCTGGCTGATACTGAACACTTTCACTACGGTATCTCCATCAAGAGCTTGGATTTCTCCAGCTAGGGCATGAGCTAGCTGCTTCGTACCATCCCACATAGTGTCATAGACAATGGTAATCTGGTTCTCCTGATAGGAGTCAGCCCAAGCAGCATATGCATTGACAATTTGCATCGGGTTATCGCGCCAGATGGCGCCATGGCTCGGTGCTATGATATCGATAGGAAGGTTCAGTGCCACAATCTCTTCAATCTTCCGCGCTACCAGCGGGGAGAAAGGATTGAGGATATTCGCATAATACTTCATCGCCTCATTCCAAAGCAGACACTGGTCAGCCTTGTCATTGAAAAGTTCCTCAACCGCATAGTGCTGCCCGAAGGCGTCATTCGAGAAGAGAATATTATCACCACTCAGATAGGTAGCCATGCTGTCAGGCCAATGCAACATTCTCATCTCAACAAATACCAACTGCTTTCCGTTACCGATATCCAGGCTGTCGCCTGTTTTTACCACTTGGTAATTCCACTCAGGGTGGTGGTATTGGCCTACAAGGGACTTGACTGCATTGGCTGTACAGTAAATCGGGAGGTTGGGTACTTTTTCCATGAGATACGGAAGCGCTCCACTATGATCAACTTCCCCATGATTGACAACAATGAAGTCAAGCTTTTCCAGGTTGATCTCCTTTTCAAGATTCTCACGGAACTGTTTGTCGTAGGGTTTCCAGATGGTATCGATAAGAACGGTCTTCTCCTCTTCAATGAGGTATGCGTTCTGGCTGGATCCATGATTTACTGAATAATCATCACCATGGAATTTCTGCAACTCCCAATCAATCTTTCCAATCCAAGAGACATTGTTTTTTACCAGTCGCTTCATGAATTTACTCCTTCTGCATACTTTGCAAACAAGATGCTGTTCTCTTTATAGATGTGCAAGAAAATATCCTCCACCAACTGCTTAAGCAACCCGTAGGTGACCCGATAGGTTGCACAACCATCAGAAGGTGCTGTGAAATTATTTGTTGCCTTGATCAAGCTCTTAATCAAATCACCAGCTGCCTCATGGTCTGATTCCAGCGAGACAACCTTGTCATAGGCTTTTTTTGTAGTCTCGCTCTGCATCAGAGGGAACACTTCCTCTTCCTCTTGTACAAAGTGTAGCATGAGTTCAGTGTGAAGGGTACTGAAGAGGGTATACACTTCTCGTAGTTCATCCTTGTGTCTTGAATAGTGAGCTGAAAGCAAGGTAAGCAAATTCCCATCGATGGAAGAGAGCAACGCTCTCTCATCCTTATGGTGTGTTGCTAAGAGGTGAACGATGAGTTCACGCAAGCCCATCGTATAGACATCCCCTGCAATCACCTTGTTTTGTTTTTCATCTTGCTCTGCAATAAAGTCATCCAACTTTTTGAGCGTGGACTTGATTTCATATCCTTGCTCCTCAATTGATTCGTACAGGAAGTGATCACCTCCACAACAGTAGTCGATATGATGTTCATTCAGGAAAATGGTAGTAGAGGGATTATGTTTAACCAGTTCTGAAAGTTTGATGTTCTGCATTTTGTGACTCCTTTTTTCTTGGTTTCAGTCACAGTGTACAGAAGCATTGAGCACTCAACTATGATTCAAATCAATTTTCAAAGGAAATTGCTTCCAATTTTGCCATATCAAGAATCTGGATTTTCCCCTTCCCTTCAACACAAAGAATCCCTTCCTCTTTCAAGGAAGAAAGTTTCCGGTTCACGGTCTCCTTGGTTAGGTGGAGTGCGCTGCCGATTTCATCCTGGGTAAGATGCAAGGTGGTACTTCCTGTTTTCCGATATCGCTCCGATAGGTACATGCAGATACGTTTCTGCACGTCAGATGTGGAGAGTATCTCAACCTGCAGGCGATATTGGTCGAGTTTTGCGTTCAAATAGGTCATGGCTTTCAAGGCAATCTCAGGTTTCTGAAGAATCAGATGCTGGAACTCATCCGCCTTGATCATGCATATCCCGAGAATTTCCGCTGCTACACCGGTCTCCCTGGCGACGCTGGAGAGAAAGAGCTGGTCACCTCCATAGAAATCCCCCGGAAAGAGTGTATCGAGAATATACTCTGAGCCGTCACTCCCATAACGAACCAACTTAAGGGACCCTTTCCTTACAAGATAGAGACTGTCTGAACTGTCCCCTTCACGAAACAACACAGAACCAGGGGCAAGCTCGATCTGCCGGATCAAGCGTTGCACCTCCTGAATCTGTTCACTCTCCAAATTTTGAAAAATTGGCACATTATGCAAACAAGGCTCACTGCCATTTGCACAGAAGGTGCATTGATGTGTATCCAAAGTTTAGTCGTCCTCGTACAGTTCATTGACTGTAGCCCAGGCATCTCCATCACCTACTCGCAGTGCCCTCAGCAATTCATATTGATTGAGTAATACGATTAGGTGTTTTTCTTTGACTTCTTCAGGAGCTTCTATCCCCACCACAGCCTTCAATTCTGCACTCTGGGAAGGGAGGGCCATCACCCGATGATACTCCTCGATCATTCTTTTCTTGGTCAGACGATAAAAATCCTGTACATCCAAGATCAAGGGGGGCATGTAATTCCGACGCTCCAAGTCCTGTGCGGTCTTTTCAATCTGGGCTTCACTTGCATCCGGTCCCAAGCTTTCATAGATTGCCTGTAAATCATCCATGTAGAAGTTCCTCCTACCCCCATGATACTGAAGGTTTGGCTAAAAAGCAAAACGAATAACCGAGAGGTCGCTTTCAAGCGATAATAATCCTAGTCTTCACACCATAGATAGAAGCTTCCCGACCATTAGTATTGTTGCATGATCACTCATTCTTTTTCACTATCCAACGAAGAAGCTTGTAATCTGAGCAAGTCCTCTCTCTCTGCCTCTATATGCCATCGTGTTGTACATACCTCATGAAGGAATGCCGTATCATGACTGATGCATATCAGAGCCCCTGTCCACCCTCTGAGGGCCTTTTCCAAAGCCATTCGGGCAGGAAGATCAAGATGGTTCGTTGGCTCATCAAGTAAAAGCACTGAGATAGGTTCCTCGAAAAGTAGACTGAGCAGAATTTTCTTCGCCTCTCCAGGACTCGCCAGAACCGAGGAACGAATAAGCGCAGGATCGCTTCCAAGTCTTGTAAGGCTGGAGAGAACACGTCCTTTGGTTGTAGGGTCCATGGCATGCAGATCCTGCAAGGCTTGTTCGCATGCAGAAAGTTCTTGTTCTTGAGGAACATAGGCTACTGGAATTCCCTGTGCTGAGATCAAGGAGCGTAGATACTGCATGAAGGTGGACTTGCCACTTCCATTCTTCCCCGTGATGGCAACACGGTCCAAAGGACCAATCTCTAGCAAATCAAAGAAGAGCTTTCTCTCAGGGCCCAAGGGCAAATTGCCCGGAGGAATACGGACGATCAGGTCTCGCTTCAAGGGATTGCTCCCGATGGTAATACCCGAGACGGGACCCTGCAGGTCCAACTTGTTGGCCTCGGCAAGACCACCCTGGATTTCCTGCAGCGAGGAGTGTAGGTGCACTGCCCTTGTTTCCATCTGAGCTTTCAGCCTACCTGCTTTCCCGTCTGCACCGGAAAGCCGAGCCCCATCAATCTTTGCTTTTGCATCATGATCCTTGGCATCGATATTCCGTTTTGATTTTCTGCTGTCCTGAACGCTGGCTATTTGACTTCTTCGCTTCAGCTCTGTAGTGATTCGTGCTACCTGCTTCCGCGCGTTTTGGAGTGTTTGTTGTGAGGATTCCGAAATCCTGCTTGACTCCTGTAATGCAACTGAGGGTATACAGTGCAGTACCCTGACATAGGGAGCATGGACAATGACCGTATTAATGCAGAGCCTGTCGCAGAGAGAACGGTCATGGCTGACCAGGATCCCGATGCCCTTGAAGCTTTCCAGAGCATCACCAACCATCCTGATTGCATCCTCGTCAAGATGGTTGGTTGGCTCATCAATGGTAATGGCTTCCGGCTCCTCGTAGAGGGCACAGCCGATCTGGGCACGTTTCCTCTCTCCATGGCTCAGCGTTCCCCAGCGATAGAACCAGTCTCGATCAATCTCCAACAGACCATGGAGCCTGCAGGCTTCCCTGTCATAGGCTCCAGCAAAGGTCTCGAAGTTTGGAGGAGCATCATCGGTCCTCTGTGCTACATATATTGTATGGTCGGGACGGATAACTGTTCCTTTCTCTGGTTTCAGAACCCCGCTTGCAAGTTGCAGCAGGGTACTTTTACCGGCCCCATTTGCTCCAAGAATTGCGGTCCAGCCGACTGCAAAGGTCAGATCGATGTGCTCAAAAAGAGGTAGTGTTGCTTGTGGATATTGAAATCGCAATGATGATACATGAATCGTTGTCTTGCCCATGATTTTGGTCTCCCTTATCGGGGTACGGGCATATTTCCGGTGGAGCTAACATAACTATACCAATCGAATACACCGAACCCCTCATTCGTGTTGTGAGTGTTCTACTTGTGTGATTCGATTAGTTCTTCATTGCTGTAAGGCTCTCCATGATTTGTGGTATCTATACTTTTTATATCAAACTACAGAAGGATTAGCAATGCTGGTTCATTTGTATCTCATGGTATACTCTGTAAAGAAATGTGTTTTCCTATCATGATATACACTTATTATAATATTGTATTGTAATTACTTACACTATTCTCTCCTTGTAATGCTGGTTGTCTCTCGATAACATTATGAGCATACTTGTTAGTGAAGAGAGGGAGTTGACCGGCTGAGCATCTGAGCACTACTGGCAAGTGGTCGGGGACGCCTCTCTTCACTTCGCAAAGAGAGCCCAACAGAAATCACAGATTTCATTCCAAGCCATTAGGCTTTAGCAATAATCCAGACAAAGCAAAACTCCCCATCCGTATAGGACAGGGAGCTCTCTGTTTTGCCGCCTCTCAGAATTGAACTGAGGACACAAGGATTTTCAGTCCTTTGCTCTACCAACTGAGCTAAAGCGGCGTCAACGTCATCTTGTATACCCTAATTCTCTCACACTTGTCAACACCTTTTGGGAAAAACAGGGGAATCTTGCCCAAACAACCCCCATCTGTTACAGTCTGGTTGTCATGAACACCACACAACCGGTACTGCTTTCAGTCGAACATTTGAGCTTCTCCTTTTCCAAGGACAAGCAAATTCTTGAGGACATAAGCTTCTCAGTCAGCCAAGGAAGCTTCACGCTTATCAGTGGGCCAAATGGCGCTGGAAAAAGCATTCTCCTGCGTTGTCTCAAGGGTTTACTGAAACCTAGCGGTGGATCAATCTACCTCTCAGGAGAGGATGTAACAAAGAATCCAAAAAAAAGACTTCATTCCATTGGTTTGGTGTTTCAGGATGCTGATACCCAAATCGTAGGCCAAACGGTTGAGAAAGACATCCTTTTCGGTATGGAAAACCTCTCTGTGGATAAAACTGAACAACAGAGAAGACTGGATGAGGTGCTTGCCCTGATGAACCTCCAGAACCAGAGGGACCAGCGTCCTCGTACGCTCAGTGGAGGGGAAAAGAGAAAACTCTCGATAGCTGGTATTTTGGTCATGGACCCAAAACTGATCATTCTTGATGAACCGTTTGCCAACCTCGACTACCGCTCTGCAGTAAGTGTATTGAAAACCCTGCTTGCACTGCAGCAGAGTGGACATACGATTATCATCGTCAGCCATGAAATCGACAAGGTCCTTGCACATGCTGACCAGGTGCTTGTCCTGGAAGCGGGACTGGTCGCTGTACAAGGGACAAAACACTCTGTTTTTGAACACCTCGAAGACCATGGCATGTATGTCCCGAAAACAAGCAATGTTGAGGACCTGACATGGCTGAAGCACTGATCTTTCACTACCGAAAACAAGATAGCTTTCTCAACCAATGCAACCCGGTGACCAAGTTTCTCTCTGTCATCGTTCTCTGCCTTGCCCTGATCAATATCTCACTGTGGGGCATTCTGATTATTTTCTCCACCTTGATGATCGCTGGACTTTTGCAACGCTTGCCGCTTAGACAGTACCAGAGAGAGCTCAGGTTCTTCTTGGTCCTTCTGGCCCTGATCACCATCATGGAGTATGTTTCCAGCAACGATTATCTGATTACGGCCTCTGCATGCTTCCGGTTCAGCACCATCATACTCTCAGGCATGCTTATTGCAGATAGTACCGCCCCAGACGATCTTGCCAGGTCACTGGGGAGTCTATTGGACAAGATACCCTTCATCAATGGTTGGAGAATAGCAAGCAGTATTGAACTCACGCTCTCTCTCCTCCCCATGATATTCGATGCCTCCCTTGAAGCAAATACAGCAAGGAAGGCAAGAATCGAGAGAAAAAGCAACCTGTATAGAACCATCATCGGACTATCCACCAGTATCTTTCTCTTGTTGCTGGATAAGGCAGAGGACCTTTCACTGGCCCTTGAAGCAAGAAACTACGACCCAGACATGCCGCGTGCCCGCCTTCCTTATGGGAGGAATGACGCACTGCTCTGTGTATTGGTCATGCTGATCACTGCTGTCAGTTTCGTGGTATAATGTTCCCATGCAAGTCAAAGAGAGCTTAAGGGCACAGTTGCTTTCCCAAGAAAAAACCTTGCGAGGAACTGATTTCACCGAAGAAGACCTTCTCAGTTGCTCTGCCTTGTTCTCCAGTAACCTCTACAAGGATGCTGCATGGATCTTTGGCTTCTTCCCCCTTCCATCAGAGGTTGATATCAGAGCCGTGCTGCTTGATGCAATAGCACACAAACACCTTGCCTTACCACTTTGCAGGACTGATGGCACCATGAGCTTTCAGGAAGTGTTGAGTCTGGATGTATTACATACAGGGAGTCTGGGAATTACTGAGCCGATAGGAGGGAGCACTGTGATCCCTTCCATCGACACCCTTATTCTGGTTCCCGGAGTTGCCTTCACCCACAAGAAGGAACGCCTTGGAAGAGGCAAAGGCTACTACGATCGGTTTCTACAAGCGCATAGGGAGGCATTCACGCTCGGCATCTGCCGGAAGCATCAACTTCTTAAGAATATCCCAACTGATCAGTGGGACATTGAGATCAATGGTCTTTTATGTGGGGGAACCTTCTACTAGGCTGGGCCGCTGGCAGAACCAGACAAACTCCTGGTTAGCCATCATCGAAAGAAACCGCTGGCAAGCCTCATCACTCTTGTTCTGCTGCAAATTTAAAAGTTGTTCTCGCATCTGCTCGGTACGCACTCCCCTCAGAATGGAACTTAAGGCACCTAAGTACTCCATCTGAATGGAAGGGGAAGAAGCAATGACAAAGAGGAGATGCACTGGCATTCCATCACTGCTCCCGTACTCTATACCCTCTTTGCTGATACCCAAGGCGATATGAACTTCATTGATACCGAGAATCTTCCCGTGGGCAATCGCCACCCCGTGACCGATACCCGTTGACTGGATATGCTCACGACGAAGCACCCCGCGCTTGAAACGCTCGAGGTCAGGGAGAGAAGTGAACACTGAACAGGAATCTATCACTTCCAGGATCGCCTGGGTCTTTTCTTTCGACGTAAGCTGACAGATCACCGATTGGCAATCATTGAGAATATCCACTGGGTAACTATACACAAAGGAAGTAAGTGTATCAAGGGAGCGAAACTGGTAAACCAGATCCGCCCCCATTCACCCTTATGCCAAATCCTTTAGATAGGCATTCATTGCCTTTGCGGCCTTTCTTCCCTGCCCCATGGCAAGGATGACCGTTGCAGCACCAAGGACGATATCTCCACCTGCGTAGACCCCCCTAAGTGTGGTCTCACAGGTCTCCTCATTAACAATGAAGTTACCCCTTCGATTAACCTCAATACCATCAGTAGTTGCCTTGATGAGAGGATTGCTGTCATTCCCAATGGCAATAATTGCTGTATCGAAGTCAAAGATTTTCTCACTGCCTGGAATCTCTACCGGACGACGCCGCCCCGATGCATCACTCTCGCCAAGCTCACAGGTGATCAACTCAACACCGTTGACCCTTCCCTTCTCATCAGCGGTAATCTTCAGGGGCGAGTGAAGGAACAGGAATTTGACTCCCTCTTCCTTTGCGTGATTCACTTCCTCACGACGGGCAGGCATTTCCAACTCTGTACGTCGGTAAACGATGACTACTTCCTCTGCACCAAGACGCTTTGCAGTCCTTGCAGCATCCATTGCAACGTTGCCACCACCAAAGACTGCAACCTTCCTGGATTGGTAGAGCGGGGTCCGTGACTTCCCCACAGCGTATGCCTTCATCAGGTTGCTCCGGGTCAGGTACTCATTTGCTGAGAATACCCCTACATAGTTTTCTCCCTCAATGCCGAGGAACTTGGGAAGCCCTGCTCCCGATCCGACAAATACAGCATCAAATCCATCTCTCTCCATCAGGTCGGTTATTTTTCGTGTCTTTCCTACCAGATAGTTGGGTCTGATTTCAACGCCCATTTCCTTGAGATTCTGCAATTCATGTTCCACAATCTTTTTAGGAAGACGGAACTCAGGAATACCATAGACCAATACTCCTCCAGCCTTGTGCAAGGCCTCGAACATCATTACAGAATGGCCTTCCCTGCGCAAATCTGCAGCAGCTGAGATACTTGCAGGACCAGAGCCTACAACAGCAACCTTGCGTCCACTATCAGGCTTGATGAAAGGAACTTTTTCAAGATCATGCTCTCGTGCATAGTCAGCAACATAGCGCTCAATGCGTCCAATGGATACCGACTGCTCGACATCCTTGTGCATTTTCCCTACGGTACAGAACTTCTGGCATTGTGCTTCTTGAGGGCAGACACGACCACAGATTGATGGCAAGAGGCTGCTCTCCTTGATAATTTCCACGGACTTGCCATAGTTTCCCTTTGCGGCTTCTGCGATAAAGGCAGGGATATTGATGGAAACAGGACAACCAGCAATACAGGGTTCATTCTTGCACTGGAGACAGCGCATGGCCTCAACGCGCACCTGATTGTCCGTATAACCGAGGGCAACCTCTTCCATATTGCATACACGAACCTCTGGAGCCTGACTTGGCATCTCCTGGAGGGGAATCTGTGCCCTATCCCTAGGGCTGAGTGTCTTATCTTTCAGCTGATCAAGCAACTCTTTAGCTTGAACGTCAAGTGTTTCTTTCGTTATGTGCATATGCCTAGGCCTCTCCTTCGTTGATATTCAATCCAATATGGCAGCGGTGGTGGGCCTCTGCTTCCTCACTCTTGTAGGTACCGAGACGAAGCAACATATTGTCCCAATCAACCAGATGACCATCAAATTCAGGACCATCAACACAGACAAACTTTGTCTCTCCGCCGATGGTAACACGACAACCACCACACATACCTGTGCCATCGATCATGATGGTATTCAGGGATACAATGGTATGGATGCCATAGGGCTTGGTCGTGAGGGCTGCAAACTTCATCATGACAGGAGGCCCGATAATGACCACACAATCGGGTTTGTCCTCTTCACATATCTCCTTCAAGGGGACAGTTACCAAGGCTTTTCTTCCATAGGAACCATCATCAGTGACAACAATCACCTCATCAGCGGTTTCCCGCATTTCCTCTTCCATGATCAGGAGTTCTTTTGTTCGTGCACCCATGATTACCGTAACTTCATTTCCGGCTTTCTTCATGCCTTCCACAATAGGAAAGAGAGGGGCAACACCTATGCCTCCCCCAACACAGACAACCTTTCCATACTTCTTGATATCGGTTGGCTTGCCAAGAGGACCTAACAGGTTTTCAATGGTATCTCCGATCTCGAGCAGTGCAAGACGGTGGGTGGTCTCTCCCACTGCCTGGAAGATCAAGGTTATTGAACCTTTTACAGGATCTGCATTGGCTATGGTCAAAGGAATACGTTCACCAAATTCCCCACCCATCTGCAGGATGATGAACTGACCGGGTTTCCTTGCCTCTGCGATCTCAGGGGCTTCGATCTCCATGCGGAACACTTCCTTCGATAACCGTTCTTTAGCCAGAATTTTGTTCATGTCTTCTCCTCAGCATGATATCGTGGCATATCGAAACCTTCCGACAAGAATGCAGAGCAGAATCATGCACACTATGCGTGGAAAATATCGCTAATGCTGTCTTACTACGTTGTATTTAGTATTCTTTTATCACTCTGAAGTGTCAAGTATGTCTTGCCCAAGTCCCTGGGAGCTGGCACACTACCCATAGGAGAGGTACCCATGATTAAAAAAGCAACAACCATGCAAGAAACCATTAAAGAGAAAATGAGGGAAGGAACAGGACAGGTCGTTCTCAAAGCCCTCGCTGATGAAGGCAGTATCGCACATTGCAGACTCTTCTCCGAGATTCGTCTGGAGAAAGGCTGCAGTATCGGGGAACACAATCATGTAAATGAAACTGAGTATTACTGGATAACGTCAGGGAAAGGCATTGTTACCGAAATCGACGGTGACAAGGTTGTGGAAAAAGGAGACTTGGTCATCACCGGCGGCGGTGCAAGTCACGCAATCAGGAATGAGGAGGCAGACCCCCTTACCTTCCTTGCCCTGATCATTCTCGACTGACATAGACACAAGACAGCCTGCAGAAACCTGCAGGCTGTTCTATGCAAAGGGGTGGATACTGCCACTATACGGAGTACGTTCTTACTTGATCTTCACTTCAATGGTCTTGGGAAGCACTTCCTTCTTCTTTGGAAGGGTGATGGTCAAGACACCGTCAGCAAACTCGCCTTCGATATTCCCTTCATCAATATCCTCGGGAAGACTGAAGGAACGCTCAAACTTCTTGAAGTATCGCTCACGAACCAGGTTCTTCTGCTTTTCATCAGCACTCTTCAGGCTCTGCTTGTCACTGCTGATCTTCAGGACATGCTTCTCAATATTGACCTTGACCTCTTCCTGCTTATACCCAGCAAGCTCAGCCTCGATCACATATGCTTTCTCGGTTTCATAGATATCCACTGGGGGAATTTTACTTCGATTGGTGCCCCAGTCAGCCCAAAGGTCATTAAATAAGGAATCGAATTCCGAAACAGGGTTGCTGTTATTGTACGTTACATAATATTTCATGTTGACACCTCCATGTGGTCATTGTGTTTCATTTTGTTACACAAAGTATAATGCAATCAACGTGCCAACTTTTTAATTCATTCACATATTTTCATATAATAAAGATTTATTTACATATATTATAATAATTTATAAAATATTAATCAAATCTGAAATATCTCTCATAGATGCTCCCATCATATACTACCTTCACTTGTTTTGAGTCATATTGACACAAGAGGGTCGAAAAAACCCTCTTCTTGTCACCATCTGACACAATCCCTAGGAAAAATAGTGAACAGCACCCCAAAATAGCCCAGCATCAGGAACTGATGGAGTGTTCGTATACAGCTGGGTAATAATTCTCTCGCTGTGGGCCATCCGCCCAAAGACTTTACCATCCTGGCTGCTTATCCCCTCAATTGCCCAAAGTGAGCCATTGGGTGATAGTGGCTTGCCTCTCTCATCGACATACTGAGTAGCAATCTGACCATTCTTCTCAAGTCTTTTTAGTGTTTCCATTGGCGCAAAGAAATTTCCTTCCCCATGGCTGATGGGGATCAGCTGGGTATCCCCTACCTGGTAGGCACCCATCCAAGGGGAGAGCACGGAAGAGACCCGACTATGGACCAGTGAAGAGATATGGTGCCCCTGGATGTTCTCAATCAGTAAAGGATCTCCCATTTGGGGCTCTGTGACTGCTCCATGCGGCAACAATCCAACTTGAAGCAACGCCTGGAACCCATTGCAGATACCTCCTACCAATCCATCACGCTCATTCAACAGTGTGTGAATTCCTTTCTCGACCAATTCATTACGTAAGAAGGTAGCAATCAATTTACCCGAACCGTCAGGTTCATCACTGGCGGAAAACCCTCCACTGAGAAACAAAATCTGAGTCTCTGCAAGCAACCGTGTAAATTGTCTGATGCTTGAGGAAACCCGGTCAGGACTCATCGTATTGATCACAAACATCTCCGGCTCCCCACCACAATATCTCCAAGCTCGTTCCACATCATATTCACAGTTGGTCCCCTCGAAAACCGGAAGCAGGATCCTAGGTTTCTTCTTAGGATAACGGGAACGTGATCCCAAACGCTCGCGATATTCCAATGTTGGAATCTGTTGTTCATCCCGTTTTGGATTGATCGACCCGTAGACAGAGGAGAGCGGAGAGAGTAACCACTGCTCCACCGTGGCAAGGTCCACTGAGAAACCAAGGAAGCAGAGTTTTTCTGCCTCGATGGTATGCCCGATGGGAACCCCGATGCGTCGACTCATCGGATCCAATTCCAGCAGAAAGGCACCATAACGCTTCTTTTGCAAATCTTCCTTCGTGGTAAGCTCACAGCCGATTCGGTTTCCCAGTGCCATCTTGGCCACTGCTTCGGCTATCCCTCCATAGCCAAGGGCATAGGCACTGAGCGGTTTTGCCTGGCTCACTTCTGCAAATAGCGCAGGCAGATCCTCTTCCTTGTCACAAGAGAGCAATACCAGCGTCGAGCCAATCCGTTTGAATTCAGGGGAAACTAATCGATGGATATCGGTTACCGCTACGGCAAAACTCACCAAGGTAGGAGGAACATCGAGGTCCTGGAATGTACCACTCATGGAGTCCTTTCCCCCAATGGCAGCTACCGAGAAAAGCATTTGCGC
Organism: uncultured Sphaerochaeta sp.; assembly: GCF_963666015.1. Classification (NCBI taxonomy): domain Bacteria; kingdom Pseudomonadati; phylum Spirochaetota; class Spirochaetia; order Spirochaetales; family Sphaerochaetaceae; genus Sphaerochaeta; species uncultured Sphaerochaeta sp. The sequence goes on along the minus strand of NZ_OY762555.1, from coordinate 3,006,701 downwards.
CTTGTAGGCACCAAGTAGTGCAGAAAGAGGTACGCCCCAACGGGCGGGATCTGCTCCAACCTTACCAAAGTATTCCTGGAATGAGAGGTAGGACTCATCAAGGTTCCCTCCACTTGCGACCACCTTCGCAAGCGAGTGGACCACAGAAGAGAATGCACCTTGGTATGGGTTATCACTCATTACATACGGGTCATACCCCCAGGAAGAGAGGGTCACTGTTTTGGACTCCCCATGAGAAAGGGGAATAGTTGATGCTACACACTGCGCTGGTGTCCTTTGGTACCTTCCCCCAAAGGGATAATGCATAGTATTGGATCCGATGGTACTGTCAAATCGTTGAGCCAAAGGTTGTTTGCTTGCCACATTCAAATCTTCCAAGAGTCTCCTGAATGCTGAGGCATCAAATGGTGGAGCAGGAGCTTCCTTTTTATTGGCAATGAGGGGAATAGATACGGTTGTGTGCTTTGCTGCCCCATTGCTGTCCAGCAGTCTTCGCTGTACATCAACAAGCTTCCGTCCCTGGTAGAGCATGACCAGGTGAGGGGACTCTGTCACGGTTGCCACCACGGTTGCCTCAAGGTTCTCTTCTTCAGCCAGGCGGATGAACGCCTCTGCATCGCTCTCTTCCACCACCATTGCCATACGTTCCTGACTCTCACTGATGGCTCGTTCGGTCCCATCCAACCCTGCATATTTAACAGGGATCTTGTCCAGGTCAATGACAAGACCGTCAGCAAGCTCACCGATTGCAACACTCACCCCACCAGCACCAAAGTCATTGCATCGCTTGATCATACCGACGGCCTCTGGATTTCGCATCAATCTCTGCAGTTTACGCTCCTCTGGCGCATTCCCTTTCTGTACTTCAGCCCCGCATGATTCGAGGGATTGTGAATCGTGTCCTTTTGAGGAACCTGTGGCTCCCCCACACCCATCTCGCCCCGTACGTCCTCCTACCAACACTACCACATCACCAGGAGCAGGTCGCTCCCGCCTGACATATCGTTGGGGTACACAACCGAGGACAAAACCAAGCTCCATATGTTTGGCCATAAAGTTAGGATGGTATACTTCTTCAACCAGGCTGGTTGCCAAGCCTATCTGATTACCATAGGAGCTATATCCCTGACTGGAGCGTAGGGCAATCGTCCGCTGGGGGAGTTTTCCTTCCATGGTCTGGGAGAGGGGAATACGCGGGTCTGCACTGCCGGAGATTCTCATCGCCTGGTGGACATAGGCCCTCCCTGAAAGAGGGTCCCTAATTGCCCCGCCTATACAGGTAGCTGCGCCACCGAAGGGTTCAATCTCGGTCGGATGATTGTGTGTCTCATTCTTGAACTGCAGCAGGTATGGCACCAAACCGTCGGGGGTATCCACGGTAATCCTCACCGAACATGCATTGATCTCCTCAGAGAGGTCCAGGTTTTCCAACTTCCCTTTCGCCTTGAGCACCTTCGCAGCTATGGTTGCCAGATCCATCAGGCTCACTGGGTTATCTCTGCCCAATTGCCTCCTATCATCCAGGTAGGATGCATAGGTCTCTGCAATCTCTGGGTCTTCAATGGTTACCCTGTCCAACTGGGTCAAGAATGTGGTATGCCGACAATGGTCCGACCAATAGGTGTCGATGACCCTCAGTTCTGTATAGGTGGGGTCCCTCCCAATTTCACGGAAGTGGTTCTGTACCAAGGCTAGGTCCGCTGCATCCATTGCCAATTGGTAGTCCGTTTTCGTCTTCTCATGATCTATGGAAAAACGGAAATCATGGAGCACCGGAGGAAAAGCGGGGGGCTCAATTTCAGCTGTCAACTGCTTAGGAAGGAGAAATGATACCTCCGTTGCCTCAACAGGATTGATGAGATAGGTTCTTATCTTATCTTTCTCTTCTTCCGTAAATGTTCCTTCAAAACCATAGATGGTGGCGCATCTGATAGTTGCTTCTCTCTCATCCTCCAGGAGTAAACGCAAGGAGAGCTGTACAGCTGCTGCTCTCTGGTCAAATTGCCCTTCATGCATCTGAACAGCCAGCGTCCAATCGCTGGGAGGCACTTCCTGGAGCATCTCATCCCTTCCGGGCAACATCAGGATACGGTTGCAGAGTAACCTGAAATCCTCTTTCTCGAGATGCTCAACATCATAGCGATAGTATATACGAAGACCTCTCAGGTCTCTTATGCCGAGAAACTGACGGAGGGCGGTTGCCAGTGCCTGCTCCCTTGATCGAAACTTACTCTCCCGGGTTATGTATACACGACGAACCATGCTCTTCCTCCTGCAATGCTCTCTTCCCAATATCCCTTCGATACTGCTTCCCCTCATAGGTAACAGCATCCACTGCCTCATACGCCACACGTATCGCTTTTGCCAATGTTTCACCGGTTCCCACCACATGGAGGACCCTTCCCCCATCAGTCAGTAAATCGCCATGTTCATCATAGGTAGTTCCACCATGATAAAGCGTAGTATTCCGGGGAAGATCGCTGATGGTGATAACTTTTCCCTTCTCATAGCTGACTGGGTAGCCACCACTGGCAAGCGTCACAGAGCATGCAGATTCCCTTCTGCTCACCACCGGAACACAATCGAGGGTGCCATTCCTGCAAGACAACAGAATTTCCAATGCATCACCTTCCAAAAGGGTGAGTGCAACCTCAGCCTCTGGATCCCCGAAGCGACAATTGTATTCAATGATCACAGGGCCCCCAGAGGTGAGCATGAGACCAAAAAAGAGACAGCCCACAAACGGACTGCCTTCTCTCTTGAGTGCTGCAATGGTAGGAAGCACGATGCTTTCCATACACTCTGCTGCCACCTGCTCAGTGTAAAACGGATTTGGGGCTATGACCCCCATACCTCCGGTATTAGGTCCCTTGTCCCCATCATAGGCACGCTTATGGTCCATGCAACTGACCAGAGGCTTCACATGCGTTCCATCACTCAAGACAAGCAAGGACACCTCAGGCCCAGTGACAAACTCCTCAATCACCACTGTCTGCCCACTGGATGCAAAGATTTTCTCGACCATCATTGCTTGCAGAGCCTCTTCAGCCTCCTCAAGAGTCTCAGCGATGACTACCCCTTTACCGAGGGCAAGACCATCAGCTTTGACCACCACAGGAAAAGAACTTTGTGACAGGTACTCACATGCAGACACAATATCGGTAAATACCTCATAGGAAGGAGTGGGAATATGATTTCGCATCATAAAAGCCTTGGCATAGGATTTACTCCCCTCAAGCTGGCTTGCCACCTTGGTTGGACCAAAACAGGGAATCCCCTGTGCCTCCAATACATCTACGAGCCCACCGACCAGTGCTTCATCGGGTCCGATTACTGCAAACTCAATTGCATGCTGCACTGCAAATTCAGCAATCCAACAGTGGTCACCAAGCGGGATGGAGACCATGGTTGCAATGGATGCAATTCCTGCATTATGCCCGATACAGAACAACTCAGTTGCGTTCTTACTGTTTGCAATTGCTGCTGCCAAGGCGTGTTCACGGCCGCCTGAACCGATGATGAGGATACGCATCGTCTAGTGATGAAAGAGACGGATCGCATTGCAAATCATCAGGATGCCATGTTCGTCACATGCCTTGACCACTGCATCGTCACGCAGGGAACCTCCACTCTGCACGATATAGGAAACACCACTGTGCGCTGCCCTGTCTATATTGTCCCTGAAAGGGAAGAAGGCATCACTGGCAAGGCTTACTCCGGAAATTGAGGCTAGGATATCCCGTTTCTCCTCGTCTGTGAGCAGGGGCACATCCTCACTGAAATAGTGCCCAGGGTCCTGGATCTCTGAGCGCAAATATGCTTCCACTGCATTATCCTTCTCATTCCTGCTCAAGGAGGGAAGGAAGGGAAGGTCAAGGACCTGCCTGGACTGACGTAGGTGCCAGGCATCGGCCTTTTCCCCCGCAAGACGGGTGCAATGGATTCTGGATTGCTGTCCTGCGCCCACCCCGATTGTCTGCCCACGCTTCGCGAAACATACAGAATTCGACTGCGTATACTTCAGTGCATTGAGAGCAACAAGCAGGTCAAGACGGGCCTCCTCTGTCAAATCCTTGTTCTGTGTGACGATCGGCTGAAGGACAGATGCATCCAGTACTGCAGTATTCCGCTCTTGGGTGAAAGTAATTCCATAGACACTTCTCGTCTCCAGCATAGGTGGTTCATAACTGGAATCAATCTGCAATACGACATACTTGCCGCCTTTCTTTTTCTGCAACAAGGCAAGCGCCTCAGGTTCGTAGGAGGGAGCAATAACCCCGTCAGAAACTTCCCGCTTGATGATCTTTGCTGTTTGCACATCACAGCAATCACTGAGACTGATGAAATCACCGAAGGAAGACATACGGTCCGCCCCTCGGGCACGTACATAGGCAGTGGCTAGCGGAGAAAGTTCCTCATGCTCCCCAATGAAGTACATCCTGCGTTCTGTCTCATTCAATGCAAGAGAAACAGCAGCTCCTGCCGGACTGACATGCTTGAACGAGGCTGCTGCACTGAGACCGGTAGCCTCTGCAAGCTGGCTGACCAACTGCCATCCGTTCAGTGCATCCAGCAAATTGATATATCCAGGGCTTCCGCATAACACCTGCAAAGGAAGATCTCCAATATCCATGTTGATACGTGCATGTCCTTGGTTGGGATTGCATCCATACTTCAAATCCAAATGATCCACCTTCTACCTCCCACTCTCTGCATTAATCAAGAACAACTCAAAGGAACCGACTGAAGGATTGGTCTCCCGAACACAGAGTGCAACCCGATACGATTCATCAAGACTATTCCATATCTGGTTGGCAATCTCCCCTCCCGATCCCTTCAAAACAACTTGTCTCGGTTTGCCGGCAAATGGGGGAAGTGGATTACCATCCCCTTCATAGGTATGGATGAGATGGCCCTCCCCTCTCCTTGGATGTGGGTAGGGAAAGAGGGCTCTCTCACACGCTTCCTTCTTCCTTCTCAAGATGGAGAGGGTATACGCCCCCCCATCAGAGAAATCAACCAATCCACTGATACGGCTGGTATAGTTCGGAGCATCGGGTTCATAGGTACGGCTCTCAAGTGCCTCTGCCATTCCCTCGCCTTCAGCAAGCGAGGAGAGGATGGTATCACTCTGGTCGCCATTAGAAACCACAAGCTTGGTTTCATGCGTATCCATCGCACGGTAGATGATCAAGGATGGATCCTTGACCAAGCTCTCATCAATCGCCTCAGTTCTGACAGTCCCTGAATCTACAACCAGTCGACGGTTTTTGCTGTGTTCACTTCGGGCAGTGATGAAGTAGGCGACAATACTCTTTCCTTCTTCGTTCAATCCACACACAATACCCCTTCCAGGATATCGTTGTGCCTGCAGTGCTCTGTTCAAATCCATTCCATACTCCAATAATTGACAATAGTGCTCCACGGTTTCAGGAAGCAATTTCCACTCGACCGTCTCCAGAATCCGCTTTGCCAGACTCTCCGGCGTATCGCCATCAAGCACCTCGAGCGAGCGCTGTGCGAGTATCGGACCGGCATCCGCTTCCTCACTGACGATGTGCACGGTTGCCCCACTGAGTTTAACCCCACGTTCCAAGGCAGCCTCATGCACCCGCCTGCCATAATACCCTTTTCCACAGAAGCTGGGTATCAGGGAGGGGTGGATATTGAGAATCCTGTCAGGATACTGCCTCACAACATTGCCACTGAGAATGGTCAAAAAACCAGCCAATACCACCAAATCTATGCGGTAGGTTCCAAGCAAAGCCAGGAGTTCTGTTTCAAACCGTGCCGTCTTGAGTTGTTTTTTGTCAAGGGCAACAGCAGGAATCCCCTTCAGCTTTGCACGATCTAGGGCTTGTGCATCACTTCTGTCGCTGACAACCAGGACAACCGAGCCATGCCTGAGCAGGAGAGCATCAGCAGAATCAAGCATAGCCTGGAGATTGGTCCCACTCCCGCTTGCCAATACAGCGATACGGATCATGTAATCACCACCCCTTCTGATTCTGTCACTTCCCCAAGGACCCAAGCATCAGGAATAAGGGAAAGAGCATTTTCAGCATCCTTTCCCTCGATGGCAAGTACCATTCCTACTCCCATGTTGAATGTGGCATACATGTCCTCGTCAGGAATTGATCCTGTTTGTTGGATGAGACCAAAGATTGGTTTCTGCTTGATCGATTCCCCATGGATGACAGCTCCAAGGCCAAGGGGAAGCATCCTGGGAATATTCTCATAGAATCCCCCTCCGGTAATGTGGCTTGCCCCCTTTATGGAAATCTTTTCGGCGAGTTCCAACACCTCGGAAACATAGATTCTTGTTGGTGTAAGCAACTCTTCACCCAGGGTACAGCCAAGTTCCTCATACCAATGAAAAAGCAAGGAAGGATCGGCATCCAAATCAAAGACCTGCCTGATGAGGGAGAATCCATTGGAGTGGACCCCGCTGGAAGGGAGAGCCAGGAGGCAGTCTCCACTCTTAATAGTGGAGGGGTCGAAGATTCTTTCCTTTTCAGCCACAGCTACGCAGAATCCTGCAAGGTCATACTCTCCCCTCTGGTAGAAACCCGGCATCTCTGCGGTCTCACCCCCGATAAGAGCACATCCCGCCTGCAGGCATCCCTTGGAAACCCCTTTGACAATCTGTTCCACTTTCAGAGGTGCAAGCAGACCCAAGGCAATGTAATCAAGGAAGAGACGTGGCTTAGCACCACAGCAGATGACATCGTTGACGCACATGGCGACACAATCAATTCCTACTGAATCATGACGGTCAAGGGCAAATGCTATCTTCAGCTTAGTACCTACCCCATCAGTACCACACACCAGAACCGGGTGGGGAGTGTCTTCCAGATTGAGTTCAAAGAGACCTGAGAACCCTCCAAGATCGGAGCGGACCCCGTCAATCATGGTGGAAGCCACATGCTTCTTCATCAGCTCAACGGCTTTATATCCCCGCCTCACGTCCACTCCAGCATCTGCATATCTTTGTGCTTGCATAACCAGCTCCTATAACGCTTTGGGACAGGGATACTCACCGGTAAAACATGCTCGGCAGAACCCAATCCCCGGATGATCTGAAAGTTTTATCACTTGGTCAGTAGTAAGGAAGCCAAGTGAGTCGACACCAAGGATTGCCTCCATGGCCTTATGGTCATGATTACAGGCAAAAAGATCTTTCTTTGAATCAATATCTGTACCGTAAAAACAGGGGAACAGAAAGGGAGGGGCTGATGAGCGCAAATGAACCTCTTTAGCTCCTGCTTCCCTGAGCAACTTCACAATACGCTTGCTTGTAGTTCCCCTTACGATGGAATCATCGATCAGGACCACACGTTTCCCACGTACCGTGGAGCCGATTGGATTGAGTTTGATACGTACCGTACTCTCCCGCTCACCCTGCTTCGGTTGGATGAATGTCCTTCCGATGTACTTGTTCTTGATAAACCCAATCCCATAGGGGATCCCTGACTGCCTGGAATAACCGATTGCAGCATCAATCCCGCTGTCAGGCACACCTATGACCACATCTGCCTGGGAAGGGTGCTCCAGGGCGAGAAATGCCCCACTGCGGATTCTTGCCTCATGGACACTGATAGTGTCTATGACGCTGTCGGGACGCGCAAAATAGATGAGTTCAAAGACGCAGAGGCTGGACCCCACACGCTTGCAATGCTCTTTATTGGAATGGATCGTCCCATCCTTTCCGTCAATGATGCAGATTTCCCCTGGCTCAATATCCCGAAGGAACTGAGCCCCAACAGCATCGAGCGCACAACTTTCACTGGCAAATACATACCCATCTTCCAGTTTACCGAGGCAGAGGGGACGGAACCCATGGGGATCCCGTACAGCAATGAGCGAATCTTCGCTCATCACTAGAAGAGAGTAGGCCCCCTTCACCTCATCCATGGTTCTGGAGAGAGCCTCTTCCAGACTTTGGGATTCCAACCGGTGGCTGGTGAGGATATGGGCAAACACTTCTGTATCGCTCGAGGAGTGAAAGAGCGAGCCTTTCAACTCCAGCGTACTGCGAAGTTCCTGGTCATTGACCAGATTTCCATTGTGCGCCAATGCAAGGCTTCCAAGCATATGGTGAAAGATCAGTGGTTGTATATTTTCCGGGCTTCTCTCTCCACTCGTCCCATAGCGGGTATGGGCGATAGCCATCCTGGAGCAGTATGAGGGAAGCTCTGGGGGGTATTCAAAAACATCGGCAACCAAGCCTACATCCTTGACGACGCTCAGTACACCCTCGCAGTTGAAGGCTATCCCACAACCCTCTTGCCCCCGATGTTGCAACGCATACAGACCCTTGAAACAAGCATGGTTGACAGCAACCTTGGAGGGACTATAGATGCCAAAGACACCACACGCCTCATTGAGGGAGGTCATCAGGCATCTCCCATCAGGCGTGACAATATCTCCTGATATGCTGCTTCCACATCGCCAAGATCCCTTCTGAAGCGGTCCTTGTCCAGCTTCCTATTGGTTTTTGTATCCCAGAACCTGCAGGTATCGGGGGATATCTCATCGCTGAGGAGAATCTGTCCATCAGAGGTCATCCCAAACTCCAACTTGAAATCGACCAGAGTGATGCCCAAGTCCTCAAGGTAGGAACAAAGTATCCCATTGATATGTAATGCATAATCGGTGATCAGCTGCACCTGTTCATCTGTTGCCAGAGAGAGAGCCTGTATGTGATAGGCGTTCACCATGGGATCATCCAGATCGTCACGCTTGTAACAGAATTCCAAGACAGGGGTAAAGAGATGCACTCCCTCATCCAAACCGAGACGAGCGGAAAGGGAACCGGCAGCAATATTTCGGACGATCACCTCTAGAGGGATGATCTTCACTGCCTTTACCAGGGTATCGGTGTCGCTGAGCTGCTCGACAAAGTGGGTTGGGATACCATTCCCTTCCAAGAGCTGCATCATATGATTGGTGACCTTGTTGTTGATCGCCCCCTTGCCAAGTATCGAGCCTCGCTTCTTTCCATTGAATGCCGTGGCATCATCCTTGTAGGAGACGATGTACAAATCCTTGTCATCAGTCTCATACACACGCTTCGCCTTCCCTTCGTAGAGCATGGTTCGCTTTTGCATTTGTATCCTCTCTTGTCAATTAAAAAAAGCCTTACCGGCTAGGGGTAAAGCTCCTATGGAAACGCTCATCAGCTTGGGCAACCTTTTCGGCCATCTCTCTTCTGCGCTCTTGTATGCGAAAAGCGAGGGCTTCATCGCCAAGGGCCAGAATCTGGGCAGCAAGCAGTGCTGCATTGGCTGCCCCATCAATGGCAACTGTTGCCACAGGGTAGCCAGTGGGCATCTGTACGGTAGACAGCAAGGCATCCATACCATCGAGTGAGGCTGAAAGGGGAATCCCTATGACGGGAAGCAAGCTTCTACTTGCCAGAACCCCTGCAAGGTGAGCAGCTTTTCCTGCCGCTGCAATAAGCACGGCATATCCCTCTCCAGCTGCATTCTCAGCAAATTGGATGGTAGCTTCACTACTTCTATGTGCTGAGAGAATATGTGCCTCAAAGGGAATATTCAACTCTTGCAAGACCGTAAAGGCCCCTTCGACCAACGGTGCATCATGTTCGCTGCCAAGCAGCACAGCCACACGGTTTTTCTGGGTTGTTTGCATAGGCGTACCATAGCGAAAATGTTGCGGTTATGCAATACCTATGCAACAAAATATATACAGATATGTTAATATGTCTTATGTCTTAGGCGTATTGTACTAGTATTAAAAGATTCTTCCATTCTTTTGCAACACTTTATGCAACAAAACAACAACATCCTCAACACACAGGTCACAAGTTCGCAACACAATACCACTCTCATCACCCCTGAGTTCACTGCATACAAGTGTGCCGTTCTGCTCAAGGAAACCGTCCACTATCTCCCCTGCATAGTTATAGGAAGTCTGCTTTGTTGCAGCTTCCACACTGCCACCACTGGTAAGCAAGCTGATGATGAGCACTGCTCCGCTGACAGCTCCGCAAGTTGCCTTATGGCCGCCCATACCCCCGCCGAAGGCTTCGCTCATGATGAATAGGTTCTTCTCGTCGATTCCCACGACATCGGCAAAGCTGCAGGCAACCGCCTGTGCACAGTTGTAACCCTTCTCCCTGAAAGCGTAGGCACGCTTTACATATTGCGTAGTTGTTGTTTCCATAGGGGTAATAGTATCGTTCTACGTTTCCGATTGCAAGAAGTTATGACCAGGTACCATATATATGCCTGCCACAAACAGGACAGCTGGAATGGTCGAGGATACTCTCACGAAATACCCAAGAACGACGTATCAAAGATGTCTTGCAATGTGGACAGTAGGTATTCTGGTCCAAGGAAGAGTTTCCTGGGTAGATAAAAGGGATCTGGGAATCTAGGGCTACCTTGACCATCTCTTGCAAGAAATGCTCGCTGGTCTCCCTCTTCTGTTCCTTGTAGCGAGGAAAGTATCGACTCAGATGCCAGACCTGTACACCTGCTGAGTAAAGGCGCCCTCCAATGGAGGATATCATTTGTTTCGTATGTACCCCTTCCATAACCATGGTGGTTATCTCCAGATGAGCTTTGCTTGGAGCGATGTGTTCAATGGCATTCCACACTGGAGGCGAGCTTCCTCCGCAGTAGTCCCGGTAGAATGTCTCATCCCCCTTGATGTCAATATTGAATGCATCGATGTATGGACTGATTCGAATCAGGGCTTCTTCGCTGAAGCTACCATTGGTAACCATAATGGTTTTAAGCCCTTCTCGTTTTGCAAAGGTTGCCACCTCGACCATATAGTCCTGCCAAACCAAGGGCTCGCTGTAGGTAAAACTGATGGAAGGACACCGATTATCCACAGCGAACTGAACCACTTCCCTGGCAGTGTAATAGGTTCGCTGGGCTCCAGCCTCCCATGCTCTCTGGCTTATCGCATAGTTCTGGCAGAAAGTGCAGGTCAGGTTGCATCCAAACATTGCAATGGAGAGCGTATTGGTACCCGGTAGGAAGTGATAGAGAGGCTTCTTCTCAACAGAGTCTATCGCACTTGAGACCAACCCTCCATAATTATGAGTAATAAGGGTATCTCCAGAATGTTCCCGAACACCGCACAAACCAATTTCTCCCTCTTTCAGCCTACAGTGACGGTAACAATAATCACAAACAAGATACACTGCGGTACTCACGACAAGTCCTCTGTACACACTTCAGCTTGGAACACTTCGAAACGACAAGCCTCGTCTGTATAGGCATCACGTTCAAGACCAGCCTTCCTTGCAAGCTGACTGAGCATGGTCTGTAGATCCCATCCCTGCTCTGTTGACACCTGAGGAAGGAAAACGGCGCGATGGTAACCATGGCTCAGGAGCACACCATCTACTCCAAGTCGTATCTGTTTCCAGTTATCAATGATTTGCATCTTGGAAAGTAGTGAAATTTCAAGCACTACCTCTTTTAGTTCCGCTTCCTTGAGAGGATGAAAACGGGGGTCACTGAAAGCAGACTCCCTTGCCAGTTTGGGGACCTCCTGCCAGAGTGGCCCCCTCCCCCAGAGGTTTCCGATACAACCGCGAAGAGCCCCATCGGTGGTATGAATCGTAACAAAACACCCTGCCTCATGGGAAAAAGGAGGTCGATCTTCCTTCTTCATTTGATCATAAATCGGCGTATCAGAATGGGTAAGCGTACTTGTTATTGCCTCCCTGGCAAGAGCCAAGAGCGTCCTCTGGTCAACACGGTTCATATCCTACCTCCAAAGAATCGTTGAATAGGCGACAAAATTCGCGTCATTTGACGACGAAACATCCTGGGAAGTGTAATAGTCTGCTACCCACCCTTTGCAATGCATCCTCCCGGCGATGGATGAAACCAACAAGGCAGCGGCATACCCACAGACGGTAGAGTGTTTTGCGGTACAGAAGGCAAGAGCTTCTGAGACCCTTCCCTCACTGAGCAAATGAGCCAAGCTCAAATCATCTTCCTTTACCCTGCCCTCTGCCCTGTTTCCGTAGGGGGTGTAGGCGAATCGGGGCCCATAGTGGGTAAAGTCACTACTTGCAATAATTACAGTTCTCCCCATCTCAAGATCCTTTCTACCGAGCTCCTGTATCAACTGACCAGCAAGCTTCTCAATCGCATCAGCCTCGTTGAAACGGGATATCATGGCAAGTGCAACCTTCACAGAATTTTCCTGTGTTGCAATGTATGGCAAAACCATCTCCAGGGCATGTTCACTCTGTATTGCAGAGAACCACTCCCCCTGTGCGCTTGCAAGATTGAATGCCTGAATATCACCAAGGGGAGTCCTCATTCCAGACATTGGAGCACTGACGATGGTATTGGGAGGGAGTGTTGCATAGTGGCTGGGGCTGATCACCAGGATACGCTCGATTGACCCAAGGTCTGCGGTGAAAAATGGAGCTATTCCAGTGCTTGAGTAGAACAACCCTGCGTGAGGTAACACAGCGAACCTATAGGGGCCTCTCTGATAGGTTTTCCGCTTCTTGCTCTCGTCTATCGACTCTGTTACCAAGAGTCGCAATAGTTGTGGATCCTTAGGATACCAGGAACCCGCATATTGAGCATCTCTCATCATATTCATCGTGGCACCTCGTATATAATGATAGTCCACTGTGAAAGAATTGCAAGGCTACATCCACGTGGAAAAGCAAAGAGGCAACGCACCCGGCCGCAGGGATGACCAGGTACGTTGCCAAACGTGGAGGTAAAAGAAACTAATTACAATCAGAGACAGAAACGGAAGAGATATATCGCCAATCCTTGGGAAATATTTTCGATTTCCCGAGTACTGCAATTTCCTCACTGAAAACAATATCTTCACTACTCTTGCCGACAAGAAGAGAGAAAGCACCGCTCTCCAAGACCCTTCTTGCATCACTGCCAATAAACGAAAGCATGTCTGCAGGCAGGGTAAAGGAGAGACGTTTCTGCTCTCCCGGTTGCAATGAAACACGGCTGAAAGCTTTCAACTCTTTTATAGGGCGAACAATGGAGGCAACCTTGTCCTGCACATAGACCTGCACGATTTCATCACCACTACAGGTCCCGTCGTTTCTCACTGTGAGGGAGAAGCAGAATGCTTCATCGCCCTGAATCATTGGGTTTTCCACTTGGAAATCATCCCAACTGAAGGTGGTATAACTCAGTCCATGCCCAAATGGATACAAGGCTCCAAACTGTGGCTGGATCTTTAACCCACCAGCCTTCTTGAAATGGTTGTACGCGTAGGGCATGGAACCAGCACTCTTGGGAAATGAGAGTGTTGTTTTCCCGCTTGGGTTGTTCAACCCTACCAAGGTACGCGCGATAGCTTCCCCTCCCCCCTCGCCGGGGAGCCAAGCTGCAAGAATGGCACTGGCATGCTCAACCGCTTCATGGATGGTGTACGGTCTTCCACTCACCAAAACAACCACCACAGGTTTCCCTGTAGATAGAACTGCCTCCAAGAGTTCTTCTTGCACCCCGGGAAGCTTCAGGCTATCGGCATCAGATCCTTCGCCGACTGTCCCCTGGCGGAACAGCCCAGCGATATCGCCAACGACCATGACCGTTACATCTGCAGAAGAAGCAGCCTTGGCCGCTTTCTCAATCCCCTGGGTATCACTGCTGAGCTCATGGACTCCCTCACCATCGTCTGGAACATCGCCTGGGAAGAAGATAGCTTTCTCCACCTTGCTTTCGTAGAGCATACATCCCGGCTCGAATGTCAAGGGGATATCTCCCAGGGCCTCAGAGAGAGCTCTACGAATGGTCTTTGCCTGTGGAGGGACTGTCTCTTCAGGGCCATGGGATCCCTGGAGATGAATCGGGGTCGAGTATCCACCGAACATCGCATACGGATGGTCGGCAAGAGGCCCAATAAGGGCAACTGATTTTGCATTTCTCAAAGGAAGCACCCCATCATTCTTGAGCAGGACAAGCGACTTTTCAGCAACTTCTACTGCCAGTGCATGGCTCTCATCTGTACCCAGTTTGATTGCATCTTCTTTGATGAAAGGATGCTCGAACAGGCCTTGGTTGAACTTTTCTTCCAATACATGGAGCACGGCCTCATCAAGTGCATCTCCCTTAATCAATCCACGATACAGGGCCTCGATCAACCCTTCCTTGAACACGGTATACCCGGGCAATTCGATATCCATACCTGCATTGAAAGCCAAAGCGGCGGCTTCAGCCATATCTCCTGCAACGCGATGGTCATGGAACAATTGCACAACAGCCTCATAGTCAGCAACAACCAATCCTTTAAAACCCCATCGCTGTTTAAGCAAGTCTGTCACCAAGGAGCGATTGCTGGTACAAGGAACACCATCAATGTCATGATATGCCGGCATTACTGAACCGGGGCATGCATGACGGACAACCATCTCAAAAGGAAGTGCAAAGGTATTCTGCAGTTCTGTGGGACCGATATGAACCGGTGCATGGTTCCTTCCACCCTCACTAGCAGAGTGTCCGACAAAATGCTTCAATGTTGCAAGAGGACTTCTCATCTCTCCTTGCAGGCCTTGTACATACGAGATTCCCATGACTCCACACAGGTAGGGGTCTTCCCCGTAGGTCTCCTCAAGGCGCCCCCAACGGGCATCACGAGCAACATCCAGGACTGGAGCGAGCCCCTGATGTACCCCTAGACTCCTAAGTTCGTCCCCGATTGCTTTTCCTACATTGCCAACCAGAGAAGGATCCCAGGTGCTGCCATAATTCAATGCAGAGGGAAAAATCGTTGCTCCCTTCACCATGGCACCGGTCAAGCACTCCTCATGCAGAAGAGCTGGAATTCCCAGCCTAGTTTCTTTTACAAGATACCGTTGCAACTCGTTGATCGCCTTAGCTTGCTGGGCTGGATTGTTTGCCATTGTCCCATAAGGACGAGTGAGTTGGCCAATGCCTTTACCGAGTACTTCAGCCTTGATATCTTCACTACGCATCTCAGCCTGCCCATACTCGCGCACATGCAATGATCCATCTATTCCTATCTCAAGCCATGCAGAAACCAACTGGGAGACTTTCTCTTCGATACTCATCTTCCTGAGCAGTTCCAAGGCACGTTCCTTATTCTGCTGCATAGTGTTAACAACTCCTTATTTCAGTATCCTTGTACCTCAAGACCGACTACTCTTTCAGTGCTCCTAGTGCAACTCCAGCAATAATGTGCTTTGAGAGAGAGAAGTAGACGATGAACAAGGGTAGAACTGTCATCGACAACCCGAGGTATACAGCACCATACTCGGTCTTGTAGATATCTCCCCTGAGTAGGCTGACCATGATGGGCATGGTGTACTTGTCACCATCGGTAAGCAGAATCAAAGGTTCAAACAAACGATTCCAGTTGAATACAAAAGTGAAGATTGCCTGGGTTGCCATAGCCGGTTTCATGATAGGCAGGATAATCCTGTTGAAGGTATTGAACTCCCTAGAACCGTCTATTCTTGCAGAGTCTACAATATCCAAAGAGAGCGATGCCATCAGGTACTGCCGCATGAAGAACACCATTGCAGGGGTGGCTGTAGCTGGAATAATTAAAGGCCAAAGGCTGTTGGTCCACCCGATGCGGTACATGAACTGATAAAACCCAATACCACTTACCTGCGTCGGAATCATCATGACAGCCATAATAAAGGTAAAGAATGGCTGGCGCAGTTTCCAACTGTAAGCAACCAGGGCATACGCTGTCAGCGATGAGAAATACACAGCGCAGAGGGTTGCCCCTGTGCTGATGAGCATGGAATTTATAAAGCCGACGATGGGATCAAAGGTCTTTCCCTGAAGTATCTGCCAGTTATTCAGCAAGTACTTGGAAGGGATTAATCCAATGGAACTCTGCTGAATCTCAAAGGTACTGCGCGTTGCGTTCATGAACATGACCCAGAAAGGGAAAATGCTCAAGAGTGCCAAGAAAATGCATACTATATAAATTCCTGTTTTTTTCAGGTTGGTTGTTGCTCTCATTCCTCTCATCGAACTGCCCCCATCCTTTTTTCTTCTTTCAGCCGGTTCTTTTCAAATTTTCTGAGTTTGATCTCAGCTCTGTCACGCATGGTGTAGAACATGATCCCTGAGAGAACCAGGATGATGATGAAGACGATCATGCTTGCTGCCGATGCTCGGTTGTAGAGATAGCTTCCCGCGAAAGCTTGGTTGTAGATGAATACACTCGAGGTAAGTGTTGCATTGTCCGGTCCTCCCCAGAGGAAGAGCCTGGGAATATCAAACATCTGGATACCTCCGATAAGGCCGGTTACCAGAACATAGAGCAAAATGGTTTTTAGTCTGGGCAATGTTATCTTGAAGAAAATCTGGGAAGGTGTCGCCCCATCCACCTCCGCAGCCTCAAACAGCGTTGGATTGATGCCCAACACACCAGCGATCAGGATAATCATGGAGTGGCCATACCACATCCAGAACTGGATAAAGGATACCACCCCACGGGCAGTTCCACTCTGCACGTGAAAATTCGATGGTGCATCCAAGATGCCTATTTTCATCAGTAAGTCATTGATCGGCCCCTTGGGATAACCCGTAAGGGAATTGAACAGGATGGCGATAGTTGCAGCGGTAATGATATTCGGCATGTAGATCAATACCTTGAACAAGCCCTGTGCCTTAACCTTCAGTCTTCTATTGGTGAACCATGCAGTCAACAACAGAGCCAAGAGAACCTGGGGAATAAAGTTGAAAATCCAAATAATGAAGGTTGTTTGCAGTGAACGTAAAAAGGTTGCGTTATTGAGGATGCTTTTATAATTCTGGAACGGATCTTCCAAGAACTTGAAGGTTGTACGGCCCAGTCCCCTAAGGTCGGTGAAGCCAATAACAACGGTATAAATCGTCGGATACAGATTAAAGATAAGAAAGGCAAGCACGAAAGGGATGGAAAATAGATACCCGTACTTTGCATAGCTGATGTTGTTTTTGCGCATGAGCAAGTCCTCCAGAAAAATTCACCGTGCATCGACCGATATCTTCCCTGCGATGCTTGGAGCAAAACAAGCCAGGTGCAGGGAACACCCACACCTGGCAATCATTGATCCATTAATCAACGTCGATTGCGAGGTTGTCAGCAACCTGCTGCTTGAAGTCTGCGATTGCCTGGCTGCGGCTCTTGTTGCCGTTGCTGTATTCGCGGACCTGGTCACGCCAGTACATGTTGATGGTTTCATCATACTGGGTCTTGTTCTTACCGGTAGCAAACTTGCCAGCGGGAACGAATACGTCGAACATATCCTGTCCACCGAGGAAGGGCAAGGTTCCGTCACTCTTGCTCATGACGGTACCGGAAGCAACAGTGTCCTTGGTTCCACCAGGACCATTGAGGGTACCATTTGCCCAATAATACTGCAGACCGGTGTTGGAACTGTCGAGGGTAATCCACTCGATGATCTCCCCAACGGCGTCCTTGACAGGGCTCTTGTCGTTTGCAAGTACCCAGGTACCACCCCAGAAGAAGCCAACAGGAGGTTCACAGACTGCCCAGTCACCATAGGTGCCTTCACCAGGTGCTGAACCGCCGCTGTTACCAGCCATGACGTAGTTGATCAACCAAGCTGGGCCAAAGAATCCGAAAATCTGCTTTTCGCCGGCGTCTTTCATGTCAGCGAACCATGCATCGGTCCAGTCACGGGTATCATTGTGGTAATCCTTGTCAATCAGCTTCTTTGCAACATCAAGGAATGCTTCACGTTCGGGATCGATGTAGAGTTTGCCGTCAACAATCCAGCCTTTTTCGCTGCTGCCTTCGATGGCGTGCCAGATATCTCCATCACCACTGATGATTCCGTATCCTTTCTTCTTCAAGTCTTCTGCAGCCTTGAAGAACTTGTCCCAACCGGGACCGACTTTTGAAGTGATTACAGCAGGATCGTCAGTACCCCATACGTCCTTTGCAATAGAGCGGCGGTAGATGAATGCACCACCGGTAGCCTGGTAACCAAGGCCGACCAAATCTCCCTCAGGGTTGGTACCGATATCAATGGTGTACTGGGCAATGTCGGCTTCCCTAAGCTTGGCGTTTACATCGATACCAAGATCCTTGTAGGGAGCTGCAAAGTGGGCAGCGTCGCCCTGGGTGTACTTGAGTACAAATGCAGACTCAGCACAATAGATGTCAGGAGCATTCTCACCACTACTTGCCAATGCCTGGTCAAGTGCTGGTTGATAAGCGCCATCAGTGGTAGCAATGATGGTTGTGTTGATCTCATAATCGAAATCAGGATTCAGTTCTTTGTACTTCTCCAACATTTTGGGGACTTCATCAGTGAAGCTCCACAGGTTGATCACCTTACGAGCAGGTTTCGCTGCCTCTGCCTGTCCGGCTGCAAACAGTGAGAGACTCATGCAACAAATCAGCAACAGACTGACTACAATACGCATGTTCCGTTTCATACAGATTCCTCCTTACTTAACTCTATGTCAAACTGACATACAAATGAGACTTGCATAGATTTCCCGCACATTCGTACAACGCCTGTACTGAATAGGGAGCCCTACAATCCCCATGCTATGGGAACACCAGGGGGAATGCCACTGGGCTTTTGCCTTGAAAATGAATAGGACAAATGTCCTATGGTACTTACATTTCGTTGCTCTTCACCCATTTGATGGCAAACTTGCGCAGTGCCCCTGCATCACTGATGGAGAGCTTATGACGGATATTGTCCCGATAGACATTGATTGTCTTGACCGAGAGATTGAGGTTCTTTCCTATCTCAGATACACCATAGCCCTGTCCAAGCAAGCGGAGTACTTCCATTTCCCGGAGACTGAGCAGCTCAACCGGGTCAATCTCCTGCGAGGATTCCTGCAAGAGCATGGTGTCCAACATCCTCTCCCGCATATCATTTGAGAGATAGACCTTTCCCTTGATCACTGTTTCGATAGCTTTGAGAATCGAGGAAGCAGCCTCCTGCTTCATCACGTACCCGCGTGCGCCTGCCTTGAGTGCGCTGGACGCATAAATAAGTTCATCATACATGGAGACAACGATGGAAAGCACATCTGGCCTGCTTGTCTTGAGGGTCTTGACCAACTCCAATCCGTTCTCTTGCTGGAGGGAGATATCGACAAGGGCAACATCCACCTCTATCGTATCCAGCAGGGTAAGTGCTTCATTGATGGTGGTTGCCTGAGCTTGTACTTGGTAGGTTCTCACGTTCTCTATGACACTCACCAAACCTTGGCGGAAAAGCGGGTGGTCATCTACAATCAGAAATCGAACAATATTTGGCATTCACTACTCCTTGAATTCAATCAGCACAGTGGTCCCCTCATCATCACTCTCAAGGGTAAGCTTTGCATCAGCCATTGCAGCTCGGTTCTGCATAATTCTCAAGCCAAGCCCTTCTCCCTGTATATGTTGGGGAAGTCCTGTCCCATCATCGCGAACTGCCAGGGAGAAGATACTGGAACCCTCAGTATCAAATGTTTTTGCTGAGGATATTTCTATGTGCTTCGCTTTTGAGTGTTTTATGGCATTGGTCAATGCTTCTTGGACAATCCTGAAGATATTCAACTCCCGTGTCCTGTCATGTATGGCAAAGGATGCCTCTACATTAACATCGATGTCGATTGCCACCAGGCGGAGATTATCTCCCACCAAGGCTTCCAGGCGTTCCACAAAACTATGGGGTTCCAGTTCCATGGGCATCAGCCCTCGGCTGATGGTCTTGATCTTCCCAATGGCTTCGTTGAGATGATCACTTATTTTTTTGAGGCTCTCCTTCTGGGGTTCTTGGTTGGTACCAAGTTGTTGATGTGCCGATGAAGCAAGGAGTGAAATACCAAGAAGATACTGGCATAGATCATCATGCAACTCCTGGCCGATACGCTCCATCGTCCTCGTGGATATCTCCATGACCTCCTGTTCCAGTTCAGTTCTTCGCCTAATCTCCTGGGATAGATCCCGTGTACGCAAAGCTACCTGTTCCTCGAGATTCTTCTCATGTTCCCTGATCTGCTGGAGAAGCAGGGAGCCCTTCAGATTGCTGGAGATCTGTTCTTGCAATACATCATAGAGTGCAGGACGGACAGTACCAAAAGGGACCAGAAAATAGCCAAGAGGCTCATCAAGATATACCAAGGGTAAAAGGACCCAACGCTGGGTCCTCCACTCCGGGCTTAGACTGGGAGGCAGAATCTGCTGGGCAGGAAAGTCCATTGAGAAGGCTGATAGAGGGAGCACTTCCTGTTGAACGGTCATCATAAGCCGAGCTTTCCGGTTGTGGTTCAGGAATCTCACCAGATATCCTCGATCAATACCAAAGAGCTGCAACCCATGTTTTAAATTGGTGATCAACTCCCCCATTTCGAAGGTACCACTGAGCATGGCGCTCACCTTTCTGAGGGTTTCAAATGAATTTTCCGCTGCCACCCGTCTTGCTGCTTGAAATCTCCCAATCTTATCACCTGTAAGCGCACGGGCTGCTCCCATAAGCATTGCAAGGGTCTTGGCAGTGAGAGAACTCTGGTTGCGTGATTTATACTCCACCACTGAAAGATATTCGTTCCATCTATGGAGAGAACCACTCTCAGAGGCAGTGTCATCCAGCGCACGGTTGAGGCGGGCTATCATCTGATGGTAGTCACCTCGTTGGACAAGAAAAACCAAGTCTTTCACTGCCAAGCGTTCAGCCGGTGTTGCATAGCTCGGCATCTCATGGAGTCCAGGGGTGAAGTGCACGTGCGGATTGCAACCGCAGGACTCCCTGATAACCGCCGAGCAGGGAAGAGCAATATGTTCTTCCTCACCTCCTGCCATGATCCTATCGAGGATATCAACTGCAATAACTCCCATCTCATGCAATGGTTGTACAACGGTTGACAGCGGGGGGATGCTGTAGCGAGATTGATCAATTCCGTCAAATCCAATGAGGGATACCTCATCAGGTATACGGATATTCCACTTCAAGAGCTCTTGCATGGCCCCGAAAGCCATTTGGTCATTCAGGCAGATCAAGGCATCAAAAGAACACTCCGTTTCCATGAAGTATCGCACTACTTCACTCCCTGATTCGTTGGTAAAGGTTCCTGACCTGACCAGTTTCTCATCGATAGGGATGGCATTATCTGCAAGTGCCTGCCTACAAGCCTGAAGTCTCTTGACTGACTCTTCATGGGTCTTTGGACCTGTAACAATAGCAAATCGACGTCTGTGATGGACTGTCACAAGGTGGTCCACCAGAGCACGCAAGCTCTCTTCACCTTCTGCAGTAATATCACTCATGCCCTGCATGTGCATCCCTATTGATACCCTGGGAAGAGAGGACCATGGGGCAAAGAACTTATTCAGGTCCATGGTGGTGAAATACGATGCAAGTGAAGAGGCAACAATAATCAGGCCATCAATGGTCTGCTCGGAGGCAAGATGGTAGGCAAGGTTGGATGAAGCTTCACTAGCTATGGGCGAACCAAGCCGGGAACCGATGAAGGAGATGGTGCCCATCTTCCGCTTCTCTGCTTCCCTCTCTATGGCATGCCAGATGGCTGACTGATATTCATCGTCCAAGCCTGCGGTGAATATTCCGATGCAACGTTGTGATTCCTGCATGAAAGAAGGCTCCTCCTCACTGGTGTACCTTTTCTATGATAGACCATACAAAGGAGTTTGCAAGGATAGGGGTGGAAAATAAACAAAGAGAATTTCTCACTGTTGGATTGAGTCTCTCAAGGACCAAGACGAGAAATTGATCAACAGGATGTTAAAACGAACGGTATGTGGTGACAGTAGTGCCAAGTTGGATATCACGTATTAGGTGGGACGAGTTTCCGTTTCAAGATACATCAATTGCATGAGTCTGAAGTAGCCACATATCACCACCAATTCCGCACTTTCCTCAACCAGTGTCATGAGGGATGATCGTGTACGCAAGATATTATACAGATAGGCTTCACCAACTTCCAAGGCCAAGATGGTTCCGATTGCAATTGCAATAATTAATAAGATGCGTTTGAGCTTGCCCCAGGTTTTCGAGGTAAGATATCTCATGACATCCCGTACAGTAAAAGCAAACAGGACAAATCCACCTAGCATGATTGGACCGTATATGAAGACCCATGCAAAACCTTCCAGGAAAGTCCCAGCTCCCAAGTTGGTTGCATTTCCAATCTTCTCACCAATCCTTTCATGTATGCCGAGCATCTCGTCAGCTGCCAGGAATACGGCAGCAGCAGTGAGAGCCAGGAAAAAAAGTCTCGAGATTGGAGAAATAACCTTATTCGTATCGGAACGAACTATCGCATAGGCAGGTAGGAAACAGAGGAACATGCCAATCGATTCAAGCCAAGTCGCAAACGATCCTTCAATTCTCAGGTCAAGCTCATACCACAATCCGGTGAAACCTAATGCATCATACTGTGTGAATTCGTTGATGATCATCCAGAGGACTAAAACCATACTAAGAGTCAACAGTAGCCAATAGACATCTTGGAGCATCCGTGTCATTTTCATATGCTTATTTCTTCCTTTTAGAAACCTGTGCCAGTTAATTATGCGCAGACCTGAGTCTGCAGCTTAACTTCCTTGCCAGTTTAATGACTATCTTGGTGTCAATCAACAAAATTGTTATTTGAGGACTTGTACAAGTCACGCTTGGTTAGGGTAATGACATTAACAGCGGACAGGCAAATTACAGAGGATACACAGAGATGGATATCGATCATCTCCATTCCCACAGAGGAGTTTGCAAGGATAGGATTGAAAAATATACAAAGAGAGTATCTCACGAGCGATTCCATCGTTCAAGCTTGGGAATATTTCGTGTAGCCAGCCAAGCAAACAGGCCGTTGAGGCCATCACCTTTCATCTCATCCAAGCAATACTGCTGCATCTGCTGAGCATTGGTGACCTCTGGTGGTGTCAGGAATTCTCCATCTCTATAGCACATGGAGCAATATTTTTCACTGACCGATCCATCCTTCTCAGTCCCTCCACCCTGCTTTTCCTTGTCCATTGGGTAACCACAGCTTTGGCAAAATCTTCTTCTTGACATTGCATGCTCCTAAACGTTTATTACTCATTATATCATGGACCTCTTCATGGACCTTCGCTAAAGCCTGATTTTCCTCTTCTGTGGCTGTTGTTTCTATTGGTGATAGGAATACTTGAGAAGTATGACTTTGTCGGTAAGAATATATTCAGGTAAGCCGGTTACAATATACTACGGCTCAGCCACATACGAGGACCAAGGAGGCAGAAAATGAAAGCAATTGTTTATGAGAAGGTCAAGTCGTCAAAAGCCTTGGTTCTTCGTGAGGTTGCAAAACCAATTCCTACCACCCATGAAGTATTGGTACGCATTCATGCTGCATCGGTGAATGCGCTTGATTACCGTCCGATGCAGATGGGTGTCGGAATACCGAAGAACCGGATATTCGGAGCTGATATCGTGGGTATGGTGGAAACGGTGGGCAGGGATGCAAACGCCTTCAAACCAGGTGATATGGTGGTCGGTGATATCTCGGGAGACGGGTGCGGAGGATTTGCAGAATATGTTACGGCCCCCGAGAATGTGCTGGCCTTAAAGCCATCCTCAATTCCCGATAAACTAGCCGCCGCCGTCCCGGTAGCCGCTGTTACAGCCTTACAGGCTTTACGTGACAAGGGGGAGATTAAAGCGGGCATGAATGTACTCATCTACGGTGCAGGGGGCGGTGTCGGTACGTATGCTGTTCAATTGGCCGCATATTTTGGCGCTCAGGTGACTGCCGTCTGCAGCACTCGCAATACATCTCTTGTACGCAGCCTAGGAGCCAGCGAAGTTATCGACTACACGAGTGAGGATATCACCACCAGTGGCCGCCGCTTCGACCGGATTATCGCCATAAATGGGTACCACCCTCTTTCAGCGTATAAGCATCTCCTCTTGCCTAATGGAATATTCGTTATGGTGGGAGGCTCTTTGAAACAGATATTCACTTCACTTCTCTTCGGTTCGCTAATGTCGGTAGGTTCCAAGAAAATTCGCACACTGGCGGCGAAGCCTAATAGAAAGGACCTGGAATTCATCCTGGACTTGGTTGCCACTGACAAGATACACCCAGTCATAGATAGACACTATCCACTGGAGCAAACTGCAGAGGCAATGAGCTATGTGAGCGAAGGGCATGCCCAAGGCAAGGTAGTCATTACCATCGGTTTGGAGTGACCTCCAAGTAAGGGCTCATGAGAGGTTCCTCTTGAGCAAGGTCGTTGCAATGATGTCATAGTGAGTCTCTAGACACAAGAAAGGCAACCCGCTGTACGACCATTGTCGCCTAACAAGTTGCCTAGTAGTCTGGTAGAATAAGGAATCACCGTCCTGCCGTGTGCCTTTGCACATACGACAGTCCATTCTTCAAACCAACTGTTTAGCAGGGGTAGGACTCGGACCTACGACCTTCGGGTTATGAGCCCGACGAGCTGCCAACTGCTCCACCCTGCGTCGAATTTCTTCTGTACTATACGGAAAAAGGAAAATCTTGTCAACCAGCATTGTAATTAATGCTATAAAAATAATTTAACACCTTGCAACGGTTGTAGTTATTGAGTATGGTATTTCAACACATAAAAGCCTTAAGCTTTTACAACATGTCTGGTACTATATACACAACGTTTCCCATTGAAACGTGAAGGAGCCTGGTACGAGTAAGAAAGTGGTTATCCTAGGTGCGGGAAGACGCGGCATGGGAATGGCGAAACAACTCATTACAGATGGTAAGGATGTAGTAATCCTTGATAACTCGTTTGAAAGAGTCGAGATGGCTGTTTCCAAACTCGATTGTCTCGGTGTGCTGGGCAACGGCACTGACATAGACAAGCTCACTGAAGCAGGTGTCGAACAAGCAGAAGCCTTTATCGCAGTAACCAACAGTGATGAAATAAACCTGGTCTCCTGTGGACTGGTCTCCTCATCGTTTCCGAATACCAAAACAGTTGCTGCAATACGATCCCTTATCTACACCGGCAGTGGTGGCCTCAAGGAAGGCTTACTCGGCATTGACTATATAGTAAATCCCAATGCGGAAACGGCACGATCGATTTTTACCATCATAGAACAAGGGGTTAACGGAAACCTTTTGGCATTCAGTAACTCAAAGCTACTGCTCTATAATTTCTATATTGAAAAAAACAGTACCTATGTAGGAACCACCGTCAGTGAGATGCGCAGTAAACTCAACGCTGAGTTTGTTATCGCTTCCATCAAACGAAGGGGACAGGTCCTCGTCCCCTCAGGAGAGACCACCATACAGGCTGAGGATACGCTGAGCATCATAGCAGAGTCACAGGAAGTCACTGATATCCTGAAAACAGTTGGAAAACTACAGAAAAGACCCAACAACATGGTGTTGGTCGGCGCAAGTAAAATCACCAGAGCTCTACTGAACCGGATGAGCCCTGCAATGCGTTCGAAGGTCACCATCGTCGACCAAGACCCTGAAGTCTGCAAGGATTTTTCTGAACGATTCCGTGAGATTCTGGTAATCAAAGCTGATATCACCGACGAAGACATCATGGCGGAGGAACAGCTGGGAAGCTATGACCTTCTCGTCGCCCTTACCGACAATGATGAGTTGAACATCATTACCGCAAGTTATGCAAAACGTATTGGCATCATGCGGTCCATGGCTCTTATAAAGCAAAACAACAACTATTCACGCATGGCTTCCTACCTTGGAATAGATGTGGTCATCTCTACCACCGACACCACCGTAGAGTCCTTGCTTCGCTATCTCAGGGGAAGTAATGTATCGAGTGTACACTCGCTCTTCAATGGACAGCTTGAAGTGTATGAATTCATCATCCACGCAGACAGTGATGTGTGCGGTAAGCAGTTGAAAGACATCAATATGAGAAAGAAAGCAATAGTTGCAGGTATTACCAACGATGAAGGCAAGAGCATCATTCCCAATGGGTATTCCACCCTCAATGAAGGGGATACAGTCGTCGTAGCTGCACTTAGGCAAGCGACTGATTTCATCCAAAAACTCTTTGGGTAGGCTTACCATGATAAATTGGAAACTGGACCTTCGGCTATTATCGTTCATAGTGCTCTTTATTGGTTTACTCATGGGTATCCCTACCGCCTTGGCTTTTAATTATCAAGAAACAGATGCCATCAAAGGATTTTTGGTAGCATATGCTGCCATAGCAATATTCTGTACCACTATCCTCATCAGCACCGGGAAAGCACAGAATAAGCAAATGCTCGCTCGTGATGGGTATCTCGTAGTGACCCTGACTTGGGTCATCGCAACGGCTTTCTCAGCCATTCCATTGGTAGCCAGTGGGGCATACGTTGATTATCCCAGCGCATACTTTGAGATCATGAGTGGGTTCACTACCACAGGAGCTACGGTACTGCCGGAAATTGAGAGCCTACCCAAAGCAATCCTGTTCTGGCGTTCACAAACCAACTGGTTGGGGGGTATGGGGATCGTGGTACTCTTCGTGGCACTGTTGCCGGCCCTTGGTGTCAGTGGATCACTGCTTGTTGGAGCGGAAACCGTTGGTCCAACAAAGGACAAGCTTACTCCCAAGATCAAGAATACTGCCCTCATACTCTGGACTATTTATATCGGATTTTCCGTTCTTGAGACCATATTGCTTCTCATGGGCGGTCTATCTCTCTATGATGCAGTTACCGTTACCTTTTCGACCATGGCCGCAGCCGGATTCTGTGTGAAGAATGCTTCCATCGGGACATTTTCTAGCCTCTATGTTGACATCGTAGTGACCATATTCATGCTTATTGCTGGAGCCAACTTCGCGCTTTACTATAAGGCAATCAGTGGAAGATTGAAATCTGTACTAAGGGATGGCGAGCTTCGCTTCTATCTTGGTATCTGGGCAGTGGTTGCATTGCTTGCCGCTTGGCATCTCACATTTTCGAACACCTATGGCTCCTTCGGTGAGGCTTTCCGCTACAGTGCATTTCTCACTGCATCCATTCTCACCACAACAGGATTTGCTACCACTAACTATGTGCTCTGGCCTGCCTTTCCCCAGCTGCTCTTCTTCCTACTCTTCTTCATCGGAGGATCGGCAGGTTCTGCCGGAGGTGGTGTCAAGGTGGTCAGGATTGCCACGCTCTTCAAGATGGGGAGAGCCCACATCAAACAGAGAATCCACCCAAAGGGTATTTTCCAAGTCAGAGTCGGGAGAACCCCCATCCCAGAAGACTTGATGCGGTCCATTGCAACCTTCTTCGGAGTCTACATATTCACAGGAGTTGTTGGAGCGGTACTGATCTCATTGAGTGGTCTTGACCCCTTCTCCAGTGTTGCTGCCTCATTTCTCTGCCTTGGTAATATTGGAATTGGTTTTGGGGAGGTCGGTCCAACAGGCAATTTTGCCTTTCTCCCCTCAGCACTGAAATGGGTGTGTTCCTTCCTGATGCTGGTAGGCCGTCTTGAATTGTTTACCGTTTTTGTCCTGTTTTCAAAACATTTCTGGAAGCGTTGAGAGAAAAACTATAGCTTGTCTGACATGTGGGTGGATTTTTTCCCACAGATTCCGTAAGATGGCAAAAAACCGGGTCAGTACACCCGATATTGTGAAAGGAGCCTCAGATGAAAAACATCCTCT
This sequence comes from uncultured Sphaerochaeta sp., assembly GCF_963666015.1. Taxonomy (NCBI): domain Bacteria; kingdom Pseudomonadati; phylum Spirochaetota; class Spirochaetia; order Spirochaetales; family Sphaerochaetaceae; genus Sphaerochaeta; species uncultured Sphaerochaeta sp. Next base: position 2,979,116 of record NZ_OY762555.1, on the reverse strand, counting down.
TGATCCCCGATTCCTTCAAGGGAACCATGAGTTCTGAACAGATCTGTTCCATCATGGACAGAGCTATCAAGCGCCACTACAGCGATGCAAAAGTCACCAGTATCCCGGTCGCAGACGGAGGAGAAGGGAGCGTAGATGCTTTTCTTCAAGCCCTCGGTGGGGAGAAACGTACCATAACTGTGCAAGGACCCTTTGGACAACTCATGGAAAGCTTCTATGGTATCATCAAGGGCGATACTGCCGTCATCGAGATGGCTTCCTGCGCAGGACTTCCCCTGGTGGGCGACGAACTCCGCCCTGACAAGACTACCACCTATGGTGTTGGGCAGCTGATGCTTGATGCAGCAAAAAACGGTTGCAAGCATATCATCGTCGGTCTCGGAGGCAGTTCCACCAATGATGGTGGTTGCGGTGCAGCAGCTGCTTGCGGGGTAGTGTTCAAGGATAAGGATGGCAAGGCATTTGTTCCTACCGGCGGGACCATGGATCAGGTCACATCGATTGACACATCAGATCTTGATTCAGCTCTCAAGCAGGTAACCATCACCACCATGTGTGACATCGACAACCCATTCCATGGGACCAATGGTGCCGCCTATATTTTTGGGCCACAGAAAGGTGCAGACCCTGAGATGGTAAAGGTTCTGGATTCCAATCTTAAAAGTCTCGCTGGAGTAATCCAGAAAGATCTGGGTATTGATGTCCAGGCAATCCCTGGCAGTGGAGCAGCAGGAGGTATGGGTGGCGGCATGGCTGCCTTCTTCTCCTCTACCCTGCAGATGGGAATCGAGACCGTACTGGAGACCGTCAACTTCGACTCCCTGCTCAAGGATGCCGATCTGGTACTCACCGGTGAAGGCAAGATCGATGGGCAGTCCCTCAGGGGCAAGGTCGTCATCGGTGTATCGAGGCGTGCCAAGAAAGCGAAGGTTCCTGTTCTCGCTATTGTCGGTGACATCGGCGATGATGTGGACGGTGCCTATGATGAGGGTGTCACGGGCATCTTCTCTATCAACCGGGTCGCAGTTGAGTTCAAGAAGGCCAAAGGACGTGCTCCCGAGGACATGGAGAAGACCATCGACAACCTGATGCGATTCACCAAGCAGATGGGACTATGAACCGAACAGAATTGAAAGAGAGGCTCAGCGAACTTGCTGAGCCTGCCTTTCTCTCCTTTCAGCAGAAACTGAAGGTCTCTGAGGGCCATATGTATGGAGTCAGGGCACCTGCGCTGCAGAAGTTGGCAAAGCAGATTGCCTCTACAGATGGCCTCCTTGTTTTCAAGGAACTACTCAGCAATGACTCCCTCTCCTATGAAGAGACCATTATCCTCTACAAGCTATTCGGCAAAATTACACTTACAGACGAAGATCGACTTTCTTACCTTCCGAAAATGTTGTCCTACAACGACAGTTGGGCCACCAATGATTGTCTTGCCTCCGAGATGATCTGGATACATAAAAACAGAGATTTTTATTATCCCTACATCAATAGCTTGCTTACCCATGAAGCTCCCTATGACAAGCGTCTGGGGATTGTCTCCCTGATGGTCTACTATCTTGAACCGGCCACCTTTGAAGAAGTCCTCAAGAAACTCTCGCATGTAGAGAGCGGGCACTATTATGTAATGATGGCACTAGGTTGGGCATATGCAAGTGCATATTGCAAGGACAAGGAGCAGACACTCCCCTACCTACAACCGGGAAAACTGGCCGAGACAGTAAGAAGGAAAGCCATCCAGAAATGTATTGAGTCACGCTTGGTCAGTGATGAAGACAAGGTTCTGCTCAAGGCCCTCAGGAAAGCACCCTAAGGGCATTCTCTGACCACATCCCTTCAAGATCGCTGGTAGAGAAACCTTGCTTAGTTAGGGCATCCCAAAGTCGGTCCATTTTGGTATAGTGATCGATTTCCAACGTTCCGAGAATCCCATCAAAATCAGTTCCAAGGGCAAGGATTTGGGCTCCCCCAACTCGCTTAAGATGACACACATGTCTCACCATATCCTCCAGATTACTATATTCCCAATCCTCCGATAGGAAGGAAGGACATACGTTCAGTCCGACCACTCCACCAGCATCCGCAATCTTGCGGATCATTACATCACTGAGGTTTCTGCTGTGGTTGGTAATAGCCCTGCAATTCGAATGACTGGCTATGAAAGGTTTTTTGGCAACTGCAGCCACATCAAAAAAACCGTCATCATTAAGATGCGAGACATCGACCAGGATGTTGTGCCTCTCCATTTCAGCAACCGCATCATAGCCGAAGGGTTTCAATCCCCCAGCCCTGCCGTTGGGATACCCCAGATCATTTTCCTGGTTCCAGATCAGGGTCGCCAACCTCACCCCCCAGGAAGCCAGAGTGGAAATCCTACCCAAATCTCCTTCCAGTATTTGGAATTCCTCACAGCTGAGCAGAGCTCCTTGAGCAGTATTGCTACGAATCTCCTGGGGAGTACGCACCTGGACTATTCGCCCCTCAGTCTGGGAGAGTTCATGCTTGAAACGGTCATACAACCTCTCAACCATTTCCCAGGGAGAAACACCGGTACCAAGAGATACATACATGGCAAAAGCTGTTGTAACGTTTCCCGCACCCTCCATCCATCTTAGATCAGTATGACCATCATTCTCTAGAACCGAACCATGGGATTCCCCAGCCTCGAGAGCATAGATGGTGTCACAATGTAAATCGATAAGTGGATACATAAAAAAGTTCCCCCGGGTAGTTGCCGATAGCAAATATTTATAGTATGTTACCTATACAATACAAGAAACATTAAACGTAGTAAACGTACAGAATAGGAGTTAAAGATGGTTAAAAATGTAACAAAGAGCACATATGAAGCTGAAGTTTTGAAGAGCGATGTTCCCGTTGTGGTTGATTTCTGGGCACCATGGTGCGGTCCTTGCCGCATGCAGGGCCCCATCCTTGATCAGCTCGACAAAGAAATGGATGGTAAATTGAAGGTCGTCAAAGTAAATGTTGATGAAGAAGGCGAACTGGCCATGACCTTTGGCGTGCAATCCATTCCCACCCTGCTTTTCTACAAGGACGGCAAAGTTGCGGACAAGGCAATTGGCGTACGTGACGCAAATGCTGTGAAGAAGGCTCTCGGCCTCTAAACCTAAAAGCTATAACCCAGACCCACAGGGCATGTCTCTGTGGGTTATTTTTTTCCTTCCATGATTCTTTTTGGAGAAACTTACCTTGTATGTGTTGACAGATTGTTTCTGTTTATAGTAACATCACACCCAACACAAGGAGATATCCAATGCAGAACATGCTTACTAAAGAAATCAACACCACAAACCTACCTGACTCAGATGGTCGTTTCGGAGAGTTTGGAGGTTCCTATATACCTCCCCAGCTGCAAACGGTCATGGATGAAATTACCAATGCCTATGAAGAAATCGTACAAGATTCAGCATTCCTTGAAGAGCTCAGCTCGCTCCAGCGGCATTATGTGGGAAGACCCAGCCCTGTCTATCATGCAAAGCGTCTGAGCGAAGCGGTTGGCGGGGCACAGATTTATCTCAAACGTGAAGACCTGAACCATACAGGAGCTCATAAGATCAACCATTGTATAGGAGAAGTATTGCTTGCCAAGAAACTGGGAAAGAAGAAGGTCATCGCTGAAACAGGGGCTGGTCAACACGGGGTTGCCCTTGCAACTGCAGCTGCCTTGCTTGGACTTGAGTGTGACATCTATATGGGGGAAGTCGACATCAGGAAAGAAGCCCCCAATGTAAGCAGGATGAAGATTCTAGGTGCCCAGGTTATCGAGGTTACCAGAGGAACAAAAACCCTCAAGGATGCAGTGGATGCAGCTTTTGAAGCATATCTGGAAGACCCCGAAACCCAAATCTACTGCATAGGATCTGTGGTGGGACCCCACCCCTTCCCCATGATGGTCAGGGATTTCCAGAGTGTAGTGGGAATCGAGGCAAAGGCACAGATCCAAGAGTTGGCAGGACGTCTCCCTGAAGCTGTGGTTGCATGCGTGGGTGGTGGATCGAATGCCATGGGTATCTTCAGTGCCTTCCTTGAAGATACCGAGGTTACGCTCTACGGGGTTGAACCAGCTGGAAAAGGATTGGATACCCCCGACCATGCAGCAACTATTACCAAAGGCAAGGTAGGCATCCTTCACGGATTCAAGAGTCTCTTATTGCAGGATGAGAGCGGGGAACCACTTCCTGTTTACTCCATAGCCAGTGGCTTGGATTATCCTGGCGTTGGTCCACAACACAGCTATTTGAAAACCATTGGAAGAGTCAACTATGATAGTGCAACCGACCATGAGGCTGTCGAGGCTTTCTATGGACTGAGCAGAATGGAAGGTATCATCCCAGCCCTGGAATCGAGCCACGCTGTCGCTCACGCCATCAAGCTTGCGAAGACCATGAAGAAGGATGAGATAATTCTGGTAAACCTCTCAGGACGAGGGGATAAGGATATTGATTATGTCCTGGAGCACTACCCCTTGGTGGAGTATGAACCAACGGGCAAGGCGAATGGTTTTGAAGAGTTTCTCTCCCATATCAAGAAATCATAATTAGTATTTTTCATCCGCTATCATTACTACAGGTCGGTCTCGATGAGGCCGACCTGTATGGTATCCTGACAATGCAAGAAGGATATTGCTAGCCTTTTAATCGATAATATTCCTCGAGGTTCTCCAAGTATACGAGGCCCTTCTCCTGCAGACGAGAACGCATGTTGTAGATATCAAGACCAAGCGTACCTTCAGCAAACAATGCTCGCTTCTCTGCTTCTTTCCTCTCACGCTCCAATCCTTTCTTGAGCACTTTTTCAGCATCCAAGCGCTCTACAATGACCACACCATCATCATCAGCGACAACAACATCGCCTGGGTTTACCACTTGGCCTGCGCAGACGATGGGAACATTCACCGCCCCAAGCGTCTCTTTTACCGTACCTTGTGCACTTACTGCCTTGGACCATACAGGAAACCCCATATCTTGGAAGGATGCAGTATCCCTTACTCCCCCTTCTATGACAAGTCCTCTCACTCCCCTAGCCATCGCCGATTCAGCAAGGAGGTCGCCGAAGAATCCACTGTCTGATTCAGCAGTACAGGAAGCAATAAGCACATCACCCGGTTTGCAAAGCTCCATGGCTACATGGATCATCCAATTATCTCCTGGTTGCAACAAGACCGTGACTGCACTCCCTGCAATCTGCGCATGTGGATAAACAGGCCTTATAGAGGGCTTCAGATATCCCGTCCTTCCCTGTGCCTCATGTACTGTGGCAACTCCAAGTTTGCCCAGGGCATCTATCGTTTCACTCTTTGCACGTTCAATATTTTTAACTGCTACTGTCTTCATTGTTAATCCTCTTCTGGTAGTAATAGTTCACCGCGGCTCAGAGCACGGGCAGTCCTGATGACTCCCGCACTCTTGACGATGGGGAGATCTGTCCCTACCTCAAGTTCAAGGCTTACCCCGATGCTCCCCGAAGGGTGCTCTACAAGGTATGAATCACCTGTATAAAGTTCTGGTAGTACTGCTACCTTCTCTGCAACCGTTCCAGGAACGAGACAACCTGTTGCTACAGTGACCGCTGCAAGCACTCCAACGGCAGCATGGACCCGATGGGGAATGAAGCTTCTTGTGGAAACAATTCCCCCAGCTCGTGGGGGGGCTATCAAAGTCATCTTGGGAACGACTTTCTCACGTACATCCCCTAATTTCATCATATGCCCTGCTTTCAGCCTGATGTTCTCAAGGCGTCGCTTGAGTTCAAGGTCATCTGAAAGTTCATCGGGAGACTCAAAGCCGCTTTTCCCAAGATCTTCTGCTCGAATAAGGACAACCGGCATCCCGTTATCGAGACAGGTAACAGGGATATCATCAATGATATCGATCTTGTTCCCTGTAGGCAGCAATGCTCCACAGGTTGCACCTGTTATTCCTTCATACAAGCAACTGATCGGAGCGGATGTTCCAGGTACTCCATCGATTGTAGCATCCCCAGCATAGGTAATCTTCCCATTCGGCGTTGCGACTCTTACTTTGCAAAGGGATTCGCTGTTCACCATGAAAACCCGGTATTCGGTGATTGGATCTTGGGAAGGAAGCATGCCTGTTTCCAGAGCAAAGGGGACAACACCCGAGAGAATGTTGCCACAATTCTGGGTTCTGTCAGCTTTCCCTTCACCGAGAACAATCTGGACAAATTCATACTCAAGGTCTGCATCATCCCGCTTTGAGAGGGATACGATCCCAACCTTGCTGGTAAGCGGGTCTGCTCCACCCAAACCGTCAATCTGTCTCACATCTGTTGGGCCTCTCCCGCACATGGCGGCAATGAGTATTTTGTCTTTCTCTTCCGTATTCTGCGGAAGGTCACCAGCGTTGAAGTAGAGTCCCTTGGAACTCCCTCCCCGGATTTGCATATAGGGAATTGCTTTCTGCATTACTGTTTCCTTTCCTATAACAGGAGCTGATAGTTCTCCTGAAACACCTTCCTGACATTCATGATATGCGTGATCATGAGTGACTCAGCTCCCTCAGGGTCACCATTTTTCACTGCTTCAAAAATCGCCTCATGTTCACCAAACGATTGATCAGATCGCTTGGGGATCAGGATGGTTTTGGTGTTATACTTTTTCATCTGGTTCTTAAGATTCATGAGCAAGTTGGTTGCAGTCTTGTTGGGACAGGCATCATAGATTACCTGATGAAACTTCTGGTTGTGTTGAGAGTAGGAAACCAGCTCCTGCCTTTCCTTCAGTACTCTCATTGTATCCAGAATACGTTTCATATTCTCAATATCAGTCTCACTCAACACAGCACAGGCAAGCCGGATGATAAACCCTTCAAGCACACTCCGTAGCTCCAGGAAATCCAGTACCTCGTCAAGCGAGTAGGAGCGGACTTTTGCTCCCTTATTCTGCTCAATGGTAACCAGGGTATCCCGTTCCAACATCAAGAGTGCTTTCTTGATGGTATTTCGACTTACCTTGTACTGATTTGCCAGCTCCACTTCCCGGAGATTCTCACTGGGAGACAATGAGCCTGCCTCAATCTTTTTCTTAAGACTTTCATATACTGCTGCTGAGGGACCATTACCTTTCATATACTCTCCGTTTATTGTATTGGTATATACAACTATTCTCACATCTTGTTTATCTTACAAAGAGGACACTGTTCGGGGAAACACCGATTGGAATCCCTCTGCATATTTGGCATCTTTTCCACCAGCCTGCCCCCCGGAATTTCGTCTGAAATGGTTTGCCCTGTTTTGTGCCAGGTTGGTGTAGTAGGTCCAAAGATGCTCCTGCCCCTGCATACACTCAATTGCTGCTCGTTTCTGTTCCCACACTTCTGTGATATCAAGGAAAACATCTGGCTTCCACTGCATCTGTTCAGTCTGGTGTGGTTCGAAGAGATACACCTGAGGTGCCCCAAGGATCTTCTCTCCAGGATTATGTCCCCAAGCCTGGGCAATCATCCTGCACTCAAGAAGTGCTTTGGTTACATACGAATGGTCCGTGTTGTACGGATCATAGAAGGAGTGACTCATCATGAAATCTGGTTGCACTTTTCTGATTACATCAACGAGTCGGTACTTTGCTTCACGGTCCATTTCAAGGGGATAGTCTCCCAGGTCGAAGAATTGGATATCGTGGACATTCAGCGCCTTAGCCGCCGCCTCCGACTCCTTCCTTCTCTCAAGCTTCACCTGATCGATTGTCACATCTCCCTTCTTCCAATACTTGGCACTTTCACCGCGTTCTCCATAACTGAGACAGACAACAGTGACATCATAGCCTGCCTTCTGGTGCAGAGCAATCGCTCCACCAGCTCTCCAAACAAAATCTGCTGCATGTGCACTCATCACTAACGCGCTTTTATTGTTACTCATTCTATTCCTCTCAATCATTCAATACATCAACCCCAATACAAGCGGGTTGGGTTCTCGATCAACAGTGCCTTTTGCTGCTGTTCATCAGGACAAATCCTTGCAATCCTGTCCACCAGTATTCCATCATCCGGTGCCTCCTTCTTCATATTTGGATGTGGCCAGTCTGTGCCCCAGAGGACTCTCTCTGGAATCATCTTGATCAACTCCGAGGCTACTTCATCCATATCAAGATATGGGGGTCCTTGCTTGCTGAATCTCTCAGGACAGCTTACCTTTATCCAGAACCGGTCATCACGCAGCAACGCTGCAAGGTCCTCAAACTCCCTGCTCTGTGCTCCCTTGTCAGAAGGAATGCACCCCATATGGTCTATGACCACAGGTACAGGTACCTCCATAAGAAACTCCTTGATCTCTGTAAGATCTGCCGGTTCAAAGTACACTACCAGATGCCAGGGAAGTTGTTTGATCTTCTCAAGGATATTCATCCGTGTTTCAATTGGCTGACGAGCCTTCAACCGTTTTACGAAATTGAACCGAACTCCTCTTACCCCCACTTCATCCATTGCCTTGAGTTCGGCCTCGGTTATCTCGGAATTGACGATAGCAATCCCCCGATACGTATCACCCGCTGTCTTCAATGCATCGATCATGGCTCGGTTATCCGTCCCATGGCAGCTGGCTTGTACAATAACAGCACGATCAATCCCGAGGTGTTTATGTCGCTGGAATAACAACTCCTTGGGAGCATCAACCGGTACATAGCTGCTCGTAGCAGCATAGGGGAAAACATCTCCTGGACCAAAGACATGGCAATGAGAATCAACGGAACCTTTCGGTAACATACATTCTGGCTTGCTTGGATTTGGGTGAAATGGAATATATCCTGGTGAGACCATCGTACTTTCTCCTTGTTTTGTTCTGGTTTCCACGCACTTACCCTGCAATGAAAACCTTTTCCCTTCTACGCCTTCGAAGGTTCAGATTGCTTTGGGGAAGCTTGTTTTCTCTTCATTCCGAAGAATATCAAACCTGCAAGCACCAAATACCCTGCAATATCGGTAACCAAACTATGGCCAATGAGCGATATTGCTCCGAGGATAATCACAGCTCTTGCCCAGAGGGGAAGCTTTCCTCTGAAATAGTTCATGGTTGCGACTGAGATCATCCATACCCCTATCGCCGAGGTAAAGGCAGCATACATAATCTGTAGCACAGAGCCATTCATCAGAAGGGCCGGGTTCATGACAAAGAAGAAGGGAACAATGAAAGCCGGAAGAGCCATCTTAAACGCAGTCCAACCTGTCTTATCAAAGTCACTCTTTGCGATTGACGCAGCTGCATAGGAAGCGAGAGCAACCGGTGGCGTGATAGCCGCCAGGACTCCAAAATAGAAGAAGAAGAAGTGTGCTCCAACCACATCAATGCCAAGTGCAACCAATGCCGGAGCGACCAAGGCTGCGAGCAGGACATACACTACGGTGGTAGGCATACCCATGCCCATAATGATCGATGCAAACATAACCAGGATAAGCAGAACAAATACATGCCCTTGCGATACCTCAACCATGAAGCTGGCGAGCTGGGCTCCCAGTCCAGTCAACTGGATGATTCCCACCACAATACCTGCGCCTGCTGTTACTGCGCACAGTTTGGCTGCAGATTGAGCTCCATCGTACAGTGCATCGATAAGAGCCTTCATCCCTACTCGTCTCACGACAATCAGCAAAGCTGCCGCCATGGTGCCTGCAAAAGCTGACAAGGTCGGAGAGGCTCCTGCAATCAGCATTCCATAGACCAGTAGAATCAATGCAAGAAATACCCATCCTGTTTTGATCACATTCCAAAAAGGTGGAATCTTGTCCTTCGGCAAACCTACAATTCCTTTTGATCTGGCATAGATGTCAATCGCAGCCCCTGCGCTGAAAAAGTATAGGAAAGCAGGAATGACCGCAGCCTTTACAACCTGGATATAAGGGATACCCAAGTAATCGGCCATAAGGAATGCCGCTGCTCCCATGATCGGAGGCATAATCTGCCCACCGGTTGAGGCAACAGCCTCAACCGAAGCAGCCAGATGAGGTTCATAGCCAGACCCTTTCATGGCAGGGATTGTCACGCTTCCCGTTGTAGCAACATTGCCAGCAGCACTTCCAGAGATACTACCTACCAGTCCACTTGCAACAACAGCGACCTTTCCCAGTCCTCCTGTATATCTACCAGCGAAGGATGTAGAAAATCTGACCAAGAAATCAGCTGCCCCGCTTACCTGCAACAATGCACCGAAGACGATGAAGAGAATCACGTAACGAACCATGATCTGCAGGGGTATTCCATAGATTCCGGAATAACTCAGGGCGAGCTGGAGGGAAATTCTGTTTACTGAATAACCCCGGTGAAACAGAGCTCCCGGCATCAACCTTCCAAGAAGTGCATAGGCAAGCGCAACAAGACACACAATGGTCAGCGGCCAACCGACAGCTCTCCTTACTGCATCAAATACCAGTACCACAGCAACTACAGAGATTACTGCATCCATCGCAGTGAATGCTCCCTGCCGATAAATGATGGCGTGGTAGTTGAGCGTGATGTAGAGACCTACCACAATTGCTGCAACGACGAATAATGAGTCGAGGATCAGCATTGGGATAGAACCTTGCTTTCCCTTCTCCTCCTTCACCTTTATGAACGGCCTATGATAGAAGAGGCCAATCATGACGAGCATCAGGGTAATTGGAAGCTGTTGCTCGATTGGAAGGAGATACAGTGGCTGCACGAAGGTGATGAACACCAAAGTCAGCAACCATGATACCTTTGCTACTGTTTCACGAAATCTTGTCATTACCATTCACCTACTTCTGTTGCATAGCGGATTACGCCAGGATGGATTTCAAGACTAATATCCTTCGCAGCCTCTTCAGAGAACAGACGGGTTCCAGAAGCGGAAGGGTGCGCAGAGACAAGCGTTGGGATATTCTCAAATACCTGTTTGACCATGTCATACACAATTTCATCAGAGAGATCAGGACTGATGTACACAACAGAACGAATGATTACTGAATCGCCATCCTGTTTCATGTCATACATATCTGCAGGAATCTTATCGGTAGCATAGGGATAACTACTCAATTCCCTAAAGCGCTTTGTATTGAAGGTAAGCACCTGTACATCAGATCTGACCGAAAGAGAGGTAACGGCGGGGAAGGGTTGACCACCAACCATCAGTGCAGCATCAATAAATCCATCATTCATTGCATCTGCTGATTCCTGCCAGCCCATGAACACCTGCTGGTAATCACCCTTCTCCAGACCCTCGGAAGCAAGAATGAGCTCACCAAAGACGTTTGCAGAGGATCCAGGGGCACCGAGGGATACTTTCTTTCCTTTCAACTGGGAAACATTGGTAATTCCAGAATCTCCCATCGCCACGATGATTGCGTTACTGTTATTCAATATCCAACCACCTTTCAAATCAATTGGATTCTTGAAGGGATCCTGACCAAGACCGGCAGTGTAGGCAACGTTCTCATTGGACATGCCCATTTCCAACTCTCCACTGGCGATCATATTGAGGTTTGCAACACTTCCGCCTGTCTCCTGGGAACTGAAACGAGTACCCGGAAGTGTCTTATTCCAGACATCAGCCAAGGCAACACCGATTGGATAATAGGCTCCTGCTGCAGAGGCAGTTCCGATTGAGATAAAAGCAGGCCTTGAGGCTCCACTTGCTTCTTGCTCTCCCTGTGCAAAAACGAAGGAGAGAGCCATGATTGAAATCAAGGAAATCATCAAACACTTTTTCATTAGATTCATACCATACTCCTTTTACTAGATGTATAAATCGTAAACTGCGACACATCAGTTGTCAACAATTTTGTTGAACAATTTTGTTCTACGCTTTAAGTGACACAAAAACCACTCTCAGCATTAGTTTATATAAAGACATATAATAGTTACAGTTACTAAGTTATCATTCTTCGCGAAAGAAGCAGACAAAGCCTCCCTATAGGAAAGGAAGGCTGTAACAGGAACAGAAATAAAGGAGTATGTAAGGGAGTGTATAAGTATTAGAACGCTAAGCGCATCCCTACCATCGGACCGGCCAGGATCTGCACAGAATCATCATGGGGGAAGAGTTTGTTGGTAAGGTAAGGGCCGAGAAAGCCCAAAGCACTTCCGATTGCTGCCCCAGCAAGGACATCTGTTGGATAGTGATTTCCACTAGCCACGCGTAGTACTGCCGTGGCAGTGGCAAGCGACCAGCCTGCAATGCTTGCAGCTCTCATCACATCAGAGTCAGGATACCACAGACTGGTAATGGTCTGGGTATAGGCAGCGGAGGTAAAAGCCATGAGGGCATGACCGGAAGGAAATGAGTCATAATCTTCAGAGGTATCTGCTGGTCTCGTACTCTCCCCGACATAGGGCCGCTGCCGATCGATGATTGCCTTAAGCGGAGTACGTACACCGAAATAGGCCCCTACCATGGTAATTCCATAGCTACCGCCAATTGCCAGATAGTCTGAGGCAGGTGCCTCAAATATGAGCATTCCAGGGGAGGCCATTGTCATAGCCAAAGTGACATCACTTGCCAGTGAAAGATCCTCGTCATATTCGAAATGCAGGGAGTAGAGCCCGGTAACGGAGAGAGTAAGGAGTAGAACGACCACAAGAATACGTTTATTGCCCATAAAATCCCCCATCAGCAGAAAGTGTATCGGTATCAAAAGAGACGCTCAAGACCGAGACGAACCTCATAGGAAGAAAAACCCTTCTTCGAGAGCACCATTCTTGCTTTATCCTTCCCTACTTTCCGCAGAGCAAGTGCATAGGCGCTTTCGACATACTCAATGATCTGCTCCTCACTGTAAAGCTCATCAAGAGCTCTCTCGGCAGCTTCACGATCCACACCCTTGGCTGCAAGCCGCTGGGCCATCAGGGCTCTTCCCTCAGGATTCTTTCGTTGGCGGGATTCAATGAATTGTAGGGCATAGCGCAACTCACTAAGCAGGTTCTCCTCTTTCAAGATATCCAAAACATTCTGGATACACCTCGAGGAGAAAGACTTCTTCTGCAATTTGATCTTCAGCTCAAAGGCGGTATGCTCCCTACGAGCCAGATAGGTCATTGCTTGCATTCTGCAAAGATGCTGCTCCTGAAGTTCCTTGAGGTGAAAGAACTCCTCCTGACAGAGCTCCTGCCCTATGAAAAACTGCTTTGAGACAAATAATTCACTGGGTATTGAAAAAGGAGAACCCTCCTGCGGTACGGCTCTGAAGCCACCACGAGAGGGTTCCTTTTCGATGCGAGCAAATGCCACTTAACGCTTGGAGAACTGGAACTTGCGGCGTGCACCCGGCTGACCGTACTTTTTACGTTCAACCATACGGGAGTCACGAGTCATGAATCCAGCAGTGTGCAGTGCAGGTCTGTAATCATTATCATGGGCACAGAGAGCACGTGCAATACCATGGCGGCAAGCGCCTGCCTGACCGGAAGGGCCACCACCAACAACGTTGATGAGCAAGTCATACTTGCCGGTTGTCTCAGTGGTTTCAAGAGGCTGCTTCACGATATAGGTGAGCATCGGGTTACCAAAGTAGGTATCGATGTCCCTACCATTGATGACAATCTTGCCCTCGCCTTCCCTCAGGTAGACACGAGCAACGGCGGTCTTACGGCGTCCAACACCATGACCAAGATTTTCCACTTTCTTTACTTCTTTCTTTGCCATTTTTCGCTCCTACCTTAAATTTCGACCTTGATGGGCTGCTGTGCCTGATGCTGGTGCTTATCACCTGCATAGACCTTCATGTTGGTGTACAGCTTGCGACCGAGGGGACCTCGGGGAAGCATACCACGAACGGCGCGCTCCATCGGATATACCGGATTGCGCTTGATCATATCAGCATAGCTGGTCTGTCTCAGCCCACCGGGGTAGTTGGAGTGGCGATAGTACATTTTATCCTGGTACTTGTTGCCTGAAAGAGCAGCTTTCTCAGCATTGATGATAATCACATAGTCGCCCATGTCCTGGTGTGGGACAAATTCGGGCTTGTTCTTCCCGCGGAGGATGCGTGCTGCGGCAACTGCTACCTTGCCAAGCTCCTTTCCCTCTGCATCAATCAGATACCATTTCTTCTGAATCGTCAGCGGTTTCACAAAAATAGTCTTCATCTATTCATCCTGTTCTGCAAGATTGTTCTTGCGTGTGTTTTGTGCATGGCGTATTTCTACAGCCATTTCTATGTTACAGCATTGGCATATCGGCTAGCCAATTCCACCAGTGGACCCACATCACCCTTGGTATAGGAACCCGGGATAATGAACGGAACATCCGCTGCCCGGGGAAACACCATACGTTTTGTGAGTGCTTCCCTGAAAAAGGCCGCATAACGCTCCTCACTGAGACCGGTTAATCCGTACGGTCCTCGTGTCTTGAACACACCACTGAGTGGATTGTCCATGCGTTTTGCAACTGTTTCCTCCGACTTCAGTACTTGGATCAAGCTCGCGGTTGTCTTGATGAGCAAATCAAGCAACAACGGGGATACCACGTCTGAAGGCGGGACCTGTGCTGTACAGAAGGATTCCTTGAGGCAAACGACCTGAGGTACGAAACTCCCTGGGAAAGGTAGGATAGGGAGGAGCATCACGGATTCTGCCCCGCCAAAACCTAGGAACGGTCGCCAATAGGACACTGTACGGCTTGCATGTTCAGCAGAAATCGCAGGATCGAATATTGCATCATCCGAAACTGCACCTACTGCCTGCATGACCTTCCGGGGGTCTGAATACATTCGGACAACCGGAAAGCTTGGAAACAGGTTCACCAATAGCTTTTCGAGCCTTCCTGTAAATACCGAGGGGTATTCTGCTATCAAACCACGACTCACCGTAGACTTGATAGCCTGCTGAATCCTCTCTGGTCGATGGCCAAGAATGGCTCTGCCATAATTTTGAAAAAAATCGGTATACCGCTCCCCGTAGCAATCATATAGATAAAAGTCACGAGCGCGGACAACGGTAGGCATTGTATAACCTTCCGGCCAATCTTGTCTAGTGGCTTTCCCACTTCTCTCCATCTCACTCACCCCCAATTTTCTCCAGCTGGGCAAACTTGCTGATGAACGTGGTTTTCTTGCCATTGAAAAATCTGACTTCTATAACCTCACGATCCCCACTCATCCGAAGAGTCACTACTTCCCCTTCCCCATAACTGTCACTATAAACGCGTTGCCCTACAGGGAACAGGGGTTGCCCTTCCTTTGCTTCATGCACTGTTTTCATGGAGAAGGTCTTGGCATTACTACCAAATCCTTTCTGGATGATGGGAGCTCCGCTTGCGCCCCAGGAGGATGAAGAAGATCTTGAGGAGGATATGGATTCATGCCGCTTTCGCTTCTCTTGAAGACTGGAGAGACCTTGGTAACCAAATCCACCCACTTCGGTACCGGGACGTATTCCCTGCACAGAAAGCAATGATAAGTCTATCTCATCAAGAAAACGACTTGGATGATTGTAGCTGGTCTTTCCCCATATCTTCCTTGCACGGGCGCTGAGCAGATATAACTCTTCCCTTGCCCGTGTCACAGCAACATAGAATATTCGTCGTTCTTCCTCAGTATCCTCATCACTCTCAGCAGATCGACCAGGGAACAGCTCGTCTTCGAGCCCGGCTACAAACACCCTGTCAAATTCCAACCCTTTGGTGTTGTGCATGGTAATGAGGGTAACCCCATCCTTATCCCTGGGATCTTCCTGCCCAAGGGTGGTTGGATCGAGTGAAAGTTGCTCGAGAAAAAGCAACAATCCTTCCAGGGAGGACTCATAGGAAGAGAGAGCATTGACCAATGCTTCCAGGTTCTCCACTTTGCTGGTGGTATTTTGCTGGTCCAGCTTCCGGTAGTGATCAAGCAACCCTGATTCCCTGATGAGGAAATAGGCACAATCGACCAACTCCCCTTCCTGAAGCATCTTTTGTGCATGCTCATACATCCGTAAAAAATGCTTTGCGCCTTCCCTTGCCTTGGCGGAGAGTCCACTCTTCTCGGTGGCAAGACGCAGCATAGCAAGCAAGTCTCCCTCAGCCTCCGGGCTGTAGGCAAGAATGGTGTCCTGACTCCCTGGTCCGATTCCCCGGGTAGGCTTGTTGATCATACGCTTGAAATTGACTTCGTCCTTTGTATTGGTAAGCAGGAAGAGCAAGGCCAAGGCATCTTTTACCTCTTCACGCTCATAGAACTGCAGAGCACCAACCACCTTGTAGGGAATCCCCGAGCGCTTGAACATTGTCTCGAAGGCAACCGACTGAGCATTCGTGCGGTATAATATGGCACTCTCGTTAAAACGTCGGTCTTTCTTAACGATGGAAGCAACACGAAGCGCTTCATCCTGCTCGTCCTGCACATAGAAGAGATGGGGTTTCCCACCCTTTCGGTTTGCTGTCCAAAGCTGTTTCTCGTGTCTTCCCTTGTTGTTCTTGATGACACTGTTGGCAATTTCAAGGATATTCTGTGTTGAGCGATAGTTCTGCTCAAGCTTAACGGTCTTTGCCATCGGATACTGGTCGGGGAAGCTGAGAATATTCTGAACCTCCGCTCCGCGGAATCGATAGATGGACTGGTCATCATCACCGACTACGCAGATGAATGTTCCTGGGCCTACCAGACGATGCAACAGCTTGAACTGCGCAGCATTGGAATCCTGATACTCATCCACCAAGATCATGCTGAAGCGACGGTGAACCCACATCTGGATTTCAGGTTTGGTCTCAAGCAACTCGATGCTTCGGCCGATCAGGTCGGCAAAATCCACATTTCCCACCTGATGCAACTTCCGCTCATATGCCTCAAACATACGCTTGAAGGTGGAGTCGACCTTCAGTGACTGCAGATTGTCCGTGTAGGTCAGTCCCCTATCCTTTGCATAGCTGATCTTTCTCATGATGGGATCAAGTTCCCGTTTCTTGTAGTTCGGAAAACAAGAGGCAAGCAAACTCAACGAGTCATCGTCATCGTAGATGGTGAAGTTTGCGTCAAGGCCAATTTCTGAGCCGAATCTCCTGAGAAACCAAGCTCCGAATGAGTGGAAGGTTCGAATGTTACAATCATTGACATCTGAGCGACCTTCCAACATCTGCCCTACTCGCTCTTTCATCTCGTTCGCTGCCTTGTTGGTGAAGGTTACCGCAAGAATCTTATACGGGGGAATGCCAAGCTGCTCGATGGCATAGGCAATCTTGGTAGTGATAACGCGGGTCTTGCCACTACCAGCACCTGCAAGGACGAGCAGAGGATGACTGTTTTCAAGAACAGCTTCCTTTTGTGCTTCATTGAGTTGATCCATAAGCTCCTGCAGTTCAGCCATGGGACACGCCTCCTTTCAAGGGGATTGCCTCAAGGTCAAGACCGTTGACCCTGCTAATTCCACAGCGCAGCACCTCTCCAGCCTTCAGGTCACGACCCATTACCACGGTAAGTCCATCGACCTCCGGTGCCTGGGCATACATGCGACCGATTGCCAAGTCTTCACCCTCAACTGGTTCCTCAATAAGCACATCATACTCCTTACCGATAAATCGCTTAAGGTTCTCACTGGTGATCGGAGCCTGCAACGATTCAAGTTGCTTCTGGAATCCTTGTGCACGCTTCAAGGCTCTCGTATGCTCTTTTTCCCCTCGAAGCGCATATGCCTTGGTTCCTTCCTCACGGCTGTATAAGAAGGAGCCAACCCAGTCAAGACGCGCACGTTTCAAAAAATCAAGAACCTCGGCAAAAGACTGCTCATCTTCCCCTGGATATCCTAAAAGAATCGTGGAGCGGAAAACCGCTTCAGGAAGCACTTCCCTGATCTGGTCGATCATTGCCAGGTGTTGCTCCTTGTCCCCGTTCCTTCCCATACTCCTCAGGATGGCAGTATCTGCATGCTGGAAGGGAATGTCGAAGTATGGCAACACTTTCTTGTGCTCCTTGATGAATGCAGGCAACCCGGAAGGGAATGCATCTGGATGTATATAGAGAAGCCTTACCACAAAGTCTCCTTGCAGTGAAACAAGGTCGGCGAGCAATTCCATGAACCGACTGGTTCGCTCAGGACTGTCGGTTCCGTAGGATGCCAGATCCTGGGCGATAAGATTAATTTCCTTCACTCCTCGATTGATCAAGGCTTTTGCATCTGAGAGGATGGCCTGTTTGGGCCTGCTTCGCAAATTACCTCTTATGAGAGGGATGGCACAGTAGGCACACCAATGGTTACACCCTTCACTGATCTTCAGATATGCACTGCCGGGGAAGGAGAGCAGTTCATTTCGTTCATATACCTCATTTTCTGGAGCTGGGTAGGAAGGAACTTCCACCACCCTGTCACCGGCAAACACCTTTCTCACCACATCCTTAATCGCTGAAAGATCACGGTTGCCGAAAATGGCCGAGGCCTCTGGCAGCTGCTCGCGTAACTCTTCTGCGTAGCGCTGGGCCATACACCCGCTGAGAATAATTTTTGCATTTGGGTTTGCTTCATGCAGTGTAAAGAAGGCTTCAATCGACTGCTCACGAGCTGACTCGATGAATCCACAGGTGTTAACCAGGATAAGATCGGCCTCAATTGCAGATTCTGTCAACTGCAATGCGTCTTCTTCAAGTTGCTTGATCAACAGTTCTGCATCTACTTGGTTCTTGGAACATCCAAGATTTTCTATGTAAAATTTCTTCATCGCTCAATTATCTCCTGGTACATATACAAAAAATCAGATTAGCATAAATTCAGTGCTCTTTCCTACCTCCCTCCCCTCAGGATGGTTGTTGACAGTATGTAAATTTATGTAAATTTACATACTATGCAATTGATACACATCTTATTATACACAATATGATTATCTCTTATAGATGTACTGTATCTTTTGGAATTTTACATCATTCTTGCATAAATGAACGTCTTGGTATAGTATCAAAATGCTGTATGTACATAGGTGCACCTTTCTGCCTTTCTACTATGTAGCAAAACTCACAGACGAGGAAACGAATGACAAAATATATCGTGAACCGACTATTGGGAATGATTCCCACGCTTTTGATTATTATCACGTTGAGTTTTTTCATTGTCCGTATTGCCCCTGGTGGCCCATTTGCCAGTGAACGCAAGCTTCCTGAAGTAGTGGAGAGAAACATTAACGCAAAATATCACTTGGACGAGCCACTGATCCAACAGTATGGCCGCTACATGTTTGATATTCTGCGTGGCGATCTCGGCCCTTCCTTCAAGTATAAGGACTATGATGTAAACTACTACATCGCCAACAGCCTCCCGAAGTCAGTAGTACTGGGAAGCTATGCAATGCTCATCGCATTGGTTTTTGGCATATCTGCAGGTATTATGGCTGCAGTTCGACAGAACACCTGGTTGGATTATCTTAGTATGGGGATTGCCGTCATCGGTATCTCGGTACCGCTGTTCGTCATAGCCCCGGTCCTGCAGCTCATCTTCGCGATGAAATTGAAATGGCTGCCGACCAGCGGCTGGTACACTACAGGAGAGGGGTGGAAGACCGTCATTCTTCCTGCAGTATCCCTCTCCTTTGCCTATTTCGCAAACATCGCCCGATTGACCCGTTCCTCCATGCTGGAAACACTCAGAAGTGATTATATCCGCACAGCAAAGGCCAAGGGGATGAAAAGCTCCACTATCATTTTCAAGCATGCAATGAAAGGTGCAATGCTTCCAATAGTAAGTTATCTTGGTCCTGCATTTGCCGGAATCATCACCGGATCAATCGTCGTAGAGCAGATTTTCCGCGTACCTGGATTGGGCAAATTCTTCGTGCAGAGCTCCTTCAACCGTGACTATACCCTTATTGTCGGGGTAGTCATTGTCTACTCAGCCATCCTGATTGTGATGAACTTCCTGGTAGACATCATCTATGCACAGCTCGACCCACGAATTACGTACAAATAAGAGGAGAGGACCATGTTCTTTAAACAAAAACAACCCAAAGAAGCGGCCCTCAATGAGTTTGACCAGGTCGTAGTAGGCAATAGTCTAGGCAAGGATGCTTGGAAGCGCCTAAAGAAAAACAAGATGGCTGTACTGGGAATGATTATTGTTGCCATCTACTCACTGCTTGCAGCATCAGCAATGTTCCTTCCCATCCATCCATATGATCAGATTATCCTTGATCACCAGCACTTACGTCCATCCTTTAGCAAAACTGCAGGGGACTTGATGATGGAAACCAAATTGGATGACCTGTACTTCAAGGCATGGAGAGCAGGAAGCTTGGTGGTAACCGAAGAAGAGAGTCAGCAGATTGAGAAATGGATCTCCTTGAATGAGACCAACAAGGTCTGGAATTTCCTCTATGCTGAGGGAGAGGCACAAAGAGAGGCTGGGACATTTACCTTCAGTTCTGCAGATCAGCGTACACTCGACCGATTGCAGGAGAAAATTGATACAGAGTTCCTGATCAATATCGAGAAAATGTTGTATACCGATCCTGAGACGTCAAAGAGCAAAAACATTGCCCGTATGGACTTTCTGGATATACAGAAAATCTACGCTGAATACCTTGGCGTAGAGGAGTCCATTATCGCTACTCAGGTACAGAATGAAGTAAGAAGCCAAGTACTTAACTCTGTAAAGGCTGCCACTCCAGACCTCACCGCCGAAGAATATGAGGTAAATCTGGAACTCGAGCTGCAGAGCCTCGGGGATAAGGGAATCTCATCCATGGCCAAGACCAACTTATTGGTCAGCCTGAAGACTGCGATCAGCAGAACCATTGAACGTGAGCTGAAACAGGAAGTCAAGGATGGCAAGGCCGAGTTCCCCATCAATCGTGAAGTGACTGTCAATGAGATGCTCTCTGCAAATATTACTGCTGACTTGAAACACAATAGGCACTATTACCTTGGAACAGACTACAGCGGACGTGATATGCTCAGCCGTATCATTTACGGAGGACAAGTCTCCATTGCCATCGGATTGGTTGGAACCATCACCAGTGTCTTGATCGGTATTGTCCTTGGAGCAATCGCCGGGTACGCTGGAGGCAAGATAGACTTCTTCCTGATGCGTTTCGTCGATATCATGTACGGGCTGCCGTACATGCTCTTGGTCATTATCTTCATGGCCATCTTCGGACGCAATATCATGAACCTTTTCGTAGCATTGGCCATGGTCAGCTGGCTGACCGTTGCCCGTATGGTACGTGGACAGATCATGAGCTTGAAGAACAGTGAATATGTTGAGGCTGCCCGAAGCATGGGTGCTTCAACAGGCAGAATCATTTTCCGCCACATGGTACCAAACTCACTCTCTGTCATCATTGTCTATTCAACGCTCAGGGTTCCCGCATTCATCATGCAGGAGTCCTTCCTCTCCTTCCTGGGTCTCGGAGTCCAGGCTCCGTACGCTTCATGGGGGTCCTTGGTAGGTGATGCCGTAAACGGCATGACCCTGTATCCGTGGAAGCTCGTATTCCCCGCAATCGCCATGACCATCTTCCTCTTTGCCATGAACTTTTTTGGTGACGGACTGAGGGATGCGTTCGACCCACAAAGCAAGAACCAGCTCTAGGAGGAACATGATGAGCATGAAACCTAATGCAAAGACAGTCCTTGAAGTAAAGGACCTACAAACATATTTCAAAACTGATGCCGGAATCGTAAAGGCAGTTGACGGGGTCTCGTTCTCAGTGAGAGAAGGAGAAACCATCGGTATCGTAGGGGAAAGCGGAAGCGGTAAGAGTGTTACCAACCTCTCTCTTATGCGACTTATTCCCTCCCCCCCAGGAAGAATTGTGGGAGGAGAGGTCCTCTTTGAAGGAAAAGATATCCTTAAGTTTTCGGAGAAGCAGATGCGGAGTATCAGGGGAAATAAGATTTCCATGATCTTCCAGGATCCAATGACAAGCTTGAATCCATTCCTTAAGATTTCCACGCAGATGGTGGAAACCATCCGGCTACATGAGAAGGATGTTTCCAAACAGGAGGCACTCAAACGTTCCATTGAAATGCTTAAGCTGGTAGGTATCCCTTCTGCTGAAAAGCGTATCCACAGCTACCCCCACCAGTTCTCCGGCGGGATGAG
Source organism: uncultured Sphaerochaeta sp. (assembly GCF_963666015.1). Lineage (NCBI taxonomy): Bacteria > Pseudomonadati > Spirochaetota > Spirochaetia > Spirochaetales > Sphaerochaetaceae > Sphaerochaeta > uncultured Sphaerochaeta sp. The sequence continues at coordinate 2,957,135 of NZ_OY762555.1, read as the reverse complement.
ACAGCGTGTAATGATTGCCCAGGCACTGAGCTGTAATGCGGAAGTCTTGATTGCAGACGAGCCGACCACTGCCCTCGATGTTACCATTCAGGCACAGATCCTCGAACTGATTGCCAAACTCAGTGATAAGATGGGAACGGCGGTCATCCTCATCACCCATGACTTGGGTGTTGTGGCTGGAATGTGCGACCAGGTGTGCGTCATGTATGCTGGCAAGATTGTCGAGAAAGCCGGAACTGATGAGCTCTATGCAAGACCTAGCCACCCATATACCGAAGGATTGATCAAGAGTGTGCCCCGTATGGATACCACAAAGAAGGGCAACCGCTTATTCTCCATCGAAGGACAACCACCTAACGTCATCGACCTGCCCCCCTGCTGTCCGTTCCACCCACGTTGCCACAAGGCAATGGAAGTATGTAGGCAGGCCTACCCACCGGTTAAGGATCTGGGGAAGGGGCATGAAGTAGCTTGCTGGCTCTTTGCTGATGAAAATGAGAAGCAGCAGGCACTGAAAGAAGCTAATGTCAAGGAGAAGGCCGAATGAGTACAGATAAGAAGCCCCTATTGGAAGTCAGGGATTTAAAACAGCACTTCCCCATCTCCAGTGGATCACTCCTTCAGAAACAGGTTGGAGCAATCCGTGCTGTGGATGGAGTCTCCTTTGATGTATACCCCGGTGAAACATTGGGTATCGTAGGAGAGTCTGGATGTGGAAAGTCTACCACAGTGCGCTCGATCAGCCAGCTCTATAAACCAACCAGCGGAAGTGTCAAATTCAATGGCGTCGATCTGGTAAGTGCTGATACCCGTACCATGCTCAAGGCTCGGCGTGATATCCAGATGATCTTCCAGGATCCCTATGCTTCACTTGATCCCAGGATGACGGTTCGCTCCATCATTGCTGAGCCCATGGTTATCTATAATAATCGAAAGCTGCTCGAAAAACCGATGAGCCCCATGGAGATAGAACGCCGTGTAGAGGAATTGATGGAACGTGTTGGTTTGAACAAAGCCTTCAAGAACCGATATCCTCATGAGTTCAGTGGCGGTCAGAGACAGAGAATTGGTATTGCTCGTGCCTTGGCATTGAACCCAAAGATCATCCTTGCTGATGAGCCGGTATCTGCTTTGGATGTCTCTATCCAGTCGCAGATTCTCAACCTTCTGGCGGATCTACAGAAGGAGTTCGGGCTGACCTACCTCTTCATTGCTCACGACCTTGCAGTCATCCAGCACATTTCCACCCGTGTGGCGGTAATGTATTTGGGCAAGATTGTTGAAATCAGTGAAGCTGTACAGCTCTATGACAATCCATTGCACCCCTACACCATTGCTCTGCTCAGTGCTGCTCCAATTCCTGACCCTAAGGTAGAGAGGGAGAGAAAGCGCATCATCCTCACCGGTGATGTACCTTCCCCCGACAAGGAACGTACCGGCTGTTACTTCTATGACCGCTGTCCAAAGAAGATGCCTTGGTGTTCCTGCCATATCCCACCGATGTTTGACATCAACGAGAAACAACAGGTTGCCTGCTGGCTGTATGACAAAAGGGATTTGAGTAAGGTCACGAAGGAAGAAGCTGAAGCTGATGCCGCAAAAAATGGGAACTAAACACAAATGAGCGGTATGAGAGAGTCACCCTGGCGGTGGCTCTCTTTTTACCATTTCATATCCTTGTAGGATACATTGAGGTCGAGGTCCCTTGGACGATCGACGAACAAGGGCAGTCCAGTCACTGCTGAGATAGCCTGAACTGCTGATTCAGTCCTTCCCCCGCTGGTTTTCTCAGCAATGATTTCGATGTCTCGTTTCTCATCCTCTCCCAGATTGAGTGAAAATACGATCATGGCGCGAAATCGTCGTTTAGTCGGTTTTGCATCCTTGTCAGTGGTCCCCCTGACAAAGTGATTCAACTCCAACTGAAGAACCTCAGAAAATGCGAACTGCTCACGTTTGCACAGAGGACCGAACCCATAGATGCTGGTGATGCGTTGTTCTTGCTTATCGAACACCCATGTATCCCGGTAGAATGTACCTGCCAAGGTTAGCACCAACAAGATCAGTATATGGGTCATGCTGAGCAAACTGACTCCTTCTGACAAGTTCAGGACAAGACCCCAGATCAGGAATACTGAGAAAATTCCACTCATGCCATGAAACATATTGGTTACACGGTATTGGATACCATAGGGTTTTATATAGGTAGCATGTCGTACCACGGTAATGTCTCCTTTTCTATCTCTTTCAATATACTCAAAAGTGTTGAAAAAAACAGGCCTCTTCCATAAATTACAGTTTATGGAATATCTGTATAAATTAACTCGCTGTATGCATTCAAAAGGCTGTTTTAGAGAAACCTATTTGCGTTTTCTCTTGATTCGTGGTTTAATGTGAACTAAGCTAAGTTGAATATGTATACTTAGAACTACAAGGAGATATGTCTATGAAGAAATTTCTGGCTATCATGCTTAGTGTGCTGCTTGTTAGTGCTCTCTTGATTTCCTGTGGAAAGAAAGAAGAACCCGCACCAGCCGCTACCACGACGCCGGCTCCGGCAGCAACAACTGCTCCGGCAACCCCGGCCCCGGCTCCAAAAGCTGAAGCAGAACCTGCTGCACCGGCACCTGCCGCACCAGCACCCGCTGCTCCTGCAGAGGATGAAGTTGTGTTCCGCATTTCCAATGGTGCAGAGCCCGAGTCACTCGACCCAGCTCTTATCCAGGGAGTTCCCGAACATAGAATTTTCGAAGCTCTTTTCGAAGGCTTGGTAGCAATCGACCCTGCGACTGCTCTTGCTGTTCCTGGCGTTGCTGAAAGCTGGGAAGCCAATGAAGACGGCACTCAGTACACCTTTACACTCCGTGAAGATGCCCTTTGGTCTGATGGCGTTGCCATCACCGCTGACGACGTTGTCTACAGCTGGTTGAGACTGCTTGATCCCGCAACTGCAGGTCCCTATGCTTGGTTCCCTTGCATGTTCCTCCAGGGTGCAACAGAGTTCAACGCTGGCGAGGCTGGTCCTGAGGCCGTGGGAATCCGCGCTCTTGACGAGAGAACTTTCCAGATGGACCTCATTGGTCCCCTCCCATATGCAGTTGATGCACTGACCCACTACAGCTTCTCCATCGTTCCCAAGCACGCCATCGAAGAGTTTGGCGACAAGTGGACAAGTCCAGAGAACTTCGTAGGTAATGGTCCGTTCGTACTCACTGAGAGAATTCCCCAGACCTCCCTTACCGCCACCAAGAGTGACACGTACTGGGACAAGGAGAATGTAGCACTTGACAAGGTCATCTTCTACTCCTCTGACAGTGATACCACCAACTACAACATGTACCTCAACGGTGAGATTGACTGGGCAACCAACGTGCCAAATGACCAGCTCTCTGCTGCTCAGATGCGCGCAGACTTCCAGTCTTCCCCACAGCTTTCCACCTACTACTATGTCTTCCAGAACGAAGTAGCTCCATTCGATAACCCTGATGTCCGCCGCGCGCTGTCATTGGCCATCGACCGTGAAGCACTTGTTGAAGGCGTAACCAGAGCTGGACAGATTCCTGCATGGGGTATTGTACCTCCGATGGCTGGCTATGATGCTCTTGAGTTCCCCCACGACAACATGGATGACATGATTGCCGAGGCGCAGGATCTCTTGGCTAGAGCTGGCTACCCCAACGGTGCTGGATTCCCGACCTCAACCATTCTGTACAACACCAACGAAGGTCACAAGCAGATTGCTGAGTTCGTGCAGCAGGAATGGAAAGACAATCTTGGCATCAACGTCGTTCTTGAGAACCAGGAATGGCAGACCTATCTTGCAAACCGTAACGAAGGCAACTTCGAGGTTGCACGTGCAGGATGGGTAGGTGACTACCAGGATCCAAATACCTTCCTCGACATGTTCATCACCGGCGCCGGTATGAATGGTGGTAGGTATGAGAACGAAATCTATGACCTGTTGATCAATGAAGCAGCTAGAATGCCCGCAGGCGAGGATCGCTTTGGTGTTCTCAAGACCGCTGAAGATATCATGATCAACCAGGATATGGGTATCATGCCATTCTACTACTATGTAGCAATCAACATGATTGATACTGACAAGTGGGGCGGCTGGCATCCAAATACCATGGATTACCATCCGGTCAAGGACATCTACCTCAAGTAGTTGTCGAACAAGGCAAATACAGGTCCCTGGATTCGTCCGGGGACCTTTTCTTTATGCTGGACTGAACTCTCCCTCTCCGCTATAGTTTTATGTAGCACCAAGGAGATGACCAATGAAATATTATGATCTGAGAAGTGATACCATTACCAAGCCGACTGAAGCGATGAGGAAAGCCATGGCCGCTGCAGAGGTAGGGGATGATGTCTACCGAGAAGACCCTACAACCACAAAACTGGAAACTATGGCTGCTGAACTTACTGGCAAAGAACGTGGTTTGTTTGTTTCCTCCGGCTCAATGGGCAATTTGATCAGCCTCTATATCAATGGAGGGAGGAGCAATGAGGTATTCACTGCTTCCAACAGCCATATCATTCACCATGAAATTGGTGCAGTAGCTGCTATTGCAGGGGTTCTTCCCATTTCCTTCGATGTACCTCGTGGCATTCTCAATGCTGATGCATTTATCGGAAAAGTAAAACAAGGGGCCTATGACATGGCCAACACCACGCTTATTGAGGTGGAAAACACGATTGGAGGATACTGCTATCCTTTGGAAAACCTGGAAGGGATCAAGGATTTTGCATCAACCCATGAGTTGAAAATACATATGGATGGAGCGAGAATCTTCAATGCACAGGTTGCCACTGGAATTGCTGTGAAGACCTACGCAAGTTATGCAGATACCATTACCTTCTGTCTCTCCAAGGGGCTGGGCTGTCCTGTTGGCAGCATGCTCTGTGGTGATGAAGAGTTCATCAACAAGGCTCTTACGATTCGGAAGATGCTGGGAGGAGGGATGCGGCAAACCGGTGTGCTTGCAGCTGCCGGACTCTATGCACTTGAGAATCATGTGGATCGATTGGCAGACGACCACGCCCATGCGAAAGCCCTGGCAGATGCCTTGGTGAAAGGAGGATGGGCTGAGGTAGATACCGAAGGAGTGCAAACCAATATCGTATTTTTCAAGGTTCCCTCGTTGCATAGTACCGATGTAGTGGACCAACTAGCAAAACAAGGCATCTTGGCCAATACTGAAGGGGAAATGGTGCGACTCGTAACCAATCTGGATTTGCATGATGAAGACATCAGCGAACTCTGTACCCTGTTGGAGAATTTCCAGATCGAGGCAGAAGCATGAAAACAACCCTCATCTGCTTCTCTGGAACAGGAAACAGCTACTATATTGCTCAGAAACTATGCAGCGAGCTCGAAGATTGCCAAGTATTGATGATTCCTTCCTTGATGGAAGTACCAACCTTCACCATTACTGAACAGGTAGGGTTCGTTTTTCCCGTCTATAAGGGGTTTCCACCCAATCTGGTCCCTCACTTCATTGAGGAAGTATTCCAGAAGCAAGATCTCTCCCCATTGAAATACCTCTTTTTGGTAACCACTCGTTATCTGTTCCAGGCATATACCTTCCAGGCAATGGAGGTCTTACTCAAGGAAGCTGGAGCGGTGGTGAGTTATGCCAACCATATTGTCATGCCAGATGGCTATATCCCCTTGTTAAGTGCTCCAAGTGAAGAGAAGATTGAGGAACTCTATGCAAAAGCTGACCTGAAGGTGACAGAAATTGCAAAAGATATCAGAGAGGAGGTTATCAGGCCACCTCACCGGCCTCCCCTCTCTCGCTTTGCGATCAACCATGTCATGATCCCGATCCATCGAGCCTTCATGGATACAGCGCTCGATTTTGCTGTTACCGATGCGTGTACCTCATGTGGCCTCTGTTACAGGATGTGCCCATCTGCAAACATCGAGATGAAGGCTGGAAAACCTGTCTTTGATCGTGCATGTACTGGATGCCTTGGGTGTTACCATCGTTGTCCTGAACATGCTATCGTATTCAAAACCAAAAAAGTCCGTGAGGGGTATTATCCCAACCCACTTTCAGGCTATCAAGTGGAGTATCGTTCGTAATGGAATCATTGTTTGATCAAATCACTGACCGTCGTTCCTCCTTGTCCGTCAAATGGAACAAGGAGGTCATTGCATCGATATGTGGCAACCCTGAAGCAGAACCTTTTTGGGTTGCTGATATGGACTTTCCTGTAGCTTTGGAGGTATCCAGGCAGGCACAGGAACTTGCGGGACATGCAATTTTCGGATATCCACACGATCCAAAGCAGAAAGATGCCTTTCTTGGATGGGCGAAGCAATGGCATCAGATGGATTTGTCACAGAACCAAATGGTACTCAGCCAAGGAGTCCTGAACAGTATTGCCATTCTTCTGGATCTCCTCAGTGAACATCAGGATGAGATTATTGTACCTTTCCCTTCTTACCAACCATTTGTTACCATGGTAAACAACCTGGGGAGGACCTTGAGTCCTTGGCCACTTTCTTACGATGAACACCTCCACCAGTTCTCTCCTGATTGGAATGTATTTGAGAATCTCTGCAACACGGCAAAGATTCTGGTATTCTGCAGTCCCCACAACCCCTCGGGGCTTGTATTCAGTGAAGCTGAACTTACCAAACTGTGCTCCATCGCAAAGGAACATGGCGTGACCATTATCAGTGATGAGATTCACGCAGATCTTCGCTTTACCTCCTTTGTGAGTCTTCTTGAGGTAGGCAAGAAAACCGGGTGTGAGAGCATCGCATGCATGGCTCCCTCCAAGACATTCAATATGGCTGGAGAACACTACTCAATTACCCTGTTCAATAATCCAAGCCTCAAGAAAGCATATGAGAAGAAGCTGCAGCAACTTTTTCTTTCAGGCAATTCAACATTCGCCATGACACTGGCCACTGCAGCCTACCAGAGTGGAGAGTCATGGTTACGTGAATTACTCTCCTACTTGCAAGGCAACCTTGCCTACATCGATGAGACATTACAGAAACATGTCCCCGAGATTGTATGTATCAAGCCGAGAGCCTCATTCATTACCCTGCTAGACTGTGCTGCCTTGCTCCCCTTAGTTGAAAAGGACAAGGAGGCACATCCAGAGCTCTATGACAGCAAAAAAAGCCCAGGCGGAGGTTTGCTGTCCAGATTCTTCGGCCAGCGTGCAAATGTTGCGTTCAATGATGGTACGTGGTTTGGAGGAGAAGAGTATCAAAGGTTTGTGAGGATCAACTTCGGAACACAGCGGGTCCGTCTTGAGCAGGCAATGGAAAGGATCATCAGAGCGGTGGATGTACTGAGAAAAACCTACGGGAGTTGAGCAGCCAGACCCTTTGCCAAAAAACGGATTCCTTTCTCATCAGGATGGATGAATCCATCATCGTATGCATCACGAAGGGAGAGGGAGAGACCGTTTGCCACACGAATATTGGGAAAGCAGTAGGTTGCATACTCTATGGTCTTCTGCATCTCTGCAAAACTTCCCATTTTCTGTGTATGCTGGATATCCGCCCGCCAAAGGGGAGTTAGTATCGTTACCGGCACTGAGGGATAGAATTTTCTGATTCTCCCCAATAACGCAAACATCTCCCCACGCAAATCTGCAAGGTTTTCACGAATTGACCAATCATTGGTTCCCAGAGCCACGAGTATGCCGTGGAGGGGAATATCCAGTTTCTGAATAAGTCTTGAATTCACCAAAGCGCCAGCGAGACCTTGGTTGATGACCTGTACTCCCTTGAGTGAGGAGAGCCTCTCGCATAATGCCAGAGAAGGATGGTGAACCCCTACCCCTTGCACAATCGAATCTCCGATGCAAAGCAGTGTTTTCTCTTTCTTTTCAATAGGCTTTGCTTCGCCTTCTATCCAAAACCCCACCCGATGATGCATGGGAAGATAGAGACTTACCATATTTCCTTTTTCGATGAAAACCTGGTCACTCTGTAAAGGGAGGTGGATCATATCCTTACCTTCGTACAAGAGGTCGATGGTCTCAGATAGGTCCAGCTGCCTGGGATAGAGAGACGCAAAATCGATAACCTGCTCACCCTTCTTTGGAAGCAGGGACTGGGCATAACGCCTCAGGTGCACCGTCACATCTGTAAGGGATTGAAAGCGTAAGCAGACCGAGGCACTGGTGCCTGCCATCGCACGATATAGAGGATGAGAGCTGTACCCCATCTCCTGTTCACCTGAGAAACGGAGAGCACAACAATACCCATCCTCAAGAAGTTCAACCGATAATGCATTATGTGTCAGGGCGAATATATTCTCTTTAGAAATCGAGCAGAGTTCGGCTGCCATATATCTCTTCCCAGTTTTCTGAAAAATCGTGGACTGCCCTGGTAATGGAAGGCATATGGAGTCCGGTCTGCAACAGTGAATAGGGAACGGTGCAACAGCTTGCCCCACTGGCATAGCTGGTGGTTATCTCACTGAGATTCTTGAAACTCGCTGCGAGCACTTGGCAGTTGGTACTGTTTGCCCAGAGAAGACTGCTGAGTTCCTTGATGACCTTTGCTGCATCGATATCAATGTTCAACATCCTATTATAGTAGACAGCAAGATATCTTGCCCCAGAGAGCATCGCCAAGATACCCTGCATGGTTGTATAGATTGCAGTGGCGGTAATATTCACTTGGCGAGAGGCTAGAATCTTAATGGCTTTCAAGCCTTCTTCAGTCACAGGAATCTTTATGAATGTACTCCTGCCCAGTATTGAAAGGATTTTCTCTGCCTCGGCGATGATGTGCTCCGCATCGTGGGCAACAACCTGTACATGAAGGCTTCTCTCTTCCCCAATAAGATCACGGATCTGGTGCATATGGGCAAAGAAATCTATCCTACCCTCTGCCTTGATGATGGAAGGGTTGGAGGTAACCCCATTAATGGGATACGTTTCCAAACCTTTCTTGATCTCTTCCAAATTAGCTGTATCAAGCATGAGTTCCATACTGTACCTCGCTATTTATCATGCCATAAAACCGTGATGAGAGGAAAGCTTAATCCCTGAGCTTTTTCTCACGGTACTGTTGTGGGGTCATGTGATGATTGCGTTTGAAGAGGCTGTAGAAGCGATGTATGGAGGAGAAACCACACTGTTGGGCAATGGAAGTGATACTCTCCTTTGAGTGAGTGAGCAGAAGAGCTGCCCTGGATAGCTTCTCTGCAGTGATCTCCTCCCAGATGGTGGTACCACGTACTGAGCGGAAGCGCATTTCCAGGGAACGCCTGCAGATGGTGGCCTGACGCGCAACCTCGCTCGCTTGTAACCCACCGGTGGCTTCTGCCTTGATCAGTTGCATCGCCTTTGCCACCTGTTCATCTTCGCAAAAAAACAGGCGGGTACTCTCCCTCTCCCTTACCGGTCCAGGAGCTATGCGACGTATATGCACCCCGCTCGCCTCATCGTTAAGCAAGGAGTCAAGCATTGCAGAGGCTTGGTACCCGATCATCTCACAATCGGGCTGGATGCTTGAGATGGACGGACTGGCTAACTCGCAGAGCAACGTCTCATTATCCACGCCCAGCACCATAATCGCCTCAGGTATGGCGATACCCAATCGTTGACACACAAGTTCCACCTTCATTGCAGAAAGGTCATTACAACAGAATATACTGCAGGGTTTTGGAAGCTTAGCCAGCCACGCTTCCAGTTCTGCATCTGAATCATAGAGATGCCTCCACCAGGAAAGAGAGCGGGAGAAACTCGGCATCATCTCGGGAATGGAGGAGGTTGCACCACAGAATCCAATGAAACGCTCTCGTGCCCAATGCACCTGTTCTACGCCACACCAGGCAAGATGCTGGCTCCCCAGTTTTTTCAGGTACACACCTGCACTTACCCCCGTTTGGTAATCATCATTTCTGACCTGACTGAAAAGCTTCAGTGAGGTGGCTCCGGCAATATCAACCACTGGGATACCAAGCGAAGCACAAAACCGTGCATCCTCATCATCCTCAATTCGGGCAATCAGTGCATCACAGGAAAGAAGAGCCTCCTTGTCAAGGGAGAAAAACCAAGGACCTTGCCCACGTACCTGCCAGTCAAATTTTGTGCGGGCATACTGTACCACCCCATTTGCAACGGCCATGTCATAACCATCCTGGAACCTGAGTTTCAAACCTATCTGTATCATGGTTTCTACTCTATCACAAAATGCGCATTTAGATAGTATCTTTTCGCATATAAAGCATTGCTAACTCGCAGAAACACGATAAGGTATACATATTAGGAGGAGTACTATGCAACTACCTACACGAACTATTGCGAGCACCAAAGCAGAGATACCCATCATAGGCGTGGGGACCTTTGGTTCTGACCACATTTCCAGTAGCGAGATGGCTGAAGCAGTACGAACTGCCTTGCGTCTAGGATACCGAAACATTGACTGCGCAAGCGTATACAACAATGAGAAAGAGATTGGGGAAATTCTGAAATCCTGTGGTATCAAGCGGGAAGAACTCTGGATCACAAGCAAGGTATGGAATGATTCCCATGGAAGGGACAATGTTATTGCATCTGCAGAACAGTCACTCTGGGACCTGCAACTAGACTATCTTGACCTCTATCTTGTGCATTGGCCGTTCCCGAATTTCCATCCACCACACTGTGATGTAACCAGTCGCAGCCCTGATGCAAGGCCTTACATCCATGAGGAGTTCATGGAAACATGGTCTGCCATGGAGGAACTCGTGAAAAGGGGCCTTGTTCGGCATATTGGCACCAGCAATATGACCAAGGCAAAGATGGAATTATTGCTTGCCTCCTGCAATATCAGACCTGCGTTCAATGAGATGGAGCTCCATCCCTGCTTCCAACAACCCGAGTTGCTTTCTTTTATCAAGCAGGAGGGAATAATTCCCATTGGGTACAGTCCCTTGGGATCTCCAAACAGGCCTGAGAGAGATACAACACCAGAGGATGTAATCGACATGCAGCATCCGCTTGTGGTAGAGATAGCAAAAAAGCATAACTGCCACCCTGCTGCAATCTGTCTCAAGTGGGCTCAGGCAAATGGGATTATCCCCATCCCTCTGTCCACGAAGGAAAGAAATTTGAGGACCAATTTGGAGAGTGTTCTCTCAGACCCACTCACCGAGGAGGAAGTAATCACCCTCAAAGATGCAGATTGCAATAATCGCTTGATCAAGGGGCAGGTCTTCCTTTGGGAGGGGGCTGAATCTTGGCATGACCTTTGGGATGAGGATGGGATCATTCCCTGTCCAGAAAGATACCGATAAGGAGAAAACTGATGGAAAAGAAAATGATGAAGGGAGCAAAGCTTCCTGGAAACAGTACCGTAGCATTCGGTGAGTTCGAGATTCCCAAGCCAGGGTATGGACAGGTGCTGGTCAAGACCAAGTGTAGTACCATATGCGGTAGTGATATCAGGGCAATCTATCGTGAACACCTCGGAAAAGGACCTGAAGGATACCAGAACGTCATTGCAGGACATGAGCCTTGTGGCCAGATTGTTGAAGAAGGCGAAGGGCTGAAGCGGTTCAAGAAAGGGGACCGTGTAGTCGTTTATCACATCAGCGGATGTGGAGTCTGCCATGAATGCCGCCAGGGCTATATGATCAGCTGCACAAGCGACAAGAGAGCTGCCTATGGCTGGCAGAGGGATGGGGGCATGGCTGAATACATGCTTTGTGACGAGAAAGATCTCGTCTATCTCCCAGAAGAATTGACCTATGCAGATGGTGCCCAGGTTGCTTGCGGCTTTGGTACGGTCTATGAAGCAATCGAAAAAGTAGGGGTAAGTGGTAATGATGCAGTGTTGGTTGTAGGACTTGGCCCAGTTGGACTGGCAGCATTGATGCTTGCCAAAGCGATGGGTGCGAACAAGCTGATTGGCATTGAATCCCAAGGTGCACGTATCGAACTAGCAAAGAAACTCGGCCTTGTTGATCATGTATTTACTCCTGCAGAAGACAATGTGGCACAGATTAAGGCCCTTACCGGAGGCAATGGTGTCGAACGCGCTTTCGATTGTTCAGCAAGCGATGCCGGTCGTGCAACTGCAATCAGGGCAACACGAAAGTGGGGAAAGATTGCCCTTGTGGGAGAAGGTGGCACGGTACATTTCAATCCAAGTGAGGATATGCTGCATGACCAGAAAACCGTATACGGAAGCTGGGTAACCAGTATCTGGAAAATGGAAGATCTTGTAGAGCGACTGGTTCGCTGGGGTATCCACCCTGAAGAACTCATTACTCACCGTTTCCCTCTTGAGAAAGCTGATGAGGCATATGCTCTGATGGCAAGTGGCGCATGTGGGAAGGTTGCTGTTTGTTTTGATGAGGAGCTTCCTAGCTAAAGACCCGATTGAACCGTGGGGAGTGCTCGTTGAACGCCACTATTGACTTATCATCGGTCACTACCCCACCGTTGTCTTCCATCACACAGATGGTTGGTTCAATTACAACGGTGGAAGGGAATCCTTGCAAATCACCATCAAGACGACGGATTAGGAGTTGCGCAGCCGTTTCCCCCATCTGGTCAAGTGGTTGTGCTACTGCATAGTGGCAAAATTTGAGCAATGGAGCATAGTAAAGATAATCGAACGTGGAGAATACCACCTTTGAACGGATTTCCCTGGAAGCTTTGCTCATCAGATAGCTTGTCGCACCGATATGCACCATATCATTTACCACAAAGAAGGTATCAGGGCATTTCGGCATCGTAAAAGCTTTTTCCATGAGGGTATATCCAGCCTTCTGGGTCATTCCTCCTAGTAGGATGAAATCGGGGTCAACATCCAGCAGGTGGTCATGCATTGCATCCAAGAACCCATGAAGACGCTCAACCGATGTATGAACATGGTTGTCCCCACCTAGGAATCCAATATTGGTTTTCCCTTCCCTGATCAGCGCACAGGTCACATCGTATGCCCCTTTGCGGTTGTCGGTAAGGACCACATCACAACGCAATCCTTCAATCTTTCGGTCGAGCATGACCAGAGGAATATTTGCGATTGCAGGGGAGGTAAAATGTGCACCAACATCACCGACAGGAATAACGAGAAGTGCATCAACATTTCGCTCAAGCAGGAATGCAAGTTTACGCTTTTCTTCCTGCACTGAATTCTCTGAACTACAGAGCAGTAGAGCATACCCTAGTGGGCCGAGCAACTTTTCCAGCTGCTCGACTATTTCGGTAAAAAAGGTGTTTGAAATCTCTGGGACGATGATTCCGATACTCTTGGTTACCCTGAGTTTCAGGGAACGTGCTACCGCATTGCGCTGATAGTGCAGCATATTGACAGCGGAGAGCACCTTCCTTTCCGTCTCGGGATTCACCACAGCGAGATTGTTCAGAACTCTACTGACAGTGGCAATGGAGACGCCAGCAAGATTCGCGACATCCTTGATTGTTGCTGCTTCTCGTTTGCCCATGTACCAACCTACCTATGCGCGGCGTGCGTATTTCTTCATATCGAAGTAGACCGCGATGATAATGATAAAGCCTTTTACCAATTGCTGGTAGTAGCTGTCAACGCCCAGGAAGGACATTCCGTAGTTGATCAAGCCCATGGTGAAGACACCGACCATCATACCACTGACTTTACCAACACCACCATTCTGCGAAACACCACCAACGGTAACTGCAGCAATAGCATCCAATTCCATACCATTTGCGGTAAGCGAGTTTGCCAAACCAAGGCGACTTGCCAGGAGGGTTCCAGCTGTACCATAGAGCAAACCTGCATAAAAGTAGACCATCATAAGGTCACGTTCGACATTGATTCCACTTACCCGTGCTGCCTGTGCATTTCCACCGATCGCATAGAAGTGTGTTCCCTGACGGGTATGTTTGAGCAATATCCAGACAACCAGAGCGGCAATGGCAACATAGATGATAAGATTGGGGACAGGGCCAACGCTTCCCTGACTAATATTCTTGAAGTTCTGGTTCAGGGATCCAACAACGGCGGCTTTGGTATAGATGAGCTGCAAACCCTTTGCAATGGACATGGAACCCAGTGTTGCAATAAAGGGAGGAAGTTTCCCGTATGCAATCAAATAGCCGTTAAAGAGTCCAAAAAGGCCACCGGCGGCTACGGCTGCTACAATGGGGACGATCAGAGGAAAACTCTGGCCAGCATAAATTGCAGAGCTGTAATCCGGATTCTGTGCAAAGGAAGCCGCAACGCTTGCAGTTAGACAGACGACATATCCGATGGAAAGGTCGATTCCCTTGGTGATGATGATCATACCAACACCCAGGGCTGCAAAGGATCTGACCGATTCAGCAATCAGGAGATTCCTGATACTGCTCCACCGCAGTGCTTGTCCGTTGGTCAGAATGGAAAGCAGTAGCAACAATCCAACGAAGGTGACCCAAGTTGTATATTGTGAGGCAACTTTTTTGCTGTCGTTAAGTAGTTTTTTCATTTCCATAGTAGGTTTTTCTCCCTCTCTCTTACATGAACTTCGTTGCAAGACGCATGATATTCTCTTGGGTGCACTCAGACTTGTCCAACACGCCAGTACATTTCCCAGAACAAAGAACCATTACCCGGTGGGACATTCCGATCAATTCCGGCATTTCTGAGGAGACCATGATAATGGCCTTTCCCTGTTCAACCAGTTGTCCCATAATCTGGTAGATTTCATATTTAGCTCCGACATCAATACCTCTGGTCGGTTCATCCATAATCAGGATGTCCGGTAAGGTCATCAACCATCGACTAATGATAACCTTCTGCTGATTACCTCCTGAAAGGTTTTGGATCAATGTCTCCATGGTAGGAGTCTTGGTCCTGAGTGCCTTGTTGTATCGAACAGACTCTTCCTTCATCTCCTTGTGTTTAAGGAGGTGTAACTTATTCAGATACTCTTTTAAGGAGGCAATCGATGTATTGTTTGAAATATTCATCAAGGGAAAAATACCACTCCCTCTTCTATCCTCGGTAATCATCCCGATGCCATGTTCGATGGCTTTTCGTGGAGTCATGTTCAGGATTTCATCCCCATCAACATAGATTCTTCCTTCCTTGGTCGCACGAACACCGAAAATGGCTTCCATCAATTCTGTACGTTGTGCACCCATAAGTCCACCAATACCTAGGATTTCCCCACGATGGACCTCAAAGGAAACATCCTGAAAACTTCTGGGATTGGGGGAACTCAAATTCTCCACCTTTAACAGGACCTCCCCCACATTACTCTTGAATTCAGGGAATCGAAGCTTTGCATCACGACCAACCATAAGAGAAATGAGTTTCTCGTTGGTCATATCTGCTACATCATAACTTCCGATCATCTGGCCATCGCGCATGACACTTACTTCATCTGCTATGGTAAAAATCTCTTCCATCTTATGGGATATATAGATAACCGCTACATTCTGGTCCCTCAGTTGGTTGATGATCTTGAAGAGATGCTTGACCTCGTTATCCGTTAGTGAGCTGGTAGGTTCATCCATGACAACCACCGAGGCATTGTAACTGACCGCCTTGGCTATCTCACAAGTCTGTTGCATGGAAATGGACAGAGAACCGATGCGAACTTCCGGTTTCACATTAATCTCCAGGTCCTTGAGCAGGTGCCTGGTATCTTCATTCATTTTCTTGTGATCGATCAAACCGAACTTGTTCAGTGGCTCACGACCAAGAAACAGATTCTCTGCCACCGAGCGCTCAGGAACATTGCTCAGCTCTTGGTGAATCATCGACACTCCCTGGTTGAGCGCATCATGGGAGTCCTTGAATCGGTGCTCCTTTCCATTGAGTTTGATAATCCCACTATCTTCCTGGTAAATACCGAACAAACACTTCATCAACGTCGATTTGCCTGCACCATTCTCGCCCATCAAGGCGTGTACTGTTCCTGGCTTTACCCGGAGCGTTACTCCATCGAGGGCTTTTACACCAGGGAAGGTTTTGGTAATCCCTTCCATTTCCAGGGCAAATGTTGTGTCCATCTGTCTTCCTCTTTCCATATTTTGCAATCGTCGTTCATAAAGTGTCTCCTACTGCTGCCAGCAGCAGGAGACAATCTTGTCTTACATCAAGTCCTTGTAATTCTCTTTGGTGATCGGCTTGAAAGGAACCAGGTAGCACTGGGAAATGACAGCTGGGTCATTTGCAGGTGCTTCACTGATGACTTCCTTGGCAGGCTCGATTCCCCAAGCGGTTACGCCCTGTGCAGTGCCTTTGGTAGCCATTGCAAGTGCAAGCTCAAATGCAGTGCTGCTCTGTCCAACTGAGTCCTGCAGAACGGTAGCATACAGCTTGTCCTGATCCATGGAGTTCAGTGCATCGGCAGTTGCATCGATGCCGAGAACAGGGAAGCTCAGGATGGTACCATCGCTGGCATCATTGTCAACCAAACCGTTGGTAACCAAGGATTCAACTGCGCCCAAAGCCATTCCGTCGTTCTGTGCAACCACGAGGTTGAACTTCCCACGGTGTGCTGCAAGCCAGGTATCCATTTTCTCCTGAGCTTTGTCTGGAGTCCAGTCAGCAGTGTCCTTCGCAACGAAGTTCACGGTATAGCCGAGGCTTTCGAGGGTATCGACAAAACCAGCTTCACGGCTAATCTGAGCGGGGTGCCCAAGCTGTCCCTGCAAGTACAGAATATTCAACTCTTTACCAGGAGCCTTGTTAGGATACTGGGTGAAGTAGTCATCTACAATCTGTGCCTGATACTGACCAGCAACCAACTCAGGTGAGGAAGCAAGGTAGAAATCCTTACCTACCTTCAGCGCTTCGACAGAAGGCTGGATGTTGGAGAAGGCAGCGCCACCACCAACAGTCTGAATCTGCTGTGCCATCTGCTCAGTCACACTTGTGTCCTGGGGAATGATCACAAAATACTTGTATCCCTGGGTGATCAAGGTGTTGAGCTGATCGAGCTGACGAGCTACGTCACCCTGAGCATCCTGCAGGTTCAATTCAACGCCGTTCTCTTCTGCAAGCTTGCGAAGATTGTCAGCATAATCCTTAACAAACTGTTCGTTCAAATTTCTGATAAGTGCACCGATCTTAATCGTATCATCGGCTGCTTCTTTTCCGCCCTGTGCAAAAAGACCAGTACAGACAAGTGCCAGTACCAACAAAATAGCTACAGTCTTCTTCATAAAAACTCCTTTTGAGTAATTCCAGGATTCGCCTCCTGGCAAGCGTGATATTCACAATAGGCATCCATCGCTGATGGACAACCCCTATTGCCTGTGTCTTATGTATCTTCACATCGGAAAATCCATTTGTCAATGAAAAAATGTAAACGTTTACAGGTTTTTCTACTTTGTATAGCTTTCAGTATGTTTTTTACTATATTTATACACCTACAGCTAAGTGTAAACCTTTACAATACTCTCAAACTAACAAGAAAATCTATTGAAATTGGACGATATGTTTCCTTCCAATATCGATATATTTGGATTGGTATGGAGTAGTTTTCCTGCTCACTTTTTGTATGGATCAGTGTCTAAATGACAAGAAAATTGATGGTAATTTGTGCATGATTACTGCATAGTTTAAGCTATGGTATACACCGAATATGGAAACACATGGTGGGGCGCGCGATGGCTCGACTCTCTTACACAAATCGATTACTCAAACAGGATACCCAGAGGGAAGCGATACGCCCGTAACAGATCAGTCCTTTCCATCAAGAGCTCGAAGGGGAAGGTGGTAGCGCGTGTCCAAGGGAAAAGAGCTACTCCTTACAAGATAGTCGTTGGAATCAGTCAATACACGAAAACAGACAACAAAAAATTGAGCGATATCACGATCAGGCTGCCTTGAAGGCATTCCGATCCCTTACAAAACCCTTGATGCTTCGTCGAGTCAAAACCGATACTTCCATCATCAGTGACTTACCAGAGAAGTTGGTTCTTGAACGGTACGCAAATCTATCCTTGGAGCAGAAAGTACTATACAAGGGAATTGTGGAGGAGACGGAGAAAACACTTCAGGATGCAGACGGCATTGCAAAGAAGGGAGCTGTCTTCAAGTTAATGACATCCCTCAAACAGGTCTGTTGCCACCCTGCCCTCTATTGCGACACCAGATGCAAGGAAACTGGAAACTCCGGTAAGACTACCCTCTTGATGGACCTGCTTGAATCGATTCACCAACAAAATGAGAAAGTATTTGTTTTCACTCAATATGCCCAGATGGGATTCCTGCTTCAAGAGTTGTTGAAAGAATCATTCTCATTGGATGCCCCCTTCCTGCATGGAGGATCCTCCAGGCAACAGAGGGATGCAATGGTGAAGCAATTCCAATCTGATCCTGAATGCTGGCTGATGCTTCTCTCAATCAGGGCAGGGGGGACAGGCTTGAATCTTACATCAGCAAGCCATGTGATTCACTATGATCTATGGTGGAATCCCGCTGTGGAGAACCAAGCAACCGACCGCGCGTTCAGGATTGGGCAAGACAAACAGGTAACTGTCCACCGGCTTATCACAGAAGGAACATTTGAGGAACGCATCAACGATATGCTCACTTCCAAAAAAAATCTGGCTGACAGTGTTGTATCAGCAGGGGAGCATTGGACAACAGAGCTCTCAACTGAACAGCTGAAAGAGCTCGTCGAATTGAGGGAGAGCCACACAGAAACAGCCCCTCGTTGAGGAAGGGCTGGCTTTGTCTGATGCTCTTTGTTTTACGGCTTGAAGATCTTTACCTTCTGCTCCCGCTTGATCCGGTCACGTCCCTCTTGCAGACTTTTCAGTTCACCGGTTGCCCAGGCTTGAACAACCAAATTACCTAAAGCTGTTGCTTCCACCGGTCCTGCATACACAGGTAGACCGGTTTCAGTGGCTGCCCATTGGTCGAGAATCTCGTTCTTGCATCCTCCACCAATAATATGCAAAGCCGTGAATTTCTTCCCGATCACAGCTTCCAGATCGCTGATTGCCTTGGCATAGGCCTTGGCAAGGCCCCGATAGATGGCAACCATATACTCACCATTATTGGAAGGTTTGGGAAGATCATGCTCCTGGCACCAGGCATCAATCCTGTCAGTCATCAGATTATCATGGCTATTGGGTTTGAGAAAACGAGTATCGGCTGGGTCGATGTATCCCTCATAGTCCGTGCAGCGAAGTGTTTCTTCATCAAGCTCTTTCCACTTAATCTCATGGCCTTCCCTTTCCCAGTGTCTGACACACTCCTGTTGTATCCACATACCCATGATATTCTTGAGAAATCGGATACCACCGCTGGCTGCTACCTCATTGGTAAAACCACTCTCCATGGAAGCTTGGTCAGTTCGGGGTTCAGAAAGTTCAACTCCCAGAAGTGACCAGGTACCGCTGGAGATGTACAGTGGCGTCCCTCCAGCCTCAGCAGGAACGGCAGCTACTGCACTCGCAGTATCATGAGCAGCGCTTGCAATTACGACCACCTCAGAGGAGGCCCCCACTTCGTGGGCAACATCCGTGGTCAAGCTTCCCAATACAGTACCACTGTCAACAATTTCCCCAAACAAGGAACGCTCAAAACCCATATCATCGATCAGATCCCATGCCCATGTTCTCTGCTTTGGATCATACAATTGCGTGGTTGAAGCATGGGTACGTTCATTCTTCATGATCCCAGTCAACCAATAGGCAAGCAGGTCTGGTACCGATAGGTAGTGAGATGCCGCCTTCAAGGTTTCAGGGCGATCACGTTTCATGGCTGCAAGCTGATAGAGGGTATTGAAGGGTTGGAAGGCAATTCCGGTTCTCTCATAGATCCGCATCTTCCCACCCAACTGCTTCGACACCTGTTCAATCAAGCCATCGGTTCTGCTGTCACGATAGTGATAGCAAAGGGAGGCCAAGCTCCCTTTTGCATCAGTGAGCACATAGTCAACGCCCCAGGTGTCAATGCCGATGGAGGTGATATCACTCCCATACTTGGCAAAAGCCCTTTTCAGTCCCACCTTGATCTCGGCGAACAGGCTTTGGATATTCCAATAGAACTCCCCCAGTATCTGGTCGTTTTGGGTGACAAACCGATGTACGACTTCAAACTCACCGAGGTCCCCGACGAGAACCCGGCCGTTGGAAGCACCTAAGTCGATGGCGATATGCTTTTTCATAATTACTCCTTGATTCGTTTCTTGCAGTTTTTCAAGAGGTAGGCTTCTGCTTCAGCTGACCACAATCCATTGTGCTTATCAACCAGCTTTGCCAGTTCAGCAAACACCTCATTGGTTTTACCCAGTTCAGCAAGGTCGGTCAGTGCTGTGAGGGGGAAGTCAAGATGAGTATACATCATCTTCTTTCCACCAGGGATATTTGGCAGGTTAATCACTGCCTCAGGAACTGCCGAGAGCCCTCCGATATGGGTGACCATTGCTGCAGGGTTAATCAACCCCTTCTCCATCAGGTGCAACGACTCCCTCATATCATCGGTATTTCCACCACTGGTACCCACAATGTGGGTGGAAGCGTAGTGCACGTTGTAGAAGTTCATGCTTGCAGTGAAATCTGTTTTGTTTGGACCGGCGAAGAAGTTCAGGCAACCATCCTTTGCGAGGATCGCATCGGCCTGCTCTACCAGCATCCTTACCGGAGCCATGACCAGCACATCATCGTAGCCCTTTCCATCAGTGAACTCCATCAAGGTTGCATTCGGGTCACTGTAGTTCTTGGTATTGACGTAGATCAGCTCCACTCCGTTCTGCTTTGCATCCTCAACGCTGTACAGGTCCTGCGCACGTTTGAGGCGTGCATCATCTATGTCGGTCACGACCAGGCGACCGGGCTTGCGATCAGGGTTGTGTACTGCATAGTCAATTGCGGAGAGACCCATGGGGCCAACCCCGGCAAGAATTGCCATATTGCCACCCTCGACAATTCCCATCTTGTGCTCATACGAACCATTCGTGGTATGATACATAGCGTGGAAGGTGCCAACGACACAGGAAACAGGTTCAGCGAGACTACCGAGGAAGAAAGCCTCCCCATCGTAAGGGAGTAAGCAATCCAGTTCCATTACCTGATGGGGAATCACCACATATGTTGCGTCCCCTCCGATGTACTGGAACGAATAGCCGGGAGCATCAAGGGAACCCTTGTAATTCAAAGCTGGCTGGATAGAGAAACGTGAACCAACCTTGAACGTATCCTGCCATTTCTTTCCTACCTCAACGATTTCTCCACAAAACTCATGACCCAGCATAATCGGGTTCTTGTCAACATCATTGGGGACTCTTTTATGGCTTGCACCCTGCTCAGCAGCCTTGTGGTCGCTCATACAGATACTATTGGTTATCACTTTTGCGAGGATTTCGTCCTCAGCAATCTGGGGAAGTTCAAACTCTTCGAGGCGAAGATCATTCACTCCATACAGACGGATAGCACGTGTTTTCATTTCTATTCTCCTAATTAAGCATGACCTGGCCACCGGTTACGGGAACCGCCTGACCTGTCTCGTAGGTCTGTTCGACTATGTAGAGAAGTGCCCTCATGACGTCCTCTGTGCGACATCCACGATTCATCGGCACCTTCGATTCATAGAACCTTCTTACATCAGCAACACTTTTCGCTCCTGGAACCTTTCCAGCTTCCAGGTACTGCACGAACAACCCTCTCTTAGGATCCGACCAAAGCGGACCATCAAGGAAGTTGCCCGGACAGATTGCGTTGACCTTAATGTTATCCTCTACCAACTCCAAAGCAAAGCTCTGTGTGAGCCCGATGGTCCCAAATTTGGCACCGGCATAGGCGCCATTCTTATTGGAACCTTCCAATCCGGACTTACTGGAGATGGCTATAATATCCGTAAAATACGAGGCACTGGGAATATTCTGCAAAGCCATCAGTCTGGAGGCAAACTTTGTGCAGATAAAGAATCCAGTGTAATCAACGTTGGTAACGAACTGGAAATCCTTCAGCTCCATCAGCTTCACTGAACCGGCACGAAGCACACCTGCATTGGAGACAAACAGATCCAATCCCCCGGTCTCTTCAGCTACCTGATTCATCATAGCCTCGACACTCTTCTCATCGGTTACATTGACCGTGAGTGGTTTGGAAACCGTGATACAGGCTTCCCAGTTCAACTCATCGCTGAGCTTTTTTGCCCCATCTGCATTCATGTCGGCTATATAGACAAAGGCTCCATGCTCAACAAGGGAGCGAACCATGCCCTCCCCAAATCCCTGTGCACCACCGGTGACCAAGACTACCTTGTCTCGAACGACATCTGCCCGGCTGAATGTAGGAGAAAGGGTGGGGAGCATGCTTACCCCTTCCGCCCTGAGGGCCTCATCGTAGTTAGTACCCAGTCCGTACTGCAGGTCCATCCCTGCAATCTCTATTACAGAAGGGAAAACCTTCCTCTCTGAAGTGTAAGCATCGAGCAGCTTTTTCCAAGCTTCAGATGCCTCTTCGATACTTGCAAACTCTTGTGGAGATGGCAGGGAAAGGTCCACCTTCTTGCCAGTGACACGGTGTATAAACAAACCCTTCTGACCATCAAAGGTCAAGCCACGAAGCACTGGGGGAATTTCAAAGTTAATCTGTTCTGTAAACGTATTCATTGCTTCTCCTTAGAACTGTTCGGCTAGGGAATATGGGTCATGAACATTCATCTTTCTTCCTAGCGCTGCGTAATGTTTCAACTTCTCTTCGAGAGAAGACCCTGCCATCGGATTTTCAGGATGGAACAGACCAAGGGTATCATCACAGGAAGCTAGCTTCTCATGCGCGACCAGCGCCCAAGCTGCATCAACGAGATGTTTTGCAGTAGGTTCCAACAACTCAGGACAATTCATACTCTGCCTGCTGCTGTTGATATCCACCCCACTGATCTCCATCAAGTTTCTCTCCCTGGCAAGCTTCTGCAAGCGAAGCATCTGCTCCTTGGTATTGCGCGGAGGCATATAGGTCACCGCAGGGAACCCAATATCCACCAGCAGATCCATCAACTCTTCCAAGAACTCATCCTCAAACTTCTCTGCCTTCTTATCCCCGGTCACACTCTCAGCTACATCCCCGAGATAGGCATAGGCTGCGATGGCGCCAATGCTGTTGGCAAAGGAGACCACCTCACGCACATCCAAACACTCCTCTTTGGAAGGTTGGATGAAGAATCGAGGCAGGAAGGTACTCTTGTAGACTCCCAAGAGATCATATGCATAGTGGGGATTATCCTTGTCCAATAACCAATCCTGCACCTTTCCAGCAAGGGTCAGCCCCAGATCCTTCTTCAGGAAGTGTACCAATTTCTCTCCTTTTCCAAACATGGAGATACTCTGGTTTGCCATAGCATAGAGAATGTGCCTTTCAGTAACGGAACCACCCTTGTCAGCTCTACTCAGGGGTAATACATCCCTTTCAAAATCAAGATCGAATCCATACCTCCCCACCAAGGCCTGCAAGGCCTCAACTTGAGCTTTGTTTCTCTCATTACGGATTTTCTGCACAGGTTCGAGAAATTTTGCAACAGTAGCAATATGCTGCTTGGGAACTCCGTGGACACACATATAGGCAATTCCGATACTGTCCGGATTGTTGAGCTTTCTATCTGCAAGCGGAGTATCGAGAAAACTTGTTCTCAGCTCAAACCCTACTGTACTGGCGATCCCAATATGCTGTGCTGCTTCCATCATCTCCAGGGCCGCGCCAATACTGTCATGGTCAATACTTCCCACAATACCCAGCCCAGCCTTCCAAGCAGCATAAGCTGCTGCAGAGGGCTCATAGGGACTGAATGAGTAGGTGGTATGCACATGGTTATTCACCTCTTCAAGAGCGGTTCTCTTAAGAGATCCACCTTGAATCAGAGAACCAATCTCACTACTCGAGGTAAGTCGAGTAGCAAGATCTCTATCATTGATGCTTTTTTCAAGCTGTTTCAAATCCATGGGCTTTCCTTATCAGACGCCGAGTCTGCTTGTCCTGAAGAACTCACCATCGGTGTAGTTGCTCTTGGGGACATAGTCGGGTATCGGCAAGATCTGTTCGTGGATTGCATCCAGTACCGAGTACGCTTGTGCAAAGTAGTACTCTTCCATTTCTGCTGGCGGCGTGATCCAGTTCTTCGACCCGACCACAATCGTCGGAGCATCAAGATAGTCAAAGGCAAGCCTGCTGAGGTTGGAGCTTACGGTGTGCAGATAACTGCCACGCTCGGAGCTGTCGGTCACGAAGACAGCTCTACCAGTCTTCTTCACTGATTCGATCAACAACTCATACTTAAGTGGGTTGATCCATCTCAGGTCGATTACCTCTGCTTCAAGGCCTTTCTCAGCCAGCTCATCTGCAGCCTTTGTTGCAGTATAGAGAGCAGGTCCGAGTGCGATAAGGGTAACATCCTTACCTTCCCTTCTGACAACCGGTTCTCCTTCAGGAATTTCGTAGTAGCCCTCAGGAACACCTTCCTTCACGAACATCTCGCCAATTCCATAGAGTTTCTGGCTCTCAAAGAATACCACAGGGTCAGTACCACGGAGTGCGTAGTTGAGCATGCCTTTCACATCATATGGTGTTGCAGGGTACATTGCCTTCAATCCAGGGACGGAAGCGACCATGCTGGTCCATTCCTGTGAATGCTGTGCACCATACTTGTTGCCAACTGATACCCGAAGCACAAGTGGCATCTTCAGGACACCGGCGCTCATTGCCTGCCATTTGGGCATCTGATTGAATACCTCATCCCCTGCACAACCAAGGAAGTCACAGTACATCAATTCAACAACAGCGCGGCCACCGGCCATTGCGTAGCCTACTCCGCTTCCGACAATTGCTGATTCAGCGATCGGGGAGTTGAAGAAACGGGAAGGAGGAAGCAGTTCGGTAAGACCGCGGTAGCAGGCAAACGCCCCACCCCAATCTCGATGATCCTCTCCATAGGCAACCATGGTCGGGTCAATGGAGAAGCGATGGACCATAGCCTCGAAGACAGCATCACGATACTGGTACTGCTTTGCCGCAGGCAGTTCCTTGCCGTTCTCGTCATAAGCATAACGACTTCTTCGGGCAATCTGCTTTACCCTTGCATTGTCTTCCAATTTCTCGAGGAGTACAGGTTCACTGTCATCGAGCTTCTCAACACTACCATTGGAGAACATCACGGACTCGACAAAATGCTCATCCACCATAGGGCTGAGTACAGGATCAACGGTAATCTCGAGCGTCTTTCTCATCTTCTCTTCAAGGGTCGTATCAAACTGGTCAAGCTCTTCCTGACTTACAACCTTGTTTTCAAGAAGATAGTTACCGTAGGCCACAATGGGATCCTGGTTACGGAATGCTTCCAGCTCTTCCTTCGTTCTATAGGTCATTGCATCACTGGGGCTATGACCGCTGTAACGGTAGGTGATGGTATCCATGAACGCTGGACCTTCACCCTTGAGGAGGATTTCTTTCTTGCGTGCAGTGGCATCTGCTACAGCAAGAGGGTTGAACCCATCAACACGCTCGGTGTGCATGGAGTATTCGTTGATAGCAGCGGCAACCCTTGCAGCAACCTTGTAGCCCATGGTCTCACCAACAGGCTGACCGCCCATGGCATAGAGGTTGTCAAAACAGTTGAGCATAAAGGGAGGATACCCTGGATTGTCTTCCCAGAGGGTCTTGTACTGGTCCATTGAGGAAAGCACCAATCCTTCATAGACAGGACCACGTGCAAGCGCTCCATCACCAATATTGGCGATGACAATCCCCTTCTTGCGGTTGATCTTCTTATAGAGTGAAGCCCCGACTGCAATAGTACAGGAACCTCCAACAATTGCGTTGTTGGGCATGCTTCCAAAAGGCTTGAAGAAGGTATGCATAGAACCACCAAGACCTGCTGAGAAACCAGGCTTTTTGGCATAGATCTCTGCCAAGGCACCGTACAGTACAAAGTTCTCTGCAAGGTCACGGACATTCTCTCCAGGGAAGTGCTTCTCTACAATCTTGTAAGTCTCCCCATCCATGAATGACTCCATGATGGCGAGCAGTTCCTTGTCCTCCATCTTGTAGATCGCACTCATGCTCTTGGCAAGAATCTCACCATGACTGCGATGGGAGCCAAATATCTGGTCTTCGGGGTCAAGAACCATTGCCTGCCCGACAGCAGCACTTTCCTGACCGGAGGAGAGGTGAGCCGGTCCACGGTGGTTGTAGGTAATCCCTTGATACACACCCTCTTTCTTGATGGTGTCCAACATGGTTTCAAATTTTCTAATCAAGAGCATGTCATAGTAAGCACGGATCAGGCGTTCCTTTCCGTATTGTTTGAGCTCTTTCTTGATGTTGCTCTTGTACTGGTTAACAGAAATCGAGGGTGTTTCAATAGTGAGAGGCTCCCTCAATTTTGCTGGATCAAATGGTATCGTTCTGGCCATATCGTTACTCCTTACAGACTATGGTCGAGTGCAAAGCAAGCATCCTTGATAAGCTCGGATACACTCGGGTGTGGAAATACTATCTCTTTGACGTCCTGGACTCTTAGCTCTGCTTCGATGAGAGCAGAAGCGCCCCAGATAATCTCGCTGCTGTAGGGTCCCAGCAGATGGACTCCAAGAATGGCACCACTTTCCTGGTGACAGATCACTTTCACCAAGCCTGATGCACGCTTTCCTTGCTCAGCAAGGAAACGACCGTTTGCCCGCATTTGCACGGTTTGACTCTTCACAGGAATGCCTTTCTCCTTGGCTTCCTTTTCTGTGATGCCACAACCAGCTGCCTCGGGATTCGCATAAACAGCCCAGGGAATTGCGTTATAGCGCATCCGCATCTCTTTTGACCCGAAGATATTGGAGATGGCAACCTCTGCCATGCGGGATGCACTATGGGCAAGGAGGGAGCGACCATTCACATCTCCAATCGCCCAGATATTGGCAACATTGGTCTGCAGTCGGTCATTTACCACGACCCCTTGTCGGTCGATATCCACTCCAAGCTTCTCCAGCCCCTGTGTGTTCGGCCTACGCCCAACACTCATGAGGACCAGCGCTGCTTCTGTGGATTGTTTATTTCCTTTGGCATCGGTATAAAACACCGCTTCCTTGGAAATTTCCTCTACCTTGCAACCAAGGCGGAAGTCCACTTCCTTGAGCTCACGTCTCATCAGCTTGGCGAACTCGCCATCCATCATGGGAAGAATCTCATCCATCATCTCTATGACGGTGACCTTGGTCCCGATCATGGAAAAGAACGAAGCAAATTCAATCCCTATAACCCCACCACCGATGACAACCAGCGATTTGGGTACTTCCTCGAGATCCAGAATTTCATTACTGGTAAGCACATGTTCCAATTTTGCTCCAGGGATAGGTGGAACAAAAGCGGAAGAACCGGTAGCGACCATCAGGTAAGAACCTTCGTAGATGGTATCACCTACTTTCACATGATGAGGGTCAATGAATTCAGCTTCACCCAAAACTGTTTCCACCTTGTTCGATTTCATCAGGAACTCTATGCCACTCCTGAGTGTCCCCACCGTATCATTCTTCCAGGTCATTGCGTTGGGAAGGCTGAATGTCACCGAGGCAGCCTCAACGCCATGTTTTGCACCATCGAGTGCATGATGGTAGAGTTTGGCACTGTTCAGCAGGCTCTTGGTGGGGATACACCCCCAGTTTGTACAGACTCCTCCAAGGTGCCCTCGCTCTATAAGCAGGACCTTCTTGCCAAGTGCCCCTGCTCTTTCTGCGGCAACATATCCACCAGGACCGCTGCCAACTACAATTAAATCATAGGTACTCATGTATCCTCCCTACAGTGCCAACAAGAGATCGATGGAGGCAATGTTGTCCATCAATGCCTTGAGGAAGCGTGCAGCATCTGCACCATCGACTGCCTGATGATCCATTGTCAGCGAGAGTCCAATCTTTTCAATAAAGACAATATCCCCATCCTCATCCTCTACCGGCGTCAGGGAGATGCCGCCAACCCCAAGGATTGCAACCTCAGGCACGTTGAGTACCGGGGTGAACGCATCAATACCGAAGGCTCCTACATTACTTACCGTGAAGGTTGAACCACTGAGTTCGTCAGGTTGGGCAGTTCCTTCCTTGCACTTATCAATCAGGGCCTTGGTCTCTTCAGAGAGCTGGCGGAGGCTGAGTATGTCACTGTTGCGCACCACAGGGACCAGAAGGCCCTTCGGTGTGTCGGTAGCGACGCCAAGATGCACATGACTAAAGCGCAGCATCTTATCCCCAAGGAAGTGTGCATTGAATGCGGGGAATTCCAACAAGGTTCTGCTGACTGCAAAGAGGATCAAATCATTGATCGTAACCTTGTTCAAACCGAGCTCACTCTTTGCACTCTTGAATCCTGCTCTCAGACGTTTCAGGGCACGTGCATCAGCCTGGGCATGAAGGGTAAGCTGGCATGTGGAGTGAATGGATTCCATCATCCTCCTGGCAGTTACCTTTCTCACTCCCTTCACAGGTATCTCCTGAATCTCTTCAGAGACTTCTCCCATGCGCGATGGGGTAGCAATCGCAGGTTTCACCTGTAGGTCGGAAGAGAGGACTCTTCCTCCCATGCCACTACCACGTCCTGGAGCCTGGACTCCCTGTTCAAGAGCCTGCTGTCTTGCAACCGGACTGAGAGGCTCGCCAGCCACTGAAGCTACATCACGCTCAATGATACGGCCTTTAGGGCCGGAGGGTTGCAACGAAGAGAGGGAAACTCCCATAGAGGAAGCCAGATTGCGTGCTCTGGGGCTGGATCCCTGAGCCTTGTCTGCTGTAGCGGGAGGAGTAGCTTTTTCAGGTTGTGTGTCCTCAGCTGATGCTGTTTCCTGTTTTTCTTCCTTTGTTTCTTCTCTATTGGTTTCTGTCTTGGGAAGCTCGACCTTCTCACCTTTCTCTCCGACCATGACGATGGGAACCATTACGGGAACATCATCCCCTTCCTCATACAGTATGGCCAGTACGAAACCTTCAGCGGTCGATTCAACATCAATGGTTGACTTATCGGTTTCTGCTGAGCATAGGACATCCCCTACAGCAACCTTGTCACCTACTTTGACATTCCATTCCACAATAATGCAGGATTCCACTGAGTTTCCCTGTTTGGGCATCACAACTTGTTGTGCCATGTGTTTACTCCTCTACTTTGCAATAAGGACCTCAACGCCCTGCTCCTCGAGCTGGGTGATCAGGTCTGCAGGAAAACCACTGTCTGTGACAATGGTATCTATTTCTGTTACCGGCATGATCCGCACAAATCCACGATTCCCCACTTTTGAGGAATCAACGCACAATACCCGCCGTGTGGCTTGTGCACACATACGTTGTACCACCTGTGCATTTTCAATCAAGCTGGTGGTAAGTCCATGTTCCATGGTAAATCCATCCGTACCGAAGAAGGTTGTGGATACATGGTAGTTCTCTATCTGGGAAATGGCTGCAGGCCCGACAAGGGCCTCAGCTTCGCTTCGGTACTCACCACCGACCAGCGTGACCTGGAGCTGGGTATTTGCCCGTGCATAAGGAAGAATAAGCGTTGAATTGGTAACCACCCGTACATTTCTTTTCCCGAATAGGTGTCTGGGAATCAAGGAACAGGTGGACCCATTGGTAATCATGATAAAGTCATTATCCTTCACCAAGGTGGCAGCAAGTTTTGCAATAAGATCTTTTTTTGGAGTATTGGTATCATCACGAAAGGCTACTTGGGGAGCGGATGCAACCACGACCCTGCCGTGGCTTCTTATAACAAGACCTTTGGAATCCAGATCCCGTAAATCTCCCCTAATGGTAACCGCAGAGACTCCCAGCTCTTCACTGAGCCTGGATACAGGATACTCTTCACCACTTTTCAGAAGCTGGAGTATGTGTTTCTCCCGAGGGGAAAGCCCTATCATATGATACACTCCTACTTTCTTATCACTTTCGTTACGCTTTCGATTCTATTACAGAATCGCCAACATTTCAAGTGTTTTCGAAAGGGATTCGTCAATCCATATGAAAGACTTCTTCCAAGGGAAGCGAAATTGGGGAGTTGTCTTCGTTCGTGTCCATGATATCAGCCATATAGGCCCACCACTTCTGGACAATGGGGTTGGAGCCGAGATCCTGACTCCCCGATTCTCCCTCAGATTTCTGAAAAGCAAAGAGGAGACCACTGTCCGGGTCAAGGAAAATGGTATAGTCAGAAACCCCACTTTCCTTGAGAAGCGCCTTCAACTCCGGCCAAATCTCATCATGACGCTTCTTGTACTCATGTTCGAATCCTTTCTTCAACTGCATGACAAATGCCTGTCTCATGGTATGATCCCTCCTAATTTCTACTCATTTGCTGGAGCCGTAGCTTCCTGTTTGCCTTGTACATGTCAAGCAATCGGGGAAGAAGGACCGCAGAGATGAGAAGCAATCCAATGACAATGGTCATCAGGGTTCCACTGAACTTCAACAAACCCATGCCGAATTTCAAGTAACCGACCAACATGGAACCAATAAAAACACCATACACACTTCCCTTGCCCCCGGTAATTGCAACGCCACCAAGTACGACGAGGGTAATGATTTCCAAATCCCATCCAGTGGCAATGTTTGAGCGGACAGAGAGAATTCGACTGGCCAACAGTATAGAGGTAAGACCACAGAAGAATCCGGTAACGGTGAAGTTGATTATCCTCATGGTCTTTACCTTGATACCGGAGAACCGAGCCGCTTCAGCACTGTTTCCGATGGCGTACAATCTTCTTCCATACGTTGTCTTATGCAAGACAAACGCAAAGAGCAATACCAAGACCAAGTAGAGTACAAACTCGAAGGGGATAATGGTACCAGGTATGAATTGCTGACCAAAGAACCCAAAATTTTCTGGGAATTCAGTACGTGCCTGATCTCCCAACAAACCAATTGCAATCCCCCTGAATACCGACTGTGTCGCAAGGGTGACCGCGATGGCCGGCATCTCGAGGGCCGTGATCATCACCCCGTTGAACAACCCAGCGAGGGTGCCAACAAGCAGGGCAATGAAAATCAGCGAAGGTATGGAAGCTCCCCCCTGTGCAGCATTGCCTACCGCATATGCACAAAGAGCAATAATAGAGGCAATCGAGATATCAATATCTCCACACATGATGATGAAAATCATCGGAAGTGCCATGATAGCCTTCTCACTGAATTGGAACGTTGCATTCATCAAATTAAACCAATCCAAGAAGTAAGGGGTTCTGATGGTGAAGAAAACAAACACCAGTATAATGATAATGGAGAGCAGAACTTCCCACTGGGTAAAATATTCAATCAACCGGTTCTTGAGCGACATTTCATCGATAAGCCGGGATTTTGCTACCAAATCTCTCTTTTCAGCCATACCTAGCCTCTCCTCTGTGCAAGCAGCTTCTTCGTCTTTCGCTGGTCGCTGATGGTGTTAAGCGTCAATGCGATGAGAATGATCAAGCCCTGGACAAACGTTTGCCAGAAAACTGAAAGGTAGATAACCGGCAACGCATTGGTGACCACACCAAGGAAGAGCGTCCCCAAGACTACCCCGATAATGCCACCGGAACCACCGGCAAAGTTAACCCCACCAAGTACACAGGCCGCCACTGCCTGCATCTCAAACCCAGTTGCCATCTCATTCACTGCAGAAGCATAGCGAGCGGTCCACAGAGCCCCTGCAAGGCCACAGAGCGTTCCACTGATAAGGAAGACCACTACTCTGACCCTGCTCTCATTCACTCCTACAAACCTTGCTGCCGTCGGGTTTCCCCCGATCGCATAGACTTCTCGACCTGTGCGGGTATACCTGCTGAAGTAATAGAAAACAACAATGACAATAATTGCAATCCAAAGAAGGTTGGAAATTCCGAGGAAACTGTTACGAGGGAAATCTATGTAGGATTTACTCATCTCATGAGCTGTAACCCACGTACCTCCACTGAGGAGAAAGGTAAGCCCGCGATAGATATTCACCGTACCCAATGTGGTGATGATCGGGGGGATTTTTCCATAGGCAACCAACACCCCATTAAAGAGGCCCATCACCATTCCAATGCCCATTCCTGCAAGCAAGAGGAGCAAGGGACTGACTGTAGGATTTGCCTCGTTGATCATACCGGTAGCCATTCCTGTGAAGGCGATGATGGAACCAACCGAGAGGTCAATCCCGTTTGAGAGAATGACGTAGAACTCACCGATGGCGACAATGGAGAGGATAGCCATGTCGTTAAGGATGGTTGAGATGTTCTTCGCAGAGAGAAACTGCGGAGAGCGGATTGAAATCGGCACCAGAAGCACCACCAACAACAAGGTAAGGGTTGCCTCCCTACGGGCCAGTGCTTTCTTTACAAAGGAGGAGAAGGATAGGTCAGGCATTGGAGGCCTCCATCTGTACAGTTGCGATTGCATACCGCATTACTGACTCTGCTGTCGCTTCTTCTGCATCAAGAATGGCTGTCTGGTACCCTTCATGCATCACGACGATCCGGTCTGACATTCCCAAGATTTCAGGAAGCTCACTACTAATCAAAATAACGGCAACACCCTTGTCCGCCATATCACAAACGAATTCGTGAACTGCTGCCTTCGTTGCTACATCAATACCCTTGGTAGGTTCATCAAGGATGAGAATCTTCGGATTTGTCCCAATCCACTTGGCAAGGACGACCTTCTGCTGGTTACCACCACTGAGCGTTTCAGCATCGACATGGTAACCTGCCGATTTTATCTCCATCTGATCACCATGTTCCTGGACGTAACGAGATTCAGTCTTTTTCCTGGTCACCAGACCTTTCCAGCAAAGATTGGTCAACACCGGTAAGCTGATATTATGGGTCAAGCTCATTTTCAACACCAAACCTTGCTTCTGGCGGTCTTCAGGCACCAAGGCAATCCCTTTTCGCATGCTGTCAATGGCACCTTTGGGCATAAAGGGTTTCCCGAGCAAATGCATCGTACCCTCACTGGCCTTGTCAATTCCAAAGATAGTTCTCACGACCTCGCTGCGACCAGCTCCGACAAGCCCGAAGAGACCAAGTATCTCCCCTTCATGCAAATCAAAGGAGATGTCCTTGAAGGCACCAAGCTGACTGAGATGCTTAACCTCAAGCACCTTCTTGCCAATCTTTGGTTCATGGTGGGGGTACATCTGGTCTATTGAGCGCCCGATCATCATATTAATGATCGTATCTTCGTTGCTCTGAGCTACCTTCCCTTCCCCGATATATTGTCCGTCACGGAAAACCGTGTAATAATCACAAATTTCAAAGATCTCTTCAAACTTATGGGAGATGAAAAGAATGGCCTTGCCCTCTTCCTTCAAGGAACGGACTATCCTGAATAAATCATCGACCTCTCGGCCGGTGAGTGCACTGGTCGGCTCATCCATGATGACCAGATCTGCATCAAGGCTGAGTGCCTTGACAATTTCCACCATGTGGCGCTGTGCAACACTGAGATTCTTGACCAGGGAATCTGGATTGATATCGAGTTGCATCCTCTGGAGCAATCC
The DNA here is from genome assembly GCF_963666015.1 of uncultured Sphaerochaeta sp. Lineage (NCBI taxonomy): Bacteria > Pseudomonadati > Spirochaetota > Spirochaetia > Spirochaetales > Sphaerochaetaceae > Sphaerochaeta > uncultured Sphaerochaeta sp. The sequence goes on along the minus strand of NZ_OY762555.1, from coordinate 2,923,751 downwards.
CTGGGTGTTCTCTTGCATGGTTTTCCATTCGAGTTTTTTCGTTTTTGGATTCCTGAGGTGGTGTCCCATGTAGATATTCTCTGTGACACTGAGCTCGGGAAACATGGATGCTTCCTGGTGGATGGCAACAATCCCTGCCTGTTGGGCGTCGATTGCATTCTTGAAGGAGATTTCTTTCCCCTCAAAAGTCATTGTTCCACTGGTAGGGATATAGACTCCGGTGAGAATCTTCACCAAGGTGGACTTTCCTGCTCCGTTCTCTCCGATAAGGGCATGCACTTCACCCCTTCGTAGGGAGAGATGTACATCATCCAAGGCTCTGATACCGGGAAACACCTTTGTTACGTGTTGTACTTCCAACAATGCCTGTTGCATTGTTCCTCCTTATGCAAGCAGATGCAAAGGCTCCCACTTCCGAAAGGAAGCAGGAGCCAGGTGTGATTCGATTAATAAATCTCTGCGAACTTCTCGATGTTGTCCTTGTTGAATACATATGGAGTACTCATGAAGGCAATACCGTTCTCTTCGACCTTAATTGAGCCCATGCGACCGGCAGGAATCTCTTCTCCAGTTGCTCCGTCGATGGTACCTTCAATAAGACCATTCAAGATGTAGGTGGAACTGTATCCAAGGTCAATCGGATTCCAGAGAGCCATCTGGCGGCAAGTGCCGTCGAGGATGTAGCCCTTCATCTCTGAAGGAAGACCAAGACCGGTTACTTCAACAACGCCACTCTTTCCAGCGTCCTTGACAGCCTGTGCTGTTGCGAGCAGACCAACAGTGGTCGGGCAAATGATAGCCTTCAGGTTGGGATACTTCTGCATCAAGGAAACAGCTTCACGATAGCTCTTATCAGGAGCATCATCACCATAGACGACTTCAACAAGCTTCATGTTGGAATAGTCAGCTTCCTTGATCTCTTCCTTCATCCACTCAATCCAAAGATTCTGGTTGGTAGCCTGAGCAGAAGCGGAAAGGACAGCAACATCACCCTTGTAGTCAGTCAGTTCAGCAGCAAGCTGAATCTGCTGGCGTCCAATGAGCTCAGGGTTACTGGGCAAAAGGTCAACAATACGTCCACCTGGGTTAATACCAGAGTCATAACTGATGACCTTGATACCGGCTGCCATTGCTTTCTTGGCGACAGGAATCAATGCATCTGCATCGTTTGCGCTGATGGCAATACCATCAACTCTCTGTGCGATCAAGGTCTCGATGATTTCAATCTGTCCCTCTGCAGTAGCCTGGGGAGGGGCCATATAGGTCGTCTTGATCCCGCCAAGCTCAGCGGCAGCTTCTTCACTACCTTTGAATACTGCATCAAAGAACCCATTTCCCATACTCTTTCCGAGAATGACAATCTCTTTTTCACCAGCTGGGGCTGCTTCCTTGGTGCCCTGGGCGAACATTGCACCAAGGGCCATGGTCATGATGAGTACAAACAACAACGTTTTCTTCATAACAAAACACTCCTTTTGAGAAATCTTCTCCGGGAAAACCCGGAACCTATCTGTACCTGGCAGAACACCAGGGCAAACAGCAAAACTACTGTCACAACTTCCTTTACTCATAGTGTGACACCGATTTCAAAATCCGCAATAACTGAATAGTCATTTTTTAGCACGATTTTATCATGAAATAGATATGGAACCCGATTTCCTATACATCGAAAGTCAAAAGACAAAACAAGGAAAGTGATTTACGTGAATATCTCTATGAGTATAGATTAAGAAGGAGCATTGCTATTCCTGTTTGCAAACAGCATCCCCCCCCAGCAACCCTACGAACGTCTGTTGGAAGAGGATTCCCAAAATGACAGGAAGGGCTGCAAGTGGAGGAAAAAACGTGGTAGCAAGTACCAAAGCTGCACTGATGTTCCTCATCCCTCCCGTGAACGTCATACTGACAAGGCTGGGGCGATCCACCTTTAGGACATACCTAGCGAGTACATAAACAAGAAGGAATCCCAAGGCAATGACAAAGAGGTTCATCAGGATGAGTGGGATATAAATCCAGAAAAAGGAGAGTGAACCAGAAAGCGCTCCTACATGAATTATTACCACTGCAATAAGCAAAACCTTGGTAACAGGACTGAGATAGAGTACGGCTTCCTTTGCAACCTTGGGCATGGTTTGGGTGACCAACATCCCCACAAGGGAGGGGAGGACGATCATCACCAGCAAGCTGGTCATGATCCCTGCTTGGTCGATTGCCACTGTCGTATCGGAAAGCAACCTGATCGTCAGGGGTGTCAGGATGGGAGAAAGCAAAGTATCAAGGACGATAAGCGAAAGAGCAAGGGCGGCGTCTCCCCCATAAATGGTCGACCAGATAAAGGCGGTCACTGCAATCGGGATTGAAGAGAGCAACACAAAACCGGTGACAATATCTGGCTGAGTGGGAAATATCACTCGGCCGAAGAGTGCGATAAAAACCGGTAGCACTATATGCGCAATGAACAGCACAAGCAACACAGAGGTCATTCGATGTGCAATCTGGGCAAACTGACGATAGCTCACACCCAAGGCCCCTACAAAGGTAATGAATGCGAAAAAATAGGTTCCGAGAAAACGGTAGGAATCCAGTCGGTGTCCAAGCAGTAAGCCAAGCACCACACCGATTGGTGTAACGAACGGCATCACTGCATTAAAGCGTTTATTGATATCCTGCAGTGATGCCATCTCACCTACTTCGATGCAACCGAAGACCGATATTTCTCCACTTCCCAGTTTCTGATGAAGTCAATCATAACATCATCCATGAAACGGGGTCCTCCAAAACTCTCGGTATATACTGCAATTGATACAGTATCCACAAAGAGTGGCATCGGCTTCTCTCCCAGGGAGAATACCCCTAGGTTCTGTATGCAGACAATCTTTGGGATCACTCCGTGTTCGGCCTCATACTGTTTGAATGCAGAAACTACATCCTGCCCCTCTTCAACCCAGAGTGGCTTGAACCCGGCATAGACAATATGGTCAGGGGTAAAGGAGGAAGCAACTGCCTGAAAATGTTTCTCATCCTGCAGGTAGTGGGCAAATTCCTTATTCCAAGAGAAAAGAACTGGTTCTTTTGTGAAGATTCCAAGCTCTTTCTTTACTGCTTCAACACGAGAAGATTCGGCCGACAGGGCAGAATAATCAGGCTTTCTCACCAACTGGGAGGAAATTTTACCCATCACGGAGGTGTAGAGGCTTTCAATCTCCTCCAGACTTTGCCCACCGGCAAAAATACCATGGTTCTGCAGGAAAATCAGGGAGCTGACGGTCCCTGTTTCCTTTTTTTGCTCGGCCATCCTGGAGCGGACAATATCTGCAAGAATGAATCCAGGCTTCACCAATTCAATCCAGAGTGCTTCAGGGAAAAGCCTGGCAACAGCCTTCTCTCCCTCTTGTGCACAGGTAAGACCATTCACCATGGCAGGGTGAAGATGGATGACATAGGGAAAGGGGAGCAATGCATGGAGCAAGGCTTCAACAGAAGGCCGAGCTGTCTCTCCCTCAAGGCGACAATCCATCATATCCTTGAGGACTTCATCCTCTCTCTCCTCGTCATCACTGCTGTACTGTTTTCCCCAGATGTTCTCAAGCTTTCTAAGGTCCATCCGGACAAAACCCGATTCATCAATGGTTCCCAAGGCATGGCCACTAGCCTTCACATAGAGAATATCCCCCTCTTTATAGGAGGTGTTTCCACCTCCCAATAATACGTAAGAAGGATCAGAGCCATACCGCTTGGAGTGGGCAATCAGGGATGCAAAGCTCATGAACGTTCCTCCAGGACTTCCCTCTCATAGGAACCTACCAACTCAATGAGTTCGCTCTCCATTGGAGTGTTGGTTCTTCTGCAGTACTCATCCCAGATGGCACCGAAAGGGAGAACGCTCTGCTGTTCAAGCAACGCCATGGTTGCATAGCCATTTCCGGACTCTTCATACTCAATAAGTTGATCAATCGGTTCAAGCATTGCAAAGAGCAAGGCTTTTCGCATTGCCCTGATGCCGGTAACCCAGGCCCCGATACGATTGATGGATGCATCGAAGAAATCCAGACCAATGTGGGAGGATTCCAATTTTCCACTTCTTACCAACTCCTCTGCAACCATTTTGATCCTGTCGTTAAACAAAACCACATGATCACTATCCCAATGCATAGGGCGGCTGACGTGCAAGAGAATCTCATCGTCGAAGAGAAGGATAGCTGAAAGTTTATCTGAGATGTCTTCCTCTGTATGGAAATGGCCCATATCGATGCAGAGCATCTTGTTGTTTCGTGCTGCATAGTTCATGTAGAACTCATGGGAACCAACCACGAAGGCTTCGCTTCCGATTCCAAAGAGCTTGGTCTCCAGAGCATCCCGCATGAATTCGCTGGGATAATCGGTCTCAAAAATCTCATCAAGGCTCTCCTTGAGAATGGCACGATACCCAAACTTATCAACGGTGAGGTTTTTTGCACCATCGGGAACCCAGGTGTCGAGGATACAGGGACTCCCCTGTTGTTCACCAATCCAGGCAGCAATCTTCCTACACCGTTTTGCGTGCTCAATCCAGAACCTGCGGATTCGCTCATCCTTGCTAGCCAAGGTATAGCCATCATCAGCCATCGGATGGCTGAAAAAGGTTCCATTGAAGTCCAGAGGAATGCCCATCTTCTTGCCCCAATCAAGCCAACCTTGATAGTGCTGCTCCTCAATCTGGTCCCGGTCAACAAAGGTGGAACCGAACTCCCCATAGCTGGCATGCAGGTTCAGCCTATGACTTCCACCAACCAGGGAGAATACCTGCTCAAGATCCTGACGCAACTGTTCGACAGTCTTTGCCTTGCCGGGGTAATTCCCTGTGGTTTGGATTCCTCCACCAGCTAGTTCAGCATCGGGACGCTCGAACCCGCCAACATCATCGCCCTGCCAACAATGGACAGAGATGGGGACGTCAGACAATTGATCAAGGACAGATTCGGTATCGACACCATAGTGTGCATATATTTTCTTGGCTTCCTCATAGTAAGACATGATAGCCCTCCTCATACGAAATTATTTACTCTAATAGTTTGCCATCATTTGCATTTTTTACCTTGACAGAATAGTCAAATTCTAGCACGATTTTATCATGTCTAGTTTTACATTGCATGAAACCATGTTCTTCAAGGAAAACAGCCTTCCTGTTAAGGTTTTACTCCGTGATCCCGAGATTCCTTTCTCATTGCATGGGCATGATTTCTATGAGATCGTTGTGGTAGTATCAGGAAAAGGCATCCACCTCTTGAAACAAGACAGACGACAGTTGCAGGAAGGCATGGTGTTCTGTATTCGCCCGGGAACCATTCACGGATATGCAGATATCGAGAATCTGGTTCTCTACAATCTACTTATTGGAAAGAAGGCCTTTTCAGTGCTCTACCCCGAGGTCAAGGACGTGGCGGGGTTTCCAGAGACATTCATGCAAAAAGAAGGGGACGTCCCACTGGTTCGGCTCAACTCACACCAACATGCTGAGATTGTTTCCCTAATAAGCGCGATAAAGGAAGAGTCAGAGCAACAGGACTACAGCAAAGGATCGACATCAATGACCTACTCCAAATTGCTCCAATTTCTCATCCTGGTAAGCAGATTCCACAGTGCTCACCGAGGTTCTGCTTTCCAGAATGATCAGCGCCTCGAGAAAGTCATCATCTATATGGAGCAGAATATCGACCGTAGTATTCCCTTGAACGAACTGGTTGATGTATCGAACATGAGTGCAAGCACCCTCAACCGACAGTTCAAGCTATCAACGGGTTGGTCTCCAGTCGATTTCCACATCCATAGGCGAATTGCCTACGCTTCCAATCTACTTCTGACTACAGACCTGAGCATCGAGAGGATCAGTGAAAAAACCGGATTCTCAGATGCAAATTACTTCGCACGCCAGTTCAGAAGTCATATGCAGATGAGTCCACGGCAATATAAACAGCTGTGGACCACCCCTAAAGAAGATTAAACCACTACACCCTTTTTCAGAATGATGTTTGCATACAGTGCTGTCTCTCCGGTAGCAACAATGGCATATGCTTTCTTACTCCGTTCATAGAAGGCAAAACGTTCAAGACCGCTGAAACCCTTGAATGCAGGATCACCATTCTTACAGGTAGCCTCGTAGATATCCCAGATAGGGGTTTCGACTGTGTCCCCAGGGGTTGTATCCATCAGGAACGCGTTCTCTGCATAGGTATCAAGAGGGAACAGCTGTAAGATTGCTTTCAGCACCTCATCTGCCCCATGGCCATCCAAGCGGACCACCCGGTCATTCATGGATGCAGCAGGGAAATTTCCATCTCCGATCACGATCTCATCGCCATGGCCCATTTCCATGAGAATCTTCAATAGTGCAGGGCTAAGGATTGAGGGAATTGTTTTCAACATCGTTGACTCCTTAAAATTTTTGGATTGCATTTGCTCGTTCTCTATGCGATACTATCCTTGATGTAAACGATTACATTTGTAATTATATACCAAGGGGGATACTATGGCAAATACAAATGGAATGCAATCGGTAGGGCCTGAGAAGCGCTATGCTTCTTCCCTTCCCAAGATTGGAATCCGACCGGTGATCGACGGCAGACAGCGAGGCGTTCGCGAGTCCTTGGAAGATCAGACCATGAACATGGCAAAGGCAGCAGCAAAGCTAATCAGCGAAAATCTGTTCCATGGAACCGGAGAGCCGGTTGAATGTGTCATTGCTGATGGCACCATCGGTCGCGTGAGAGAGAGTGCGGATTGTGCAGAGAAATTTGCCAAGGAAGGAGTAGCCGTTACCCTGACCGTAACTCCCTGCTGGTGTTATGGAACCGAAACATTTGACATGGATCCCATGACCGTCAAGGGTGTATGGGGTTTCAATGGGACTGAGCGTCCGGGCGCAGTATATCTTGCTGCAGTGCTAGCCGCTCACACCCAGAAAGGCCTCCCTGCCTTTGGTATCTATGGCCGTGATGTACAGGACAACGACGATACTTCCATCCCTGAGGATGTTGCGGAGAAGCTCCTCCGCTTTGCACGTGCAGGTATAGCAGTAGCAACCATGAGAGGAAAGAGCTATCTCTCCATCGGTGGCATGTCCATGGGTATCGCTGGATCAATCGTTGACCAGGATTTCTTGCAGTCCTACCTGGGAATGCGCAGTGAAGTGGTCGATATGTGCGAGATTGAACGCCGTATTGCTGAAGAAATCTATGATCCAGAAGAGTATAAGAAAGCAATTGCATGGGTGAAAGAAAACTGCATCCAGGCTGAAGATGTGGCCAATCCTCCTGAGTACCAGAGAAGTGAGGAGCAGCTTGCCAAGGATTGGGAGTACTGCACCAAGATGACTATGATCGGTCGTGACCTCATGGTTGGCAACAAGAAACTCGAGAAGCTCGGATTCAAAGAAGAGGCACTTGGGCATAATGCAATCTGTGCAGGCTTCCAGGGTCAGAGACAGTGGACCGACCATTGGCCGAATGGTGACTTCATGGAAACCATGCTTACCACCAGTTTCGATTGGAACGGCATCCGTGAACCGTATATCATGGCAACAGAGAATGACCACCTGAACGGTATCAGCATGCTTTTCTGCAAGTTGCTCACCAACCGTGCTGCAATCTTCAGTGATGTGCGAACCTACTGGAGTCCTGCTGCTATTGAGCGAGTTTCCGGGTGGAAGCCAGAGGGCTTGGCCAAGGAAGGTTTCATTCACTTGATCAACAGCGGTGCTACCACGCTTGATGCTGCTGGTCAGATGAAGAACGAGAAAGGCGAAAGCGAGATGAAACCTTATTGGGAGATTACAGAGGAAGATGTAAAGAAGACCCTCGAGAACACCCGCTTCAGCGTCGCCAACGGTGGTTACTTCCGCGGTGGTGGTTATAGCTCAACCTTCCTCAGTGAAGGTGGCATGCCGCTGACCATGGTGAGAATCAATACAGTCAAGGGCGTTGGGCCTGTACTGCAGCTTGCAGAAGGCTGGACCTGCGAGGTACCGGAAAATGTCTTTGATGTCATCAACAAGCGTACCGACCAGACTTGGCCAACCACCTGGTTCGTACCCAGAACCAATGGCAAGGAAGGTCCCTTCAAGGACGTTTACTCTGTCATGGCAAACTGGGGAGCTAACCACGGAGCACTGAGCTATGGACACTTTGGGGCTGATATCATCTCACTCTGTGCAATGCTCCGCATCCCTGTATGCATGCACAATGTTGAAGATGATAAGATCTTCCGTCCCAGTGCATGGTCAATGCTTGGCATGGACAAGGAAGGAGCTGACTATCGTGCCTGCTCCACCTTCGGACCACTGTACGGAAAGTACTAAACAACAGTTCTTGTATCATTCACGGGTTGGCTTGGTGTCAACCCGTTTATTTTGATTTTTTCCAGGTCTTGTATCCATCTTTTCACACTGGTGTTATACTTTCTCGGAGGTTTGTATGAAAACATTACTCTCTGCATGGAAAGAACAAGTACGGTTGCAACAGGATCAACTTGTCAGTGATGATGAAAAGCTCCAGAAACAGGCAAAGATGCAATGGGAGCTCGAAGAGGTACTTCCCAGGGATGAAGCAACCCTGCTCTCCCTCTATCGCATGGGAGCACGATTCAGCCTGCTTGAAGAACCTCACAAGAGAGCAACCTTCAAGCTATTCATCATTCTACTGGTAAGCCAACTCATCATCTCCCAGATACCGACGCTCCTAGGATATCCCTTTGGCGACCATACAATGCTATTCTATGGCTTGAACCTACCCTTCCTTATTCTCCTGTTTCTTGCTCTGTACCTGGTAAAGGAGAGAAAACATCTTGTTGGGTATCTCTCTTTTCTTGGCATCCTTGCACTCTTGATGAATCTACAATTCAGCATGACAGGCACGGAAGAAGCACAGACAAAGATCCTGGCACTCATCCATTTGCCCCTACTTCTGGTGGTCAGTCTTGCCATACCCACCCAGAAAGGCCCTCTACAGGAGAGAATGAGCAGACATGTACGCCTTACCGGCGAAGTGCTTCTCCTAACGTTCCTGCTTGGTTGTGCCGTGTTTGTGGTGACGATGCTCACATTCGTACTCTTTGAAGCGGTGGGAGTCAATGTAGAGGACCGTCTCGCCCCATTCGTGGTTACCGGAATCCTAGCCCTGCTTCCTCTATCTGCCCTGTACCTTCTGCAATACAGAAGAGGCCAGATAGCCTCCCTCACCAAGCTTCTGGCTACCATTTTCCTTCCGGTAATCACAGTGGTAATGATCTCCTTCCTTGGAGCCTTAGTGATAGGAAGGCTCCCCATAACTGAGGACCGAAACCTCTTGTTGGTGATCGACGTATTACTCGCCCTCGTATTGATGATGATACTCTATGCAACAGATCTTCTGGAAAGTGAACAGACCACATCCTTTTACCGCATAGTGCTCATCACCGCAGCATTGGCAGCTATTTGCATCGATGTATTCGCCCTCATTGCCATAGGAGGGAGATTCTTTCAATACGGACTAAGCCCCAACCGGCTGGCCGTCCTTGCTGAGAACCTACTCCTGCTTGCCAACCTTGGCTCCCTGGCAATGACTTTGCTGAGAAGAAGATCCTTCATTCGGATACAGAGCATATTCATGGGAATCTACGCCCTTTGGTTCCTTATTGTTGTCCTACTCTTTGGTCCCCTGTTCGGATATATGTGATCAGAGAGAGAGAATGGTGTTCCAAACGACCTCATCAACAGGAATGCCCTTCTCTAGGTTCTCCTTTCTCGTTTGCTCCCTGAATTGACCTGGATAACGAACCGGTTTTTCTGTCTCCAAAGGTGTTGAACTCACCAGGTCATCAAGGGTTGCCCGGATCTCGTTCTGCATGATCTCCTGGTCGGGGAACTTGGAGATATCAAATACCAGAAAGACCTGTGAAACTTCCCCTTCCTCATCCAAGGACCCGATCGAGCGGGTGGTCCTTCCCCCAGAGAGGGTTGCTGCGATCAGATCAAGGGCAAGAGCCAAGCTGGTTCCCTTCCAGAAACCAATGGGAAGAGAGCGCTTGCTCTGCAGGATCGATTCAGCATTGGTGGTGAATTCTCCCCTCTCGTCCCACCCACCAGGGACAGGTAGTTCCTTCTTCTCCCTCATATAGGTTTCCAACTTGCCATAACTGAAGAGTGACATGGCCATATCAACAAGAAGCGGCCCCTCTTCAGCGGGAATGGCAAGTACCAGAGGATTGTTCCCAATCTTGGTATCAGATCCCCCCCATGGGCTCATCAGTGGCATCGTGTTGGTCCAGAGAAGCGCAATACATCCTTCCTTGGCAGCCATCAAACCATAGGTACCAGGTCTCATCCAATGGTTGGTATGCTTCAAGGCAACGCAACCAATGGTATGCTCTTTTGCCAGTTCAATAGCTCGCTTCATGGAGGCATAGGCATTGAGGTTCCCTACACCACGCTTTCCATCCCATCGCTCAAGAGACCCGAATGAATCGCTCATTTGGGCATGGGCGTACACATCGACGCGCTTCTCATCAATACCCTTGATCAAGGAGGCAAATCGATTTGCCCCATGGGTGTACACCCCTTCAAGCGAGGTTTCAGCTATCAGACGAGCACAGAGTTCTGCATCCCTCTTTTCCATATCCCTGCTCTCAAGCACGCGTTCAAATTGTGCACACATCGTCTCAAATGAAATTCGCATCATGGATTCTCTCCTTCCCACACCAACACCTTATCTGGGTCACGCAAATAGACAACGCACCCCCGTACCGGGCGTTGATGGATTCTTTTTGTTGCTTGCATATAGGTTGCTATCTGGAAACGGTGGACATCTTCATCCCTCCACCTATCGGTCTTGAAATCTATTATGAGGTAGGTATCATTCTGCCTCACCAACAAATCAATCGAACCTTCAGCCACAATAGTCCGTCCTTCCTGCTCAACGGCACTGAAAAATCCTACTTCACACTCGACAGGATATGGTTTCACCTCTCTCTCATACCACTCGCTTCCCATGAAGCCTCTACACAAGTCAAGAGCATCCTGTTGGAGCACGGTTAACTCCTGTGCTTTCATTACCTTTGCCAGGGATACAGGCATAAGCGAGGTGAGATCCTTTACCTCATTACCCAGCACCATCTGTTCACAGAGCGTATGGACGAATGTACCAAACCCGGTTACCTGCTCCTCGGTATATCCATCAAGAATCTCATCACTAGGACACCGTGGCAACTGAACGCCTTCTCCCCCATGGACAAGCGGATGAAGCTTCGTAGTGGCAACACGGATAGGTTGCCCTTTGTAGGCTGGGGTGGCTTGATCATACCAACTCTCAGCAGTTTGTAACCTTTCGAGAACAGCTGAGCTATCTTCTCGCTCTCCACTGTAGAGAAAGTGCTCAGGAATACTCTCTATCGGCCGCACTTTCAAGATACCCTCATTATATACAGGATGGTCGATATCCAGGGAGAGACTGCCAACCAGCATCTGCAGCAATGTGTCAGCTTTCTTGGAAGGATTCAGTCCCCTGTTGTTCTTGGAAAATGCTCCACTGAGTATGAGATGGGTCTCCGCCCTGGTCATGGCAACATACAACAGCCGTTTCAGCTCAGCAATCTCCATGTCTTGCTCTTCACTGCTAGAGAAGAGCGTCCCAGCATGACGAACTGTCTCTCTCTTCGTGGCCGAGACATGATAGGAGGAAGAGAGATAGTGCGGAAGTGGAATATCCAGGAAGGTACTGAGATAATCACCTCCACCTTTTCCCTTCGATGCAGTATTTCCCACAATCACAATGGGAAACTCCAGTCCCTTTGACTTATGGATCGACATAATCTGAAGTCCCGATTCCTGTTCCTTTATCACCTCAAGTTGGTCAATTTTTTCGTTCTGAACCAGATTCCGTCTCAGGAAATCGACAAATTGGCTGACACTCTTGCCCTGTTCTTCCTGAATCTGTGCCAGGCGATGGAAAAAGGCAAAATGTTCGACATATACCTGGTACTGCGGGTGGGAAACCAAGGAGAGGTAGTAACCACTCTCATACCACAGCATCAGGGCAAGGGTACTCAATGATTCACTGCCTACCGCCTCGTACAACCGTTGGTAGAAAGCCCCGCAAGATGCCAATCGCTCGGCGTCGTCCTCGGAGAGTATGGGAAGTAGGGAAAAAAGTGGTTCTTGCACCACATAGGTAATAGCCCAATCGCTCAAATTACAGAACGGCGAACGGAGGACTGTGGCATACGCTTGCTTATCCTCAGGATAGAGCGTGAGCTGCAACATGGCATACAGATCATTCGCTGGTGCTTCCAGCATCAAGGAGCGTGCTGCCTGTACCGTATAAGGCACATCAAATCTCCTGAAAGCCTTCTCAAAACTCAGCTGGTTACTGGTAGTACGAAGCAGGAGTGCTATTTCGCTTGCCTTGGGCCTTCTTGGCCCCTCTTTTGATGGTATCAGGTACTCATCACTTTCAAGCATCTGCCTGACCAGTTTTGCAATGGTATAGGCCTCAGCTTCAACGGAAGAAGCTTCCTCCTCTTCATCATCAGCGCCACTTTCCTGATAGGGTTTGATCAGAAGCGTACAGCTGCTTTGTACACCAGGGGATGCATCACGGAACCCCAGCGTTGAGAAGTCTGCCTCGTAACTCTCCCCCTCATTCTGCATGATGGTGGAGAACATCGTATTGAACAGCCTGATCAAGTCTGGCTCACTACGGTAGTTCCTTCCCAAGCTGATGGTCTCCCCTCCGATGGAAGCCAACTCTCCGCTCAGCTGTTTGAATACCCGAACATCACTGCCCCTGAAGCGGTAGATAGACTGTTTCTCATCCCCTACAAAGAACAGCTTATCCTTCTGCAACTCCTCAGGCAGGGGGATGCCATCCCCTTCCCTGTCGAGTCGTTCCGCAAGTAGATAGAGCATTGCTTTCTGCTGTGCATTATTATCCTGGAATTCATCAATCATGATGTAGCGGAACTTCTTCTTGTAGAAAGAACGCAAAGTCTTGTCTTCAGCAAGCATCGTCACCGCAAGGGTAGAGACATCGGCAAAGGTAAGAATCCCGCTCGAACGTTTTTCTCTCTGGTACCTGCTTACAAACTCCTGCATGAAATCCATCACCGCATGTAGCTGGTCCTGAGCAAGCATGATACCCAGCGCCATACAGAGCTTGCTCCTCAGTTCCCGGTACAATGCCACGGTATCCTTGATGGTTTGGATATCATCTGCTTTCCCGTTTCCCGGAGCCCTGCGATGGGCAAAATCGGAACACAACAAGGTTCGTAGATTCTCCCTGCTCACACAGGCATCCATCTTGGAGAGCATTAACTGCGCATCGCTCTTGTAGCCTTGCACAGTATTTCCCTTGTCGGTAAAGGAAGCGTAGAGAGTCAACATCTCACGGTACCGGACAAGCAAATGTTCATACTCCGTTTCCACTGCAGCAAGAATTCGCTTAGCTCCATCTTCCTCAACAACATTGGGGAGGCAATAGTAGGTACTTGCCAATGGGACAAGTACATTGTCTAGCAGGGTATCAGGGGCATAGAGCTCACTGAGCAACCTCGCCCCTAGGCTCTGTGGATATGCATCCAGCAGTTCAGTAGCTACACGACCGATGGTTCCCAAGTTTTTCTCATCATCAATGACAAAATCCTGGGGCACTCCATAGGCCACGGAATTGCTTCTGACTATCGTTGCGCAGAAGCTGTCCAATGTGGCGATGGCTGCTTCACTGAAGGTCTCAAGTTGTTGGGCAATGTCTTCATCCTCAATACAGGTAAGGAGATGCTTATGAATACGCTGATGCATCTCCCTTGCAGCCTTGCGGGTAAACGTCAGGGTCAGGATTTCATCGCAACGGGCTTTTCTTTCAAGAACCAGGCGAAGAAATCGGTAACTGAGAACTGTGGTCTTGCCTGAGCCGGCGCCGGCAGAGACAACACAGTTGTTCATGACATTCACGGCCTTCCTCTGGTTATCATCCAGCCTCGCGTTTGTATGCTTCAGAAACTCTTCGAAACGGATCATAGTGTTGCGTACCTCCTCCGGCACAAGGATCGGTAGGGACAAGGTCCACAATGCTTTTTGGATGGTGTTGCCATCAGATGCCCACCTTGTACAGTATCAAGCAGACTCTCCAGGCGATGTTGTAGTTGCTCTTCACAAAGTAGTGCAGATGGATCATTCTCCTGATCCCAGAGCGTGTAGTACTTCTCGTCCTTGACGCTGTAGTAGGAAGCATTGGATACGGAGACATCACGGTCATGGGTCAACAAGAATCGGTAGATGGGCAACTGAAATGATTCAAGATGCTGTGAAACACGTTTTACCTCCGGAACCCCTTTTTTATAGTCGATGACAGCAAGCTTGGTATCCTCTGGGGGATTAAGGCTGATTACACGGTCGATTCGACCGTGTATGAGAAGAGGAAATTGCTCTACCTCGTAGGACGCCTCGAATGCAATGGATCTTCCATGGGCAAACAGTGCCGATTCCCCATCAAGAATGGAAGCAATCTTCTCCCTGTAGCTTGCAATGATCCAGCTCCTCATTGATGGGGAAGGACCACGCTGCCCATAGTAGGACGCCAGGCACTCGTCAAACAGTGCATACAGGCGCTCCTGATACATCTCCCTTTTCTGAGGATCATAGTCATGAATCTCAGAAAAAAACCGTTGGTAGATGGAGTGCAGAAGCATACCAATCCTCTGATGGTCCACGGCTTGGACTTCATATTCTTCCACTTTTAAACCATAAAGGTACCGAGCGAGCCATGCATACGGGCAGTGGTCAAACTGGTCGATTCCGGTTGGGGAGAACTGAAATCTGCCCTGTGCATCCTTGAGCCTTGCAACAAGGTCCTTCTTGATGGGATGACGTGTATAGTCGTCAGCCCGTTCAGCAAGTACGGTCTTCTTGGCCGCCAGAAACCACTCCTTTTGGCTTGCACTTGCCCTCACATCAGGAAGCATTGCATGCTTGTAGAGAAACAGTTCTGCAGCCAATGGATCGGTGATAGCCTGCTGATCAGCTTCATACGATGTAAGGCGCCCATGCTGCAGGAAATAGGAGGGGACCATCAACTCCCCTTCATATCGACGCATATGGCAGGAGAGAAACCTCGTGCCTTCAGCGAGGGTTGCACAGCGGAAATGGGCTTCGGTAGTATCGACCTCCCTGCGTAGTGCCTTCTCAATCTGTTGAGGCAGAAAATCCAAGGGGCGTTCAACGCATCGGGAACCTTCCTGGTCAAGAGCAAGGATGAAAAGATAATCAGCACTCAGAACAGATACCTGAGGCCACCCGTAGACGGCAATACCCTCATTTTTCTGCTGAAATACATATCGCTTGTTCTGTAGGTGAGCGAGCAAAAAAGAGAAGATCCTGGGGTACGAGGTAATTCCGGTCTTCTCCATCGCATCCCCTACCTGAGCCATGGCATCAAGACAGAACGCATATACATCCTCCCCGGCGGTGTCGACCCACTGGGTTGGAATGAAGTAGGTATCCTGGAAGTGATTGATTTTCCGCCGCAAGTCCTCAATATCCTCGGCCTGGACAATTGCTATGATGCTCTGCTTCAATCCTTCATACCACCTTTGCAACCCCCTATCTCCCAGCAAGGAACTGTACTGATCCTCTCCATATAGGGAGCCATGCCTGACTGACTGACTGACTGCACGCTTGATGAAAACACGATGTTTTTCTCCCTCAGCCCAGGGAATACCAGGATCGAGCAAGAGTGATTTCAAGCTTTCCAGACTGAATTGTTCGTCATATACCTCTTGGAGCAGACTGAGAAACCGCCCACTGCTGTAGGCGAGTACCGATTTCCCTTCCCTTACCGTCAAGGGGATACCATAGAGCATTGCTTCCTCGCGGAGTACATCCATGAGGGTGTCGGTTGCAGTACTGCCGATTACAATCTGGTGTGTTTCCACTCCTGCATCCAAGAGATCCCTCACCCTTTTGAGCGTTTGCTTAATCTCCACAAGGTGGTTGGGAAACACCTCCAAGAACACTGAAGGATCCTCATTGGGAGTTGGTCTCAGTTCCATGAAGGAGGGTCTTCCAAGTTGCTCGTACAGACCCTTCGCCTCTGCGATGGTATCAGAGAAAAGAACACAATAAGATTGATGCATGTCCCAGTTATCAGGAATGCTCGGCTTCTCGTATCTGGGTTCGAACAGTTGATGCTCATCAAGGAACTGCTGATACTGCCCATAGAGCACCAGTAGGTCCGTCTGCATGGCAGAATCGAGGTTACTGAGCACCTCTCCCTGGCAGGCTTCCAAAAGAGATGGCAATATCTTGGCAAGATATCCTTTCACCCGGTTGTTCATCTCCGGATAGACTGGATTGAGAAAACAGCGAAGCAAACTCCCCGACTCGAGCAGCTGATGGATAAAAAGCTGGCGGGTGAGACTGTTTGCCGGGACTATGGTTTCATGATGAGGCAGGAAATAGCTCCGAAAGGTATCATAGGAGATTGCTCTCTCCGCCAGGATTGCATGACGTTTCCCATGGAGCGCATAATCAGTCAGGTATGATCGAGCTGCAACCTCGGTGGGAAAGACACAAATCAACCCCTGGTCAAAAGCCTCGTGCACATAGGAACGTTTCGTTTGTGATAGACTCATACGTTGCAGTATATCATGTTTGTGTGTACGATGAGCGTACGTCATGGAAAAACCAAGAAGAAACTTGATGCCCAAGAATACAGAAAAAGGAAATTCGCCCTCCAGCTTGGCACTGGCCATGGTTCTCAGCTTGCTCTTCTGGCTGATACTAGGCCCCTCTTTCATGACCGCGCTTGGGTATTTCAACATCCCCTACCTAAAGGCAAACGCTCCTTTCCTTGCCATGGCTTTGGGTATCGTAGTCTCATGGAAGCTGTTGCTTACCACGAGTCCACAAACATTGATCACCGACCACAATACATTTCGGCTTACCCTCTTTTTAAAAAGCATGGGAGCTTATCTTCTGGTGGCAATACTTTTTCTACTCCTTGGACTCATGATTGAACCTGAGGCATACACCACCAGTGACGCATCCTTTCTGGAACATCTGATGTTGATTCCCTTGGTCCTGGTCCTTACACCCATCCAGACCAGCAGTGAAGAAGTGGTATTCAGGGTACTTCCCATTCGGGTTGTACAAGGGGAAAAACTGAGAAGAGGGGCAATGAGAAATGGTCTTGCCTGTGTACTTTCTGCAATCCTGTTCACGGCTCCCCATCTCTCAAACAGGGAACTCGGAAGTGCAGAGAACCCAACGCTCGTCTTGATGTTCTACGCACTCTTCGGTGGCTTGGTTACTGCGTTGAGCATTGCCACTGGAGGATTCGAACCGGCCCTTGCAATCCACGCAACCAACAACCTCTTTGTTGCCCTTATCTGCAACTACCAGGGGTCCTCCCTCCCCAGCCTTCCGCTCCTGACCACCACCAAGGCAATCGGTACTTCCGTGGACCTCTTGCAGCTCATCATTGGGCTTTTAATGGTGTTTCTCGTGGCAAGGAAGGATATCATGGCTCAACACCACGCTCCAAAATGGTAAAGGTTTTCTTTCTGCAATCAAAACGTGCTTGGGCTCCATAGGGCAAGAGACACATCGGCTCGTTGTGTCCGAAAGGCAGGTTCGTAGCCACCACCAGCGAATACAAGCCTAGATTTCGAAGAATTTCCAATAGGATAATTTCATAGGCATGCTCATGAAGCCCTTGGTAAGGTTTTCCGAATAGAATGCCACGAACCTGTGAGAATATCCCTGTCGCTGCCAATTGCAATAAATACTCTCTGTATTGAGGTGGTTCTGATGCTTCCTCTGAACTCTCCAAGAACAGCAAGGAACCTGAAAAGTCAGGCCAGAGAGGTGTATTGATGCATTGCAGCAATACTTCAATACAACCTCCAAGCAAAGGGCCTTCAGCCACCCCGTCACCCTGAAGCACACGGTATCCTTCATGAGGAAAAAGGCGTTTCATGGTATCTCTGTTCTCTTCAGTCCAAGGAACATACTCACTCGTCCAGTAGGCAGGTTTTTCAACCTCCAGCGGGGCGTGGGAAGCAAAGAGTGCTTTGTGGACCCACTCGGAAGTATAGGGATAGATTTCCCTGTTTTCAGCAAACTCGGCCAGAATGGATGGACCATAGAACGAGGAGAATCCTGCTTTGTAACAAACCAAGTGGGTAACGGTTGAGTCCGAGTACCCAAGAAATACCTTTGGGTTCTGAGCGATGACATCCAGGTCCAGATACGGCATCAGCCTGATACTGTCATTACCCCCAATACACGTAAAAATGCCATTGATTGAGGGTGAGCAAAACGCATCCATTAGGTCCTGTGCTCGGAGCTCTGGATGATCCGCAATGAAGGAGCTTCCGCTGAGCGTATGTGTCATCTCAATCACCTTGAGCCCAAATACATCCTGAAGCCTCTGCTTTCCAACCTCATACCGCCAGATAAGCTCAGGATCCCCTGCTCCACCCCAACTCAGACTCACCGTCGCAACGGTATCGCCCCTTTTCAGCATCTTTGGTTTTCTGATCATTATCCCCTCCTCTTGCATGCAAAACGGGCCACCGCATTGCGATGGCCCGAAATAGTACTACGTAACAACGTGTCTTACAGTACGCGGAAAGCATCCCGTCCAGCATACTCAGCGGTATCACCAAGGTAGTCCTCGATGCGCAGAAGCTGGTTGTACTTGGCAAGACGGTCAGAGCGGCTCATGCTACCGGTCTTGATCTGTCCAGTCTCAAGAGCAACTACGAGGTCAGCAATGAAGTTGTCCTCGGTCTCTCCAGAGCGGTGGGAAACGATTGAGGTGTAGCCGTTGCGCTTTGCAAGGTCAATAGCCTCGAAGGTCTCTGTGAGGGTACCAATCTGGTTCACCTTAATCAGGATGGAGTTACCAACACCCTTCTCAAGACCCATCTTCAGTCTCTCAGCATTGGTTACGAACAAGTCATCACCAACGAGCTGGACACGGTCGCCGATACGATCGGTGAGTAACTTCCAACCTTCCCAGTCGTCCTCGGCCATACCATCTTCGATCGAAATGATCGGGTAGCGGTTTGCCCAGTCTTCCCAGAGGTCAACCATCTGTGCACTGGTGAGCTTGTCTCCGGTGGACCATCTGAGGGTATAGGTCTTGGTCTTCTCGTCGTACAGCTCACTGCTGGCTGGGTCAAGAGCAATCATGAAGTCCCCATCACGACCGGTGGTGTAACCAGCAGCCTTGATTGCTTCCATGATAACCTCAAGAGCCTCTTCATTTGACTGCAAGTCGGGAGCGAAACCACCCTCATCACCAACAGAGGTGTTGTACTTGCGTCCCTTCAGAACTGATTTCAGGTTGTGGAATACCTCTGCGGTCATGCGAAGTCCCTCGCGGAGGGAAGCAGCACCGATCGGCATTACCATGAACTCCTGGAAGTCAACCTTGTTATCGCTGTGTGCACCACCGTTAAGGATGTTTGCCATCGGAACGGGAAGAGTGCAAGCGTGGTAAGCACCAAGATATTTGTACAGCGGCAGACCAAGGTAGTCAGCAGCAGCACGGGCAACAGCCATGGAAACACCAAGAATTGCGTTTGCACCAAGCTTTGCCTTATTTGGAGTACCGTCAAGAGCAATCATAGCGCGGTCGATAGCAACCTGGTCAAGAGAATCCATACCTTCAAGTTCAGGTGCAATGATGTTGTTGACATTGTCTACAGCCTTCAAAACGCCCTTACCAAGATAGCGGCTCTTGTCCCCATCACGCAGCTCTACAGCTTCGTGGACTCCGGTGGAAGCACCAGAAGGAACTGCTGCACGGCCCATGGAACCATCCTCAAGAATGACATCTACTTCAACGGTGGGGTTACCACGTGAGTCAAGGATTTCCCTGGCTTCGATAAATTCAATAATGCTCATGAATATTCTCCTAATTACTGTATTGGAATAACAGTACTAATATTCGTATCTTTTACCGCTAATGTCAAGGCGAACGCACTTGTCGCCCCCCTTCTTAGCGGGCTATCATAGGCCTATGGATAATGAACATGTATCATATCGTTTGCCTGTTTTAAGTAGGGATCTCCTCGATTCCATCATCTTTGCGATGGAGGATCAAGCGAACTTTTACTTCCTTGACCTCAAGGATGAGTTCCTCGTGAGGGAGGATGAGATACAGTATCTCGATGATATTGATGAGAAAGAACGCGAGAACCGTTTCATCCCCATACCTGACTGGGAACCCTCGGATGGGTTCCATCTCATGGAAATGTTTGCAAACAGGGTAAGAAATCCTCTCTATCGGTCCCGTCTCCTTGCCGCCCTACAGAGTGGAAGAGGTGTCTTCAGAAAGTTCAAGGATACCCTCTCAGAGACGCCAATATTGGAACGAAAATGGTTCAGTTTCCGTGATGAACAACTCAAACGTGTGGTTGTCTCCTGGTACCGGGAACAGGAGAGCCTTGCCCAGCTACTTGAGTTGAGTGATGAAGAGACAGAACTCACCGAAGACATCTTGTTGGAGGACTTCACCTTTGAAACCCTTGAAGGACCGGTAACCGAAGAAATCATGAACATGGTCCAATCACTGGTCACAGAACTTGAGGCAGGCAGCGAAGAAGACCGCATTGCAAGCGTAGTTTTGATGCGTCATCTTGAACTCGACGAACTCGATCATTTCTACTTAGCCAAAGCACAAGACGGAAGTCTGGCAGCATTCCTTTCTTACACCATGCTTGCCGACTATCTCGTCGAAGTACCACTTTTTGGGGTCAAGACAGAGTATCGTGGGCTTGGCCTCTTTCGCCTCCTTTTTGATTCGTTCAGCCGTCAAATGGCCCGATTCCACTACCATAAGGTTGTGATCACCTTGGCATCCGGCTTCCTTGGAATGGAAAAACTCTTTGCCCCCTATGGAGCAAAGGAAGTTACTAAACAGCTCATTATTGATACAAAGAGTTGGAATACAACCCATCCAAGCTCAGAAGAAGCATTTCTCTAGGCCTCTGTACCCAGTTTCACACTTTTGTTAGACTGGAGGGGAAGGAGAACAACAATAGATGCGTGTAACCATTTGCGAAGACAAACATGACATGGGCTACCAGGCAGCAAAGCTTGGCATTACCATTATCAAGGAAGCAATTGAGAAGAAAGGCCATGCTGTCATCTCTGTCGCAACCGGTTTGAGTCAATTCTCCCTCTATGAACATCTTGCAAAAGCAGATATCGACTGGAGCAAGGTGGAGGCATTTGGCTTGGCTGAATATGTAGACCTACCAGACACCCACTCTTCCAGTTTCCGTTATTACCTGAACAATCGCTTCGTCGAGAAAGTGACCCACCTTGGTGCATTCTACCAGATCAACGGCGATGCAGAGAATTTGGAAGAAGAGGTCAAGAGATTGAACGCTCTCATCAAAAGAAAAAAAGTGGATGTCTCCTTCCTTGGTATTGGCGAGAACGGACACATCGGGTTCAACGATCCCCCTGCCAATTTTGAAACAGACGACCCATACATTGTAGTGGAGCTTGAGGACCGATGCAGAAGACAACAGGTAAGCGAAGGATGGTTCCCAAAGATTGATGAGGTTCCTTCAAAAGCCATCACCATGTCTGTAAGACAGATACTAAAAGCTAAACACCTTATCTGTTCCGTACCCGACCAAAGAAAAGCTCGTGCCGTTGCCATGTGTCTCTATGACCAAATAGGGGTCTACGCCCCTTGTGCTGCACTCAGAACAAAGAAAGAGTGCACACTGTTCCTAGACCGAACCGCGTCTATGTTGGTGATGGGCGACCGAAGATAGGCTTTTCACGGATATATGGGGGGAAAGGGTATAAGGGTATTGCTTCTAATATATTAGTATGCTAGACTATTAGTATAACATATATGGAGGCACCACTCATGATGCATATGTCACTTCGCTGGTTCGGATCAAAGCACGATACCGTTACCCTACAACAGATCCGTCAGATTCCAGGCGTTGAAGGGGTTATCACCACCCTCTACGATATTCCGGCTGGACAAGTATGGCCGATCGAAAGAATCCAGGAGCTCAAGAAAGAGGTAGAAGCTGCTGACTTGAAAGTACTCGGCATTGAGAGCGTCAATATTCATGACGCCATAAAAATCGGTGGGGCAGATCGCGACAAGTACATCGCAAACTACATCCAGACCCTTGAGAACCTCGGTAAGGAAGGAATTACCACCGTCTGTTACAACTTCATGCCAGTCTTCGACTGGACCAGGACTGAACTTGCCAAGATGAGAAGTGACGGAAGCACCGTATTGGCATATGACCAGAAAGTGGTGGATGGTATCGATCCACAGTCTTTCCTCGACCAAACGAACAATAGCTCCCAAGGCTTTGAAATGCCAGGCTGGGAACCAGAACGCCTTGCAAAGATCAAGGAACTGATGGAAGCGTACAAGGATGTTTCTGATGATATACTCTTCGAGAATCTTGTGTACTTCCTTAAAGCAATCCAGCCAACCTGTGAGACGTACGGTATAAAGATGGCAATCCATCCAGACGATCCAGCATGGCCTGTATTTGGCCTTCCTCGCATCATCACCAGCAAGGAAAGAATCCTAAAGGTCATGAAGGCTGTCGATGCACCATTTAACGGACTCACCTTCTGTGCAGGATCTTTTGGAACCAATCCAAAGAACGACCTTCCCGGTATCATCCGCTCACTGCCCGGAAGAATCCATTTTGCCCATATCAGAAACCTGCATCACTTTGAAGAGGGAGTTTTTGAAGAAGCTGCCCACCTCTCCAGCGATGGTTCCTTCGATCTCTATGAGATTGTAAAGGCACTTTATGACATAGGCTTCGAAGGACCAGCTCGTCCAGATCATGGAAGAATGATTTGGGGAGAAGTGGCAATGCCCGGCTATGGATTGTATGACCGTGCACTCGGTGCATCCTACATTCTCGGGCTTTACGAGGCTATTCAGAAAAGTGACCAGAGGAAATAGTATGGCACAAATAGTCCGTGTTACTGCATCTGAGGAAATCTATCAGACCCTTCGGGACGAAATTCTCTCCCTGCGCTTCAAGCCGGGAGAGGAGTTGAACCTGCAACAGCTCTCCGTGCAGTTGCAGGTCAGTCGCTCTCCTGTCAGGGATGCACTCATGAGATTGAGCTCTGACAATCTGGTTGATATCTATCCACAAAAAGGAACCCGAGTCTCCCTCATCAATCTGAAGCAGGTTGAAGAGGAACGTTTTTTGCGCAAAAGCCTTGAAGACCATGCAGTCAAGAAATTCATCTACGTGGCACGTGATGATCATTTCAAGGCTATGGAAGCTGCAATTGAAGAACAGGCAGCGTATGCAATTGGTGATGATTTCATCAAATTCCTTGAGGCTGACAACACCTTTCATGCAATCATCTTCCATGCCATTGGTATGCAACGCATCTGGAACATCATCCTCGCCCAAGGCGGAAACCACCATAGGATTCGTCTTCTCTCCTTTTATCAGAAAAATGTCCTTGCAGATATTATTGAGCAACACCGTCTGATGCTGAATGCACTCAGACACAAACAACTTGATGCCATCCTCAACCTTGAGGATAAACACCTTTCAAAACTTTTACAGGAAACTGAATTGATGGTTGGTCGATACCCTGAGTACTTCAAACAGGAGAGGACGTACGCTCCACTTCAGTTCCAACACCAACAAACCTGGAGGCCTTCATGAAACTAACCAATACCGGATTACAAAAGAGAAGCGAATGGGAAGACAAGGGGTATATCCTGCCATCCTATGATCGCGCATCAATGGTACAGAAGACGGAGAAGCAACCTACCTGGGTGCATTTTGGTGCAGGAAACATTTTCCGTATTTTCCCCGCAGCACTCCAACAGAGACTCCTTAGTAAAGGACTTGCAGAGACAGGCATCATCGTAGGGGAAGGTTTTGATTACCAGATCATCGATGAGGTCTATGAGAAACACGACAATATGACCCTGATGGTAACCCTCAAGAGTGACGGCTCCATCGCCAAGGAGGTCATTGCCTCTGTCGCAGCTGCCTACAAATGTGACCAGCAGTTCTCCAAAGAATGGGCATTTTTCCAGAAGACGTTCCGCTCCCCTTCCCTTCAGATGGTAAGCTTGACCATCACCGAAAAAGGGTACGCACTCAAGCGTGGGGATGGATCATTCCACCCTGCAATCGAGAAAGACCTTCTCTCAGGGCCTGAGCAAAATATCATGTTCCTTCCAAGGCTTGTTTCACTGATGTATGAACGCTTTTTGGCTGATGGGGGTAAACTTGCCCTTGTAAGCATGGACAACTGTTCACACAACGGGGAAAAGCTCCAGGACGCTGTTATGACCATCGCCCAGGCATGGGAAGAGAAAGGATTGGTAAAAGAGGGCTTCGTCTCATATCTCCAGAGGGATGTTTCATTTCCTTGGTCCATGATCGACAAGATCACCCCACGTCCAGATGCAAAGGTTGAAGCGATGCTCAAGGCCGATGGGTTTGAGGATACCTCTCTGGTTATCACCGACAAGAACACCTATACAGCATCCTTCGTGAATGCAGAGGAACCACAGTACCTGGTCATTGAGGATGATTTTCCTGCCGGCAGACCTCAGCTCGAAGATGTCGGGGTGTACTTCACTGACAGGGATACGGTGAATAAGGTTGAGAGAATGAAGGTGACCACTTGTTTGAATCCTCTTCATACAACCCTTGCCATCTATGGCTGCCTGCTCTCACACTCGCTCATCAGCGAGGAGATGAGGGACCCACAGTTGAAGCGGATGGTGGAAATCATCGGGTATGAGGAAGGGATGCCGGTGGTAACCGATCCTGGAATTCTTGACCCCAAGGCTTTCATTGATGAAGTACTCACCGTCAGGTTCCCCAACCCCTTCATGCCGGATACTCCTCAGAGAATTGCAACTGATACCAGTCAGAAACTTGGCATCAGGTTCGGCGAGACCATCAAGTCATACCTTGGCAATGATCAGCTGGATGTACAAGACTTGAAGCTCATCCCATTGGTTTTCGCTGGATGGCTACGCTACCTTATGGGTCTGGATGATGAACTCAACCCGTTCACCCCAAGCTCTGATCCACGTCTTGAAGAGGCACAGGCCTTTCTCAAGGATATCAATATTGGGATGGAGGGGCCCTTCCCTGCTTTGGAAGCTCTGCTCAAAGACGAATCCATCTGGGGTGTTAACCTTCAAGAAATTGGTATGGCAGACTTGGTGCTCTCTTACTTTACTGAGCTGGTAGCAGGAAAGGGAGCAATTCGAGCGACGTTGATCAAGTACGTACAATAGGATGGATGCTGATATGCAGCACTCACACACCGGGCGCCTCGTTATCGAGGCGCTCTATCTTGTCTTGGGAACAGCAGTGGCAGGCGCAGCAATTGCCCTATTCATCACTCCTGCAAGAATAGCCAGTGGAGGGGTCAACGGCGTTGCAACCATCCTCTACCATGTAACAGGGTTTGATACAGGATTGGTCATGCTCCTGATCAGTCTTCCCCTCTTTTTCATAGGGCTGAGAATCTTTGGCCGTCTCTATGGAGCAAAGAGCCTGGCAGGAACGATACTGCTCAGTCTTTGGGTCAGCCTCCTGGGACAACTCACCAACTATGACGGGATATTACCCTATGTGGATAGGATGGATACACTCCTCTCAGCAATCTTCGGAGGAGTCCTGCTTGGAAGTGGTATTGGAATTGTAATGCGATCAGGGGCAAACACCGGAGGTACTGATATCCTTGCCCAGATCATCAGTCGCTATACACCACTCGCCCTTGGAACAGCACTCTTCCTCTGTGATGGGCTTATCATTATTGCAGGTGCGCTTGTCTTTGGCCTGGAGCGTGCTCTCTTTGCGATCATCACGCTCTACATTTCAGGACAGATGGTGAATTTCATGGTAATGAACCTTGGAACCAAATACGCTAAAACCGCTTATATCGTCAGTGATCGGCACGAGGCAATCGGAAAGCGTATCATCACTGAGCTGAGACATGGAGGAACCCTGATAAATGGTGTTGGTGTCTTTACGCAGAAGGAGAGAAAACTCCTGTTGGCCGTGGTACACAATCAGCAGATCAACCACCTGACCCAGATTGTGCATGAAGAGGACCCCAAGGCCTTCATGTTTGTACATGAGACCTATCAGGCACTTGGAGAGGGATTTGTCCCCATGAGACGCATCATCAAATCAGAAAAACAGCGGAGCAAGCAGGACCGTCCAAAGGGCTGAGAATGAGAGAGAGATGCTGCTCATGGCACCCTGTACACCGCCTATCTCCAAGGCCTTGCTTGTACCAAGCGCGTGGGAACAGGCCCCAATGCCAACACCATGTGCAACGGCATCTTTGATCCCAAAGAGCTTAGCAAGCACTGGAGCGAGTAGATTCCCAGCAACCCCGCTGATAAGGGTGGAAGCAATAGTCAATGGGGGAAGACCCCCGAATTGTTCAGTCAAGGCGATTGCTATGGGAGTGGTAACCGATTTGGATAGCAGGCTGGCCAGAATTATGCTATCCAAACCAAGCAAGTTGCACGTCACAACCACTGAGAAAAGTGCAGCTAATGCCCCAGCCAAAGTCCCTAGAACTATGGGAAAGAAGGCCTTTCTCAACACATCCCTCTGTCGGTAGATTGAAAGAGCAAGCACTGCGGTGACCGGGGTAAGGAACATATAGATGACTGAAGAACCTGCTTCATAGGCGTCAAGAGGTATATCAAAAAGAAGCAGAACAGCAATGATAAGCAGCATGGCAATCACCAAGGGGTTTGCCAAAGGGTTTTTCAGTTTCTTGTTGATAAAAACCCCTGCCTGGAAGGCAAAGACCGATAGGGAAATACCAAACAATGGAGAGCTAAGAATCTCAAGCATGTCTTCTCTCCCTTAATCTTTTCTGCACAAATTGCACCAGGACCACTGTCCAACTGCTCGCTGCAAAACAAGCAAACAACGAGACCAGGTTCACCACAAGCAACTGCCACCAGATACTTTGGACCAATGAAGAGTACCGCAGGATCCCAACCACAGGAGGAATAAAAAAGAACGTCATGTTCTTAAGCATGAAGTCTGCACTCTCACGTATCTGGTACTCTTTAAGCAACCCACTGGAGAGCAGCACAAGAATCAGAAGCATGCTGATCACACTTGAGGGAAGGGTGAACGGAAGCACCAAGGAAATGGCATCCCCCACCAGACAGAGACCAAAAATGAGTGCAATCTGTATCAAGTATTTCATGGATGCCATACCATACCCTATTGGAAGGTATTCTGGGAAGAGGTACTATAGAGAGAAGGAGGCTTATCATGAATACAATCACTGACCATATCCTTACACGCAGAAGTGTGCGAAGTTTTTCCGATGAACAGATTAGAGATGAGGACCTCGATCTCATTCTCAAAGCAGCCACGCTTGCCCCCAATGGGATGAATCAGGAACCTTGGCACTTCACTGCAATCCAGGATCCAAAGTCCTTGCGGAAGCTCGATGAAAAGGTGGCTGGTCCAGGCGGATCATTTTTTTACAATGCACCAACCCTGATTCTTGTCTCTATTGAGATCGGGAATACCTTTGAGAAGGAAGACACCGCCTGTGCAATGACCAACATGATGCAGGCAGCTCATGCCCTAGGATTGGGATCAGTGTGGTGCAATCGGATCAACCATAATCCCGAGCTCGGTGTACAACTCTCTTCATTCGGTGTCCCCGAGGGGTACAAGGTAACAGGAACCCTAGCTGTAGGATATCCCAAGGGTGACTATCCTTCACCAAGAGTACCGAAACAAGGTACTATTACCTACATTCGTTCGTAACCTGCACGGAATAGAGTGGTTACAACTCTAGAGACAAGGAGAAGGCTCACTACCTTCTCCTTACTGTACCAGGTAAATTTGGGGAGGAGATCATGGGAAGGCGTACAAACAAGGCAAAAAAACGGGGAAAGAGAATCCTGATTCTCCTCGTGGTACTGGTTATTCTATGGTTATTGACCCTGATACTAGCACCAAACGAGCAAGAATATGTACAGACATCGACTTCAGGAATTCCTGACCTGGAACTTCCGGATTACTCAGCAACTGATATAGTGATCACCCACCCAGGATACACCCTCCTCTACGATGAAGAACATGAACAAGCCCGTTGGGTAGCCTATGAACTTACCAGGAGCGAACTGTATGGTATGCATGAGCGTGGAGATGATTTCAGGAGTGATCCTTCGGTTCCCAGCGAATCTGCATCATTGGATGACTATCGGGGAAGTGGATATGACCGAGGGCACCTGATTCCTGCAGCGGACCTTTCTTGGTCAGAAGAGGCAATGAGCGGTTCCTTCTACCTCAGCAATATGAGCCCACAGGAAGGTCAATTCAACCGGGGCATTTGGAGTAAACTAGAGGCTACGGTGCGGAATTTTGCCGATACAGAAGGAAGTATCTACGTTGTCACCGGTCCTGTCCTGACTGACGGCCCGTATGACACCATCGGTGACAATGAAGTCTCCATACCAAACCAGTACTACAAGGTTATCCTAGACTACCGGGAACCAGAGCTTAAGTCCATTGCGTTTCTACTCCCCAATGAAGGGTCGAAAAAGGACCTTGAGGATTTTGCCACCAGTATTGATGAGATTGAAACCCTTACCGGTATAGATTTCTTCCACCGTTTACCAGATCCTCAGGAGACAGAACTCGAGGAGGATTATGATGTCAGCACTTGGGATTTTAATACATTCCAGGTGAGTAAAGCTGACCGAGAAGCCTTCAATGCAGATCCAACCAACGAGTTCAAACAGCCACAGAAAGCCACTGGTTGGTACGCAGTTGCCAAGAGTACCCTGAATACCGTCCTGTATCTGGTTAAGAGCCAGAGCCTAAATCTGATTGAGATTTTCATTCCGAAATCCACACTCAAGGCTGCAGTTCCATTCCTGTACTGATCGAGTGGAAGAGTGAAGCAAAATCACTCTCTTCACGGAAAAAGACTGGAGGTATCCCGAGGGGGGCATCTATACAGCAGATCCCTCCTTGGAAACGTTCCTTGGTGAAGAGGTGGACCCACCTCCCAGAGGGGAGTACCAGCTTCCTGCTTATCTCTCCCTCTTTCAATACAGGAGCAACCAACAGATCCCTGCCAAGAAGATAAGAATCCTTGTTGCTGAAGAAGGCTTCCTCTGGATAGTGCAGGAAGAGAGGCCGCATGACAGGAATACCCTGTTCAGCATTCTCCCTCACGACCTCCTTGAGGTAGGGTTTCAGCGCAACATGAAGCCTGGTCATCCGCGCAAAGAACCGGATGGTTTCCTCGTCAGAATCGAACTGCCAGTTTTCCGCCGGGCGATTCCCTTCATGGGTTCTCATCATTGGGGTGAAGGCGGCAAACTCACACCACCTGAGCAACAACTCCTTGCTGCGTTTCATCCCATAGAGTGTGGTATACCCACCAATATCACTATGATGCAATCCCATTCCACTCATGGACAGGGAGAGCGCTGCACACAAAGCTGAGGGAAGGCCATCGTCCTCACTCCAGTCAACATTCTGGTCACCCGCCCACATCATGGGACAGGATGACAAGCTCAAGGCAGAACCTGAACGCATGAAATAGAGAATCTCGTTGCTTCTTCCTGCCTTGGCAATTGCTTGCTTATTCACCTGTGCCCAATACCCTGGCCAAGGGTTATGCTCCAGGAGTGCCGACCGTCCACTGTGAAGCAGCATGTCATGGGGGAGATACTCTCCAAAGTCCGCCATCCAACCACGCAAGCCCAGACTGATCATCTCGTCCTGTATGACCTTCTCATACCACTGGACTGCTTCAGGGTTGGTGAAGTCAACAACTCCAGCATCGAACTCACCAAAATCTACAAGATAGGGTTCCCCATGGCTGTTCCTTCCCAGATACCCTTTCCCTGCAGCTTCAGTGAATAACGGGTAGCCCTTGAGTACATATGGATTGATATAGCCAAGAACACCTATCCCGCGTTGTTTCAATGAGTCGATCACAGCATCCAAACCAGGGTAGAGTTCCTTGTCCCACTGCCAGTTCCAGCAAAGTCGCTTTCCGAAGCTTGTGTATTTTTCCCCTTGCCAATCCTGGATCCAGATACCGTTTACCGGTGTGGAGAAAGCCTCCATCGACGCCAGCTTATCCAGGAGTACCTTCGTCCCTCCCTGGATTCCCAGCATGATGCCATCATAGACCCAGTCAGGGAGCAAGGGTTGGCGACCCAACAGGGAAGAGATATCCTGAACAACCTCCAAGAGCGAGGGTTTCACCGAGATTACCAGGGAAGAGGGGACCTCCCAGAACAACAACCGATGAACATGCTCTTGGGAGAAATCGAAGTCAGCATAGCCATCGGTGTTTACGTGCAGGAAATACCCCCTGCTTGAAACAAATGTTGTCTGGGGATAAAACGTGGTATGGTAATCCCCCCCTGCCCTATCTCTCTCATCAGCAATCTGGGTGATGCGCGTATGTTTGTTTCTTCCAACTCCCTGTTCTTGGGTCCACAGCGGGTAGTTTCTTCCACGAAGATCAAAATATGAGAACTGTTCACCACAACCCCAGATATGCTCCCTCTCTTCTGCAAAGAGGTGCAGGACCAGCCGGTTATATGGCTGTGGAAGTGGTGAGAGGCGCAGGAGCAGGCGACCATACTGTTCACTGAGTTCACAAGTCAGGTGATACACGCCCCCAGTAAAATGAAGGATACACACACCCCTGCCCTCAATATAGGCTTCACTGATGGTACAGGCATCCAAAACTAGTGTTTCCTCGACATTCTCCTCGATGAAGTAGTTGCCTCGGTACATGTCAATCATTGCGTTGTTTCTTTGGAGCATCAAGACAGGATGCTCTGCCGTATGTTCAAGGATTTTCATCTGGTTGAAGAAAACCGAGAGGATTCCATCCTGATTTGTATGACTGAACATGCTTACCCCTTCACTCCACCTGTAGTCAATCCACCAATGATTTTGTCATGCAGGAACACATACCCAAGAATGCTGGGAACGATCGTGATAATGACCGCTGCATACATGCTGCTGTAATCGGTAATGAATTGACTGGAGAAGAACTTGATCCCGAGCTGTATGGTCCTTGACTCTATGGAACTGGTCAGTAGCATCGCCATGACGAATTCATTCCATGAGTAGATGAAGCAGAATGTTGCTGCCGTTACGATTCCAGAGCGGGAGAGCGGAAGAATGATCATGGAGAAACGCTTGAAGAAGCTGCACCCATCCATGATGGCAGCCTCCTCCAACTCCTTGGGGATGGATTTCATGAATGCTGTCACCAAGAATATAGAAACAGGAATATTCACTGCAGTATAGACAAGTATCAAGGCAAGCAAGGTGTTGTAGAGACCGCTACGGGTGATCATGGAGAAATAGGGAACCATGAAAGAAATCACTGGTACCAGGACTCCGGCGGTGAGGATGGTATAGATGATGTCCCTTCCCTTGAAATGTTCCCTGGAAAGGATGAATGCTCCCATGGAGGTTACCAGGCTGTTCAGCACCACGGTCACGACTGCTACAACCACTGAATTGAGCAGTAATCGAGGAAGACTTGCCATGGATAATGCGTTGGCGTAGTTGACCCATTGGAACTTCTCGGGCCATCCAAAGGGAT
Organism: uncultured Sphaerochaeta sp.; assembly: GCF_963666015.1. Taxonomy (NCBI): domain Bacteria; kingdom Pseudomonadati; phylum Spirochaetota; class Spirochaetia; order Spirochaetales; family Sphaerochaetaceae; genus Sphaerochaeta; species uncultured Sphaerochaeta sp. Next base: position 2,892,100 of record NZ_OY762555.1, on the reverse strand, counting down.
TGGTTTGCAGTTCAAGATTGGTTCTCAGCGAGCTGATCAGCAGCCAGAGCAAGGGAAGCAATGCCAAAGCGAGCAAGCTTACCAGGAGAATCCATTTGAGGGTGTTGCCGATGATTGATGCAGGGGTATGTTTCATCTGGATGTGCTCCTATTGTGCCATTTCACTCATGGGGTCCGAGGAACCAAAGAGTTTCCGTAGCAAGGTAATGACCAATGTACCCATGATGATGAGGAACACCCCGCTGGTCGAAGCCTCACTATAGCGCAAGGCATCCATTTTCAGGTACAGGTCGATGCCCATGGTGGTGGTTGCATACGCTGGTCCTCCACCGGTCATCAGGAAGGTCGCTTCAAAGTGACGCATCCCATACGCCATGGCGAGGGTCATGGTGGTAATCAGGGTGCCACGAAGCATAGGCAAGGTGATATTGATCTCCTGAGCCAATGTACTCGCTCCATCAATCTCAGCCGCTTCATAGAGCGATCTGGGGATATTCATCGCTGAAGCCAACAGGACGATCATAAAGTAACCGATATAAATAACTGTCTGGAAGATCACGGAGAACAAGGCAGTATCAGGGTTTCCCAGCCAGTTATGCTTTTCCATCCCAAAAAGGCTGGCAAGAATAGCATTCAAGGGTCCATCTACGTTGTAGATGGCAACCCAGACCATTGCCAAGGCAACGGTAGAGATTACATTGGGAAGGTAGTAGATGGTTCTCAGCCCTCTCCAACCAAATGGCTTGCGTACCAGAATCATGGCAACCAAACATGCCAGAGGGACCTGAATCAAGCCTTGTGAGAGAGCCCAGACAATATTGTTTCCCAATGCTTTCTGAAAGGTAGGGTCCGTTATCAACTTTGCATAATTCTTTACTCCATTGAACTTCATCGACCCGATGCCACGCCAACTGGTAAAGCTGGTAAAGACCGTGAAGAAGAAGGGATAAATAAAGAAGAAAAAGAAAAGTAGCGAAACGGGAAGCAAAAAGAGTATTCTTGCACTCCAAATCCATCGGTTTCGTGTACCAACTGCTTGCATCATGGACTCCTACAGAGAAAGATACCATACTGTCGCCCGAAGGCGACAGCATGATGTACATCGGGTTATCAGCGTTCGATCTTGCGATCAACCAACGCACAGAATTCCTCTGCACTGATTCGGTCGAGGGCGAGCGCTCCAAGCTGCTGGGCAAACTCGAGGGTAACCTCAGCGCCGAGAGCAGCTTCCAGGTCAAAAGCAGTGGTTGATGCAGATGCATTCGCATCGTAGAACTGCTTCTGCAGGTTGTTTACCGGTCGATAGTCAGTCTTGATTGCAAACATTGCACCGCTGGTCTCCGCAATCTTTGCAATGGAAGTGGGACTGGTCAAGAACTTCAGGAAGTCCACGATTGCCTGTTCCTTTGCTGCATCCTTGCTGGATGCTGCACAGATATTTGCCTGTAGACGGCTGATCATGATGTCCTTATATTCACCGACTGCGGGCAACCCACCAATCTTGATTGAGCCAAAGAATGGTGTGGCAGCAAGGTCGGCTCTCCCTGCATACCAAGGACCATTGGAGAATACAGCGGTGCGACCAGCGAGGAAATGCCCTCCACTTCCACCAGCGCCAAGACCTACAGCGTCAGCAGTGGAATACTCCTGGATCATCCTTTTGATCAGCTTGGCAGCTTCTACAAACGCAGGATCGGTAAAGGGCTTGTCCCAAACATTCGGTCCACCGAGAGAGACTGCAAAATGGCTGAACCAAATCATGCTGGTCCAAGCATTGGTATCGCCTGTCATCTGGCTGGTAGGGGCGATACCTGCTGCCTTAAGCTTGTCAAATGCTGCAAACATCTCTTGCTCTGTAGCTGGAACTGCATTGACACCTACGCTTTTCATTGCATCCATGTTGTACCAAATCGGCAGGATGGCTGTCTCCATCGGCAAGCTCTTAAGCATACCGTCAACGATAGACTGTTCCAAGGAACCACCATCAAAGTTGGCCTTCCATGCATTATCAAGCTTTCCCTGGAAGTCCATCAGAAGATTTGACTGATAAAATGTTGCCGTTGTCGGGTTGAACTTGATCGTAAAGATGTCAGCCGGGGCCTGGCCTGCTGCCAAACTGGTCCGAACTTTCTGCTCGTAGGCATTGTAATCAGGCTGTGGTTCGATAACCACCTTGATCTTTCCGGCATTCTTGGTGTTGAACTCTTCCACCAAGGCTTCCACTGCTGGGGCCTTGCTATCATTTCCCACCCAGATGCTTGCCCATCTCAGTTCGATTTCCTTTTGTTGCCCACTTTCTACTTGCCCTTGTGCTGTCAATGGTGACAGTAAACAGAGCAGAAGCAACACTGCAATGAGTCTTGACTTTTTCATCATAACAATCTCCTTTTGTATCGTATGTTTGCACGAAATGCAAACTTGATTACCCCTTATTGGATGACTCTCCATCCTTTCAGCTTTGCCACCAGCTCCAATGGTCTGATATAGGCTCCATAGACTACCGATGAGTGATGGGCAAGACCATTGTCCAACACCAGATCAAGCACCTCCTTGACCGGTCGCTCAAAGATTGCCTTCATATACGTTCCCTTCAGCAACTTTTCCATGGGAACTGCTGTAGCCTTTTGGAGGAACATTCGATAGCCACCCCTGGCAGAATCAATGCGGAGAACCGAAAGAGCACCACTTTTGAGCACAAAGTCTGCAGTGACTCCCTTGCCTCCCGCAAAGTAGGTATCAAGGCTTCTGTTGCAAGTACCATCCCAAAGATTGCAGGGGGCAACTCCACAGTGCCAGAAAAGGGCGAAGTCCTGCTCGAAATCAACTTGGGAGAAGTCAAAAAGGAAGGGGGTTTCCGCTCCCAGCGCCTGGTGGGCAATCATGGAGAGTGCTCCGTCGATGTCCCCTTCACAGGCAAGAATCATCCCCTCAGACTGCAGCAAGCTCATCGCCGCACAGGGAGAGACGCCGAAATCACGGGCAAATTCAGGCCAGCATCGTATTGCCAGGGCTGAGAGGTTCATCTCATGATAAAATGCGTCAAGCTTTGCTGCCAGCTGGGCTACTCGGTCCAACTGGTATGCTGAGAGTGTCGATACATCGAAGGTATCCTTGATCTGTTGCATCCTAGCTGTCACATCCTTATCGGATACCGGATAGTCATGAACATCTTTTAGTTCGTAGTGATCCACCAATGCACCTGTCTGGCCAAACAGAAGATTATCCTGCACACCTACATTGAAGAATCCATCTGCCCTATAGCCTATGATGCCAATCTTAGCCATTTTCATTGCCTTGATAACGCGGATTGCATCAACCCAGTCCTCATCAATGGTATGCTGGACGATAACCGTATAGTCGTCATACCCACTCTTATAGAGATTGCTGGCATTCAGGTTCACACCGCACACAGAGTTGAGTCGAATCTTCCCCCCATTGTAGGGTAGTTCAGGGAGTCCCCAAAGCAGCACAGGAACAGAAAGCTCCCGCTTAAGTTGCAGTGCTAAATGACCGAGGTGGAAGGTTCCTGAAATACATACCAAGCCATCAATCTGCTTGCTTGCAAGTTCCTTTGCTGCGGCAAGGCCGTCCTCCTGGGAAATGACCAGCGATTCCAGGCAATACCAAGTCACGCCTTCTATTTGTTGCAACTCACTGCGGATCTTTGCATAGAGCTCTTCAGCGGCTATATAGTCATAGGTCGTTCTTGCAAGACATACCACGCCTAGGGTTACTGGATATTTCACGCACTACTCCTCACTCTGCATGAGCAAACGAAAGATGCTCAATTTAGTTACTTTCTATAAGTAAGTAAATACTACAAACAAGGAACCGTCAATGAAAATCTGTTATTTTTTTATCTGAAGAACTCCTGCAGCACCAGATCAGAGGCACCCTTCTGTGCAAGAAGAGGATCATAGGCTGTTGAGAAAATACGTGGGGGTTCGGTACTGAAGGCATCTGGTTCATCGAGCAGGCGAGCAACCTGTTCCCGAATTGCGTCAGCAACGACATCACAACAACCGACAAAAAGGAATGACTTGGGAGCGAAAAGTCTCATCAGAACCTTGATGGCAACAACAAGATACCCTGCAGCTCGTTCTATGGTTCGCCTGGCAACAGCGTCCCCTGATTGCAATGTTTCATCAAGTCCCTCGAAGAGTGCAAGACGCAAGTCCAGGGAGTTCGGATCAAGGTCCTGCAGGTAAGCCTGCAGGCATCCTCTGGAACCACAGCTACACCGAGGACCATCCGCATTGATCGGGATATGTCCTGTTTCGATTGTTTGGTTCCTGCTGTTCACATAGATCTCATCATCATGTACAAATGCCCCATTGACACCAGTCCTAAGCAGGAAGGTGAACATACTCCCCTGATGGTCATAGCCTCCATGTCGGTACTCACTCAGTGCAAGGGCACTACAATTGTTGTGAATCATGACTGGAATATCCAGGCGAGACTCCAGCTCCTCGACCAAGGCAATGTCCTTCATTCCCTCAATCCTGGGATAATAGCGAACACGCTTCCTCTCGAGGTCGACCTGGCCGGGGGCGGCAACACCCACCCCGATCACCCGCTCTTTCTCAATGTGGAGTTCATGTAGCACCCGTTCAATTTCTGTGACGATGAGGTCGGTCACTTCTTGGGCTTGTACATTCCCCGGGAGGGGATGCATCGCAGAATGTATTCGCTCTCCCTGAAAGTTGAAAACACCGAGTGAGAGGAAAGCAGCCCAGAATTCAAGACCAATGCTGAACCGTGCATTCTTCGATACCACATAGAAAACTGGGCGCCGGCCTTTTCGTATGGTGGAGTCCTCACTCCCCCCTTCGATAGCCTCGATCAAGCCATCCTCTTCCAAAGCTGAAAAAATCCTGAAAATCGTAGGAGCCTTCAATCCAGTTTTCTGCACAACCTCAGACTGACTGGTCCCCTGCCTCCCTGCCGCATGGATCATGGAGAGTACTATATTCTGGTTATGTACCCGTAAATCAGCTGTTCTGAGTGGATTGCCTTGCATATTTCCTTCCTTTTCGCACAGTCTAATCCCATCCTGAGAAAAAATCCACAGGAAGTAGCTTTACAAGGTTCTTGGGATGGATTATAGTTACTTTCACTAAGTAACTAATAGAGAGGTACCCTTATGCTCTCCTCAGACCAATCCAAACAACTGGCTTCCTTCGCCAAGGAAATTCGGGGACAAACACTATTCACCATCGGCAATCTTGGTGTTGGACACATTGGGGGAGCTCTCTCCATTGTCGAACTTCTTGCCCTGCTCTATGGCAAGGTCATGCAAATCGACCCAACCAATCCTTTATGGGAAGAAAGAGACCTGTTGGTACTCTCCAAAGGACATGCAGGGCCTGCCCTCTATGCCACGCTTGCTCTGAAAGGCTTTTTCCCTATTGAGGAACTAAGAACGTTGAATCAGGGCGGAACCAATCTACCTAGTCACTGTGACCGAACAAAAACCAAGGGTATCGACATGACAACCGGATCGCTCGGCCAAGGACTCTCTGCCTCCTGTGGTCTTGCCTATGCGATGAGGATAGATAAGAAAGAATCATTCGTGTATGCAATCATCGGGGACGGAGAGAGCCAGGAAGGACAGAACTGGGAAGCCGCCATGTTTGCTTCACACCACCACATTGATCATCTCATCGTCTTCACCGATTACAATAAGATGCAGATTGATGGGACCACCGATGAAATCCTGAACCTTGGGGACATCGAGGGAAAATGGAACAGTTTCGGTTGGTTTACCCAACGGGTTGATGGCCATGACATCTCAGCCATGGACATGGCTATAGAAAAGGCCAAGGAACAGGAAGGCAAACCATCTATGATCATCCTCGATACAATCAAAGGAAAGGGAGCTGCCTTTTGTGAAGGCAAGGTTGCAAACCATAACATGGCTTTCGATTTGCACACTGCAAATGAAGCCATCCAGGCACTTACATAGGAGAGAGATCATGGAAATGAAAGAGATGCGAGGCGTCTATTGCGATACCCTCCTCACCTTGGCCGAGGATGATGAACGGATCATGGTTCTGGAAGCTGACCTGATGAAAGCTTCTGGTACAATACCTTTCAAGCAGCGGTTCCCTGAACGTGCTGTTGATGTCGGGGTTGCTGAAGCAAACCTCGTGGGAGTGGCAGCTGGCCTGAGTGCTGGCGGGAAAATCCCGTTTGCAGCAACCTTCGGTTGTTTTGCCAGCCGCCGGGTCTTTGACCAGTTCTTCATCTCCGCAAATTACGCAAAGTTGAATGTTAAGCTGGTGGGCACAGACCCCGGCATCAGTGCAGCGTTCAATGGGGGAACCCATATGCCTTTCGAGGACATTGGGCTGATGCGCATGATCCCAGACCTTACCATCCTCGAACCTTCCGATCCGGTTAGCTTGAAGGCTTTGGTCAGGCAGTGCGCCGAACACTACGGTTGTACCTATATGAGACTCCATCGTAAAGCAATCCAACCATTGTATGAGGCAGATGAAGCGTTCACCTTGGGAAAAGGGAAAATACTGAAAGAGGGAACAGATGTCACCATCATCGCCCTGGGCGCTATCCTGGTTCCCGAAGCAATTAAGGCTTCAGATATGTTGAAGAAACAAGGCATCAGCGCAGCAGTAATCGATATGCATACCATCAAGCCATTGGATGAGGACCTTGTCCTTACCTATGCAAAGAAAACAGGTGCCATTGTTACTGCCGAGAACCACCAAGTCGCAGGGGGTTTAGGCGCAGCGGTTGCCAACTTGCTCAGTACGAGGCTTCCTACCCCTATGGCAATGGTAGGTATCCATGACGAGTTCGGCCAGGTAGGAACACAGGATTGGTTGCAAGCCTACTACAAGCTTACTGCAGAAGAAATTGTGAGAAAAGCACTTTCAATAAGGAGCAAATCATGAAAATTGCAATTGCATCAGACCTCTCAGGATTCCCTCTCAAGGCAGAGATCACCAAACACTTGCAGGAACAAGGCTATGAAGTGCTCGACTTCGGCATTGAATCCGTAGATACACCACAGCCCTACTTTACCCAGGCTCCCAAGGTTGCCAAGTCACTCCAGGAAGGAAAAGCAGAGAAAGGCATCCTGATATGCGGGACTGGACAAGGCATGGCCATTGTCGCCAACAAGCACAAGGGTATTTACGCCTGTGTAGTGGACAGCATCTTCAGCGCAGAGCGGGCAAAGATTGTGAACAACGCCAATGTAATTACGATGGGGGGATGGATTACCGCCCCCTTCCTCGGTGTGCAGATTGTAGATGCTTGGCTGGCAATGTCCTTTACCCAGAAAATGGAGTTCAAGAAGGACTTCCTCAGCAATGCCTTCTCAGAGGTACAGGCAATTGAAGAGGAGCATTTCAAATGATCAGTAGTCTGTTGAGCCCCGTTCACATCTTGAGCTTTTCCTCCTTGCAGGGTTCTGAACTTGAAAGAATCCTGCGTTATACAGCAAACTTTCCCGGCTCATTGCATGTCAGCATCGTCACTGACGACGCTCCCATAGAAGGGAAGCAGGTCTTGATAGATGAGCTGGCAGCCCTTACCCCTGTTGAGGTATTCAACCAGGTACAACCCAATCCGAGAACCGAAGACATTGAGGCAATGCTTCATGACAAGCGATTCATGAATACCAATATTATCCTTGGAATCGGAGGGGGCAGTGTTATGGACTCAGCAAAAGCCTTGGCAATGCTGATGACCAACAGAGGCACCCTTGAGTCGTTCTTGCAAGGAAAACCCATCACCAACCGCTCCCTACCCTTGGCCCTGATCCCTACCACTGCAGGAACCGGCTCTGAGGTTACAAAGGTTGGGGTGTACAGTGATGGTACAGGGAGAAAGCATACCTTGGGTTCTCCACTCATGAGTGCACATACAGCAATCCTCATCGCTTCCATGCTCGACACAGTCCCTCCTGGGCTCTGTGCAGCAACGGGTCTGGATGCCCTCGACCATGCACTGGAGTCCATCTGGAACAAGAACAGCACGGCAATCACCAGGGAGTGTGCGAGGGAAGCAGCATACAAGGTTCTTCAAACACTTCCCAAGCTGTATGACGCAACCATACAGAATCAAGAGAGAAGTGCCTTGCAAAAAGAGATGCTGAAAGCATCCAATGAGGCGGGAATCGCCTTCAACCTCACGGGAACGGCTGCAGGACATGCAATATCCTTCATCCTCTCAGAGAATTGGCATATACCCCATGGGCTGTCCTGCGCGTTTACCTTGCTTGAAGTATTCGATTGGGCTGTAAAGGATGAACAGAACCGGGAGGAGCTTGCAAAGCTGGGAAAGATGGTGCATCCCAATCAAGCAGGAAAGGAAGCATTGGTCTCTGCACTACGTGATGACATTGCTTCCTTGCTCTGCCACCTTAAAATTCCCCGTAGTTTTCACGATCTCTCCCTGGATATCGACAGGGATACAATCCATAGGGAGTTTTCTCGAGTAGAGACCGATCCTAAGCTGCGCAATCAAGTTCCACCACTCTCCATGGAGGCGCTTTACTCACTTCTGGAGGCAAAGAGGTGACCACCTTGGTCCTCAGTGGACTGGTGGTCTTTGTGACCCATGCCCTTGAAGCAGTGACAGGATTTGGATGCTCAGTTCTGGCAATGCCATTTGTCAGTGCATTGCTGGGAGTCAAGACAGCGGTTAAGGTTATTACCATCCTGGCTTGGCTTTTGGCACTGTATATTGTGATACGAAATTTCTCCAAGATCGACTGGAGACAATACACCATCATCACTGGCTTGATGCTCCTTGGATTGCCAGTGGGTATGTACTTGTTTCGCTCACAGCAGAGCGGTAGCTTGAATCTGATACTTGCTCTCTTCATTATTTTGGTCTCAGTTAGTCAACTCTATCGCCAGGCTAGAAGGACAGGTGACAGCGCTCCTCCTACAGGGTATAAAGTACTCCCCTATTATTTCTTTCTCTTCCTTGGTGGTATTGTGCACGGGGTTTTTTCTTCTGGTGGTCCGCTGGTGGTTCTATATGCAACCAGAGCCCTTCCAGACAAAGGAAAGTTCAGGGCAACACTTTGTCTACTTTGGACTACACTGAACACAATTATCATCGCAGGGTATCTCATTGAAAAATCGCTGACGCTTCCGGTGGCAAAAACCACCGCGATGCTTGTTCCGTTTGTGGTGGCAGGCATCTTTGCAGGGGAGTATATTCATGACAAGGTAGATGCACGTCATTTTTCCTTAATTGTCTTTTCCATGTTATTGGCTACTGGTATAGTGATGGTACTATTTGCGAGGTAATACTATGAAAACATCCCGGTTTCACGTACCGTTGGATCTTGTGAGAAACAATCCAAACGAGAAAATCCACTCAATTGAGTCCTCCCGCTTCAAGAAGTATGGGCGTATTCTCCATGGCTTCGATACATCTTACTTGGTTTCTCTTGCTGACCGTATAACTGCGATCCCAGAACATGACATTACGTATGAAACATTCCTGCCAGCGTTGGAAGAGCCCGCCCTCATGGAGGAGATGAAACTCTATTACGGTGAACAGGATATCCAGATCGGGTACTGCAATGGGAAGAACCAGAGTATCAACGGCATGGAGTATCATAAGAGCCCCGAGCTGTTCATTGCAGTAACCGATTGCCTGCAGTTCCTGACGGAATTCTCGGAATTGGAAAATTTCGAATCTGTTGACACTCGTTCTTCTGAACTATTCTTTTTCCCAAAAGGATCAGCGGTCATCGTTGAGGCCAATGTACTGCATCTTGCTCCCTGCGGAGCGTCGAAAGAAGGATTCAAGTCAATCATTGTCCTCCCCAGGGGTACAAACGAACCACTATCGAAGAGCATGGCTGAGAAAGTCAGCAAGAGCACCGACCCGGAATCGAAGTTGTTACTGAAGAATAATAAATGGATTCTTGCCCATCCAGAAAGGACCAATCTGGTCAGGCAAGGTGTCCATGTAGGACTGCGGGGACATAACCGGAGCGTAACGCCTGTGTAATCGGGTAGGAGGATGAGCCTTAATGGCTCATCCGACCTCCCACAGAACCGTACGTACCGTTCGGTATACGGCTCCTCGTCAGTTCACGCACTCTCGGGCATATAAGCCAGAGAACCATCGCCATCCCATCGCATAGAGCTTCTTGTTGTTCAATGTCGTCGTAAGTATCCAAGAGCCAGCCACTCTCCAGTAACCTAATCTGGAGTTAGCCCATTCATACGCCTTCTGTTTTGCAACACCGAGCTTCATCAGCCTCTTGTACCGGGTCCTTATCCGCTTCCACATCTTCCAGTACAGCATCCGTATCCGCCTTCTCAGCCATTGGTCAATCCCTTCAAGTGTTCCCTTGCATCTTGCAAGCTTGAAGTAGGCTACCCAGCCCCGGACCAACTGTGAAAGCTTGGCCTGCCGATATGCCACCGACCAGCCGTTGCTCCGCTGTGTTATCTCCTTGATCTTTGCCTTGAGTTTCGCTTTCGACTTCTCATGGAGTGAGCATCAAACCAAATACGTCATATCCAATGTATGCAGCCATCCCCTAGCATAGCGCTTGGAGGATAGGCCATGAGAAAATGCAAAATATACCCGCAAGAGCTCAAGGATGAGATAATCGCCAGGTTCAGGCAGTCGGGATTGTCGCAGACCAAGTTCTGCAATCTGGACGAGGTGCCGATAACCAATTCCACACTCAGTGAATGGCTGAGGAATGCCGGGTTCGACAAGTTCGGGATACCTCTCCCAAAGAGGCAGGAGCCGGCCCAGCCAGCGCTGAACATGGTCTGCTACAACGTAAGAGAGGAGTCAAGGCGCAGGGACCCTCAGCAGCCCTCCCTCGCCCAGATGGTCGCATTCCACCAAGATGTGCAGGACATCTGCATCGGACTGTACCGCCTGGCTTGCTCCAAGGAGAGCATCACCCTGCTCAGGCGCATCAAGGAGGTGTTGTGATGGCACTGCCGTTTGACACAAGCCTTGAAGGCAAGAGGATCTTTTTACGCGTCGGACCCACTGATTTCCGCCGCGGGGTACGCGGCATGGTCTCGCTGGTGGTGGGGGCGATGAACATGAGCATGGACGGGCAATCGATGTTCGTGTTCTGCTCCACCAGCAAAAAGCAGATACGCATCGTCTACTGCGAGGGAGCCGGGTGCTGGATGCTGACCCGTTCAATACGCTACGGGTGCTACAGCTGGCCGATGGACGGTGATGCTGCGGCACAGATGACCGGGGAAGCGTTGAGGCAGCTGTTGACGGACCCCATACCGCTGGGGCATCTGAAGGCACGCGGCCTTGTGACCAGGATGGACCTGCATATCTAGGAAAAAAGTATATAAACTTATATTGAGGATATTTTTAGCGGATGCAAAAACGGCCTTTTGGGCCCTGTTTGCTGTGTTCTGGTGTTTTTGCTGTGACCGATCCGTATGGGTGGCATGGAACCTTTACAGTCTGCTCCTGGATGGGTTTTTAGATGGTTGTGAGACACTTAAAATATTGCTGTAAATAGATTTATATTGACTTATCCGGCATGCTTGTGATACAGTCTCCCCATGACCAATGAAGAGGAAATAACCCGGCTGAGGATGCGTGTCACCGAGCTGGAGAAGCAAAACGAGAAGGACAAGAGGCGGATCGTCTCACTGACGCAGAAGAACTCCGATCTTGAGGAGGATGTGCAGGTGCTCTCCAGGGCGGTGCGAGCGGGTGAGGAGAAGCTGAGACTCAGCCTTTTCCTCAGGTTCGGCAGCTCCAGCGAGAAATACCGCAAGCTCTTCAACATACCCCTCGAGCTCCTTTCCAAGGAAGAGGAAGGATCTCTCAGCGAGGAGGAGAGGAAGGTCCTCGACCAAGCCAAGGCATTGGTCGAGCAACAAACCGCCAAGGCAGATGCCGTTTCGCAGAAGAAGGGGAGCAGAAACAGGAACCCTGAAAGCCGCAAACGAGGCAACGGCTGCGGGCGGCAGAGTTTCGACCCCTCATATCCCAGGGAAGTTGAGCATTTCCACCTACCCGATCATTGCCCCAATTGCGGAATCGATGTCAACAACCTCAACAGTCCCGACGCCCATGAGTACATTGAGCTGATCAAGGACAGCCTGCGCATCGTCAGGCAGCTGAGGGACAAGGGCTACTGTTCCAACTGCGGCCAAAGCTATGATGCAGACGGCACCAGAAAGCGCAACATCATCACCGCATCGGCCCCCGAGCGCTTCATCCCCGGTGGCCTTGCCGGCAACAATCTCATAGCCACCTCACTGGTGGACAAGTTCTTCTACGGGCTGTCTGTGACCAGGATATCCAAGCGGTTCAGGAACCTGGGTGTGGAGCTGAGCGAGCAGAATTTCGCCAACTGGCACCTGCGTGCCGGTTCCGAACTCAAGCCGGTGGCACAGGCGATCAGGGACTTCATCCTCACCCAGCCTGCAATAAACGCAGATGAGACAAAATTGCAAGTCCTGGCCGAGCAAGGACGCAGCGACAACCTGAAATCCTGGATGTGGGTCCTGTGTAGTGCGACACCCCACAAACCAGCCGCTTATTTCCACTATGACGTATCACGCTCCAGCGATGTATTGAAGGGCATGGTGGGCGACTACAACGGATATCTGCAGGCCGACGCCTACTCCGGCTACCAGGCCGGCAGACAGGATTACCAATTCACCCTCGCACTCTGTGCTGCTCATCTACGTCGAAAATACATCGACGCCCAGAAGGCCGGTGCCTACAAGGAGGATTCACCGGGGTCCATCACCCTTGACAGGATCCTCACCATCATAGGCAGGATATACAGCGTCGACAAGACCCATCGCCGTCGGTGGCTGTATGAGAAAAGCATCAGTGAACAGCAGTTCATCACTCTGCGAAGACAGGAGTCGCTGCCTCTGTTCGAGAATCTCTCCAAATGGGTCAAGGGCCGCTACGCCCTCCACAAGGACGACGAGCTCATCATGGAGGGGTTAGATTACTACCTCAACAACGAGATGCTGTTCCGGTCCTACCTTGACTGCGCCAACCTGAACCCAGATAATTCGAGGGTCGAGAGGATTATACGCGCTTTCAGTACAATAAGGATGAACTCCCTGTTCGCAGGGTGCCCCGACGGGGCGCACACCTTTGCAACCCTCCAGTCCATCATCCAGACAGCCAACCTGTGGGACCTGGACCTCTATGGGTATGTCTCCTACCTGCTCGGCGAGATGGCCAGGATACGCAGCCTGAGTGCCGGGTCGGTCGATTACAGCCAGTACCTGCCCTGGAACCTCAGTACAAGGCTTCGTGAGGAAATGGCTGTCCATTCCATCTCCATCAAGAAAAAACCTGTCTAGGGCATCACTCTTTCTCCATCAAAGACTCTTTCAAGCCCCTGTCAGAATAACAGGGGGCTCTTGGGTGCCTCTTCATCTTAAGCACAACCATACTGGAATCCTTGGTTGTGTTGCTAGGACGTATTTGGTTTGATGCTCACCTCATGGAGTCGGAAGTTCCACTTTTTGACCTTTGTGTCAAAGTAGAACCCATAGCCGAGGAACTTGATGCCCCCGATTCTGGAGATGCAGGTCTTCTCGCGGTTCACTTTCAGCTTGAGCACGTTCTCAAGATATCTGGCAGTGCTTTCGAGCGTCCTTTCCGCTCCCTTCCGGCTGGCGCATGAGATGACCATGTCATCGGCGTAGCGGACAAACCTGTGTCCCCTTAGCTCAAGCTCATGGTCGCATTCATTCAGCAGGATGTTTGCAAGGATTGGGCTCAGATTGCCCCCCTGTGGGCAACCCTCCTCGGTCTTCTGGTACATTCCCTTCACGACAACCCCAGCCCTCAGGAACCGGTGGATGAGTGACACCACCCTTCCATCCTTCACCTTCTCGCTGAGCACTTGGATGAGCTTCGAGTGGTTTACCGTATCGAAGAACCTCTCCAAGTCCATGTCGACCACCCAGTCGTACCCCTCGTTTGCATTCGCGAGGCATCGCCTCAGTGCATCATGGGCACCCCTTCCGGGTCTGAAGCCATAGCTGTGCTCACTGAATTCGGGTTCATAGATTTCGGACAGCACTTGGGCGATGGCTTGCTGCACCATCCTGTCCATGACCCTTGGGATTCCAAGGTTTCTCGTCTTGCCCCCTTCCTTAGGTATCTCAACCCTTAGGACCGGTTTGGGACGGTACTTCCCCTCCCGAATCTGCCCCTTGAGATTTTCGAGCCCCACCGCCTTTATCTGGCTGAGCAACCCGTCCGTCCCGATACCGTCCACCCCGGCACTCCCCTTGTTGGCGCACACTCTGTCGTATGCCCTCTGGAGATTCCGGCTGTCCAGTATCCTTTCGAGCAAATCCGTTCGTTTTGCGTCGGTCGTGTTGTTTTCAGACATCCCACACCCTCTCGGCCCCCCCTGGCCACCTTCCACATTCCGTGCTTCCAGTGTCCCGGGTCTGCCACCACTACGTGTACAGGTTCTGCCGTCCTTGACAGGCCAGGTATCTTTCATTTACTACGTCCCTCCTGACGTTCCGGCCTTCAGGGCTTCCCCCTACTATGCCTTCATCTGACTCCTTGCAGTGACTGGCCCCTATTCTTGTATATTCAGGGCTTTCGCCATCCTTGGCGTTGATAGCCTAGGCTCATCTGCAAGACCTCCTCGGGTAAGAACACTTTCTTTCCTTCCATCCACCTGCCCCATTTACACCCCCCGGTTCCGTATAGCATTTGGACTTCGGTTTGTGTTGCAACCTCATCCACCAAGGAATGCCTGATGGGATTCCTGTTCGTCAGGCCGGAAATTTGCCACCGGCTTTCTTCAGATTCCTCCTCACGGGGGACACCCTTGCCATTGGCTATGTACTTGGCGCTATCACCTGTACTTGGGACTTTCACCCTTTAGAAAATGTTCATACCGAGCGCACAACAATGAAGACCGGCCTCCTAAAGCCGGTCTCCTGTATCGATTGTTTGAAAAGAAGGCCGCAAACGCGGCCTTCTTCTGAACACTACTTGGAAATGAGCATAGTCTTGGGATCGAGACTTACACCCATAGGCTTCTCGTATATCCCTTCATGGGCCTTCACAGCCGTCATTACCACCTTGTCTCGTTCCTCATTGTAAATAAGGCCAATAAGGACATCAATCAAATCGATATATTTGTGCATGGTGTTTGGGACACCATATTTGTCATACATAACATCAGAGCGAACAGGAGATACACTGAACCATACCTCCAAATCCATATTCTGTGCAAACTGCTTGATCTTGCGAACATCATCCTCAGTCGCAACGGTTAGTTTGTATCCGTCAAAGAGAATAGCGTCTGCTTTGAAACTCCCATGCTTGATCAAGGTTTCCAAACTGGAGAGCACCTTATCGATGGTGACATTCTCCTGGCTGAAATTCATGACCACACGGTTACTGAGAATATTGTTGTACACGGTCGCTGCATCATCAAGGGTACGGCCATCAGAGACTTCCCTGAATACTTCCTTATACCAGTTGATGACATGTTCTACGTTTCCAGAGAACGAGACATGAATGACATGTTCCCCTCTCAGCAGCTTATCAGTAGCAAGATGGACCAAGCAGGCTGTCTTGCCAACACCGTGACGGGAAACAAGGACCCCGAGGTTCCCACGACCAAGTCCACCATCCAAAGACTGCTCAAATACGCGAAGAGGACTCAGTTCGTTTAACTCTTGAATTACCATAGCGCTCACCTCCAAGTAATTTTTAGGTTCATCCCTAGTATACTATGGAAAATCACAAAATGGTACTTTTTTACAGAGAAGGGCAAAAAGAGACCCCCCAGGAGGGTTTATCCTCATGGAGGGCTTGGGATTGCAGGAAGAAATACTATTTCTGTTCTTTCTTCCGTTTCTCCTGATAATCCTTCTTCAACTGCTCGGAAACGCTTACCGGCACCTTGCCGTATCTCCCGATTTCCATGGTAAATTCGCCCTTACCCTGAGTGAGGGAGCGAAGAACCGTGGAATAACCGAACATTTCAGAGAGAGGTACTTCAGCAATAACAGTACTCATTGCATTATCCTCAGTGGAGCTGATGATCAGACCACGTCTCTGGTTGACCGAAGCGAACACTGAACCCTGGAACTCATTGGGGGCTACTACCTCGACCTTCATGATTGGCTCGAGGATGACTGGCTTGGCCTTCTCGAACGCATCACGGAATGCACTGAGAGCTGCAGTCTGGAATGCCTGGTCGGATGAGTCAACCGGGTGCCAAGCACCATCGTTGATAACCGCCTTCACCCCAAGTACGGGGAATCCGAGCTGAGCACCCTTCTTGATGGCCATCTGGAATCCCTTGTCACAGGATGGAATATATTCAGTAGGAATGGATCCACCCTTGATCTCGTCAACGAACTCGTACTCTTTTACATCCTCACCCTCTTCAGGATCTGGAAGAGGCTCGATATATCCGGCAACACGTGCGTACTGACCGGAACCACCAGTCTGCTTCTTGTGGGTATAGTTGAAGTCGGCTCTCTGGGTGATAGCTTCACGGTAGGCAACCTCAGGCTGACCGATCTCCACCTCTGCCTTGTACTCACGCTTCATGCGTTCTACATAGACCTCAAGGTGCAACTCACCCATACCCTGTATGATGGTCTGGTTGGACTCAGGATCCACATAGCTGCGGAAAGTCGGGTCCTCCTTGGTAAAGCGGTTGAGTGCCTTGCCCATATTGTCCGCAGCCTTCTTGTCCACTGGCTTGATAGCCAAGGAGATAACCGGGTTGGGAACAAACATACTGGAAAGTGAATAGTTCAGCTTAGGATCACAGAAGGTGTCACCGCTAGCACAGTCAATACCGAAGAGTGCTGCAATTTCACCACAGCCTGCTTCAGTCAAATCTTCCATGGTAGCTGCGTGCATACGAATCAAGCGTCCAACACGGAACTTCTTGCGGCTACGGGTATTGTAGAGCTCATCACCCTTCTTCACTTTACCCTGATAGACACGGATATAGGTCAGCTGACCATACTGTCCATCCTCGAGCTTGAATGCCAGGACAACAGGAGGAAGGTCCTCGTCTGCAACCAGCTTGACCTCTTCCTCATTATTGTCGAGGTCAAGAGCCTTGTTGGTAACATCAGTAGGATTGGGAAGATAGCTGATAACACCATCGAGTAAGGGCTGGATACCCTTGTTCTTGTATGCGCTACCCATGAATACCGGGCAGAGCTCCAAGTTGATGGTAGCTTTTCTGACAGCCTTGCGGATGATTTCCTCGGTTACGTTGTCTTCGAGCATGGCTTCCATAAGCTCGTCTGAGCACATGGATACACCATCAAGCAACTCTTCGCGGCGAGCATCAGCTTCTTCTTTCAGGTGGGAGGGAATCTCAGCTTCACGAACGGCATCCCCATTAGGGCCGTCATCGAAGTAGAGAGCCTTCATGCTGACCAAGTCAACAACACCTTCCATCTTGTCTTCGAGACCGATGGGAATCTGCATCAATACAGCATTCAGACCAAGCTTCTCTATCAATTGGTTCTTGACACGATACGGGTTTGCACCGGTACGGTCACATTTGTTGACAAATGCAATACGAGGAACGTGGTAACGCTTCATCTGCCGGTCTACGGTGATGGACTGGCTCTGTACGCCACCAACGGAACAAAGGACCAAAACAGCGCCATCCAATACGCGCAAGGAACGTTCTACCTCGATGGTGAAGTCAACGTGTCCCGGTGTGTCGATAACGTTGATTTCTGTCCCTTTCCAGGTAACGTTTGTTGCAGCGGAGGCAATGGTGATACCTCTTTCGCGTTCAAGCTCCATGCTATCCATGGTAGCTCCAACGCCATCCTTACCACGAACTTCATGTATTTCGTGGATCTTATTGCAGTAGTAGAGGATGCGTTCGGATAGTGTTGTCTTACCCGAGTCAATGTGGGCACTGATTCCGATATTCCTCAAATTTTGCAAGTCAGCCATTCTTTATAACCTCTATAGTATAGAATAAAAACGAGTCCACAGATTCCCCTGCAGAATTCCAACATCCTGATGTAAAACTCTTACTCCCTAGCACACATCAGGTTACCAACTGAAGGGAAGAGAACGAACGGTCGCGGGACATGCTTTGCCCAACGTACCTCGTGGATAATAGTATATCTCGGTTTTTTGTGCAATCCCTTTTCCCAATACAATCCTTTTCCGACTCGACACTTGTGTGTTACAATAGCTCAGAGGTATGCCATGGAAACGATTTTCACCAAGATTTTAAAAGGGGAGATTCCCTCAATATTTTTACACAAGGACGAACTTTGTTTCTCCATTCTCGATATCAATCCAGTCAACAAGGGACATTTGCTGATCATTACATCACAACCATACCCTACTCTTGAAAGCTGCCCAGAAGAAGTCTTGAGCCACATGATGGTACTCGCCAAGAGAGCTGACAGTGTGCTCAGGAAGAAACTGGGTTGTCATGCCACCAATCTAATCATCAACAACGGAAAGGAAAGCGGGCAGGAAGTACCTCACCTGCATCTTCATATCATCCCCAGGTACAAAGAGGATGGAAAGACCTTGCATCTCGTCAAAGAGACCTATAGCGATGGCGAGATTGCCGATTATGGAAAGAAATTGGAGTTTTAATCATGCGTGCATGCCATCACTGCCATACTCCCATCGACCCATTGCTCAGTATTGGTTACCATACTGTGTGTCCAACCTGTTCCAAGAGTCTGCATAGTTGCATTAATTGTAGATTCTACAGTCCAGGAATCTATCACGACTGCCTTGAAGGAGTCGAGGAGTATATTGAGGATAAGGAGAATGCGAACTTCTGCGACTCCTTCATGCTCGGTGAGGATTCCAAAGAGGAATCTGAGAAAAAAGCACGTGCCAAGGCGAGAGCTGAAGCACTCTTCAACTTCTAAGGAACCAATAATACCTATGAACAGACGTATTGCACTCATGGCGACCGTACTACTGATCACTCTCCTCTTGGGGTGTGAGACCTATACTGCCCACTCCGCAAAAGAGAGCTTACAGACACCAAACCCTGTAGCAGAGGGAGAGCTTGTCACCAAATATTCCCTTGTGGTAGCCGAAGCGCAAGCGAAAGCAGAAGCAAAGGAAGCAGAACTCCTTGCAGAGAAGGGAAGACTTGCCGAAGCAGAAGAACAACAGCGCTATGAATCCATGAAGGAATCCATTGCATCTCTCCAGACAGAAAAAAGTACATTGGCGAAGAAACTGCAAGAGACCGATAATGCCCTCGCTCTGGAAAAGAACAATACCCAGTCATTGAAAGAAACATTAGAAGAACGCAATCTCTTGTTGGACAACATGGATCTGACTCTCTCTCAAGAAGCCGAGGAATACCAAACCACCATTACCTCCCTGCAAGCTGAGATTGAGGCATTGCACAAAGCGATTGAAAAGAACGAGCAAGACTACGAGATGCTTAGCTACCAAGCAAACGAACTAGAAGATCTTCTCTCAGAACAACAGAGCATCAATAACGAATTGCAAATCATCATGCATGGGGCAGAACAAAAGCATACCGCGGAATTAGAATCGTTGAGAACTGCCCAGGAACAGAGATTGCTGGAGATGCAGAATATCATTGATTCCCTGAAGACAGACAACGAACTCCTTACAGCACAATTAGAGGAGAAAACCCAGACGCTGGAAGAGAGACTTCGTCTTGAACAACAACGCATCGAGGAAGCAAAGCGAATCGAGGAAGAACGACTGGAGAAACAGAGGGAGAAGATAGAGGAGCAGAGAAAAGCAGAAGAAGCTGAGAATGCGCGTCTTGCCGCCCTTGAAGCAGAATATCAACAGATTCCCCCTCTCGAACAATTGACACTTCCCAGGAAGTACACCACGGATGAAGTTACCATCCTTTCAGCCGACAACGATCCACTGAACGTTTTGATGCTTCCTCTGGATGATATTCGCTGGAGCGATCCCGCCATGAAAAACCTGGTTGCAACAAGTATCAGCGACATCAAAGCCCCCATCATCATGGTTACGGGACATATACAGAATGTCATCGATCTTGTGAGACAGTTACGAAGAAATGCTGTGTTGGTCGAAGGAGGGGCAATCATCACCTCCTATGATGTCATCTCAACCACAAACCATGGGATACGTGTCCAATTCAGCAACACAAAGACGATCAGACTTTCCATCGCCAATCTCCCTGAATATAAGGTCTTTGATGCATTCACCAGTGGAACCGATTGGAAAACCATTCAAAAACAGGTTACCGGGGAGCGGACCAAAATACTGGAAGCAATCTTGGCAGAAGGGACAACGAACGAGCCCACCATCATAGGAGCCAGTCTCTTTGAGCCTTCCTACCAGGATTGGAGCACATTCAGTCCGGTACTCTATCGACAGATAGACTATATCTGGCCACTATCGAATTTTCTTGAGGAGTCATCCTTCTACGATGTATACAGAGCCACCCATTTCTCTGCAGATACCGACGCGGGAAACACGTTTGTCAACGAGAATTTGAAAGAACGCATAGATTATGTATACAGCAGGAAGGTCCTTCCATTGCAGAGCTCGATGCTGACCATCGGAGGAGAGTCTATTCCTGATGCAAACAACATCGCTCGCTATGGAATTTCAGCTACCTTCCTGATTCCTTAGTTCTTCGGGTCGATAGCCTCTGCCTCTACCACCTGTTCCTTAAACTGTTGGTTGATTTTGCGGATGCGCAGAGACCAGAGAATCATGCCGATTCCGCTGACAATGAAGAACAATCCGAACAGCTTGAGCAACAGGCTGCCGATCTGTTGTGGGAACACAAACAAGAGAATGGCCATAAGCAGGGAGAAAACAGCCTCTGTATAGAGAGGGGAGAGGGAGCGTTCCTCTTTCCTCATCAGTAGCGCATCAAGAAAGGAAATCAGGGCAGAGAATAAAAGCTGGGCCCCTATGATGTAGAGAAGGACTGTCCAGCTAATGGTCGCTGTAGAGAGAGGGACGATGATGGCAACCAATCCGATTACTATACTCAAGAGAGCCTTAACCAAGGTAGCAATACGTGAGCGACTACCAAGATTAAATCCCTTTAAGTAAATCAGGCTGGAGATACCCGATCCAGCGAGGAACACACCCAAGAGCGATATGAAAATCTTCACGAAGGATTCCTGTTGGAACATCAAGAAAATCCCTACGATGATCAAGAGTGCTCCAATCACGGTGGAGAGGATGAGGTGGCGTTTCAGAAAGGTTTCCTGCATATCTGGCTCCTTGCCTTCCGGTCCTGTACAATTGGACCGTTTTTCTTTATCGTACTGGCTACAACACCCTAAGTAAAGGATGACAACACATGTACCGGTATCTTTTCTTTGACGCAGATGGAACACTTTTTGATTTCGAACAAGCAGAACACAATGCATTCTGGAAGATGGCAGAAAGCCTTAGCCTGCCACTGGAAAGGAAGCATGAGCAAGACTACATCCGCTGCAATGCTGAAGTATGGAAACTGTTTGAGAAAGGCGAAGTAACTATCGAGGAACTGAAAGTGAAGCGTTTTGCAGATTTTGCACTGGAGATAGGCATCTCACTCAATCCAGAAGAAGCAAGTCAGAGCTATCAACACGAACTGTCTGGGCAGGGTATCTTGTTTGCTGAGACCATCACCGTACTCGAGACCTTGAAAAAGCGGGGATATACCCTATTTCTCGCCACCAACGGCATTGCAGAAGTTCAGCGAGGCAGGATTGCTGTGTCAAATACAGGGCACTATTTTGATTCTATTTTTATCAGCGAAGAGCTGGGCTTCCAGAAGCCAGATCCACGATTCTTTACCCATATGCTCGAGGCAACTGGTCTCACTGAACAGAAAAAGGCCTCGCTCATGATCGGTGACAGCCTTTCCAGTGATATTGCTGGAGGTATTGCCAGCGGTATGGATACGCTCTGGTTGAACAAGAACGGAAAGCCCCTGGACCCAAAAGTTAGGCCAACCTACATACACAACAGCCTATCCACTGTACTTGATTTCCTTAACGGCCCTCTCTGATTGACTTGAGTTCGACCTCTATGATCAACAGGGTATTTGGTTCAATGGTTTCCGTCCCCTCTTTCCCATAGGCAAGGTCAGGATGTATCCAGAAACGGTACTTTGCACCTTCCTGCATCAACTTAACACCCTCAATAAACCCTGGTACCATAATGGCTTCCAGCAGGAAGGTGGAACTTTGTTCCCGTTCATAGGAACTGTCGATGATTTTTCCGTTCAACAGCATAATCTGGTAATCGACTTCTACAATGCTATCCTCTGTTGGGCGGTCCCCTTCCCCTTCCACAATCACTTCATACTGTAGCCCTGAATCAGTTATCTTTACAGACTCCCTTTCCTTGTTGGTCTTCAGAAAATCCTCTGCAACTTCCATATTGGCTGAGGATATGGCATCCATCTCCTCTTGTGCAATCTGCAGGAGTTTTGTTTGCACCTCATAAAGGGTTTGAGACATCTCATCCTGGGTGTAGAACCCTTGACCACTATCAGCATCGAGGATTCCCTTAGCAAAATAGGAGGCTTCCAAGTCACTGAAACCCTTCTGCTGTACCATTGAGGAGTAGAGCAGATAACCATAGGTGTAACTGAAACGATCTTCCAGCGTGGAAGGCTCTTCCAAGTCCCGGATGACATCCGTCTCTTCAACAACTGGTTCAGTTTTTACCACAACCGTCGATGGAGTTTCCTCCACAGGCTTCTGGGGAGATTCAACTGGGGTTTTCGAACATCCAACCATCAAAAAGAGCAAGAACAAGGAGACGAGGCGCACAGACAAGGTATTCTTCACGGCATATCCTTCCGTAACAGCATTTTTTCAGGTCTTCGACCGATGTGTTCTGGATCAACACATAGCAAGCATGCCATACACCCCATTATGACATACGTGAAAAGAAGACCTGTATAAAGGAAACTGTAACCCAGCGGACCGTATACGTCCAGTGTAAAGTATCAAAAAGTGCCCAATTAGGGAAAAACACTCCCCAATTGTGAATCGATTGCCACGATTACCGGGAACTTCTCCACCTCAAGACGCAGGAGAGCCTCTGGTCCCAGATCGGGAAAAGCAACCGTTGTGACAGCTCTGACCTTGGAAGCATAGAGCGCTCCACACCCTCCAAAGGCTTGCAGATATACAGCCTTATTTCTCTTGATTGCCGAGGCAACTTCCTTGGAACGTGGCCCCTTTCCGATCATAACCTTGAGGCCCTGGTCAAGCAACAGCGGGCTGAAAGGGTCCATTCTTGCACTAGTGGTCGGACCACAGGCACCGATCAGCTTCCCCTCTGGGGCTGGACTTGGCCCCATATAGTATATAGTCTCACCTTCCAAGGATATGGGAAGACTCTTTTCCTGCTGTAAAAGCTCATGCAGTCGCTTATGGACCTGATCACGACCTACGTAGAGAGAACCAGTCAAAAAGACTTGGTCATATGCCTTCAGACTTGCAATAGCCTCACTGCTCAGGGGCAATATCAATTCACGCATCATTACCCTCCCAAACAATCGTTGCCTTTCTGTCTGCCCAACAGTTAATAGAAACAGCCAACGGAAGACCGGCAATATGCGTAGCCTCATAGGCAATGGCTACATGGAGGGCCGTAATCATACCACCAAGACCTCCGCTTCCAATCCCTAGTCGTTGCAAACGCGCAAGAATTTTTTCTTCCAATTCAGCATACTGCTTCTCGCTGTGGGATACTCTTACATCGCGGAGCAATGCCCGCTTGCTTAAATAAGCCGCCCGGTCCATGGATCCGCCAAGTCCAACACCGACTAAGATAGGAGGACATGGTTTCCCTCCTGCTGCAGAAACAATTTCAGCAACTGCGCTGATGATTGCCTCTTCTCCTCCTGTAGGGTTCAACATCCTAATCGAACTGCAGTTCTCACTACCGAATCCCTTGAGCAATATCTCTATCCTCAAGCCACTTCCCTCCACCAGGTTCCACCAGATTATCGGAGGGAGGTTATTTTGCGTGTTGATTCGTTCAAACACGGGCTCAACCACCACGGACCGCCGAAAATGGGCTTGTCTCACAGCAATGGCACATCCTTCAAGAATCTCTTCTTCTATAACAGAGAGAGGAATCGGACATGTTTTGCCTACATCAACAAACACAAGAAACATCCCTGTGTCCTGACACATGGGAAGTGACTGGTCCTTAGCCAGTGCAAGATTATCGAGTATTGCGTCCAGGACGGCCAAACTTGATCGGCTGCCTACTGATGTTTCTGATGCTGCTGATTCAACGGCATGGGCTTCACGGATTTTCTCCAGAACCCCCTCATCAAGTTCGACGACTGCCTTTTCCAGCTCCTCACTGATTCTCTTTGCGAGTTTCATCTACTTCATCCTTCCAGTTAGGGTCATACAGCCATGGTCTGGTGGCAAAGTAACTACCTACAGCCTTCAGAACCAACAATGCAATGGCTAGACCAACAACCAATCCCATAAAATCTGCAGCCAAATCAAGCCACTCACGACTTCGCTCGAACATCGGCTGAAACAGCTCCACGACAATCCCTAGCAGTGTACCGATTATCAGGGAGACAAGAACAGCACTACCGGACCAAGAACTGAGATGGAGCGTTGAGTGTGGTACTGCAACCCGCTTGTGGGGTCTTCCCGATCCTGGTATCCGTAGAAAGGCAAAGAAGAGAGAGAATCCAAGGGCAGCATAGGCTGCCATATGATCTCCCTTGTCTGCAAACGGGATCCAGGAGATTTCCGGATAGGACTCCTTAGGCATAAAGGAAAAGATTAGAATCAATGTCACCACCAAAATGGAAAGGATTGTTCCTGTTACACGGACAATCCTCTGTAAGGGAATTCTCTCTCTCATACCAAGTCTCCTTGTACCCAGCCTCTCTCTTCCATCGTGCTTTTCAACTGCTGGAGAAATTGATGCTTGTCGGGAAATGCACGTGGAGCGACAAGTCGATATTCGGGAGTTTCACATACCATTCGTTCAATGACAACAGAAGGATTCAGACGTCTCAAGAACCATATACTCTGCTCAACATGCCTCCTCAAGGAAGCAGTGCCTACCTCTCCCATCTCATACCAATCCTGTAGACGGGTACCCTGACAAATATGCAGATTATGAATCTTCACTGCTTCACTACCAGCCCTATTTACAATGGCTGCAGTTTGTGCAAAATCCTTGCGGTTTTCACCTGGTAAACCGAGTATCACATGAGTACAAACACCAATACCGGCCAAATGTAACGAATTTGCTGCGGATATGTAGGAAAAAACAGCATGACCTCTACCAATGCGCTCAAGGGTCTCATCACTGCCGCTTTGCAATCCTAGTTCAACCCACACCTTTTGTACCGAATGCTGATACCTTCCCAGCAAGGTAATTATTTCATCGTTAATGCAATCAGGGCGGGTTGAGATGATTAACTCTACAAAGGGACCTTCTTCCAATACCAAATCATAGAGCATTTTAAGGTGTTCCAAGGTGTCATAAGTATTGGTATAGGCTTGGAAATAGAGCGAGTATAAATCAGCACGGTATCTTCGTTTCAAGAATCGTTTTCCCTGTTCTATCTGCATTTTAATCTTGCTGATTCTCTCTTCAATGGTCATATGGGAGATTTCAGACAGCCTGTCCTGAGGCTTCTGGTAGGCTGCAATAGTACCTGTACCATCACAGAAAGCACACCCACCACTCCCATCCAGAGTACGGTTTGGACAGGAGAAGTGACCATCCACCCCTATTCGGTACACACGCGCATGGTACACTTCATGGAGATGGGTGGCATATGACCTATAGAGGTCACTCATCAGTAGACCCCCAATGAGAAAGATACCTCTCCCATAAGGCTCAATCCCAATGAGGCAATAACCTCCCCTATCGGGGTATCGAGGCCAAGCATAAGTGCCAGTCCCATGTCCCAGAGGCTGGAATTGAAATAGGCATCTTCGCTAGGAGGCAACCCACTATAGGGATCATATGCATCATACACTGCCCCATGCAGTGAAATTTTCCCAAAAGCTGGATATCCAAATATTTCAGTAAGTCGGTGTTGCCAATCCACACCCAAGTAGGCGATATCACGACGAAGGAAGAGCGGACCATAGCTGACCATCTGGTCAATGCCTCCCAGATTTGCATAGCTCTGGATAAAGGGGAAAGGTTCTCTCATAAGGGAAAGATGAGCTGTATAGCTTAGGCTGTCACGGTACGTGAGTACAAAGTTCTGCTTCCATCCCAAACGTACAGAGTGGATTAAGCCCTGTTGATAGCCAAGCCTACCCAACGCTTCAAGGCGGAAACCCGAGGCAGCAAAGCGAGATGATAGATTTCCATAGGAAACAGTTAGCTCTCCCACTGGATAGGCATAGAATTGCTTGTCATATGCAGTATCATTCACCGAGACAAGCAGGTAACTTCCTTTAAGAGATGCCCTCCCGTACTTTCCAAAGCGAAAGTGAAAACCGGCATCACTATTAAACATACGATCCAAAGGAGCACTTCGCTTTGCATTGATCATTGCTGAGAGAGGCGTCATCGCGCCAGCTCCATAACTAGCGTTCACAACTGCATCAATACGCCCCTTGCTTCCACTGAGCAGAGGATAGGAAAAACTGAGAGTCATCCCTGATCGCTGACCAAGTGTAGCATTGACAGAAAAGGTGAAGTCCTGATTCTTTCCCAAGCCCCCGAGGGAAGCATCCAGATATGCATCTGCACGATACCATACAAACCCTGAGGGCAATGCAGTAGAGAAGCCGGTATTAGCATGGAACCCCATGCTGATACTTCTATCCCTTCGCCCAAAACTCCGGGCATAGATCATCAGCTTTCCATCACTGGACATCTCATAACTGAGCGTGGTCAGATCGTAGGCGTTCTTGATTTCCCTAAGTTTAAGATTCAACTCCGTTGCGGTCTGTGCATTGAGTCTCCTGCCCAGAAAATCAGAAAACAAGAAAGATCCAGGAATAATCGCCCCCGGTTTCAAGGAGATGTCCTCTACCTCTATCTGTAGAATCTTGGGGGTTGAAAGAAGAGAATAGGTACCGCTTCGATTTTCTTCCGCTGGGGTGAGGGGGCGAACCTGTGAGAGAGTATCTACAAGCGCATCGAATGCTGCATCTTGCGCATCCACAGCTTCCCAACCTGCCTCAATAATCTGCTCATGTGCCGAGAAGTCCAAGGCGAACGTGTTTTTCAGCTCTGGAAGCACAAGCACATCGGCGGATGGATGCTGAGCTGTCGCTTTCTCCTGGGTAAGCAATACAACGGTCTGCATTGCCATTGATGAGAGGCTCTCAAGGTCGACAGCGTCCTGCATTCCCAAGGCATTCACGTCACTTGCGATGACATACTCCGCTCCAAGGCTTCTCGCCAGTTCGATGGGAAGATTGTCTACCACCCCACCATCAATGGCAAGGATACCTTCTCCCAGCGGGAATGGGGTAAAGACGATGGGTATGGAAATACTACTCCTGATTGCCGTAACCAATGAACCCTCGCTATGAACAATACGCTCTCCTGTTGCGGCATTTGCAGAGACACAGTAGAACGGAATGGGTAGTTCTGAAAAATCAATGGTATTGGGATATCGTGCAAATAAATACCCTAACAGTTCCAGGATTCGTTGGTCACCAATCAGGGCAGGGGCATTTCCTAGGCCCTGCTCGCCAAAACCCAATGAGAAAACCTGATTGTTTTTGTAGGAGAAAACCTCATCCTCATGTTCAGCGTCTTCAAGTGGGGGCGTGGAGAACAGTCCAACCATGTCATAGGTTTCCAGTAGATTACGGATTTCCAAGGGAGAATACCCAGCGCTGTAAAGCCCACCTACCAACGCACCCATACTGGTGCCAACCACCATATCGATGGGAATTCCTCTCGCTTCAACAGCCTCAAGGACTGCAATGTGTGCCAATCCCCGAGCTCCACCTCCCGAGAGAACAAGGGCAACCTTCTCTGTGGTTGCCGACAACGGGAGACCCAAAAGCACAAGGAGTGCCAACACCACCATTCGTCTCATAGGTTACCCCAGCCTGGATCCCAAGAAATCCTGATTACCATTAAGGAAGGACTGCCAATCCATTTCCTTGCGTTTTTCCAGTTGCAGACGTGTCACCCAAAGCAAGCCTTCAGAGGTAATAATGGCAATCCCCTTATTCTTCTGTTTTGCAATTACGGTTCCTACAGGTACCTCTGCTTCATAAGAATCTTCCCCTATCTCATCTATTGTACCATATACACCTGATATAAGAAGCGTCTGTCCCTGATAGGTTGTCCGAGCTTTGGGCCAAGGCGTCATTGCCCTGATCTGTGCATGCAACGCCTTCGCTGGATTTGAGAAATCCAATTCAGCCATTTCTGGGGTTATCAGTTTCGTATAGGTTGCTTCCCCACTCTGGCGGGAAAATACTGCGGTACCCCGCTGTAACCTGGAGAGAGCCCTTACAGCAAGATCAGCAGCTCTCTCGGCCACAAGAACAGAAAGACTTTCCGTGGTTTCATCCCCATTGAGGGGAAATTGCTCGGCAAGTAGCAGGTCTCCGCTATCCATCTGTGATGCTATTCGCTGAATGCTGATGCCACTCTCACTGGCTTGAGAGAGGATTGCCCCTTGTATGGGACTTGGTCCACGTAACAAAGGAAGCAATGAGGGATGTATGTTCAGTTGCTCACGAGGAAAAAGCCCCAGAAATTTTGGGCCAAAAAGTCTTCCATAGGCAAAACAGACAAGCGTATCACACCCATAGGTGCTGACAGCCTCCCGAGCCTCACGCCCAAGATGATCAAACTGCAGAACTGGAAGGCCCAACGCTTCTGCAGCCACCTTAACCGGAGGTGCAACAAGGGCCTTGCCCCTTGCACCCCGCTTGTCGGTGTTGGTAAGTACCGCAGCGATATCATAGTGCTGTGACAAGGCCCGTAATGAGGGAACTGCAATTTCGGCAGTACCGGCAAAGAGAATCCTCAACGCTTCTTTCTCCTCTGGGATTTGTTTCGTTTCTCGAAGGCTTGTACCATCTTCTCGCGTTCTTCATCATTCAAGCGATCAATGAACAAAACCCCATTGAGATGATCATTCTCATGCTGGAGCGCTCGAGCGAGCAATCCTTCAGCCTTGACCTGAAATACTTTTCCCTCCACATCCTGTGCCTGCACGGTCACGCGGGCTGGGCGCTGTACATCGTGCCAAACCCCTGGGATGGAGAGACATCCTTCTTCATCCGTAGAAGTCTCTATGGATGTCTCAATGATCTGCGGATTGATATAGGCACGCTTCTCTGCTCCACGGATATGGATGACAAACAGCCGTTGGTTCACCCCAACCTGGGGAGCGGCAAGCCCTACACCATCAGCTTCGTCCATGGTGTCGAACATGGCATCGACCAATATCTTCAACGCGTTATCAAATTTGGTTACTTTCTGGCACTTCTCTTTTAGTACCTCTTCTCCAAGTGTATATATATCTAACATAATACCAAACTATACCAACACCTGTTGCAATGGTCAATGTTATCACGAATATGAGCGACCACGAAGTACTGCTATGACTATTAAGCATAGTCTATGTACAGAATAATCTTAAAGCAATTGTAAAGGATCAAGATCCACCTCCAGATAGACTCCCCGCGGTGGTGTGTAATCAGAGAGGGCCTTTGCTACCAAGTGATGGACCAAGGAAGCCTGGGAGCCTGAAACCAGTACGTGGTAGCGCCAGTTTGAAGCTATCTTCTCCAAAGGACACTCACTGGAACACAACACCTCTGCGCCCCCCCTAACAGTGAGTTGCTCTATATGAGCAGAGAATTTCTGGACCTCTTGTTCCACTTTTTGCTGATTACGTCCTCTAAAGACCAGGTTGATCAATCGACTATAAGGAGGGAATCCTGTCTGTTTGCGAATCTCAAGTTCCTTGGTATAAAAACCCTGCACATCAGACTGCAGTGCATATTGAATTGCAGGATTTTCCGGGTGATAGGTCTGGATAATGACCCTTCCTTGGTCGTTGTATCGTCCAGCCCTCCCTGAGACTTGAACCAAGAGGCTGAATGTTCTCTCCTGGGCACGGAAGTCAGGAATATTCAAACCACTATCTGCAAGTACGATCCCCACCAATTCCACGAGTGGGAAATTGAGGCCTTTCGCGACCATCTGTGTCCCGAGGAGAATGTCAATATCCCCATCCCTGAATGCCTTGATTACTTTCCCAATCTCACCTTTTTTCTTGGCACTGTCGGTATCCAATCGTGCAATACGTGCAGAGGGAAAGAGACGACGGATATCCTCTTCCACCATCTCCGTACCGAAGCCGCTATAGTTGACATCGAGGGAGTTGCACTCAGGGCAGAAGCGCATCGGTTTTGTACGATACCCACAATAGTGACAGACCATCTGGTCTGTGCCTTTATGGTAGGTAAGTGCTACTGCACAATGTGGACAACGCAGTTCATACCCACAGCTATTACAGTGGAAGAAATAGGAGAACCCCCGTCTGTTCAAGAACAGGATGGTCTGCTTCCCCTTGTTCAGGGTCTCCTTGATTCTTTCTTGCAACGTCTTGCTGATCAGATTCTTCTCATAGGAGAGGTTTACCACCTCTATGATGGGCATGATGCCACCGCTGACCCGGTTCCGTAAATGGAGTGAACCTACATGCTTGTTCCCCTCCATCAAGGCCCAAGCTTCCAATGAGGGCGTTGCACTTCCCATGACCAGTGTAGCCCCCTCACACTGACATCGTCTCTGGGCAACTTGACGGGCATGGTAACGGGGAGTATTCCCACTCTTGTAGCTGCTCTCATGTTCCTCGTCCAAAATGATCAAACCAAGATTGGGGAATGGGGCAAAGACTGCACTTCGAGCCCCTATGGCGAGATCCACTTCGCCAGAGATGATCCGCTTCCACTCCTTGAGCCGCTGGCTTGGAGTCAGGGCAGAGTGCAGGATCGCCACCCTCTGGGAAAATCGTTTGGTGACCTGTCGTGCCAACTGATGGGTGAGGGTAATTTCTGGCACCAGGTAGATGACAGACTTCCCCTCCTTGATGACCTCTTCCGCTGATCGAAGGAACACCTCACTCTTGCCACTGCCAGTTACACCGTAGAGGTAGTACATCGGCCGCTCGCGCTTCAAGATAGTATCGATGGCATATTGCTGTTCATCGCTGAGGGTATCGATTCGACCAAAGAGAAGGTCGTCTTCACTCTCCAGGGCAGGGATGCTGCTGTCTCTCCTGCCTCCAGGGATCATCATACTCAATGCTTCCCCTCTGCTACAGAGGTAGAAACGACTCATCCACTCAGCCAAGGCAATGGTTTGCTTGTTGAAGAGCGGGGTATCATCGATGACCCGCTTGATTTCCTTGATCGTATAGGTCGCTTCCACCTTAGGGAGGGTCTCAATGACATAGCCTGTCATCTCCCGCCTTGCAAAGGGGACGACAACCCGATACCCCACACAAGCCTTCTCTTCCATACCCTCAGGAATCTGGTAGGTAAATGACTGGTCCAGGGGAAGATCGAGCAACACCTCAACAAATCCGGGCATCACGACCTCCTGGGGAGCTGGATATTCAAATATGCTGCTACTTTTTTCAGGTCTTCCCAAACCGGTCTCCGATATTCAGGATTTCGCAACACCCCTGCCGGGTGATAGGTCACCAATACAGGAACCCCTTCATACCGGTGGAACCTTCCGCGCAACTTTCCTACGCCATCGGTAACGTCCAACAGGGAACGAGCTGCAACTGATCCTACAAGCAAGATGATCTCCGGCTTGACAAGTTGAATCTGTCGCTTGAGATACCCAATACAGGCTATTACTTCATCACTTTGGGGATTCCGATTCTCCGGAGGGCGGCATTTAACTATGTTGGCAATGTAGACATTGGTTTCACGGTCCAGGGATATGGAAGAGAGCCAACTGTCAAGATACTTCCCTGCTCTTCCTACAAACGCACGTCCTGAAGCATCTTCCTCGGCGCCAGGCCCTTCTCCGATAACCATCAGACGGGCAGGTACAACGCCCTCCCCAAAAACCGTATGGAGGCGGCTCTCACTGAGTCTACACTTGGAACATCTGCTGACCAAGGCTTCAAGCTGTTTGAGGTTGGTTCCTTGAATGGAATCCTTGTCCAATGGAAGTGGGAGCACTGTATCAACTACTGAAGAGAAGTCCACACGTTCGCTGTAGGTTACATCCTTGCTCCCTATTACCGCCTCCGCTTCATCACAGAGATGGATAAAGTCCATCAGAGCAGAAGCCAACTGTTCTCTTTTCTCTTCACGCTCACCCATGATGTTTCTCCTCGAACCAGGCATACTCAGCCTCATCGTAGCTGATCCTGTACATATACAGGCCGCACGATTGGGCGGTTCGTCCTACCCTACGGCGATCCTTGCTGGCAAGGACAGATGAAAATTCCTCTACCATCATGCCGGACTCTGCAAAATCCATCATCGAACCAACCAAGGAACGTACCATTTTGTACAAGAAAGCATTTCCGCAAATGGTATAGGTCAAGAGTTCCCCACCCCAGCGGTCTGTCTCCATTTTCCAGTAGGATTCATAGATATCACGCCACTTGCTGGAAGACACATCACCACTGGCGGTAAACGTCGTAAAGTCATGAGTTCCCTGAAGGCAGGAAGCATACCCGTTGAGCAGCTCAAGCGAAGGGAATTGTTTCACTTTTGCAACCAAGCTTTGGTCGAAGGCTGTCATATCCCGCTCTCTCTTGAAGTAGTATCGATACATACGAGCCATTGCAGTAAAACGGGCATGAAAAGTACTGTCAGTCTCACTGCTTTCCAAAATTCTGATATCCTGTGGAAGCAACCTATTCAGGGCTAGAGCAAACTTTTCTGCTTTGACTTTCTGGTTCTGTATATCCATATGGCAGACCTGTCCAAGCGCATGCACCCCGCTGTCTGTTCTTCCGCTTCCTACAATTTCCACATCTTCCCCAATCATGGTCTTTACAGCCTCTTCCAGAACCTGGACAACGGTGAGGGCATTATGTTGCCGTTGCCAACCACTGTAATGGGAACCATGATACGAGACCGTCAGGCGGATACGCCGGTGGGATGGATCGATCTGTTGCAAAGGAGGGCGTCTCCAATCAGTTCGTGGCATCACCAGCTCCTAGAAGAACCACCATTGCAATGGCAACAGGATTGTCATGACTGATGGAGAGCATCGCAGTCCTCTGTCCAACCAATACCTGAACGTTTCCCTTGAAACGCAATTCTGGCTTCCCGCTAGCGGTCCTCTCGACCCAGATATCCTGCAATGAAAGATGAGCAAGACCGGTTCCGAGGGCTTTTCCCAGAGCTTCTTTTGCAGCAAATCTCCCTGCAAGAAATTCAGCCTGAACACCCTCGGCCATCATCTTCGCCTCTTCAAGCTCCCTGGGATGAAACATCCTGGACTTCACATGTTCTGAGAGTCTTTCCATCCGTTGAATATTCACCACGTCGACACCAATACCACTGACCATCAGAGATCACTCCCTTCAGTGAAGAGAATCCGATAGTATTGGGGCTCTGCCTGCAGTGCAATGCCTGCACCCTCAAAAACGTCCTCTTCGTATCTGAGGACGACTGGAGCGGTGGCAATACCAACCTCATCAACTGATGAGAAGTCCAGACTGGCCTCAATGGATTCTGGATTGATGAGATAAATAATATCCTCGTTACCCTGGATACTTACTTCAATTGAGGATGGAACCAGGCTCTCCGCTTCCAAGGAGGTGGGCAGGTGCACTTCGATTGGGATGGAAACCACCCTTGCTCCCATGGTGGAGAATTGGATGAAGGCGTACACCAACACGGCAAATACCAAGGACAAGACCTTGGCTGGCCAGTTGTAAAGTGCCCCTTGCAGATACTTATTCAGCTTCATCACTACCCGTCTCCTGTAACAAATCCTCTGGGGTTATATCATGATAACTGAAGAGGGCCAACAGCATTCGTTTGATCGTACCAGTGTCGAGGTCGTAATATAGGTTTGCATTATAGGTCATACTGATTGCCCCGGTCTCCTCACTGACAATCAAGACAACAGCATCAGATTCCTCCGCCAAACCAAGAGCGGCCCGATGTCGCGTGCCGAAACTTTTCTTGATGTCTGTTTGCTCACTGAGGGGCAGGTAGCACCCTGCAGCGAGAATTCTACCGCCTTGGACAACCATCGCCCCGTCATGCAACGGCGTGTCATGGTCGAATACCGTAAGGATCAAACTGGTGGACAGGTCGGCATTGAGCCTTGTCCCGCTGTCGGTGATGTTCTTGATCCCCAGACGACGGGGAAACACAATCAAGGCACCCCTTCGTTTGTTCACCAGCACATTGCATGCATTGAGAATCGAATCAATCTGATCACTACTGGTGGTTTGGGTACCTATGCGGAATAATCTGCTTCGGCCACTCCAAAGCTGGGTGAAGGAACGCCTGAGCTCAGGCTGATAAACAATACAGATAAAAATGGTCGCAGGGATGGATATATACTGGAAAAACCAGAGCAGAACATCCAGCTTAAGGATATAACTCACTGCATAGAACGCGAACATTACCACCAAGACTTTCACCAGCTGCTGGGCTTTCGTCTGGGCTATGGTTACATAGAATCGATAGAACAACCATGCAAGGAAACCGACCTGCAAAGCAGGACGGAGCAATGAAATCATGGATTGCAATGCATCGCCAACCACCAACAACTGCTACTCCTTCTCCTCGCACTCCCAATCCAGGGTACGATTCACCGCTTTCTTCCAGAATTGGACTTTCTGTTCGCGTTCTTCCTCACTCATATTCGCTTCCCACCGTTTGCCTTCCTTCCAGTAGGCAGACAACTCATCAAAATCTTTCCAAACACCAACAGACAGCCCTGCTGCATAAGCAGCACCGAGTGCCGTTGTCTCCACGATCAAGGGCCTGATAACCGGAACACCCAGCAAGTCAGCCTGGAACTCCATCAACGGCTTGCTGTTTGTCATTCCCCCATCAACCTTTAAACTGGGCATTACGATGTGGCTGTCCCTTTCCATGGCCTTATAGATATCATGGACCTGGAATGCTGTTGCCTCCAGAATGGCCCTGCACAGATGCGCACGATTGACATAGCCGGTCAAACCGGCAATGACTCCTCGTGCATCCGACCGCCAATAAGGCGCAAACAATCCACTGAATGCTGGAACGATATATACTCCGCCGCAGTCTGACACACTGCAGGCCAGCTTGTCCAGCTCCTGAGGATTTTCCACCAGTTTCAGATTATCACGCGCCCACTGGACCAAGGATCCAGCCACTGCAATAGAACCTTCCAAGGCATATACGGGACGGTGGTCCCCAAGTTGGTAGGCAACCGTGGTAAGCAGTCCCTGGGTACTCTTGATCAGCTTCTCTCCAGTGTTTACCAAGAGGAATCCACCGGTGCCATAGGTACTTTTCCCCAAGCCCTCCGTGAAACACGCTTGCCCGAAGAGAGCTGCCTGCTGGTCTCCCAATATCCCACAAACAGGGACCTCTGCCCTGAGGGGGCCACTGGGCGTGGTAGTTCCATAGATCATTCCACTGGAAGGCACGATAGTTGGAAGTGCTTGCCTGGGTACATCGAACAGCTCAAGCAGCTCATCATCCCAGGTACACGATTCAATATTCATCAAGAGATACCGGCTGGCATTGGATACATCGGTAACAATTGCCTTCCCACCAGTCAGATTCCAGGTCAACCAGGTATCGATTGTTCCAAATACAGCCTCACCTTTCTCTGCAGCATCACGCAGGCCTTCAACATTCTCCAACAACCAGGCAATCTTTGATGCGGCAAAATAGGGGCTAAAAATCAATCCACTGCGATCCTGGAGGTAGCTTGCTTCAACCTCTTCCTTCAGGCGATTAATCAAATCCGATCCCCTGAGATCCTGCCAGACAATGGCATTGTGCCAGACTTTTCCTGTCTTGGGATTCCAAGCGATGACTGTCTCCCTTTGGTTGGTAATCCCAATACCTTCTATGTCGCTTCCCTTTAGATTAACCTCTTTGAGTGCTTTACTGATGCATTCACAGCTGTTGTCCCAGATTTCCCAAGGATCGTGTTCCACCCAACCGGGTTTTACAAAAATCTGCTCATGCTCCAACTGATACGAGGAGACAATGCTTCCACTCTGATCAAAAATGATAAACCGGGTACTCGTAGTCCCTTGATCCAATGCTCCAATATAACGCACAGCGCACCTCCTTACCAAAGCAGTATAGCCGTTCCCACCGCTTTTTTAAAGGTAAATTACAGAGAATGGAATCTTCATTTCCCCTATCGTGATGCCTCCTGTCCATGATATACTCATCCTTATGAAACTCAAAGATATTATAGCATGTGTAGATGGACAGCTTATTTGTGGCGAGTCCCATCTTGAAGATGAGATTGCACGAGGATTCGCCAGTGACTTGATGAGTGATGTGTTGACCATTCTTGAGGACGACATCCTCCTGATTACAGGGCTCTCAAACAACCAGGCAATCAGGACGGCCGAGATGAGCGACATTAAAAACATTCTCTTGGTACGGAACAAGAAACCAAGTCAAAACATGATTGATATGGCACAGGAGCTGAACATCTCTCTCTCCTATACCTCCTATTCGCTATTCAAAGCCAGTGCCCTGCTCTTTCAAGAAGGATTGAAACCGGTATATTAAGATGCATCAAGAATATACCGTACCAGCCCAAGATTTCTCAGTAGCCGGAGTTGCATCAAGCAACTTCAAGAGGCTACTTAAACAATTGAACCTCCCTCCGAAGGTTATCAAACGAATCATTGTTGCCGTCTTTGAAGCAGAGATCAACGTCATCGCCCACTCCTATGGGGGCAGGATTGTCTGTGAGCTGGGTGAAGATACAATTACCGTTGAAGTCATTGATACAGGACCTGGTATACCCAATCTTGATTTGGCAATGAAGGAAGGTTGGTCTACGGCCACCGAAGAGATCATGGAACTGGGATACGGAGCTGGCATGGGATTGCCAAACATAAAGAAGAGTTGTGACCGGCTCTCCATTAAGACAGAAGCAGGAGCGCATACCCATATAACCATGGGATTCGACCTGAAGGAGGAGTCATGAGTGACCAGATGCTCCATCATGCAATCCGAGTCATCACCTCCTCCTGCAAGGGATGCACCCATTGCATGAAACGTTGTCCTACCCAGGCAATTCGTATAAACTATGGAAAAGCTGAGATCAATGGAGATCTCTGCATTGACTGTGGCCAATGCATGGCAGTGTGTCCCAACGATGCCATCAAGGTGGAGCAAGACCCTATCAACCAGCTGGACGACTACCTGGTCCGTGTTGCTATCATCCCTGCCATCTTCTTCGCCCAATTCCCAGACACCATCACCCTCGGTGAAATCCTCGGTGCACTTTATGCTATCGGTTTCACACATATCTATCTTGCTGAGACCGGTGTAGATATCCTAAACGTCCTGAATGCAGAGGAGAAAGCTCCTGAGTTACCCCTGATAAGTAACTTTTGCCCCGCAGTGCAACGCTTGATCCAGATCAGATTCCCTCTCTTGGTGGACAACCTGAGCAGACTACGCCCGCCGGCACAAGTGACGGCTATCTTCGCAAGGAGTGAGCTCTCATCAGCATCACCAGACCTTGGAATCTTCTATCTCACCCCGTGTGCAGCAAAGATCGCCCAATTCAACACCGAGGGTTCAGAAGAGAACAGGTTGTTCGATGGCATCATCAACATCGATACCGTATACAACCTGGTCAGCACCCATCTTGCAAAACATGACCAGATTCAGGAAGGCAGTCTTACTTTCGCCATGTGCACCAAGCAGGCGCTGCTCTGGAGCTTGGTCAAAGGCCAGATTCCCTCACACGAGGGACGAACCCTCGCTGTCGATGAGATGCATAATGTCATTGAGTTCCTGGAAATTCTCGAAGAAGAAGAACAGACTAACCTGCAATTCCTTGAGTTGGATGCTTGCGCAGAAGGGTGTGTGGGAGGAATTCTCACGGTAAGAAACCGATTCCTCGCCTCAGAACGACTCAAGTACTATTCCGAGCAGCTCCCGGAGGTACTTGATGAGACGCTTATCAAGCGTATCCAAGACCAAAGGAAAGCGTTCCAAAACAACCTTCGGTTACCCCCCTTTGAGGCAACCATGGCCATGGGTCTCGATACAGACCGTTCCAGAGCGCTTTACAAGCTCCAGAAGGTAGCAGATATCCTGAAGGTGTTACCGGGGATCGACTGCGGGCTCTGCGGAAGCCCTACCTGCAAGAGTCTTGCTGAGGATATTGCACGCGGACAAGCTAGTCTCAAACAGTGTGTAATCCTCAAAATGAGAAATGCACAATCCTCTTCCTCTCTATCCAGGATCTGGGGTGACCTTGCTAGAGGGGAAGACGTATAGACGGACGGTCGAGAATAGGGTGTTTCTCTTTCTCTGTCTCCAGCAACTGCGCCCCACTAAGGACTACATAGGAGTCCTCTTCCTTTGCAGCACGGAGCAAGGATTTCGCTCCTTCGTTGAGTTGCTTACTATCCAACTGCAAGAGATGCTGACGTCTCATCGCCCTGAACTCATCACTGATATGATAGAGTAAACGTCTGAAAGCGAGGATGGAATCCTGACTGGGAGACAGGGGTCTCAGCTCACTGCCAATGGTTGCAATCAGAGCATTCTCAATATGTCCGGAATCAATATCAATCTGGGCATATCTGTTGAGAATCTGGATAAAATCACGATAGCTACCGGCAATTCGGGGATCCCTGTAGGTGGAGAATACACAGATTTCTTCCATGACATCAGCATTTGCAGCAACACCATAGGCACCACCCTGGCCCCTGATGACTTCCCACAAATCATTGCCCGTCAAGATATTTGCAAGGAGAATCTGTGCAGCCTGCAAGACGGTACCCCGCTTCTCTGTACGCATGGCCCATGCTGCATAACTAACGGTTGCAGGGAGCCGGTAGAGCTGGACCTCATGGATTGAACCCTTGCTTACATCGTTGTAGGATCGTGATACTGGTTGTACCTCTCCCATATCAGTAAAGGCTTCAGTGAATGCTTCATATACAGGAATGAGCTCCTGGACCAACTCTTCATCACAGCTGAGATGCAACAACAATCTCCTACGATTGGAGAGTTTTTTCTGCAACTGTTCCAATTCCTCAGCGATGGAGGGAAGGTCTTTCTCTTCTATCGACTCCAGAAAGAACCACTGGTGGAGACCCGAGAGTTGCTCACCTTCCCACTGGATGGGGGAGAAGACACTTGCAGCGCAGAGACTTGCAAAGCTGTGGGCACTGTAGGTCACACTATCAGCAAAATCAGTCCTAAAATTATTCAGCACCAGCTTCAACTGCTTCAGATCCCCCACATTCGCACCAGAGAGCAGTTGCTGTATGAACTCCATGGCAGGTGCAAAATCCTCCTTGAGCGTCTTGACCCT
Source organism: uncultured Sphaerochaeta sp. (assembly GCF_963666015.1). Taxonomy (NCBI): domain Bacteria; kingdom Pseudomonadati; phylum Spirochaetota; class Spirochaetia; order Spirochaetales; family Sphaerochaetaceae; genus Sphaerochaeta; species uncultured Sphaerochaeta sp. Next base: position 2,852,638 of record NZ_OY762555.1, on the reverse strand, counting down.
ACACAATAACGTAAGGACATCAGTGTTGTTGCAGGCACTCCCCAATTCACCATAGACGTTGAAATCACCCGTGAGGTGTTTCAGCCTGGTCGCTACCTGCGCATAGGAGAGTTCCCCAAGGCCAGTGGTCTGGAGTATTCGGGTGTACAACGGCAACAGGATCAACTCACGCTCGCTGAGATCTTCCACATTAAATGCAAAGTCCGCATAGACTATCTGGTTGCAAAACTGTGGTCGTATGAAGAGTGGCTGTCCTGTACACTCCACCTCTTGGTGGGTATTAGGACGAATACTGGAAGGCAGGTCCTCCAAATGAAGGCGAGGGATGGTAGCCAATGCCTCTGGTGTATCTCCTTCCAACTCAAACTGCAAGAAACGCTGACTCTGGTCTTGCAGAAGCTTGATCTCTTTCTTATCCAGGGACTCCGTGATCTGTGTTGCATATCTTGCAATCGCATCTGTTTGCCTCTTCTGATGTTCTCCATCAGGTTTCACGGTAACCAGACAACGATGTGGATTATCCAGAAGATGGCGCTTGATCCATTTCTCAAAGTAGCGAGGATCATTGTGCAGTTCCTTCTCAAGTGCCTCCAGAGGTTTCCCCGATTCTATCGTTGCACAGGGAGAAAGGTCGTAGAGCCACCCTCGAAGACTTCTATTAAGTGCCCTGAGCCCATTGGGGACACCCCCAGGTATTTCCAGTTGCTTGAAGCGAATCCTTTTCAGGGAAGAAGCAACCATTTCCGGTTCCAGTCCCTCTTTAACAATTGACTGCAATGCCTTCAGGATGCAAGCCTTTGCATCCTCTGCCAAATCCGGCTTTATACCCTTGAATCCAACCAGGAACGGCATCTGCCTAAAGTCCGCACTCATCCCGCTCTCAGGGGAGATGTCTATTCCCAACCCACTATCAAGGAGTGCCTTATACAAGGGTGCAGCTTGGTTACCAAGCAAGAGGTCGACCAACGTAGAGAGGGTGATAACCTGCAAAGGGTCGGTGACATCAGTCGTTGCCCAGGACAGCACCACTGTGGCACTTTCCTTTGTCTGCCCTTCCTCCATAGGACTGGTGAGGGTAACATTCCTTTCTTTTTTCCAAGGATCAGATGTTGGGCAGAGGCTATTGACTTTGAGAGAACCACGTGTCTTCAGGTATTCCTCATCAAGGAATGAGAGGTACTCCCCTATCTCCAGGTCACCATAAAAGAAAAGCTTACAGTTTGAAGGATGATAAAACTGGCTATAGAAAGATCTAAACTGCTGGTAATCCAGACGGACGATCTGCTCTGGATTTCCTCCGGACTCAAAGGAGTATGGGGTATCGGGAAAGAGGGAGCGTATGCTGCCCTTGCCGACAATTGAATCATGATCGGCGCTATCTCCCAGCATCTCATTGTAGACCACTCCCTCGAAATGGCAACTCTCCTCGTCACATACGAGGCGTACACCTTCCTGCCAGAAGGTCTCCTCACGAAGCAGGGGAGCGAATACCGCATCAGTATATACATGGAAAAGATTCTCAAAATCTTTCTGCAAGGGACTTGCACCAGGATACAGGGTCTTATCCGGGTAGGTCATGGCGTTCATGAAGGTATTGGTACTGCCCTTGAGAAGGGTCATGAATGGGTCTCTCACCGGATAACGTTGGCTCCCCGCCAACACACTATGTTCCAGGATATGGGCGATACCGCAATCATTGTTGGGAAGTGTCCGGAAGACATAACTGAAGAAACGCTCCCTATCAGAATTGATAAGCTGAAAGACCTCCATATTGGTCTCGATATGCCGAAACAGGTATCCAGTTCCCTCATACTCATCAAGCTGGGTAATCTCCACCAGCTGGAAGCCCGCGAGCTCATCCCCTAAGGCCCATTGCCGTTGTATCATGCTCATTCGCTCCTATGTAAGGTGGACACTACCACGAGTTCTGATGATTGACAACCCTAGCCTCAAGCTCTACCGTTCACCTATGCATACCATAGGACCACATACCAGTATTGCCGGCGGTGTACAGGGCGCAGTCATCCAGGCTTCCAATCTTGGAGCAAATGCTTTCGGGATGTTTACCAAGAACCAACGGCAATGGAAATCCAAGGAGTTGGAGACGGAAGCCATAGAACTGTTCAAGTCCACCATGGCGGAGTTAGGGTTCACAGCACAACAGGTGCTGGTACACGATAGTTATCTTATCAACCTGGGCAATCCAGACCCTGAAAAACGGAAGAAGAGTCTGGATGCTTTCATCGATGAGCTGAGGAGGGTCGAACAACTGGGATTGAGCCTTCTTAACTTCCATCCCGGCTCACACTTAGGAATCATTGACACCAAGGAGAGCCTCTCGCTGGTTGCCCAGAGCATCGATATTGCCCTCAGTGAAACTGATCATGCCATAGCAGTCATTGAGAACACTGCAGGACAGGGTACAAATCTGGGCTCGTCCTTTGAGGAGCTTGCCTTCCTCTTTGAGCAATGCTCATACAGGGAACGTATAGGCTTCTGCATCGACACCTGCCACGCCCATGCTGCTGGATATTCCATGGGAAGTCCCGATGAGTTCGATGCGGCAATGGACCAGTTCGATTCCCTTATTGGTCTCTCCCACCTCAAGGGAATGCACCTAAACGATGCAAAGAGCAGTGCCGGCAGTCATCTTGACCGTCATGCAAGCCTGGGTATGGGAAGTATTGGATGGGCCACATTTGAACATATTGCCGCCGATTCACGCTTTGAAAACATGCCTCTCATCCTTGAAACGGTAGACAGTACACTCTGGGAAGAGGAGGTTTTTCATCTCCGCTTTGGAGGAAACCGATGAAACGGGTATTTGACAGACCCCTGCTGTTCGGACACAGGGGTTCCTCGATTGACCATCCTGAAAATACTCTTGCCAGCTTTGCAGACTGCCTATCCCACCACATTGATGGGATTGAGCTGGACGTACAACGTTGTAAAAGCGGTGAGTTAGTCGTGATCCATGACTATCATCTACAGCGGGTGGCAGGCCACCCAGGCAAGGTGGCGGAACTCTCATACCAAGAGTTGAAGGAGATTGACATCGGTAATGGAGAACATGTCCCCTTGCTCTCTGATGTGTTTGCCTTAGGCGGTACTGACCTCTACTATGATATCGAGATTAAGGCTCCAGATACAAAGAACCTTGGACTGGAGCGACTTCTGCTTGAACAGATTCATCACCACGGTCTGGGATCCCGTTGCTTCATAAGCTCTTTCAATCCTTTCAGCTTGCTTAGATTCAAGCACATGAGCAAGAACACCCTCCCCACTGCTCTCATCTATGGGGATGAATCAGGAGTACCTAGAATACTCCGACACGGTTTTGGCAGGCATATCACCCACCCCTCCTATCTGAAACCATCAAAGGATCAGGTTATGGAGGCAAAATCCTTCGGCTACCAGCTCTGCGCCTGGACTGTCGATGACAGGGAAGAAGCTGAGGCACTGCTTAAGCAAGGGGTAATGGGAATCATCAGCAACAACCCAAAAGCACTGAAGGACCTGTTCAGCGTTTGAACAGCCAGGCACTCTGCAGGTATGCAACGATGGAACCAAAACGGGAGAAAGCAACACGCTGAGCCTCTTCACGACTCTCACCTGATCCTACCGCTTCCACAGAGCGGGTATCGAAGAGCAGGGAGCCATCTGTTAGGTCATACAGGCCGACATTCCCACTGGCCACCACCACAGAGCGGTCTCTCACCTGATGTTCGCTCACCACCCCTACACTTCCAAGGAAGGCAAGGTCCGCCTCACCCTGCAGAGCTGAGAGTTGGTCTTCGATATCTACTTGTTTGAGATCGACCTCTTCCACCATGATATCATCAAGACTCAGTTCCTGGTTGAATACCTGTAGAGCTTGTGTCCCTCTACCGAGAGATCCTTCCTGAGAGAATTCTTGTATCTCTGAAAGAATACTCATACCGGTGACGGTAGAGGTGAGAGTATAGGGAAACGTGATGGAAATTGCAGAGACTGCCTCTTTTATGCTTGCAGCTTGTTCCGCTGGAAGAGTTTTTTCCAGTTTTGCGATGGTTGACGAAAGATCCAGGGAGAAAACAATCTGGCCATCCTTCACCAGACCTTGGTTATAGGGAATAAACAAAAAATATCCATCGCTGGCAGTGTTGAACTGCAGGAAATCAGAATAGGTCTTAGAGAGGCTATTCCTTGCTTGGAACGTAGCAATAATGGAAGCATTGAGCACCTTGGGAGAGAGTAATCGGCTCTTTCTTCGTAGGTATACGGTGACTTTAGCTTCTTCTTCGACTTGGTTACGGAGACTGAATCGTAGTGATTCAATGAAGGAAATCGCTTTCTCAACAAGTGTCTCAGTTTCAAACTTCCGCTCACTGACCGGTCCCTCTGCTGACAGCATGGCGGCTTCCAGATACTGTTTGATCGCACCGGTATCATCATTCGACCGATAGGCTTGGTCCGCTTTATCCAAGATTGATTGAATGGCTTGTTCCCTTTCAATCATCTGGTTGTAGACACTGGTGCGCCTCCCGCTGAGCAATGCCTCATCCATTCGTGCGAGCAGATAAACATCGAAACCAACTCTTCCTTCGCTGACCGTATATTCACTGGCGATGGTCAAATTGAAATCTGTGATGGCATTGGTGGTGGTAAGTTCACGATAATACATGTCATACACATCATCGCCTACATACGCGGATATTTGGCCCAGAATGGATTCATATGCCAACAGTCGTGCATTATAATTGACAGGAGCTGTTCCCTTACCCACAAAGGCTACTTCCCCACTTCGTTGCTGAGGTGAGTATATCCAAGAAGGGAGTCCCTCTACTTGTGCTCTCACCAAAGAGGAGAGCGAGGAACAGGAGACAAGCATTATACTTAAGAAGAGCACAAGGCAGGCTTTCAGGAAGAGTCGTTTCATAATGTATAAGTGTACGCGGTTGTGAGCTTGAGGAAAAGCCCTTGTTCAAGAAGTGCTGAGTAGCTTGCAGCAACCCGGTTCCCAACTGAGAGGGAAAGCGCCCAATTGGGCAAGCCATACGTGAGACCCAATTCACCGGATGCCTGATAAAACATTTCCTGGATTGATGTATCATACCCAGAAGAAAACAAGACAGAAGCGTCAAAGGAGAGGCTACGAACCAGAGGGTTCTGTGCTGAAGAGAGTTGGCTGATCGGCAACTTTGCTGAAAGACCTGCAATACCATAGATACGGCTTGGTGTTGTTGTACCGAGACCAAATTGAACAGCGTATGGATGCATGGAAAGCGGCCAGACATGGATAAGATCAAGAGAAGGGTCCATATCCTTGTTGAGAGAAAGAGAGAGTGACAGGCTTCTATTACCCCGCTCCCTCAGCTCCATACCCAAGAAGAGTGGTTTCCCTGAAATCTGGGAAAGCAATAATACACCTTCAGCTTCAGCGGCTTCAATCACCACCACCACTCCCTGCTCTCTCTCCCTTGCATCCAATACAGTGAACCTATCCCCCTCTGTATAGGAAGGATTCTCAACCTTGGCCCCAAATCCACGACCAGAGAAGGAGGTCAGGCTCAGATCAGGCAAGGATGAAAACAGGAAAAGCCCATCATGGTTGAGAGCTGTGGCAAGACGCTTCTCATACCCACTGGCTTCGCCTAGGAGGCTATAATAGAGTTGTCTCTCTCCGTAGGAAAGGGAGAGTGCATACTCCCCCATCTCATCTATTTCCAGAACAGCACTCAGCTCACCTTCCTCATCCAACCGCTCTACAAGAGCTTCTTCAAGTGCCCGTTGCACTCCTTCTACCACCTCCTGCGGCACAGTTGCATCATGACTGAAAACAAGTTGCGCCGAGGAGAGGGGCAAGAGCGTAAGGAGAAGGAACAATAGAGAGAGTGCGAGCCTCATGTTGCAGCTCCGACCTCTATGATTTTTAGGATCAGGTGAGCAGCATCCTCCATTGCAGGAAGAGCGGCCCACTCAAACTGTGAGTGAAGATTATGTCCTCCGGTAAAGATGTTCGGACAGGGAATATTCCTTTCATTTGCCATGCGGGCACCATCGGTTCCTCCCCTGATCAAAGCTTGCTCAAGATTGAACCCCAACTCCTCTCCCGCCTTCAGGAGATTCTCCATGGCAAAGGGCTTGTTCTTTGCGACCAAGGCCATGTTGTAGTAGATGTGTTTTGCATCAACCGTGACTGTTCCATTTGGATAGAGAGCCTCTGTAGCTGCAGCAAGCTGCTTGATCGCATCAATTCTCCGGTCGAGTATCTCCAGATTAAAATCCCTGAGGTACAGGGTGAGGTCAACCTCGGTGTTCGTACCACTCATGCTCTGTGCGCAATAGTATCCATAGCGCTCATCGGTAGCCTCCGGGCTCTCTGCCTGAGGTAGTGCGTTTACAAAAAAGGAAGCCATGGTCAGTGCATTGACGAGCCGTCCTCTGGCAGCCCCAAAATGGTAGCTCACCCCGCTGAAGTGGACACGAACCGTTGCGGCATTGAAACACTCACTTTCGATCTCATACCGTTTCCCGCCATCGATGGTGTAGCAATAGTCGCAGCTAATCTTGTCGTACGGGAACGTATCCATCCCTGCTCCGGTCTCTTCATCACTGGTGAAGATGAATTCTACCACCCCATGCTTGATCTCAGGATGGGAGAGCAGATACTCTGCAGCACTCATGATCTCAGCCACGCCGGCCTTGTCATCACTACCTAAAAGTGTATTACCATCGGTGACAATGACCGTCTCACCCTTGTAACGCAACAGTTCTGGATTGTCTTCAACCTTGAGGGTATGTTCCTCGTTCAAGGGTATGTCATTTCCATCATATGAGACGATGACTCTGGGTTTTACGCCGTTGCCCGGCACATCATCGGCTGTATCGACATGGGCCATGAAAGCCACTGCAGGGACATCATGGTCGATGTTGGAGGGAAGCCTTCCTATTACCACTCCCTGTTCGTCAACCTGGATGTCCTCGATCCCTAGGTCGCGCAACTCCTGTTCCAGCAACCTGAGAAGGTCCCATTGTCCATCCGTGGAGGGGTGTCTTTCTCCTACTTTCTTGTCATCACTCATGGTATCTATGACTGCATATCGCAAAAATCTGTTCAGTATAGCGTCTGCAAATGTATTGGGCATTGATCTCTCCTTCATTGTGAGTATTCCAATGCCCAGTATTTCACAAAGTGGCCTTGCAGGCAACCAAATCCACACTATTTAGATGGTGAAGTCATAGCTCTTCAACATTGGCTTGATCATATCCACCACATTATAGAGTGCAAATACACAGATGATGATTCCAGTTACAACCGGTCCCCGCTTCAACGTTTTTCCCACAGAAATGACACTGGCTGTCATGGCACTGGAGAGTTCTGGTTCTGTGGTCACCGTCTTCAGCCAATCACCGAAGGCTTCATCAGGAGTGCCTCCGAATTGGTAGTACCTCCAGATGGACATGACCGTGGTTGAGACTACACCACTAGCAATCGCAATGGCAGTTGCCGCTGAGATTTTGCCCCAGAAGACCGTGGTAGGGATGCAGGCATAGACCACACCGGCGGTAAAGAGTACCAGCGTCCTGGTCACCAGCTTCTGCATATCTTTCCAAAATGCAGCACGCTGACTGGGAGCCAAACCTCGTGCGAGGTTCTCTCCTCTAGCCTGAAGCAGGCTTCGTCTCTGCTCCAATTGTTGGTCCAGCTGTTGCTGCTCTTCTTCACTGAGCAATGTGTGTGCAAAAGAGACAACCTTCTCAACATCAGCCTCTCCATGAGGATCCCCTACCGTATAACAGAACTCCAAATACTCTCTTCCCTGACCTTCAGAGAGGGTATTACTGACGATCTGCTTGCCAGAGGGATTGCTCTTTGTCAGTGCACGACTGACTTCCTCTTCCAGATATGGCCAGACAACATCCTTCTGTTGTTCGATCATACCAGAGACTGCTGGCAGAAGCTGGTCATCTGAAATCCGCTGTTTCTCTACTGATTGCAGCCCCATTGAGCAACCAGAGAGTTGTACAATGAGCAATACTACCACAAACTGGGTACCAATTCTTCTTCCTATCATGTTCCTTCCTCCTCTTGTATCATTTTCTGGTTCGTTTGCTTCAGGGGAAAAGACCACCCCACAAGCAAGGAAAACCGAATCATGGGATAGCGGGAAAACCGTAATGAGAGTGACTGGTATGCTGAACTGAAGACTCCGTTTGGGTCGCGTATGGTCACTCTTGGTTCAATGCGTAATCTGCTGTATGGAGTGATAGTCCAACCGAATGCTATTTCATTGAGAAAGCGGAGAGAGTCCTCCTCATCGTCATACCAATCATTAAAAAGAAAGCCTATCTGGATAAGGGAAACGGCAAGATGCAACCCGCAGTCCAGGGGGTAATAATCGAGAAAGAGGCCGGTTTCCAACAACCTTGGGCCTCCGATCTCGCGCTCAGCGGCAAGACTGAGTGGGAGACGAAGGGCGAACTGATCATCAAGGAAGAGACCAACCTCCACATGAGCTAGTACCGTTTCCTCCCATAATGCATCAATGAGGGCACTATCCGCAGAACAGAAAATGCTAGGGTCTGCCCCGAAGAGCGGACTGCATATGATGAGCATTGGTATGATAATCATCTTTGTACGCACGTATTCCTCCGTACGCTGAAGCTAGCACGGAGTGAAGAAAGGGTATATTCACCAAATTGGGTACTACTAACAAGGAGGAGATGGTCTCTTCATAAGAAAAACAGGAATTCTTCTCATTAATGGTTATAAGTCATGGTAAACTTGTACACAAACTATGATCTTTATTGTTATAGTTTATTGTAAGGAGTTTGTTGTGAACAAGATTTGGTCTGTAGTATTGATTGTCATTGCTGTCCTGACTGTGGCTGCAGGTACCTACTGGTACATGGAGTTCAGGCCTTTGGCTGGACAAAGTGGAACAGAACAAACGACAACCAGTGAACAAACAGATAAGCGTGAGACCATACAGGCCCCACAAGCTTCTCCTGCACAAAACATTGAACCAAAGCAAGCAACAGAAATCCCTCCAGAACTTATGCAACGCACCAAGGAGGCCGTACAAGAGACCCCTATCCCAAGTATGCCGGTAATGAAAGAGGAAGCTAAGCAATCTGTGATACAGATTACTGAACCTATGCCACTCCCTGTAGACCCCTTGATCAAGAACGGAATCCTCAAGCTCCCACGGCCCAGGGGACCGGTGGTACAAGTACCCTTCGCACCTCCTCGTGTTGCAGGAACAGACCAGGATGAGAAAGGCCTGATGGAGCAAGCCACTCCTGTACTTGAGCTGGAAGAAGAACCAAGAAAGAAAGAAGAACAGGTGGCCCTGCCCTTGCCGGAAGAAGAAACACAAAAGGTTGTTCTCAAGCCTAGTATACCTTCAGCGGCTACGAGTGCTATTACCTTCGATGAGGAAGCATTCCAGTGGTCGATCAACTCCTCGGTCTCATTCCTTGACTATCAGTTCCCTGGTTCGGACAAAGGCTTCGATATTCAGGTTGACCTCCTCAGACATACAGAGGGAGCCTTCAAGTTTGGAGGAACTCTTGAATATGCCAAAGTAGGAGGCGATCATGAGATAAGCGTATTGGGTAAGGTTCAGTGGAATCTTCGGGACGATAAACCTCTTTCCTTCCCACTCTCTGTCTCTCTTGGCCCGACGTTTATCATCCCATCCAGCGGAAGCAATGAGTTTGGGGTGACTGGAAAGATCCAGGGAGGCATCTCCTATGCTTTGACTGAATGGATGCGTGTTTTCTACGAAGCAGGAGTACAGGCACAGTGGATTATCACTACCAATGGCTTCAATATCCAGCTTGAACCAATGCGAATTGGATTTGGATTCAGTTTCTAGAGATCCTTGAACGAGGGAGCCTGACTGGCTTCCTCTCCTACCTCAATATTCCCATGAGGCCTACTCCAGCCAAGTGCTGCAGTGAGAGCCTCTTTTTTTGTATGGGCACGAGAGACGACAAACTTCGCTTCACTCTGTCCCTTTGCCTTGAATGTAATTCCACCCCGTACAGAAAGCACCTTACCGATGGAAAATACCTCTATGTCAGCGATAGCCAAGCGATAAGACTCCTTAACAGGGTTGCTGCCATCCCTACGATAGAGAACCACAGCATCCTTGGTTACAACCATTCTACCTCTGAGCAAATCTCCTTCCCCCAGTGGAGGAACCATGGCACAGAACAGAGAGTAGTGAAAGGCCTCATCCGTAGCCTTACGGACCTCTTTTTCAGAGACGTAGTAGGTGATTCTATAGAACAACCACACCAATAAGAACAAAAGGGGGAACAAAGAGTAATAGAGCCCTTTTCCAATATAGGAGGGATTGATAAAGACCAGAAAGAAGGTCAATGCCAATAGGATGAGTTTGATTAAAGCTTGCATGCCCCCAATGTACTTGCTCGAAGAAAAAAAGAAAAGCCTTGAAGCGAATGTTTGCCGTTTGCCTCTTCTTTGTTGGAGGCTACAATGAACAAAATATCACAATGTTCACGATGGCTTTGGATTCCCCTTCTTTGTTGCTGCATGTGCTTCACTTTTGGGGGATGCAAAGAAGAGAGCGCAGGTCGCTCATCCTTGCATATAAGCATGGAGAAGCAATCTGGAGCTGAGAAAACCTTGTTGCCAAATGACACTCCCCTGGAAGTGTCTCGCTACGTAGTGGAAGGTACAGGACCCCAGGATACCACCTTCAGTGTCATGTCCAACACCAGCACCGTCGATATCGACGGGCTCTTGATCGGGACCTGGGATATTACTGCCGTGGGGAGGAACGACCAAGGTGTCGACCTTGTCACAGGTTCTGTTTCAGTCAACCTATCAAAGGATCCCCTGGAGACAGTAATCAAACTGGACGCGCTCAGTGGTAACGGTATGATGGACATTCACTTGGGATGGGATGCAAGCAAAATCAACAGTCCCAGTCTTGAAGTATGGCTTACTGACCCGCAGGGAACCAGTACATCGCTCACTCCAACAACGAACAACATGGAAAACGGCTCTGTTGTTTTCAACGGTTCCTATCCTGCGGGTTCCTACTTGCTGAGAGCGAAGCTGTATAGTGGGACAATGTCGGTTGCTGGTTGTGCAGAGGTAATCCGGATAGTGGGAAACAAGACCACCGAAGGTGCTATCGAACTGACATTGGATAAGTATGCGGATATTCCGGCAACCATCACCTTGGTAAACAACCTAGGTGTACCCGTTGAGTGCAGCATACAAGGGATCAGTGAAGTCATGGAGTCACAGGTTCCGGCAACTGCAATACTCTCTGCTCAAGATGCAACAGACCTGGAGGTAAGCTGGTACCTGGACGGAGAGGAAGTAAGCAAGTCCCTCTCCTGCACATTCACTCCTGAGAGTGGACAACATCGCTTGGATGTCATTGCCAAAGGAGCACTTCTGGCTAGTACTGGGTCGGCCAGCATCACTTTCAAAGCCGCTGTCGAGGGAACCGCGGGGGTTCCTAAACTCGTCGGAATGGTAGAGGACACTACCGATGGCTTATATGTCGGGAAAAATGCCCATGTGGCATTCCTGCCTGATGGAAAGTTGGTGCTGGCCAGCAACCAACATCAGACCATCCAAGTCTGTAGGATTGTCCGTGATACCCTGGAGGTGGTCAACACCTATTCCACAACCGATGGCTTCAATGCTGTACAGGTAACTGACATTTATGTCGATCCAATCACAAAACTTATTGCCATTGCTGATGCAAGCATTCCGAGCTTGAGCGTCTATTTCTATGATTCAAAGAATGCAACGCTCACTAAACAGTTTGAGCGAAGTAACACCTATTTCAAGAACAGCAGTTCAAGCAAAACCTTCACTAGCCTGCATCAATTATGCAAGGAGGCGAGTACAGGGATTCTCTATGGCCTGATACCTGATGCTTCGCATGTGGTACAAACAAACCTGTATGCACAAACCCCTGAAAGTGCTGACCCTAATGAGTATATTTGGTGGTTCTCCAACCCGCCTGTCTTTGACGCCATGGCAATCTCTGAAGGATCACAGAGTGCGGCACTGGCAGACACGGGCACTGGATTTCTCAAACTCTGCCGGAAGAACTCCATGGATGATCTTTTTGCACAGGACCAGCATTTCCAGAGTGCTGACACCCCGTACCTGGATAATATCGGTTCCTTGCACTTCATCAATGATGAGCAGCTCATCTATGCAACGGATAACGATATTGGGAGGTTTGCCTATGCAAGTAATGCATGGACCCAGAAGGAGGTGTATACCTCCTCCCAGAATGATATCGGGGTAATGGAAGGAATCGCACAGCTCCTCTCAAACGAGAATGACACCATGCTCTACGTACTTGCAAAAAACAGCAAGAATGTCATCTCTTTCTCGGTTGATGGGTTCGGGAGACCGCTCTTCCTGGAGAATAGTTCCCTTGGTGATTATGCTCCAGCTAGAATGACTCTCTCACCCAGTGAAGAACACCTAGCGATTGTCTCAGACATGAATGATTCACTGATTCTGTGTGCCATTCCTTAACTTTCAACATTGCGCTCCTTACCACAATGAGACCCGGATAATCCGGGTCTCATTTAACACAAGGATGCCCGGCCTGTCGGGGGCCGGGCAAATTGGATACTGGCCAACTATCAGGCCTTGTAAACAGGAATCTCCTGATAGGTGGTATGTAATAGATGATGAGACTTTTTGCTGAGCGGCTTGTCCAGGAACTCCTCGTACAGCTGCTTGATCGACTCGTTCTCGTGGGAACATCTGACCTTGCTCTGCTTATCATCGGAGTAAAGACCTTCACTGCGCATCAAGCGAAGTTCATCGTTTGCACCATAGGGTTGACCACCACCGGCGATACAACCACCACGGCAAGCCATTACCTCGATAAACTCATATGGAGCCTGCTTTCCCTCGGCTCGGGCAGCTCTTACCTCATCCAGTACTTCAGCAACATGGGACAGACCATGGACTACTGCGACTCGAACCGGAGTTCCATCGAAGTCAACTGTTCCTTTCTTGATCTCACTCAATCCACGAACTGCACCAACCTCGATATTCTCAAGCTCTTTTCCGGTAACAACATGGTAGGCGGTACGAACCGCTGCTTCCATGACTCCACCGGTTGCACCGAAGATAGTACCAGCTCCAGAGTATTCACCAACTGGATTGTCTGCTTCCTCATCCTCAAGATGGAGGAAATCAATACCGGTTGCCTTGATCAGGCGGGCGAATTCACGGGTGGTGAGCACAAGATCCACATCCTGGTAACCACTGGAGCGCATGCTCTCATCGCGGTATGCCTCATACTTCTTGGCAGTACACGGCATGATTGCAACGGTGAACATCTTCGCTGGATCCATATCCTGCTTCTCAGCGGTATAGGTCTTCTCAATTGCTCCGACCATCTGCATTGGGCTCTTTGCACTGGAAACCATATCCAAAAGATCCGGATAATATTTCTCGACATAATCAACCCAAGCAGGACAACAGGAGGTGAACTGGGGAAGTGCTCCTCCCTTGGTCAGGCGGTGCACCAATTCGCTTCCCTCTTCCATGATGGTAAGGTCGGCACCAAAGTTGGTGTCATGCACTGCTGCAACGCCAAGTCTGCGAAGAGCGGCATAAATCTTCCCGGTTGTGACCGTGCCGGCAGGAAGTCCGAAGGACTCAGAAAGTCCTACGCGGATTGATGGAGCAATCTGGACAACCACCTGCTTCTCAGGATCTGCGACTGCTTCCTGGAAGGTTGCAATCTCATCCTTCTCATAGATGGCTCCAACGGGGCAGTGTGCAGCACACTGGCCACAGCGGACACAGGGGCTGTCTTCAAGTTGCAACATCGCAGCTGGTGCCATATAGGTACCATCACCTCGTCCGATGAACTCAAGAGCAAAGACACCCTGCAGATCCTGACAGACCTGGACACAGCGTCCACACTTGATGCACTTCTCAGGGTCAATCACGATGGAAGCAGAGGATGAATCTTTCGGCCGGTCACTCAAGCGAACCTCAAAGGGCTGCTCACGAATACCGAACTCAGCCGCCAAGGTCTGCAGCTCACACTCTCCGTTACGGATACAGGTCAGACAGCTTGATGGATGGGTGCTGAGGATCATCTCCAAGATGGTCTTCCGTACCTGAAATAGCTCCTGGTCGTGGGTGATGATGCTCATATTCTCTGCAACAGGGGCTGCACAAGCTCTAAGGATCTTGGCACTGCCTTCCTGCTTCACGATACACAGACCACATGAGCCAAATGGCTTGAGGTCATCATGGTAGCAGAGAGTTGGGATATTCACCCCAGCCTTCCGGGCTGCAAGCAATATTGTGGTCCCCGCTTCAACCTCTACGGGAATGCCGTTTATCTTAACATGTACGATACTCAATTGATTCCTCCTAACCTGATCCTAGTGGATTTCAACGGCGCCGAACTTACAAGTTTCCATACATACACCACACTTGATACAGATGGACTGGTCAATAATGTGAACTTGCTTTCTTTCGCCAGAGATTGCTGCGACAGGACACTTTCGTGCACAAGCCGTACAACCGATACATTTCTCGGGATTGATCGAGTACCTGACCAATTTCTTACAGGTACCACTGGGACAGCTCTTGTCCACAATGTGTGCCATGTACTCGTCCTTGAAATGCTTAATCGATGATAGGACCGGATTGGGAGCAGTCTGTCCCAAAGCACACAAGGAGCCTTTTCTCATTGCTTCCCCGATAGTCTCCAGTGTATCCAGGTCCTGAAGTGTACCATTTCCAGAAGTGATTTTCTCCAGGATATTGGTCAGTGACCGGCCACCAATTCTACAAGGGGCGCATTTTCCACAGGATTCATCAACAGTGAAGTTCAGGTAGAACTTCGCAACGTCAACAATACAGTCATCCTCATCCATGACAATCATACCACCACTTCCCATCATGGAACCAATCCTGACCAAGGAACCAAAATCGATTGGGGTATCCAGATCAGCATCGGTGATAACACCACCGGAAGGGCCACCGGTCTGAACAGCCTTGAACTTCTTGTCATTGGCAATTCCGCCACCGATGTCGTATACGATCTCACGGAGGGTAGTACCCATCGGGACCTCTACCAGACCGGAGTTACGAATCTTACCGGTAAGAGCAAATACCTTGGTTCCCCTGCTGTCAGGAGTACCGATCTTGCTGAACCAGTTACCACCCTTGGTGATGATGACGGGAATATTTGCCCAGGTCTCAACGTTGTTGATGACTGTCGGCTTACCCCACAGACCCTTTACAGCAGGGAATGGAGGACGAGGTTGCGGCATACCGCGCTTGCCTTCGATGGACTGCAAGAGTGCAGTCTCTTCACCACAGACAAATGCACCGGCTCCGAGGCGGATCTCAATATCAAAATCAAAACCACTTCCCAGGATATTCTGTCCAAGGAGGCCGTATTCACGAGCCTGCTGCATGGCAATCTCAAGACGATGGATAGCTAAAGGATACTCTGCACGGATGTAAATGAATCCTCTGGTAGCTCCAATTGCCTTACCACAGATGGTCATTGCTTCAAGTACGCTGTGCGGATCACCTTCGAGCGTTGAGCGGTCCATATAGGCACCCGGATCTCCTTCATCAGCATTACAGACAACATATTTGGTATCGTTCTCTGCCTGACGTGAGAAGTTCCACTTCATCCATGTGGGGAAGCCAGCACCGCCGCGACCGCGAAGCCCAGCGGTCTTCAGTTCCTCGATGATGTCCTCACTGGTCATCTCAAAGAGAGCCTTCTCCAAGCCCTGATACCCTTCACGGGCGATATATTCGTCAATATTTTCTGGATCAATGAATCCACAGTTACGAAGTACAATCCTGAACTGCTTCTGGTAGAATTTGATATCCTCTACCTTTGCATTCTTTCGGCTTGCTTCTTTGTCATACAACAGCCGGGAGACTTCACGGCCCTTGATGATGTGTTCACTGATAAGCTCTTTTGCATCTTCGGGTTCTACTTTCACGTAGAAGGAGTCTTCTGGCAGGATCTTTACAATCGGTCCCTGCTCACAAAAACCGAAACATCCAGTCTTTACAATCTGTACCTCGTCAGCAACTCCCTGAGCCTTGCACTCCTCTAAGAGGTTCTGGTAAATCTGGTCCGCGCGGCTCGATTCACACGCTGTTCCTCCACAGACCAAAATGTAGTTTCTGAACGCCATTATTTACCCCCATCCTTCTTGATGATGTCAGCTGCAGGACGATCGAACATATGGTCGGTTACCAGCTGCTTCCCGATAATATGCTGCTCAACTATCTTGCGTGCCGTCTCTACATCCACCTTTCCGTAGATGACATCGGGCATACCGGGAACGATGACCTCGATGGTCGGCTCCACATAGCACAGTCCCATGCATCCGGTCTGGGTGACCGAGACATTGTCAATTTTCTTCTCGTCGAGGACTTCAAGAAAGGTATCAAGTACCGGTTTCGCACCGGCTGCAATACCACAGGTCCCCATGCCAACGATAATACGGGCATCCTTGCCCTCTATATCGCGCTTCTGGATCTCATTCTGCTTCTTTTCACGGAGCTTTCTCAGCTCTTCAAGTGTCATTTTAGCCATGTTCACATCTCCTGTTGTCTGGAAGGTGACGTATTTCTTCTGTGCATATCCAGCAAATTCTCTTCGCGGTACTGTTCCAGCTCTTCCTCCTGAGAGGAAAGGTACTGCCTGAGCAGTGCCAATGTTCCACTGGTCTCAACTGGTCCAAGGACCGCTTCAAGCTCGCTTTTTCGAAGCGTATACCGGTCTCCACCCTTCCCTGTTTCCAAACTCCGCTCAATCACCAGCTCCCGACAGAGAGGATGGTTGAGTAGTACCAGGAAAACGGAAGCCACATCCCCCATAGGAGGGGCATCTATGTGGTCCAGGCGGAATGAGAAGGAAACCGTGGTTCCAATCCCCTCTTCCGATTGTAGGGCAAAGGTCCCATCGCAGGCATCACATGCCTGAGAGAGAAACGGTAAGCCCAGCCCGACCTTTCGCTTCTTGTGCTTCTCCCCATCTGAATAGAACGGGTCCAGCACACGCCTCTGGATCTCTGCATTCATTCCCTTTCCGTTGTCTCGTATCTCACAGAAAAGTGTGGTCCCCGTCTCAGCGAAGGTGAGTTCCACCAGGGAACTGCCTGCTTCAAACGAGTTCTGTACGATATCCAACAGATAGTCATCGATGCAGATATGCATAGAGAGATACCTCTCTCCTTTATCTGAACTTCGCGATGATTCCGGCAACTTGGTCCTTGGTGACCTTACCGAAAACCTCTCCACCAACGGTCATGACCGGGGCAAGCCCGCAGCAACCGACACAACGTACTGCCTCCAAGGAGAAGTTTCCATCTTCTGTTACTGCTCCTACCGGCAAATGCAGTTGCTTATCCAACTCGTCAATGATCGCCTGACCACCCTTGAGATAGCAGGCCGTACCCATGCACACCTGAATATTGTGCTTGCCAGGCTTGGTCAGCTTGAAGAAGTGGTAGAATGTTACGACACCCCAGATGGTTGCCAAAGGTACATCAAGCAATCCTGCTACCTTATCAGCCGCTTCGCGGGAGATGTAGCCATGCTCTTGCTGAACCTTGTGGAGCACCATAATGAGATTACCCTGCTTGGTTTTCCATTCCTTGATGAATGCTACCAATTCGGGTGAGAACGTGACTTCGTTAATGTCCGACATGTAACCTCCAGTACCCAATTTATGTTTTGGGGTATCCTAACACTTTTCCAGAGAGTTTGTACATATCTATTTCTCTATAAATTCTTTTTTACAAGGGAGTAAAGGATTTTAATCGAATTATATTGACCAATTTATCGAGTTAATGTACATTATTTCACATAAATAGGAGATTTCACTATGAACAATGACCAGCTGATACGAATCACTCGATACTATCGCTCGCTTAATCGTCTCAAGACTATCGGACTTGAGAAAGTGTTTGCCCACAACCTTGCCGATGCAGCAGGCGTTTCTGCCGCCATTGTTCGTAAGGATTTCTCCCAGCTGGGCATACATGGCCAGAAACGCGGCGGGTATGAAATTCACGAGCTACTCAAAGGTTTGGGTGAGATCCTCGGAAAAGGAGACAGCCAGAACTGCATCATCGTAGGTTGCGGAAGAATCGGGAAGGCCTTAATGCACTACAATGGCTTTGAACCTGATGGCATCAGGATAGTGGCGGGTTTCGATAGCGATCCCTTGGTATACAGTGATGCATCGCATCCCGTACCCATCTACCCGATCAGCAGGATTGATGAAGTTGTCGAGGCACTCGAGGTTACCGCAGGTATTATCACCGTTCCTGAACAGGCTGCACAGGATAGCTATGAGCGGCTGCTTGCAGCTGGGGTTATGGGTATTCTGAACTTCAGCCCTATCACGCTCAAGGCGCAGAAACAGGAAGATGGACGTTCCCCGGTGGTGCATAACATCAACATTGCCCTGGAGCTGGAGCAGATCTTCTATGAGTTAAAGTTCCCCAAGAACAGTTGAGGCTTCTAACGACGAGTGAGGGTCAGCAAAACCGGAAGGTGGTCGCTGACCCCATTTTTTATCTTGAAATCCCACCCATGCGGGGTGCCATCACTCTTCAGCAGGGAAGGAAGAGCACAGATGGAGAACGCGTCATACTCCCAACCCAATCCATCAAAGAGATAACCATTGCCAAGAATCTGGTCATAGCGATGCCACTGCCCCGTCCAGCAATAACTACCTGGAGGAGAGAGGAACTCGTACTGAGAATCCAGATATGGACTATACCATTGTGAGGGGCCCACCTTGTCCCTTGCACCGGTAACAGCAAGGGAGCCATCCTGTATGAATTGGTTACTCAGTGGATACGAAATATCCACCAAGGCAGTCTGCCTTCCTCCAGCATCCCATACAGCATCAGGATTCTCATTGAAGTCCCCGCAAAGCAAGGTCAGCGTCCCTTCATGGCCCTTCACAGCCATTGAAAGAGCTCCAGAGAGAGCAATCCGTCGCTCCTCGGTCTCCTCATCGCCTCCAATCCTGCTCTTGGCATGTAAGGCGAAGACCACTACATCACCCCTGCCGGTCTCGATACTCGCTTCCAAAAAAGGCCTGCAGCCTGGAGCTGCGTGCACCACAGAATCCGAAACAGGATGCCTACTGATAATTGCCACAGCGATAGGGCTACCCTCTCCTTTGCTCACGGCATACCAACGATATCCCTTGCGGGAAAGATGGTGGTACAAGAGATCATGTACAACAGTGTGCCCTTCCACTTCCTGCAATACAATGACATCAGGTAGTGCAAGGGAACGATCCAGCAGTACATTTGCAAGCGTCTTGAGCCGAAGACGATAGGACCCTTGATCCCAGCTATCCGGGTCTTGGTACTCTTCGTATTCGTTTCCCTCAAGTTTTGCATCAAAGAGGTTCTGCACATTGTAGGAAAGCACAGAGAAGGTCTTCTCATCTGGGGAGATGGTTGCATCGCATCCAGAAAACAGGAACAGGGAGATTGCAAACAATAAGATCATCATCATGCCCCTTAAGAGCATGATGTTCCACTACTGCTTCAGTTCTGTGCGTTCTTACCCAATGAATAACTAAAATAGAGCATGGCGATTGCATCCTGTTCATCAAAGGTTTCGATGTCCATCTCCTTGGCCTTCAGCAACCCTTGCTTGAGATTCTCAAAGCAAGGATCGAATGAGACATCACTACTCTCCAGGATATCCATGCAGAAAGACCTGAGCGGCTCCCATTCCTTCTTTTCAAAATAGGAGAGCAAAGTCTTATACGCTTGGTCGATCTGATCCAAGTCCCTTGCCTCTGAGAGGAATGGGGAGAGGAAGTCCTTCGGATACCCCATATTCATCTGCTCATACAGATGGGAAAGCCGGGGAGAGCCGAACTTCAGGAAGGTGGCAATGACCGCATAGCGGGTTTGGCGGAACGTGGCACTTCGTCCCTGCTCCACCGAGATGAAGAACTCCTGGTAGAAACTCCCTTCCTTATCCATGAATCGCTTGGCAATGAGATAGTCTATTATCTCATCAATGTGCTTCGCTGAATGGCTCAGTTCATTGACCAAGGGGAGATACTCAGTTCCCTCAGTTATATGGGCAAGGGATTTGCTGGCCATCGAACGAACCGATGACCACCTACCATGGAGCATAAGATTGACCAAGGCATTCTTTGCCTTCTCTTCTTTTCTGTACGCACCTAGGGAGGCTATGGCATCAAGCTGAACGTAGGAATCATCGTCTTGCGCAACAATAATCAGGTCATCGAGCAGTGCTTTTCTCGGGCGGTCACCAAGAGCCCTCACCGCATCCCGCTTGTCAGGGGAAAATGGGCTACGGAGGATCATACGAAGCTCGCTGGTAGCAAGATTGTTCAGATTCCCCCCGAGGGAGAGCATCAGAAATCTACGCTTGGCAGGGTCACGCGTTCTTTCAAGTTTCTCTATCATGGAGACTGCCCTGAGTCCATGCATGCTGAAAATCACCTGTGCTGCTTGTTGTGAACTGTAGGAGCCATACTCCTGCAGTCGGGAGGCAACCAGAATTTCAACAGCAGTGAGCAGGATTGCAAAAAGGAACACCAGTGTGTATCCATTACCGGCAGCAATTTCATTGAAAATAAACAAATCCCTGGAGACATGCCCCAGATCGCCAAGCAGACCGCTGATCAAGCCGACAAAGAAAGCTACAATGGCAACGAAAAAATTAACCATCGAGTTGAATGCAACGGTATCCTCATCAGGCATAACCTGGGTTATCAAGCGGTAGACAAGCATGCTGATCAGGGCAATGAAGAAGTTGGTGAAAAATCCAAGGACAAAAAACCATATGGGGTTTGCCTCTGGGGTAATCAAGGCCCAGGCCATGAAAAAGAAGAGGGAGAATATTGTGGAGAAGAGTACCAAAGGTCGGCTGCCCAAACGGTCTGAGAACTGTTTGCTGATGAAACTAGCGGCCATGACCGATACACCCAGCACTACCGAATAGACAAGCACAAGCGAGTTGGATAGCCCAAGTTCAACACGCAGGAATGGGGTGGTAAGGGCAAAGACAACAGCCACAGCGGTAGAGAGCCATCTCAGGTAAAGCCTCCTGCTGAAGGCAGCCTGCTTCATAGCTTCCTTAAGAAGAACAAATACGCCTCTTCCTTTCTTGTAATCAACCGTACTGCGGCTGGGGATGCGTGCCATCTCGTGGCTCGCCATGAAGTTCACCAACACACCAAGAATCTGCATGGTCACCAGACCAACCAATCCACTGAACCGCTCTATACCCAATACCAAGGCCGAGATACACCGAACAACCAGAGATGAACTCTGGTAGGCTGCATTCACATTGGCAACAACCTTTCCTCGGTTGGCAATGCTGCTGATACTTTTAAGCGTTGAGTCAATGAGGGCAATACCGATCATCCTGAACACATTGAACAGGGTGTAGACCGAGAGCAGGAGGATCACTGCCCAGTCCCCGCTGAGGAAGAAAAGCCCCAGATACCCGAGGGAAACAAGCCCACGTAGAATCCATACAAGGGATTGTACCTTTACCTGATTGCGTCCCTTGAAGACCTGGGGGACAAAGGGAAGCACAACTCCAGCAATATAACTTGCGGAAGCTATATAGCCAAGGGCGATGTTACTGGCGCCAAAATAAATTGCGAGCAAATAAACAATTGTATCGCCGAGGAGGCTGTAGGCAACACCGTTATACAGCTCCTGGCGATACATATGCTTTCTTCCCAGTGTCTTTTCTTTTTCACTGAGGAATCTTGTCTTGGGCATGAGTAGTTACAATTCACTCCGTTGTTTCACAATTCTGCTGACTAGACCATAGCTCTGTGCTTCATCCGCACTAAGCCAATGATCCCGTTCGGTATCGCTGCGCACTTCCTCAAGACTCTTCCCTGTCTCCTGTGCAATCAGCTTATCAAGTTTCTCGCGCAGCTTTTCAAGATGCTGGGCGTGAATCTCAATATCAGTTGCAACCCCTTTCATGCCGCTCATCGGCTGGTGGATGAGGTAGGTGGAATTGGGGAGCGCAATGCGTTGCTCCTTGGGAACAGCCAAAAGGACCAAGGCAGCAGCACTTGCCACCAAGCCCATACCGACCATGGTTACCGGAGCCGTTATGAAGCGAGCCATGTCAAAGATGGCATAGCCAGCATCAACATCCCCACCGGGGCTGTTGATGAAAATCTTGATCGGTTCATCGCTCTCGCCTTCAAGGATGAGCATCTGCTTGATAACCGATTCCGCACTCTCCTTGTCAATCTCTCCTGAGAGAAGGATGGAACGGGTTCTTAGGAGTTTTTCCTGTATCTGTGGATCCTGCGTTGCAGGCTTTTTTTCTTCTTCTTGTGGCATGTGCCCCTCACTCAAACTATTTTTGATGTAGAACATCAAGGCAAGTATACACACATACTCTCATTCTTGCAAAGGCATAGCAGGTAAGAAAGAGGGGATGTAGGCAGAAAGGATATGAAACAGTATACTGAGGCCATTAATGAGGAGAACAGTGTATGAAATGTGCTACGGTTGCCATTATCGGCAGACCATCAGCTGGAAAGAGCACCCTGCTCAATACAATTTGTGAGATGAAGGTCTCCATTACCGCCAGTACCCCGCAGACTACCAGGAATGCAATCAGGGGTATCTATACCGACGAGAGGGGCCAACTGATCTTCACCGATACACCTGGTTTCCACCTTAGTGAAAAAACGTTGAACAAGCGTCTGCAAGAAACTGCTTTGAAGTCCCTCGAGGAAAATGATGCTGTACTCTATATCCTCGATGCCAAGCGCAGTGCAGGAGAAGAGGAAAAAGCCCTCGCCAGTCATATTGCAAAACTGAAAACCCCGGTTATCTGTGTCATCAACAAGAGTGACATCCTCAAGGAAGAGGAATCAGCAGAAGCCCAGTCCTTCCTTGAAGAGATGTTGCCAGGAAAAACAGTACTGGGAGCCTCGGCAAAACTCGATGAAGGAGTCGATGAGATCCTCATCGAGCTGTTCAAGCATGCACCAGAGGGGGAACTGCTCTACCCAGCCGATGCATATACCGACCAGAACCTTGAATTCCGTATCAGCGAGATCATCCGTGAGAAGGCGATCAACTTGGTGACAGAGGAAATTCCCCACGCAATCTATGTCGAGATAGCCGACATTGAATACAGTGAGGAAAACAATACGGTTTGGGTGCGGGCGTTCATCGTGGTCGAACGCGATACACAGAAGGGCATTGTGGTAGGGAAAAGAGGAGCGGGCATCGCAAAAATCCGCAAGGGCGCAGAGCCTGAGATCCGCGACATCTTCCCCGGCAAGAAACTCCGTCTCGACCTTAGGGTCAAAGCCCAGGACAAGTGGAGAAACAACTCCATCATCCTGGACAGAATTCTCCGCTAGCGAATAAAATTGGTGGCTATGCGTTTTTCTGGAACAGGCTTCTTGACGGTGTCTTCACCTGCCTCAATGCAGGAGAGCAACCAAGCAAGGTTTGCCCCCAGATAACGCATGACCTGCAGTCCTTCCAGGTCCTGCTCCACTTCCTGGACACTGTTGCCGTGAACGCTGTTCCAATAGGTAGAGGAAACCACCGGCATCTGGCTGATGGTGAAGTACTTGTTCAATTGATCGAAGGTGGCGCTTGCACCACCCCGCCTGCAGGAGACTACTGCTGCTCCCGGCTTGAGCGCCATCTGCTTGGATACAACACGGAACATCCTATCGAGGAAGGCACTACCAGCCCCTGCTGCAGATGCGTAGTGTACGGCCGATCCCAGTACGAGGGCGTCAGCCTTGGCAGCTTTCTTTGCAGCTTCATTGACCAAATCATCGGTAAAGACGCATGAACCATGCTCGTTGCAGTACCCACAAGCGGTACACCCATGCAGGGCATCCTTTCCAATCCAAAGAATCTCACTGGCAATATTCCACTGTTTCAATACAGATGCCACCTCTTGCAGTGCGCGGTTGGTGCAACCTTTCTCGTGGGGACTGGTGTTGATCATCAAAACGTTCATATAGAACTCCTTTTTCTCTCTGGTCTTATAACGGCAACAGGGAGCTTAGAAAGCTCCCTGCCAACAATAAATACAAGTAGTTTAGTATCGCCCAAGGATTGAGAGCACTTTCTCTTTGCCGCAGGTCTGGAGGAATGGTCCAAGTTTTGGTCCCTTATCCTTCCCGATCATGATGCGGTAGATCAGCTTAAAGAAGGCTCCGGTGTCCAGTCCATTGTCCTTTGCTGAGTCATAAAGGCGAGTGGTGTACTCCTTGTCCTCGATCTGGTCCATGACATTGACGACCTCTCGTAGGGCATGCACAGCAGCAAGTTCCTGGTCAGTAAGTTCAACCAAGGGGTCTCTCTCATTGGACAAGCGGTACTTGAAGTCCTCCGGGGCAAAAGTGGTGATCCAGTTCCAGGCGCATGCACAGCGAATCCTGAATCTGTCCCTTTGGCTGTCGGTCATATCGTCCAAGGTTGAGATAGCCCTCTCAATATCCCCTTCATGAAGCTGCAAGAGATTACAGAGGTGGCGGAAGGGAATCTGGTAGCTGGGCTCGGAGGGAATACCCTTCACCTGGCTGAGTTCATAGATCCGCTTCTCTTTTCCCTTGCGTTTCTCATTCACTTCCTGCAGACCGAAATAGATTCGCTCGCAGGTATCGTAGTCCTCGTAGATCTTCAATACATCGAGGTCGAAGGAGATTGCAAACTCAGTGTTCGGCCGGGTCCCGGCGAACATGTAACGGGTCACCTCAGGGGTATAGACTTCCAAGACATCATAGAGTGAGACGACCTCCCCACTGGAGGAAGAGATCTTTCCACCTCGTCCCTTGATGCTGATAAAGTCGTACTGGAAGGAGACAGGAGCCTCCCCACCAAATACCTGTACCATCTTGCGGGAGGTGTCGAAGGAACCACCTTCACTGTGGTGGTCCTTACCGGCAGGTTCAAAATCCACCTGCTCATGTGCCCAACGCATCGGCCAGTCAAGACGCCATGGCAGTTTTACACAGCTGGTAGTCCTGAGGTCGACGGTCTCCGTCCGGCCTGTCTCATCGTCCCGGTAGGTGATGTTCCACTCACCGTCCCAATCGAGCACAGTGGTGGTATCCTTGTCGGTGAAGTTGGAGAAGACTGAAATAGGCCACCAATCCTTCTCCAACGGTTCAGTTCTGAACTCATCCAGGATGGTGCGGATTTCATCACGTTTCTCAAGGGCAAGGCGCATGCCCTCGGCATACTCGCTTGCGCGGTAGCGCTTTGCCTGGTAGATGTACTCAGGTTCCACCCCGACAGTGGGAAGAATGGACTCCACATCCTTTTCATTGCCACGTGCATAGTTCTCTGCCCTGCCAAGGGTATCGGGAACAAGGGTAATGGGCTTACGGAGGTAGGTGGAGAGCATCTCTGGCTCAGGCATGTTCTTGGGAACCTTCCTGAATACGTCGTAGTCATCCCAGCTGTAGATGAACCGGACGTTTTTGCCTTTCTCGCGAAGGGCTTTCACTACCAGGTCCACTGAGATAATCTCCCGGAAGTTTCCTATATGGACTGTGCCAGAAGGGGTAATGCCGGAAGCACAGGTATAGTGCTCCTTTTCCCCTTTCTCACGAATAATCTTGTCGGCGTATATATCCGCCCAATGTGTAGATACGTTCTTTTCGCTCATAACAGACGATTATAGTGGAAAGACAGCCATGAGTTCAACTGCTGGTTGCCAAAACAAAGAGCGAGAGCGTATACTCTTGAGTATGAAACGATTGATGGCTTTGCTAATGGTACTAGTTCTCTGTATAGGTTTCCTTTTCGCGGAAGAAGAGGTAAAAGCAGAACCAGGTACGGTAATAGAAAATGGAATAGCTTCTTGGTACACCAGTGATAAGAGCGAGAGCCTTACAGCCAATGGGGAAGTATTCGACCCCACCAGTCTTTCGGCTGCCCACAAGAGCCTGAAGTTCGGTACCATCGTCAGGGTGACCAACAAGGACAACGGGCGGAGCGTCGATGTAAGGATCAATGACAGGGGGCCGTATGTTGATGGAAGAATCATCGACCTGACCCCATCCTCAGCAGAGCAGATCGATATGCTCGATGCTGGCATTGCCAATGTTAATTTAACCCTTATCTTCGAGCCTGAGATACCAGAGTCAAAGTACAAGAGGGCTGGTGATACCGGGTGGTACCAGATCCAGGTTGGTGCCTACTCTTCCCTGCTCACTGCCTATGCACAGTATGACCGCATACTCAATGCAGGACTGAAACCCTATGCTGAGCAACTCCCCGAGAGCAAGGCAGTACGACTGACGGTCCGGTGGATCCCTGCCTATCAGTTACAGAGGACGATGCAGGCACTCTCAGCATTGGGCTTTTCAGAGAGCAATGTGTTGAAGAAGAGCGAGGACAATCCATACAGGTAGGCTGAATAGAAATCGGATAGGAGGAGCTAGGGAACACCCCCTAGCTTCCGTCCTTCCACACCACCCGGCATACGGTTCCGTACCGGGCGGTTCCGAAATTACTTACATCACTCGGTGTAATTTCCCATACATATCACTGAAAAAGAGATATCCGTGTGCTCGTAGCACATCCACACTTAACCACCGTGACACTTTCCAATATCCAGACAGGGCCCAGGTTCCTTGCCTCGCATCGGCTACACTGAGTGCTTCCTCATGTTTTACGCCCTGTTGTCTGAAAAGCCGGTATCTTGACCGTACTCTCCAATTCGCTTTGAGAATCACTGCCCGAATCTTGTGTCTAATCCATTCATCAAGCTGTAACAGTCTCTGCTTAGCGTTTGCCAGTCGGAAATAGTTCACCCATCCTCTCACAAGGTATGCAAGTCGCATCTTCCTGAATTCGTACGACCACCCGTTGTTCTTGTTCAGAATCTCTTTCAGTTTCGTTCTCAGTTTCTTCCAGCTTTGAGGATGGACTTTCAGTTTCACCTCTCCACTACTGTAGAATCCGTAGCCAAGGAATTTTATGTCGTTGGTAATTCTACGAACGACGGTCTTTTCCCTGTTCACTTTCAGCTTCAGTTTCTTCTCAAGAAATTTCGTGGTACTCTCCATCACCCTTAAGGCGGCCCTTTCACTCTTACACAGTATCATCATATCATCCGCATACCGAACGAAACGATGACCTCGCTTTTCAAGTTCCCTGTCACTTTCGTTCAGCATGATGTTGCTCAACAGTGGTGACAACGGTCCACCCTGAGGTACTCCGATGGTCGTTTCCTGTCTGATGCCATCGACCATGACTCCGGCTTTCAGGTATTTGTACAGCAGAGATATGACTCGTCCATCCTTAATCGTCTCGCTCACCAGTTGCAGTAATCTGCTCTGGGGAACGGTGTCAAAGAATTTCTCCAAGTCCATATCCACCACCCATACGTATCCTTCACGGGCATGCTCGATACACTTTTCCAATGCATCGTGTGCACTCCTTCCGGGTCTGAAACCAAAACTCGATTCACTGAATTTCGGTTCATAGATCCTTGTGAGTACCTGCACGATTGCCATCTGGATTCCCCTGTCTATGACAGTCGGAATTCCAAGGTCCCTTGTCTTGCCGTTATCTTTAGGTATTTCCACCCTCCGTACCGGCTGTGGCTTGTACGTCCCTTCCAATAGACTCTGGCGTACCATGCTGTAGTTGTTCTGGAGGTACTGAGTGAGTTCCTCAGTCTTCATCCCATCTACCCCGCCTGCTCCTTTCTTGCCCGCAACCTTCATGAATGCTGTCCGCATATTCTGGAGACTGACAATGTGGTCCAGTGTCTTTGTCAGGAGACTCTCTTCTTCACTAGTGATCGTTGGTTGATTTCCTTCCTCTGGGTTCTTCCTCACAGACACAGACGCTGTTTTCCTACCTTCGCCTTCCGGGCTATCCTCAGAAAACAGTCCTTCGAGTTGAAGTTGGCTGTCTTTTACGTTCTGTTTGGGTACTTCCATTTTCCGGTCCTCCATTCCGGTTCAGTCCTTCCCATCTCTCCACTAGTACAAGCGATGGTACTGTGACCTCTGCTGACTTCTCTACATTCGTTGTTACTACGTCGTCATAAGCGATATTGCAGCCTCGTACGCTGTAGAGACCTCCCGAGGTAAGATGCTTATCTTTCCTCCCATGTAGCCACTGAATTTACCGCCTCAGGCTCCGTACAGTGTTGGACTTCGTTCTGTATTGCAAACTCAGCCACCTGAAACAGCCTCATATTCAGTTCGTGTTCCTTGGCTCGGGATTTTGCCTCCGGCTTCCTTCAGATTCCACCTCGCGATGAACACCCTTGCCTTCAGCTAGTGGTAGGCACTGCAACCCCCACAGAGAACTTTCACCTCCTAGATAAGCACCATGCTCGGCGCACAATAAAGATAGAACGGCGCCCTGAAACAGGACGCCGTTTGTTGTCTCTACGAGAGTTTTCTCGTAAAGGGCTTCCCATGCTCCTTGCAAAGTCGCTTTGCTATATCCAGTCCATCCTTCGCGGCAGTAGGAAGGCCACCACCGGGGGTGGTCCATTGCCCGATCATGGCAAAATGCTTCAACCCAGGTAGTGTCTTGGGGAGACTCTTGGAAAGTGTAGCTTTCGTGGGAGCAAAGCCTTCAAAGCTACCCTGCCAGTTCCCTGTGTAGCGAATGACCGAGTGAGGTGTTGAGACGTCAACCATTTCAACCTTGTCTTCCAACGGCCCAATAATCTTTTCAAGTCGAGCAATCACCTCTTCGGTGAGCTTGCTCTTCTCCTCTTCGTACTGCGCTGGATTCTCTGTTGCGAGCTGCTGCCACAGCTCACCTTCCCAAGTGTTGAACATGACGGTGATGAGTGTCTTCCCCTTCGGTGCTAGGGTTGGGTCGTAGTGATAGATATTGAGATTGAATCGATTGTGGCTGCTTCCATCTGGCAAGGTAATGGGTTCCTTGAAATAGGGGGAGCTGGTGTGGGGGAACCCGGAGTAATCACCTTTAATGCCCAAGGCTACCATTATACTGGAGGGGAAGAGAGGATAGCTTTCATAGGCTTTCTGGTAGGGCTTGGAGAGGTACTTCCCTTCAAGCATACCAAAGAGCGTGGTATGGCCATCCGCTGCGCTGATCACATAATCGGAGTCAAATACTTCCCCACTGGCAAGTTTCACACCTTTGGCAACTCCATCCTCAACAAGTATACTTTCTACCAAGCTGTTGTACTTGAAGGTTGCACCAAGACGCTTTGCTTCCCGTTCCATATTCTTGGCTAGGTTCAGGGAACCTCCAACTGGATAACCGGCGCATTGGTACGGTTGCTGGGAAAGCCCCAATGTGAGTGCTATCAGGGACCAATCTTCAGGGATCTCAGTAGAGAAGAGCTCTTGCAGTATCTGGCTCTTGAATCGCTTTGAGTACTCCTTCATTGGTTGGAGGTGCTTGAACAGGGTGAGAAATTGGGAGATGGAACCAAGAATGTTCGGTTTTTCATCAGAAAATCTGGTACCCAATTTTTTCAAACTGGCTATAAATGCATGCACTTCCTTTCGGTCCTCATCACCATAGCGAAGCAACTCCTTCTCCAAGGCCTCAAGGTCGCTGTAGAGGGTAATGGAATCTCCCTTGGAGAGTCCCATCGTAGAAAACTGGTCAAAGTTGACAATCGGGACAGTCGAGCCGTCGTCATTGGTGAAAGCCCCTAGGTCCTTCCAGAGTTGGTTGAACTCAGAACCTTCCTTGGTTCCCATGAGCCAGTGTACACAATAGTCGATGGTGTACTGACCTCGTTTCCAGGAGGTACAGAGACCACCTGGCAGGGCATGACGCTCCAGCACGGTTACATTATAGCCACTTCGAGCGAGAAAGGAGGCTGCAGAAAGTCCTGCTATACCTGCCCCGATGATTACCACATGGTTTGCACTCATGATATGCTCCCTTTCAATATTTGATTACTTTATTGTTGCATATCAAATACATATTAGATAGAGAAACACGATATTCATCATGGCTAGAAACGGATGTGTGCAACCAACTCACCTATCATGGTCTTTCCTGGTTGCATGGGGTTGGACCCTTCTATAAGGTATGCCATTTGGTAGCCAATATCCATGTAGGAAAGAAGTGAGTAGGTAACCGATACTCCGGCACTGGCAAGAAAGGCCGTGGACGAAGCAGAGGTATTAGCCAACTGGCCAAAGCCATATCCAAGGTCGAAGAAAAGGATAAGACGGGGATAGAAGCCTTTGGCAAAGGGTTCTGGTCCGTTGAAACAGAGGGAGAATCGGTTTACCAGCGCTCCATCCAAGGGGTACTGGCCAGTTCCGTAACCTCTGACCAAGCTTCCCAAGGAGGTCTCTTGAATGATAGAGACAGGCACATGGCTGCCCAACGTATAGACAAATTGAAGGCTGTCACGAATCAAGATGGAGTAGAGGTTGTGCTTCTTTTCATCGAGTTCTTGATAGAGCAAGAAAGAACCTGTTCCTTCCGTGGAAAGAGATGCACAGGAGGCATTGGTGTTCAGGAGTTTAGGCCCAAGTTGGAGGGAAAAGTTAAAAGAAAAACCTTCGACAAGTTCTTCTTGCTTGTTATACGCATAGCTGAGTAAAAGACTTGTCCCGATTCCTGAGAGTTTTCCGTAGTGTGTATTTCCTCCATAGGAAGAGAACCAAGGGTTAATGCCCAGGACTGTTCCACTGTCCAATACATCGCCTTCTATCATGGAGTCAAAGGTTTGTTCATAGGAACCACGGTAGCCAAGAAAGAGATGCTGGTCATATGCAAGACTCTGTTTGATTCCTATGGTCCAATCGAACTGAAGAAGATCAAAGACAAGAGGAGAGGAAGGAAGAAGTACTCCACTGACGGGGTGCTGCCAGAGCACTCTTTCATGAAAGCCTGCTTTGGCCAACAGGAGAAGGTCTGTTTCCCAACCAGAGAAGATTGGCTTGAGATCAGAGGTAACACCCGATCTGATGCCGGTGGGGACCAAGGAAGATCCTATTCTTGGGTGTCCCTCCCAACTGTCATAGGCAAAGCTCCAGGAGGCAAAGGCACTATAAGAAGACAGTATAAGTATGAACAAGCACAATCCAACTCTATATTTCCTGCTCATTGTCTCCTTCTCCCAAGTACGATAATGGTATCATGGGTACTACCCTTTTCCAAGGAAAAGCATTGCTTTCAGCATATTTAGGAAGACTAATCTATACCAACGAAAAGATTCTTTACATTCTTTCAAAAATCCTTTAGATTACATACAGCTTTTAGGGCCTATAGCTCAGTTGGTTAGAGCATCGGACTCATAATCCGTGGGTCGTAGGTTCAAGTCCTACTGGGCCCAAAGACAAACCTCCTTGCAATGCAGGGAGGTTTTGTGTTGGGTTGGGGGATAAGATCTGAATGTGATCTATAGTGGGCTAGCAAAATCCTGATTTTAGCCGATGTGGATTTTGTGACAGTTCTTCCTAGAACTTGGAATCGCCAATTCGCGTTTTCAGAGGCCTAAAATGCCGGTTTCTGAGGAAAATGTGACAATTCTTCCTGGTTCTGAGGTAAAACTAGAGTGCCTGTACCCGGTGATTAAGGAATAGTTTCAAGTGTTAGGAGCTACTAGCTACAAATCTTACAGAACTGTGCAATACTATCCGCAATCCCTTTGATTTGCTTTCTAAGATAATCAGGAATTACCTCTAATCCTCTCTCAACAACCAATTCAGTAATCATAATTTTTATCTGCTTCTCAATCTCAGCATCATATAAAATGGGAGCACAATCTGCTTCAATTTTTATCCTATCCGACCAAGGCTTATTCTTATTTTTAAATCTGTCTGGATCAAGCCAAATATTAAATTGAGCTTGGAGTTTGAATGAATATGCATTAAAATCAACAAAATCTTCAATCTCACATTCACGCATTCCGGGGATTTTCAAAATCATCACTTCATCATTCTTTTTCAATTTTGAATCAATCAGACTTTTATGGGTCTGTATTCCACACTGATCAGAATCCAACATAACAATAGAAGGAATTAACAGACTATTATAAAGCCGAATTTGATAATCCATTTTTGTTGCTGAACCTACAGCTACAAATTCTAGGGTCCCATTCTTAATGAGTTCATCAAGATTTGGGTTCAAGCTACTACAGAGTCGAGAAAGGATTTTTTTATCACACTCACCCTCGACTAGAACTACTCGCTTCACTCCATCAAGATTATCTGTTAATCTGATTCCAAGCAAATTACGGATTTCAGAAATCGAAGAACATGGATGAACCTTATGAGAATCATCAATCTGAACATTATGAGATGGGTTATCTCTATCGATAAGCAATGGAGAATGTGTGCTAATGACAACTTGGACTTTAGCTTTTTCTGTTAGCTCAAGGATTACATTACGAAGACTGTGTATTGCTTCGGGATGCAAATGGGATTCAGGTTCTTCAATACAAAGAATTAAAGATTTATTAGTGGCATTCTCAAATGAAAGGCTTTGAACCAAGCTAATAGCGGCCAAGCTTTTCACTCCATCTCCTTTATCATCAAGAGAAGTAAGGTTTCCATCATCAACATTTATTGGGGTTCTTCTTAACCTAAATTTTTCTATGCCTACCATGCTATCTGATAATAAGTAATCCATATCGATTTGGGCTCTTTTCACATTTGGAAGGAAGGTTTTCATGGCATTTGTCAACCTATCCTCAAGGCTCAATAGAATTGGTTTTTGCAGACTTCTGATTTTCTGATATAATTCTTGAAATTCTGGATTAGATTCTAATCCTTGAAGTTCCTTTGATAATAATTGTGTAAAATAGTCTGAAGTAAATTCTGAAGTTCTAACACATGGGATATATTGATAGTCTAGCTTCGAGCGGATGAATAATCCAATCTCAGCCATTTTCTTTTCCATTGGGGCTTTGGCTCTACCTGGCATAATAATGCTATACTCATACTTTCTTGATTTGCCTAAACTAAACTTCATCTGCAAACTTTTTGAAAGATTGATACCAATTTTTTGAGAAAACTCTGCCTTCTCCTTTTCTGAGAAATTAAAAGTAAGCTTAAAAACCGTTGTAGCATCTTCATTGTTTTTCATTGAACGAGGAATATCTCGTTCCCAAACATAACTTTGACCTTCATAATGATAAGCATAGGAAGAAATCGCTCGCCGTCTGATTCCTCTCTGAAAATCTCCTTCTGTGGCAACCGCTAACGCAATCATCAAGGCCCTAAGCAAATTTGATTTCCCTGAGTTGTTCGGACCCACAATAACACAATATTTTGTTATATCACTTATAGTTGCATCATTGATAGATCGATAATTTTTAACGATAAACTTGCTTAGTTGCATTATTAACTCCGTGTATTGATTGATTACTTCTAAAGCATTACTCCATCATCGACTGATTGAAACAAGAGCTCAAGTTAATCGATCATGATTGTTCTGGCTGAGTGAGCCCCGTTACTGGTATAACGAAACCAGGGGTTCTCGAACCTCAACTTTTCTTCTTCAGTCATTACCACACTTCCTGAGTACAAAGAACCATACAGCACCCACCGACGAACAGAGCGAGTAGAAAATGTTGAAGTAAGAAGTCAGCATTTGGTACTGTGTAACTTTGTAGCAATGTGTTCCATTATAGTCATATTAGTAGCCAATGGAAGGTCTTTTTGACATTTTGCTATGGGAAAATTACTATTTACCAGACAAATACCCTTTTAGGTATTTCTACGTTACCACACAGAATGCATCAAAAATTTGGGCTAACAATCCGAGTAGTGCTGCTGTAATGTATCGATTCCTCCAGTTCAAAGGATGTATCATCAAGATAGCTACGATGGCAACCAATATCTTGGCTAGCCAATTCAAAATACCTCTCTCAGATTATTACTCCATCTACATCTCTCCCGATGTTCATGCAGATCGAGTTTTAAAACGGATAGGATTGGTTAACACGGGAGCTTCTAGGGAGGCAATCGTCTACAAAGCGAGAGAATTGAATCCTGAGTTTCCTGGTATCATAGATTTCTCTTGTTGAGAAATCGGATGCCAGTTCTGCAAACCCCAGCAGCCACGCTGTGATCAATGCCCGATTATTTCACAGTGCAAGAGAGTTCCATAATAAGGTATTCTTGCCCATCAGCTGTACCAAAGAATATAACAAAATGCCAACTCCAAGTTGTTTTAACTTATTTTAGTTATTTCTTAATGCTTTACATTAAATATATTTAGTAACAAAATAAAACAGGTTGAATGCAACTCAAGGTGCGCTCATAATCCATGGGTCGTAGGTTCAATTCCTACTGAGCCCAAAGACAAACCTCCTTGAAAAAGGAGGTTTGCTTGTAATTAGTGATAACATTGAAGAGACCACGTCATCACTATACCAAAAGGTGTAGCAAAGCCATAAGTTCCCAAAAATGGATTCAGTCTACCCAATAGGCTGGTAGAGTTTGATCCAGCTTGTGGTCCTTTAATAACTCTGAACCCACAGTAAAAATCATCAAGTATTTTGATCAGATATAGAATCAGGTTATAAAAGAAATCATTATCCAAATTTCTTGAAGCAATGCCTCCCCTTTCTCTTCTTAAAAAGTATCTAACACTTTTGGGGGTACTTCATGATGCAATTCCAGGCAGCACTCGTGTATGCAATACGAGAAAATAATGTAAGCGAGCAAGAACTATGTGAAAGGACAGGATCAAATCCAAGATGGATTAAAGCAATCACAACCAATTCTGATTGGCATCCTAGATTGGATACTATCTTAAGACTCTGTTATTCACTTGAATTCGATGTATTTAGATTTCTTGATTATGCTGAATTTGGACCTTCACGTAACATTTCTTCAATAAACAAAAATCTTCCCAATAAAATATATACTTTAAGACCTTGGGAGTTAATACCTATTCAAAGGAGAATAATACTTGATATTTTACCGATACATGTAGCGAAAGCCTTCAAGTCTTTAAGAAAAGATTGCGGACTATCCCAAGAAAAATTGGAGAAATACACACCATTTACCAAAAGCACAATAAGTCTTAGAGAAGGACATCGAAATAATAATTACCCCACAGTCACTACCTTAGCGCTATATTGCAAAGCCTATAAAATCTCCTTTTCTGAATTTCTGACAAGAGTATTCGAACATACAATTAATACTCCAACTATTTTGCTTACATCATGAGTGTTGTCTAGTTAATCTCCCAGATACTAAATTATTTATAGTGGACCGTCCTCAATGAATGTCTATAGATGGAGGATCATTAGCAAAGATTTTTCATGAAGGACGGCGGTAAACTACTACCAAAGAATAGAAATGTTAGAATCACAATTCCTTTATATGTTCGTTATAATGCGATAAATAACCGTACTGTTGTTCATCCTAGTGATGTCTTGACCTCATAAATGATACAAAGAATTTGGCATAAAATGGGTTAAAACCCCTCTGAAATGCGGCATTTGGGGATTTTCATAATGTCGGAGGATATGTATTCCGACATTTATAAGCTGAGTATACTTGTGGAACCAGAGCCAATGTGTAATTTGAAGCCTTTGGATTATCACCCAAGGAATAATCCAATTGTGCGACAGTTTATATTATCGTTTTCTCATATGTGATATTTATTGTTCAGTTTCCCTCGACACCAACATCAGCCATTCATACCACTATGTATCAATCCAGGCCAAAAAAGTCCTTCTTCTTTTTAGGTTTTGAGCAACAATATATTTGGTGCTTTTTCCCATACAAGTCTGTATATCTTATACAAAACAACCTTTCATCAATATGATTATATCGAGGTTTCTCTACTAGGTAAAAGGTCATCCATTTCTTTGAAGGTCCAAGTAAGTAGGAAACCCCGTTCTGTCGACTCTTATACATATCAATTTTCTTTGATGTATCTAAATAAATCAAAGCAACTTCCTGTTTCTCTCCTGGATGAAGATTCTTTCTGATTGGGATATTGGCTCCTCCGGAATTATTCTCTTTAAAAAAATCAATTCGCATATGATTAGCTACTGATTCTCCCACATTTTCTATCGTTATTTCCCATAAAGAACGCTCATAATAGGCCTGATATGTTTTAACTAGCCGCAGAAACTCCGGGTTATTACTAAAGTTTTTTACTAGTTTATCCGTACTTGAAACTCCAGAAATATAAGTTTTTTCTCGGAGACTATTCATTACACATTCTAAGAAATGCTGCTGTTTAATTTCAACTCCAACACCATTAATCTGTAAGAACCTATAGAACTCATCATCCAGTTTTCGCTGGAAATTGAAATACCCATTAAGTTCTGCAGCATTTTGGGCAATTTTCTTAACGAATGGATCAAACCCAATTTCTGATTGAGATAATATTAATTTTGGCAATCGGCCCTTTCTTTCAGAAGCAATCTCGATTTTTACAGTTATGATTGCAACAGTAAATGAAATTATTCCTGATAAACAAAGATTCAAAATCGAGTCCATATTTGTGTGTTCCCTTTAATCTAAAAACTCCACTGTTGATGTAAAGCATTACTGTAACAACTGTAAACAATAATACCCTTCAATTATCATATATAAATCTCTGGTGGCTCCTTCGATTCCACAAGCTTTATAAATGTATCAAGTTTATCATTCCAATATGCTATAAAATTTTCACGATGCTCGACCAAGCACGGTAAGTATTCTTCCATTGTAAATAAATAGGCTTCGACAGTTTTCTTTTTCTGCTTTATGGCATCAAGAAATTTGGGTTGGCCTGTGATAATATAAAAATTTGAACTGAAAGAAAAAGAGAAAGCATCACCTGTATTTAAAAAATCAGGATTCACCTCTAGTATGATAATCGGTTCATTGAAATCCTCATAAGCGATACTGCTATCTATTTTAGAAATATCAATTAAAACTGATGAAGGGTTTTTCTTTTTAGTCAAATTAAGCAATTTCTTTAGGCTGAAACCAAAATAGCCCACTCCTACAATTGTATCGTTTTCATCAATAACTTGGGAGGGCCCTGCATCAGACATTATGTACCTATTGCTCAAAAATTTTCCTGATGCCGATACGGGCCTCCAAGAGTAAAATGAATAGTTTTTATTTTTCGAGATACAGTAAAAGCCTTTTCCTTGAATCTCGCCTATAAATGCGCATGTACCTTGAACATCAAACCTATTCTTAGAAATAGTCAATTTATATATTCTATCAATCACCTGTGAGTCATCTGACTCCGGATTCAATAAAGGCCGTTTGTTTACTAGCTCATGTGACACACATACGTCTGCATACTCAAAAGCAATGTCCCAATTACTCACAGATTTGGAATTGTGGAGGCCAACAACAATAATGGTAAGAGAATTAGACAAAGAAAGCCCCTTCAAATGTTGAAAGAACTTATGGGGTTCATCTTTATTTACAAACTGAACCGCATTAAAACCAATTAAAATAGTTCGGTGAAAGAGAGTAGAAACATTCTCAAGCAAAGCATCAACTGAAATCTCAGCAGGAAATATATCTATACCTTCTCGGTCAATATCTTTTTTTTCTAAACTTGAATCATGGTCGTGTGAGTTTATAAGAAAGTATTCTCCATATGCTGAAATTCGTCCGTTGTTTGAATTCTCAAGAATTCTTGCAAAAATCCAAAGGTAAAAATCTCTTTCTCTGAAACCTATATGAGAAAATCTCGTTTCATCTCCAAAACAAATTAAGTCAGGATTTTCTAAAAATGAGAAGAAATTCCAAAAACTTTTTCCAGAAAACTCTGCTAGTTTACATACACTCTGCATATGCCCCATCCTAGGATTTCTGAAGCTAACGATCTAATAATCGTTATTGTGCTTTTCAGTAATCATTTATCATCACAATCTGTTCCATGTTAATATCGCATCCTGAGCATTAAATTGATTCCATTTCATACCTGCTTAGAAACGCTGTCAAGGTCATCCTGGAGACTATCCCAAAAATCACTATCCAATCGTTTTATCTCAATCACATTTTCTGTCTGCATCCCTAGGTTATACTTAAAAATATAGCTGGCCAATTCTCTCCCGTTGATGAGGATGATACGGATGTTTGCATTCAAGGTATGTACAAACTCATATGAACTCTTGGTAAAATCTGAAGTGGTGATAAAAACTCCCTTGTTCGATTGAGCCTGCATCAAAGCACCGGCAAACTTCTGCAATTCATCCCGTCCGACTAGATTTCCTGTGGCATACTTCTTGGCCTGTATGCACACTCGGCCAAAACCCAACACATCCTCGTTGATCACTCCGTCAATACCCTTGTCATTGGTATATTGGGTAACCGTTCCAGAATCCTTTATCTCTCCGCCATATCCCATCTTCTGCAACAGTTTCACAACAATATTCTCAAACTCACGTGGAGACTTGGAAAGAATCGTCTCGATTATTTCTTGATAAACAGCTTCCTTGATTCCTCGATAAGAAGTGTAAAGGGTCTCTTCTGGGGTCATGCCATTTATGGATACATCTGGCTCTTTTAAATGGTGTGGCTGCTGTTTTTGATTTGAGCCAATCCGTTCTTTATACTTGGCTGATACATATGACCTGAACTTAGTCTCATCAGCCGATAATTGTCGACCCTGATCATTAATTTGATAGAACCCCCGTTTGGGTTTTAACACTACTCCAGCCATATTTAAATATGAAAGAGCCCAGGTGATCCGATCAAGAAAGATGAACCCATTACCCGATTCATATTCCTTGGACAAATCATCCTCAGACAGCGCGAATACTCTTGTAAGTGGTTCAATAAAGTCTTTCGCTTTCCAAACCTTTCCATCTTTCATTAATTGCAAAGCTTGGAACTGGATCTCATCATACTTCGGGATTGCCATCTCAGATCTCCTTAGCTATCAATCGCACCTATTGTCAAAATGCCAAAAACACAAGGTCTCTTCATGTATTTAGTCCTCGTGTAATAAGTACGACATCCTAAACAATAAAAGCCGTATCAATCTAAATTTTAGGATACACCATAGCTATCCTGTTGAGTATCCCTAATTTACATATGCATATTCGCAATCCCATAATCCCCAAATATCTATTCTGCTTGGGAACAGCGTAAGTTAGGAGAAGTGGTCGGGATTACCTTTGGACAATCACCAAATGGTGTGAACTATACTAATAATCCAGAAGATTATATTTTGGTTCAAGGAAATGCTGATATGAAAAATAATCGAGTATTTCCAAGAGTATGGACAACCCAAGTAACCAAAACCGCCGATTGTGGAGACCTTATTTTCAGTGTAAGAGCTCCAGTAGGAGAGGTAGGAAAAACCGATTATAACGTCGTTATTGGGCGTGGAGTAGCTTCAATAAAGGGAAATGACTTTATTTATCAATCACTCATTCGAATGAATTTGAATGGATTTTGGAAGAGTTTTTCTTCTGGATCAACATTCGAATCAATCAATTCTTCTGATCTGAAAAATGCTACTTTATTTATTCCAAGGGAGAAAGAACAGCTGCTGTTAGGAAGTTTTTTCAATCAGGTCGACAATCTTATCACCCTTCATCAGCGTGAGTCTTTTCTCAATATTCAAATAATCAGCCCCGAGAGCGAGCGCATAACAATATCTACATCGCTGTTCTCTAGTTCTTGGATGATATGTAAGTATGTCTTTTGTGTCGTTGTCATACTCGAATGTCCCAACCTACGTGCCACACTTGCAATCGACACTCCGGCAAACAATAACAGTGAAGCATGAGTATGCCTTAATCCATGTATGGAGATAACAGGCACATTAGCTTTCTTGCAATGCCTTTCTAAAATGCTGTTTACTGTGGAATTATAAACACTTCCTTGGATAAAGATAGGAAGATCTTTTTGCACTGTTCGAAGCATTTCAGAAAATTGCATTACAGTCTGCCAATCGATTTGGACCTTACGCACTGAGGAATGGTTTTTTGTCGGAAGGAATCCTCCACCCCCTTTGTAATTCCAGGTCTTATTGACGGAGAGCATCTGATGGGCAAAATCGAAATCTCCCGGCGTCAAAGCAAGAGCCTCTGAAAAGCGTAAACCAGTTTTGGCAATTAATAAAATGAGCCAATCCCAGCTCAAGTCAGTAGTAAGATTTAGGCTTGAGATCAACTTTTGCAACTCGAACTGATTAAGGTACTTTGGCTTTTTCACTTTCGGGGATTTGCCTTTTATGATTGCCTTACGAGTTGGATCTCTTTCAATAATTCCTTCATCAACAGCATCCATTATCGCCGCTTTAAGTTGATGATGAAAATCCATTGTTGTTTGCCGTTCGTGAAGCTCCGCATAATCGTTCAGTAGCTTTTGGTATGCTATGCGGTTCATATCGCAAATCTTGAGATCAGGGATAAGCTTCTTAAGCCAGGATTCTGTCTGGAAGTATTTATCCATCGTAACTTTTCTTATCGCCCCCTCCTTATAGATGCTGATCCAACGCGAATAATACAAATGAAACAATTCCTCTTTTGGGATACTATGTGACATCTTTCTCCTCCATTAATTAATTTGGCTCACGCTGATGAAGGGTGATAAGGTTGGTGATAACATCAAAGAACTCACCGATTTTTCCCTGCTCGTAAATAGACGGATACGGAAGCGGCATTTCTCTGAACACAGAATCCTTAATAGAGAAACGATCTGATCTCGCACCAGAATCTCCATTTAGCTTCATAAACTTGTGCCAACCCGTCGTTGTGAAAAAGTGTTCAAGATACGTTGGGTCTATGTCGTGCGTCCGAAAGACATAATAAAGTGGCGACATTACGCCGTCTCTACCCAATTTGTTACGTTTTATCGGGCCAACAGGTGCGAATGTTGAAATGCGCGGGTTGTAAACGAAATCATCGTTCTTGACGATATAGTAGCCATCGATGTTCTCCTCGTTGGAAATATCCTTGTCAAAAAACTCGCGTTGGCTGATAATTCCGAACTCTGCAGAATTGGTAAACGTCTCAGAATACTCGCGACTTGAATTCTTTTCCATGACCTTATCGGAAATCTGCAAGAGCTTACGCTGTTCCCAGGATAATGTGTTAGAAACCAATGGGTCTCATTATAACCGCCGCGTATTCATACAAGACTTTTCAGATATTCAAACATCAAATCCGCCTTTGATAATAAATTCCCGCAAAAACTTATCTATTTTGATATTTACCTTGTACTCCTTGAGCTTGGTTTTCTCGACACCTTCTATGTATTCTTTCGCCTTTTTCTTATCCACTGTACCGACCAAGTCATCGAACCGTCCATATTCATTAAGATTGGATGGGGTTGCCCGAAATTTCATAAAACCTCTAAGCATCGCCTCATCCAGACCAAACGCGGAAGCCAGCTTGTGTATCTGATCGTTCTTGATCCTTGCCTGATACTCAATTACATAATCCTTGAATGTCTTACCTGCCTCAAGGGCCACGCTTCCTCTCTGGATGTCATGGAGAAACAATGCAGCATACTTCTGTTCTTCCTGTGTAAGAGCGGCAAACGACTTGTGCAGGTCATCCAGTGTCTTCTGCTTTTCCAGCACATCACCAAGGTCGAGCGCCTTAAGATACTTCTCGAATCGTGAATCCATATATTCACTATCGATCCTTCCGGTATCAATCTCAGTAAGATTACCGTCTATCGCATAGGGAACATCACCAGGTGATTTGGGCCCCTCCTCATCCTTGAACAATTCCTTGTACCTTTGGGCCAGAATTAAATATTCATCCTCATCAAATGCGATATCAACCGTCTTTTTCTCATCCCCACCCCCAAACGAGTAGCTGGGCTTGTCCCATACAAAACCCTGCACCCTTGCAGCCTCAAGATAATCATTCAACTTCTTGAAGAGTATTGCGAACTTCGCCTTCTCAGCAATATTCTCCGGGAGCTTTTCACGGTCTGGAATTCCGGCCTGGTTGAAGAGATCAGAAATCTCGGCATATATGGAATTCATCTTCACCAAGTTTTTGTCAAGTTTCTCCACGAAGAGATCAAAAGGCCTATCGCCAGAATATAGTTTCACCGCCTTCTCAATATTTTGTTCCATCGTGTGAGGCTTCCTGTAGTACCGGACGACCCCGAAAGGTTTGTCCGAACCAAAGATCCTGTTGGTCCTTGAAAATGCCTGGATGATGCTTTCATACTTCAGTTTCTTGTCAAGGTACAGGGTATTGAGCCACTTGGAATCAAAGCCTGTGAGCATCTGATCAACAACAATAAGGAGGTCGATCTGCTTTTCTGGGGTTCTGTTTATCAGACGATATGGATCCTTATGAGCGAGCCTGTTTGATATGTCCTTCTTGAACTTATCGTAATTGGATAACGTAAAGTCCTGACCGTATCGGGAGTTGTAATCCTTTACAATCTCAAGGAGTCCTTCCTCCTTGAATTCCGCCCCCCCTCTGTTGTCTATACTAGGATCAAAAAGACAAGTCGCTTTAATAAATGATTGCGCAGGTTTCAGCAGCTTATAATACGTGATGGCTTCATTGATACTACTGGTTGCAAAAAGAGCATGAAACTTATATCCATGACTCAATGTAAGCCAATTTTCCAGAATATCCTTAACTACCGATTGCTGATGCTCACTGGAAAGGTATTGGGTACGTGAAACATAATCCTCGATCCCCTTGATTCGTCTTCCACCTATACCTGAATGACCAGCCATTGGCATATCGTTCATGTAATGGTAGTAGACCCTACTTTTCTTCGGATCCCCGATTGCTTCCATCTCCGTTGAGGCTTTTGCTTTTTCCAATGCAACAGCCTTCCTCAAATCCCTATCCCTAAAAGTTAGTATTTTATAAGGGTCAAACCCAAGAACATTCCTGTCTCGGATTCCGTCCGCAATGCTGTATCGGTGAAGCTCATCCCCAAAAACAGTGGAGGTTGTGCTCAACTTCTTCTGATTCTCTTCAAGGATAGGCGTCCCAGTGAAACCGAAGAACATGGCTCGTGAAAAGGTTTCCTTGATGGTCAGGAGCATCTCCCCGAATGTAGATCGATGCGCCTCATCCACAATGAACACCAATCGCTTTGCCTCAATCTTCTTCAAATCACGTGAGCCCAGCCCATCTTCCTTGATCCTACTCATCTTCTGGATCGAGGTGACTATGAGTGTGTCTGCAGGATTGGAACTCTTCAACCTGGCTATCAGCACATAGGTATCCTCGGTTGCCTGTACATCCTCAGTCTCATTCGCGAAGCCCCGGTATTCCTTGAGTGATTGGGTCCCAAGCTCAATCCTATCCATAAGGAATACAACCTTGTCGGCATCCTTGGAATTGGCTATCAGCTGGGCGGACTTGAAACTCGTCATGGTCTTCCCGGAACCCGTCGTATGCCAAATGTACCCACCCCGCATCTCCCTTCCATCCCAGAGAGCTTTGGAGACCCTATCGGAGATGGCACTTGAGGCATAATACTGGTAGCTGCGCATCACCTTGAGGATGCCATCAGAACCATCGGCTACGGTATAGAATCCGATCAGCTGATGGGCCATCGGTATCGACAGCAGCGAGGAGGCAATGTCCTGCCAGGCATTGATCGGCTCGTTGTTGAAATCCGCCCAGTGGAAGTAATAATCTTTGACGAATTTCCCTTCCGGGCCTGGGTTGGCAAAGTACACGGTCTCATTCGGCTCCATTGCCACGAATACTTGTATGAGGGAGAACAGACCCGTGAATACCCCCTCATATGCATATTTCTCAATCTGGTTGTAGGCTTGGCTGACAGAGATCCCACTTTTCTTCAATTCGATATGAATCACCGGCATACCATTGATCAACAACATCAGGTCCCCTCTCCTGTCATTTGCCATTGCTTCACGTGAGGAGAACTTTGGCTGCTGTACAATCTGGTAGCGGCTTTGCCCGGCTGCTATCTCATTCCGGTCATAAATTTTGAGACTAATTTCCTTTCCGAAGTGTTCAGTATCATTCGGATTATCACGTTTGATGGAGACCGTTTTGCCATTGATGAATCCGTTCAGCTTAAGAGGCGTTCTCAGTGCTATAACCTGCTCCAGTATCTGCTGCATCTCACCGTCGGTCAAAGGGTGCCCATTCAACCTGTCACGAATCATATTGTTGTTGTTGAGGATACTTTTCCAGTTTTCGACCAAGTCCTTCTCAGTCGGGTTCTTGATCACCTGTTTCTCCCAGCCTTTCCTAGAGAGCACTTCAATGAGAGCCCTTTCGAACTCAAATTCCTTTGTGAATACAGAAGTAGGTTGATT
Source organism: uncultured Sphaerochaeta sp. (assembly GCF_963666015.1). Classification (NCBI taxonomy): domain Bacteria; kingdom Pseudomonadati; phylum Spirochaetota; class Spirochaetia; order Spirochaetales; family Sphaerochaetaceae; genus Sphaerochaeta; species uncultured Sphaerochaeta sp. Next base: position 2,808,418 of record NZ_OY762555.1, on the reverse strand, counting down.
CATCTCTATACCCGCCTTATACGAACATTCTTTCGAGCATTGATTTTTTTACATTCTTGAGCTTTTCAAGCTTACGCTGATGAAGGGTGATAAGGTTATCAACGTTTCTAAAGAAATTTCCAATTTGTGCTTGCTCTTTCGGGTTTGTTGGATAACAAACATATGTTTTTGATAGATTAGTTCTACTTAGAGAAGAGACTTTAGTTCCTTGCATTAAAGGAAGTAGCTGAGAATGAAATGACTGAGAGTTGATATAATATCCTAAGAAATATGGCTGCTTTTTCTCCCTCGGCCTACATACAATCGTATGTAAACCTGAAACAACTTTCAGACTTCCTAAATTGACTATTTCTGAGGCTTTCCCTACTGTTTCATCCTCAGCAGCATCAGCCATGATCACATCCCCATTTTGTAGAAACTGATTTCTATAATTCTCTTCATTGGCATGAATAATACAAGGAATAGTCTCTTTCTTTACATCAATGTATGCCCCAAATTTAATCAATACATCACCATAATGAACATTCTTTATTTCGCCTTTTTCGAAGCTTAAGTTTGCGCGAGATAGAGTATTGCTAGGTATAGAACAATCAAAGAATAAACTAAACTCACGCTGTTCCCAAGGGTCAGTAAATCCAGCAAACCTTATTTCCGGAATGTCCGATCCGTTTTTCGGGAACATTTTCTCTAGCATGGATTTCTTAACAGAAACCAGTTTGTCATACTTACGCTGATGAAGGGTGATAAGGTTGTCGAGTTTGTCAATATAACCTCCAACTTTAAACTGTTCTTCTTTATTAGGTATAGATATAAATAGATTCCTAATTTTATTTAGAGCAATAAATTTTTGAGTACCTCCATCCATACTTTCATCAAGTTGTTGAGAAATAATAGGTGATTGAAGATAGTGATATAAATACAGAAAATAGACAGCCTTTGTATCCTTGATCAAAGCAACATTTTTTATTGCAAAGTCAGGTTTTCTACGTACTAATGCTGTGTTTCCAATCGTACCTATCATCCCCATCAAAATATCATTAATGTCAACTTTTGAGCGCTTATTTATTTCAAAAAAATCGGCATCAGAGATATATTGAATATCATTATAATTAATATATCCATCTTTAACATTTTTAGATGTTACAAATGGATGCCCCTCTTGAAAATAATGAGGAGAATCGTGTGTTCCATCCCTAACATCTGCTACTTCATCTAACTTACGCTGTTCCCAAGCATCATCAAATCCAGCAAATCGAATTGCAGGTTTCTTTACATTCTCTGGCATATCACTCCACTCCCAACAATGACATGAATTCGGCAAGACCTTTCAGGTCATGGTTGCTACCCGTGAGTTCTTTCATCATGGAACCCAAGGCAAATTCGGTCTCACGCAGGTCATCCTCAATTTCTGAGAAGGTAGTTTTGTACTTCTCAGCAAGAGTCTGAACCTTGTTTACAAGCTCGTCTAGGATTGCATTGGGGATTGAGTGGATGCTAGCCAATAGAGGGGCGATCCATTTAGCCTCGAGCAATGTTCTTGCATCCTCATTAGATAAGCCTTCTATTACTGTTTTGGTCTTATTTTGGAGCGCAACACTCTCTTTCTTTAGTTTGGACTTCAACTGTTTCTCTTCTGCCATCAACTCATTGATGAGCATGATCTTTGCTTCAAAGGAATCTTCTGAAATCAGGATTCCCTTCTTTTTCTCAGCCATCAATTTTTTTGCTTCCTTGACAATCCAGGATGAAATGAAAGAATCTTTCGCTTCATTGAGTCCATCTGATTCTTTTTCTTCCTCAGACAAACCATCCAATATCTCTGCATAGGTTGCATTGATCTCAGCAATCCTATCTTCAATCAAATGAAGCACATCATATTGATCTTTCAACAGTGTCCGCTCTATAAGCTCAAAGGGGATCACACGCCCCCGCCATCCGTCCTGGACCTCTTCATCCTTCTTGGCAACCATCCGTGGTTCCACCTTTTTGGTTGCTTCAAATCCTTCCGTCTGCAATATCTCCAAATCTATCGCTATCTTTGTCCATTCATCGTCCAACAGTTGGTACACATCATATTTATCAACCAGGGGGAGCCCTTCAAGACGTGCATTGATGTCATCACTGAGAATCGACTCTTCGTTTGTGATTCTTAGGCTCTCAAACCCATCAATCAGATCATTCCTGAGTCTATCTTCAAAATTTTCAAAGGAACTTCGGAAATTTCCCTCGAATTTCTCAACACTGGGATGCCCCATCACAGCCTTTCTTATATCGTCCACCACCAAGGTCCTGTATGGCCCATCACACTTGGCAAGCAATTCATCCTTAAGCCCAGGAAAGGCTTCCCAGTATTCATGCAGGTCCTCAATCTCGTTTTCAGGAATGCCCCCAAGCATCAGTGAATAGATGTCCCATTTCTCAGATGCTTCAGAGGAATCAACGTATCTGGGGATATTCAGATTATACTCGTTCCGGCGTATTTCTTCCTTGCTGACCAATCTTGCAAACTTTGGGAGGTCTTTTCTCTCCGTAACGATATCAACAATTTTCTTGATGTCGGATGCCCTGAGCTTGTTGTTCTTTCCGACCTTGGTGAAACCTTTGGAGGCATCAACAATAAGCACCCCATCCGAGGTTCTATTCATCTTTAATACCATGATGATGGTTGGTATTCCTGTCCCAAAGAAAATGTTGGCAGGAAGCCCGATGACCGCATCAATATGGTTGTACTCAACGAGATTTTTCCTGATTCTCTCCTCCTCTCCTCCTCGGAACAGCACTCCGTGGGGAAGGACGATGGTCATGATCCCGTCGGGTCTCAGATGATAGAGGTCATGCAGAAGAAAGGCATAGTCCGCCTTGCTCTTGGGGGCAAGGCCGAAGCGGGCATATCGGGGGTCCGATTCCTTATTGGATGGATCCCACGCCTGAGAGTAGGGAGGATTGGATACCACCGCATCCACATAGAGAGGATCATAGGTATTCACCGGATCGTTGTCCTCAAAATACGGCCAGTCATCCTCAAGCGTGTCACCGTTGCGCGTAACAATGTTATCGGGAAGAATTCCCCGCATCACCATGTTCATCCTGGTGAGATTGTACGTATTCTCCTTAAGCTCCTGGGCATAATACTTGATGCTGTTCCCATCATCGATATGCCTGGCAACCGACTGCCCGATATTGATGAGCAATGATCCAGAACCGCTGGTAGGGTCATAGATCCTTATCTCTTTCCTATCCTTGAGATGGTCAGCCACTATCTCTGACATCAATAATGATACCTCGTGAGGGGTGTAGAACTCACCCGCCTTCTTGCCGGCATTTGCGGCGAACATGCTGATCAGGTACTCGTAGATGAATCCCAACACGTCATAGCTCTGCTTGCCTTCCATGGGGATAACCTTGATCAACTGGATCAGGTTCCTAATTGCTTTTGTCTGGGTCCCGGAGCTATCACCGAGCTTACTCAAACCAGTCTGCAACGTGTCAAATATCTTCTCGAACACTTTCTTGTGTGATGGATTGATGTTGCGATTAAATGAGGAAAGAGCATCCCTGACATTGGAAACATCAAAATCATTGCCCATCTTCAACCAAGTTGAAAAAAGATGATCATATGAAATGTAATAGCCGACATTCCTCTTGATGTACTCCATCGTCTCAACATCATCCTCAGATAGAGCCTGTATGTCCTCGTCCCTGAAACCAGCGAGCGATAAAAATTTCAATTCCTTATCAGATAAATATTTATAAAATATAAACCCAAGGATGTAATCCTTGTATTCATTAGCCTCGATCTTTGAGCGCATCTTATTTGCTGCTTCCCAAATCCTTGAAGCCAGCTGTTGCTTGTTCATTTCATTCCCCTATTAAGCATATCCATTCTCGTTCATGCCGATCGACGATCCCAACGCTTGGTTGGTCCTGTATCAATACTGAATGGTTGCAAGTACATATTTTGTATCTAGGATAACCCTTTGCAGAGAGCAAATGCAAGAAGAATAGCTAAAAGCATATGATTCCAGCATGAATGATTTGCCGATTCTTCTCCATGGTTGTTAGGTACAAGGCTTCCTTCACCCAAAACCGTCGAATCAAAACTTGTGCTAGCGGTATGATATTTTTGAGGTGACATGGCAACAACTTTATTAGGTTACACGTCGGGGGTGAAGACATCCATAACGTACTCCGGTAAAACCAGAATACTGCTTACACTTAACAAATCATCCGTCTATGAAAGCTGTTGAAGAAATAAGGAGTTCTTCTTGCATTCCTCGTCCTTTCGCAAGTCCAGATATAGAACAATATCGGTTTATCGGCTTTGTAAAAAACCCCTTCTCCTCATACATTTCTCTTAACATAAAATAATTGGCATTTGTTGACAGAATTATTGCGCCCCTTTCCTTTGCCTTTGAAAGCTCTTGCAACAACCTTAGTTGGTCACTCCATGTAAATAGTTTTTGATTGTATTTTATGAAGCTATTTTGATTATGCGAAATTGTATAAGGTGGATCAACAAACAGAAAATCTCTTTCCTGAGCTTTTCGAATAGTTATTCCAAAATCGGCTGTTGTAATATCAGCATTTTTCAAAGCTGATGAATAATGGGGGAAAAAATCAATATCATAAATACAATTATCTTTCACTCCAATAGGAACATTGAAAACGCCGTTTTTATTTTCACGATACATCCCATTAAAGCAAGTTCTATTTAAGTAAAGGAATCTAGCCGCTTGTTCAATTTCTCCTTCTGGAATATTAGTACGTGTTAGGTAATAATAATCAGGGCTGTGTTGTTCCTGATGAAATTGAAGAATTTTCCCCAGTTGCAAATAATGCTTTCGCATAATTTGGTATACGTTAATCAAATCACTATTGATATCCGCAAGTATCGCATTTTCCGGTAAAAGATAAAAAAACACCGATCCTCCCCCTAAAAAGGGTTCGATATAATTCTTTTCAATTTTCTTAGGAAGGTAATTATGATGTTTCGAAATAAACCATCGCTTACCTCCGGGCCACTTGAGAAAAGTATTCATCTATCAATATCCATATTCTTAGAAACCATTAAAATTCCTATTAGTCAGATACTATAAGAACAACTTGGAAAAGTCTTTTTGAGGTTAATTACCATTGATGCTATCTATTCAACTATACATTTTTCTTTGTAACTACTAGCCACTTGTAAATCTCGCTAAGAAAGTTGAAATCTTCTAGGCCTACAGGATTGTTGTGATGACTTTTATTTCGAATAGTATTCAGTTGAACCATCCATTTGGTTTTTTCAGTCTTCCCTCCTGAAATTTTCTGTTCTCCTGGCCTGGTATAGCATTTTTCAAACAAAGTCTGCCAATTTTTACCATGAATAGCAATCTCCCGATAATTTATAAGTACCAGACAGTCCCATGGATTCGTTGTGCCTACAGGTAAATTGTTCTCATAGTCCTTATCCCTTGCAAGCCTTGTTGCATTATCATAGACGGATTTAGAAACACCCGACGTAAACCATGATTGCCCATACTCCGATTCTAGCTTTTCCCTGAAATCCTTATTCAATCGAGTTTCAATCTCATTGATCATTCTGAAAGACTCAACATTATATTCAGTTGTATTTTTCTCTTTCCAATCTTCAAGCCCATCGGGATTGAAGATGTTAATTGAATCAGAAATTACCTTTTGATAAATCCTCCATACCTTTGTCTTTCCTCCGCTACCATAAGATGTCCTGATTTCAGTCTTCTGATCTATGGAAATCGATTGATAATAACTAATGAGTGGGTCAACATAGCATTTTGTATTCTCAAAAGCTTCATGTATATTATTAACAGGTATGCTTAGCGCCTTTTGTTTGACCAAATGGTTAACAACATCATTCAAGATTCTGATGATTGCATGAATGCTATTGTTGCTAGTTAAAACGTCCTTTCCGTCTTTATTTCCTTCCCAGTCTTTAATTAAATTATTCTTAATATAGCTAAATACATTCTCCAGATAGCTATACAAATTGTTCAACGTAGTTTCGCAATCATCACTATCAAAAGTACCTTGAGTTGATAATTTATTATCTTTCGAATAGATATTGAGAAAATCAGCCAATTTAATTGCATTTTCAATTGTATCGATAGTAATAAGTGCCTTCGAATCCCTTTCGTTTTCACCAATACGAATCCGTTGATACAAAGGGGATGTTTGCCGTTCTCCGAAGCGAATTGCTATACGTTGTCGTAATGCTAACCTTCGATTATTTAAGTTTCCATCATCCCATAACAGATCTGCATTCAGTGTATTTCTCAGATTCTTAGGTACTGATTTCTGATTCTCATTAATTTGCATAAAAAGTTCGACTTGCTTTGTTCTGTCAAGGTTTTCGAATGCAACAACAGGAACTTCATTGTTACTTAAATATTTTGTGCTAGTATATCCATACAATCTATGTTGGCCATCGATGATATATGCTGTTCCATAACATTGTGGTAAATGAAGTATTCCAATCTTCGTCCTATCTGAATCACCCCGTAATTCCTTTGGGGCAGAATCAAATCTCAAGGTTTGCTCTCCAGTATTTAAACTGACAATAATAGAATTGGGGAAATACCCTCCGTTGTTGATAAATTGTCTGATAGCTTTTAGTCGATTCTTTTTAATAATTCGTTGATAAGAGGGCATCATATCATCGTTGGCTTCTGTCCTATGTAATACATAGGAGATTTTTAACAACTTCTCAGGTTCGATTGTGAATGAATAGTAAGTAGTACCTCCCATTTTCCCTCGGATTGCAGGTACTTTATTCTCCATTGCACCAATGCATTGGCCTTCGAAGAGTTTACTAAGAAACTGGTAACGAGCAGCTGAGCCCAAGTGAGACACTAATTCTGTGTAATATCTAATTGTATGAGCTTCATGGTGAGCAATTCCGAAAGATTTCATTATTTCACTATCTTGGTCAGAAATTTGATAATTTTTTGTAGCAAGTACAAATTTAGGCTTTCTCTTCGGTTGATCCGGAAATGCGTTTTTGACTGTTTGGATCAATCCCCCTCTATAGCCATTCATTTTTACAAGGTCATCTTTAAAATCTCCTAATTGCCAGTTCTCAGAACATTTACATTTGATAAAAAGTATCGTTTCATCATCCATAGCAAATACATCAATTTGCTGAGCAAGATCCGCTTTTTTATCATCAAAGGGTATCTTGATCGGATTGTCATGATTTAATATCTCAAATCCCAGAGACGCGAGCATTACCCAGATTTCATCAATAAACTGTTCATCCAGAGGTTTCAGCCGTCTCATTTTATTAACTGTCTTGAACTCCTTCTGGAGTTCCCAGCCATCTTCGATAAATGCATTTGTGAGAGTTTTATTGATGCTTTTATGCACATGTTGATCACTTCGAACCTTTTGATTCCTTTTAATTTGATCACCGTAAATCAACCCATCAGTCCATACCATATTTATCCTCCATGAAGAATTAAAGAATACTAGTCACAGACAGGCTACCCTATCAACCTCCATCGAATTAGCTTAGATTATTTGGATAATACCTGCCAAAGTTTCTCAATCTGTATCAAATAGAACAATCCCCAACATTATCATCAAATGATTTCAGGATCAGTGTAGCTTGCCATCTCTCCTTCTTCACGAATATCTTTGCTTTGGGTGGTAAATATTGAGACAGTCTATGATTATTATACACATAAATTTCAATATTAATAGAACAAATTTCAAAAGGGTCTTTTGGAGTCAGTTGTTATGATTTTCACCGATGATTTGAAGTAAGATTCCATACAATTGCCAATAGAGTTTTCCCATCTCTCAGGCATCGGTTTTAAATATTTAAAGATGGTTTTTAGGTAAAAACTTTTGCCTTTGATATGGTTACGCATTAGTTTACACTTCTGCAAGTGACGGCACGCGCTTTGGAAACACTTTCTGCTCGCCTGCCTTCGTTATGGTTTACAATCATCAACATCAAGATCGGCTTTCGACTTCCCTTACAGCGCACTCCCAGTGTAAGTTGTCTTCGTCCCATGATGTCTCCGTGTATTTTTGATTTGTGGTAAAACCAAGAATATCACGGTTCCCATGGAATCCTCTTTTTTCTTCATCTCTTTTTTTTTGGGTGGACACTTAATGTTACTGCCCGCGCCAGACGCATAAATCAAAACAGGACCTAAATATATCGACATATTTCGCCATTGAGTTGACAGAGAATTATAACCTTAAGCTTTACACATCATTAACCAAGTAAAGCGATGTTAGAATATTGAGTTGGAAAAGTGGAGTTCAAGTGATTATAGAGACGGCCCCGGGCCCGTAGGCAACCGGAGCTCGATCACTTACTTGGACCCTAATGCCACACATGTAAAAAGTCAATGCAAAGGCCAACTATTGAAGGGTTTTCTAACTGCAAAACACCAATACATGTACCAACTCCAGGATGTTTCTCCCTGATTTAAACTATCGGTACCAGGAAGAATTGTCATATTTTCCAAATAAACCGACTTCTCATGCCTCTGAAAGCGTAATTTGACGATTTCAGGTACCGGGTAGAACTTCCACAAAATCCACAAACCTGAATGCTATGAGTACATTATAGTAGACTGCTATGAGTACGTTATAGACACTTTCTTGTGGACAGGAGCTCGATTTGGAGACACTTTTTCAGTGACTGCAACAATACTGGTTTACAACTCCATCCAGACTTATAGTCCATCTCTATTCCCTTCCTGTCAATATGAGGCTCCATAATTCTCATGCTGCGTCCTGCATGTTGCTTCATGTGCATGTACCGCCCTCTGTAAAGAAGTATCGAGCTTCCCCCTAGGAGATAACAACAGGGTATGTGCCTTTGGGATTCCTGAGCCGGAATTCAACGGGTGACATGAATCCCAGGCTCTCCTTGGGGCGTGTTGTGTTGTAGTATTCGATGAACTCGACGACCGCTGCGATCACATCCTTCTTGGGTACCTTATGGCTATTCACGTTGTTTTTCCCGAATCGTCAGTAGTAGCATTCGGTCTTTATTATGCTGTTAAGAAATTCCATCGCATATGCGATGGAAGGCTGGGGTACTCCCAGCCTTCTCATACTTACTTCATACAAGTTCTATAATAACCTCAGAAACTCTGAATTCCTGCAACTGATAATTGGGATGATTGACTGAGTCCCAAGCTCTCATCCTTAATTTTCTTCTTGATGTACGCAATGCAGATCAATGATATGAACTGGATGATTAGTCTGTCTTTCAGCCTCTTCTGAGAAGGGACAAGGTGTCAATTTCTTTAAGCTTTTAAAAACCATTCATCACTCCTCAATCTCAAGATTCTCTATCTGAGGAGCTGCAATCACCCCATTCTTTAGGTTCTGGACGATGACATGATAGAAGGTAAGAATTTGCTCCTCGTAAGTCTTGATGAATTTTGTCCGACTTTTAAAAATAGCCAGGCCATAGTTCTTTATATAGTTGACCCTTACTTGCTTTATGCTTGCGTCCTTCTCTTTTCCGAGCTCTTTAATTCTATACTCAAACTCATCATAGTCTTGATAATTGAATGTTGTATCGGGAATACGACCTTTATAAGCTACCTCTAGGGTTATGTCCTTCTCCATGCTTTTAAACTTATCTGGATTCTTCATCGCACATTTCTTCTCCAGCTGATTTTTCACAAATTTCAACTGGCTATAGGTAGTTGCCCCTTCAGGGTTCTTAACAACAACCGAAACACAAATGTTCGTACCATGAATATCTGCCTCTACACGTAAGTTTGATACGACGTGCTTGATCTTGAACTCCGATTGCAACTTGAGCGTTTTCAGCAAAGTTTGTGTCTCGTCAGTAATACGTTCTTGAAGAGTGGAATACTTTTTCTTCTGGGTATCGATTACATATCCCAAATGCTGACTCAGCTTCAAAGCAATATCTCGCTCCTCCTGAATCCAATTCAGAACTGCCCCAGAGCAATATGAGTCATAAGGATTCACTGTATTCTTCAGCAGTCCATCTATTGCTTTTCCCCACGTTTCGGTTGTAGCAGAAAAATCTCTAACTCCAGATTTGTCATGGTCGAAATATTGAGATACTTCATACATAATGGCTCTTTGGTCCTGGTCATCAATATTCGTCTCATTGTCTTCCCAGAGAATCTTCCCCATGGTATTGATATAGTGCCAGGATAGATGGAAGAGTTTAAAGCCAGACGGGACCTTAATATCAAGCGGTGAATATGTTGAAGAGGTCACAAATTGATTGGAAACAGTAACCATCTTATCTATGCCAACTTCTTGGGCTAGTGAAATGTAATGCTCAATTTGGTCGCGATCCAATACGGCACTATTACTCTTCATCTCAAAGAATGCAGCATCACTGATCTTACCAGCTGTAACTACTAGCAATAGGCCATCGACCCTATCAAGTTCTTTCTTATCTCTATCCTTATGATTGTAGTATATGGGCAAGAAAGGAAAGGCAACCTCTGTGTAGGCATACAGAGAGCCCCCTTTTTTTAAGTCAATCTCTTTGCTTACCATCTCCCTGAATTCCTTTACCATAGTCATTGTAGATAAGAAAATTGACGCCAAATTCTTTTCGCACCCATTCTTTGTTGTTTCACCGATTGGAATGAGCCGGGCTCTTTGCCCATATATCTGATCCTTTATTTCCGATGTATTTGCTTGAGTACATGATGAACCGAGTCTATCCTGGAATTCCTTGAATGTGGTCCCAATTAGCTTGTAGTGTTTTGCCATCTTACCCTCCAATATTCTTACTTAGCATTCGATGTGTCTGTAGTAGAATATTAATAAGGGTTTCAAGCTAAAAGTTTCAGGACTTAATGTAATTCCTTATTATGCAGCATAAAGCAGTGGCACATACCCATATCTTTGCGACAGCAGCGTTCATGGAACGAATGTCATGTTCTGTAAGTATAGCATGATAATTCATACCCATAGAGATGATTTTCAAATTCCCGAAGTTTTGCAATTATGAGAGTGGGGAATCTGTCTCGAACGGATCCTCATCCCCTCCACTCATCAGCTTGCCTTTCCATGAATATTCAATGCTGAACAGATCGAATATGAGCCGCTGAGCCTTCATGTGGACTGTGTGCACATCTTTGTATTTCCCCCAGTAGTGAATCTTCGAGTAGGTATTCACTTTATCCAGGCTCTCACGGTGGTTCCAGTATTTCCGCTGTTTCACGGGGATCAGATTGATTCGTTCCTTCATGGCAGTGAGGTTGATCAGAGTGACGAAATTGATGAAAAGCCTGCCTTTCATCGCTCTCAATTTGTTGCATTCGATGATGTTCTTCATGTCGTTGAACAGCAGTTCGATGTCATTTCTCTGCCGTTATGCATACAATGATTCAGCTGGATCCTTCTCGGAACTGGTGTACAGGACCCAGTACCCTCGCTGCCCGTCGATGAACGACTGGATCTCTTCATCCTTGAGAAGCATTGGAATTGCCGATTAGAAAGCCCGGATTGGCCTTATACTGATGCGGTCAAATTTACCCTTAGCGGAAGTCCCCCCATTACGGAAATCCTGGTACCATGCGCCAAAAGCAGTGAACTCGGAGGAACTCCAGTAAAGAATTCCCTCTAGACGTCCTAGATTGTTCAAGTAAAGATTCTGATACATCGTTTCCAGTTCCGTTATACTCGGCAAAAAGTAGGATTGTATCGGTACCAGGAAGAATTGTCATATTTTCCAAAAAAACCGACTATTTATGCCTCAGAAAGCGTGATTTGACGATTTTAGGTACCGGGTAGAACTTCCGCAAAATCCACAAATCTGAAAATATAGATCTTGCTGGATAGCTAACCCATAATAAAGGCTCAAGGGAGTAATCTCATGAGCCCTTTTTTCTATATTCAACAATCAATTAACAACGAAATCGAGGCAGATTCCTGTCAGTCACATGGGCCAGCAGCAGGTATGGGGTATGTGAGTGTTGGTTTGTATGTTTATGCAGTATGAGGTTCCTGAAAACCTATTTTGCAATTGGCTCATTGATCTATTGGTATTCGAATTGTTGAGATATAACATTTATATTGAATAATAACAGTATTAATGTTATTATTCATTTATAATGTTAAATAACAAAGATCCAGATATCCTACTCCTTCTCTCATACATTGAAAAAACCTTTGGGTTTAAAGGCAGCATCAGGCATTGGGAAGATGAACGGAAAATCCCTCTTTTGCTCAAAGAACAGTACTCTTTTTATCTGCTTCGCTTATTAGATTCAGATAATCTTATTTTCATTGAGAATCGAGAAAACGGAAATACTCCGGCTGTCATTTCCAAACATTGCAAAATGCTTACAAACTATTGGTCCAAAGGAATTATCTATGTAAAAAATACGGTGTCTTCTACTGATCGAACTAGACTGATTCAAGCCAAAATACCTTTCATTATTCCAGATAAACAGCTGTATCTACCATTTATGGGAATGGATTTCAAAGAAATCTTTCCCCCCGAGAAAAGAAAAACTGAAAAGCTCAGTCCTTCCGCCCAGCTATTGGTTCTTGGAAAACTATATAAAAGGGATTGGACCGGAAAATCACCTTTTGAAATATCCCATAATTTACACATCTCAAACATGTCAGTAGGGCGTGCATTTAGTGAGTTAGAACTTCATCATATAGCATCCGTTCATACCTTAGGGAAAGAAAAGGTATTGGAATTCCATCTAAGTGGATTTGATCTTTGGAATACAGCACTGCCTATTTTAAGATCCCCTGTTACGTCAACAAAAACTTTCCCCTTTCAGGAAAGTAATAATCTGGTGCTTGCCGGAGAGTCTGCTCTTTCGAAATATTCTATGCTTAATGAACCACATATGACAACATTTGCCATATTAAATAGGTCAAAAGATTTTTTAATTCATCCAAATATCGATAATCCTAATGAAGATATGATTATCCAGAAATGGGCCTATGATCCTCGAACCTTTTCAAAAAATGGTGTTGCCGATCCATTGTCTATATATCTTGAATTTAAAGAATCCGAAGATGAACGACTAGAACAAGCTCTTGAACGGTTGATTAAGGATATACAATGGTAAAAGGATTAAATATTTTCAGGGAACACTTTAAAGGATTTGAAGACCGTTATGTACTCATAGGAGGCACTGCTTCAAGTATCATTATGGAAAAAGCAGGGGCAGAGTTTAGGGCTACAAAGGACCTTGATATAGTACTCTGCATTGAAGCTCTGGATTCAGCTTTCGTACAAAAATTCTGGGATTTTATAGAAAATGGGGGATACTCAAATAAACAAAAAAGTTCAGGGAAAAAGCTCTTTTATAGGTTTCATTCTCCAGCTGACAAGAACTTTCCAACAATGCTCGAACTATTTTCTAAAGTTCCAGATTCTCTTGAAGTTTCAGCAAAAGATTCAGAACTTACACCAATACCGGTTGATGAGGAAATTTCTAGTCTATCAGCAATCCTTCTGGACTCAGCTTATTATGATTTTATCCATCAAAATATAACAATAATAGACAACCTGCCTATAATAGGATCCGAAATTTTAATTCCATTAAAAGCTAAAGCATGGTTGGATTTATCGAAAAGAAAAATAGCAGGAGAAACCATTGACTCCAAAAACATTAAAAAGCATAGAAATGATATCTTTAGATTATATCCACTTCTCCCAGGGACTCTTTCATTAGATTGTCCACAGGAGATTAAAGAAGATCTTCGACAATTCACAGAAAAAATCAGTTCCGAGAAAGAGATAAATCTGAAAGTTTTTAGTATAGGCTCCCAAACATTGAAACAAGTTATTGTAAATCTTAAAAAGCTTTACAATCTTTAATGGTAACTGCTCAGGTATAGGCTTTTCTTCCTGAGTGAGCCTTCTTCTTAGCCCCTGTTTCGTTATTGAATTAGTATCATAGGTACCAGAAGAATTGTCACATTTCTCACAAAAAGCGACATTTTAAGACTACTGGGAGTGCTTCTTCAGCACCACTAATACCTCGAATCCTCGTTCAGGTAAAATTCAAGGTCCAGGTAGATATCCTCAAGTTTTGTACGTGCCCAAAGGTTCTTGCGTAGGAACTTCAAGCTGGATTTGATGCTGGGATCGTTATAGAAGCATTGTAGCTGCAGCATGTCGTACAGCTCGTTCCAGCCGTAGTAATCGACCAGACGGATAAGCAGATTCTCCAGTGTTATGCCATGCAGGGGGTTGTTCACTTGTGTAGTTGAATTGGTCATGTCCGTGATAGAATCTCCTTCACACGCCCTACTTCACCACTCTCAAGACGGATCTTGGTACCGTGCGGATGCATGCGAGAGTATTGAATCAATGAGTGTTCCTGTACATCATAACTAGAAGCGATTGTTTTTTGGTACAGGGTGATATACTTTATATCATAGATATCCAATTGGCTTTATTCCATCTGCATATACCGTATTACTCAGCTGTGAGATGATTGGCCATACGAGAAGCCATCTTGACAGCATTCTCAAACGCACGAGTCTTTACAATACCCGTTCCTGCGATATCGTACGCAGTGCCGTGGGCACAGGTGACAATTGGAGCTGGAAATCCTCCTGCAATCGTGATTCCCTCGTCAAAGCCAGTGAGCTTCAATGCAATTTGACCTTGGTCGTGATACATCGTAACCACACCATCGAAATCCCCTCTCAGAGCCTTGATGAATGTGATGTCACTGGGGTAGGGCCCGGAGGCATCAATACCCATTGCTTGTGCTTTTTCAATCGCTGGCTCAATAACATCAATCTCCTCACGACCGCACATCCCATGCTCACCAGCATGAGGATTGAGTGCTGCGACAGCCAGACGCGGCTTAGCAACACCACTATTCCTTATGGATTTGTTTACAAGTCGAACAGCACGCAGGATGCTTTCGACACTCAGATGGTTGCTGACCTCACTGATGGGAATATGGCTGGTAGTCCTGCTGGTCCAGAGATTGCCCAATACATTGATCTCCCCAAACGGTTCTGTATGGTTGAACAAGTTTGCAAGAAAGTGTTGTTCGCTCTCGGCCTTGATACCCGCTTCCTTGAGCCCTGCTTTATTGAAAGGGGCGTAGCAGAACCCGTCGATTTCCTTTTTCTTATACAACGCTACGCACAATCTCAACCCATCTAGATTGGCTTTTCCCGCTTCTACAGTGAGTTTGCCAAAGGGGATTCTGTCAGGATCTTGGTTCTTCTGATCAAGTACAACCAGGTTTCCTTCCCAATCGATATGATTAATATCAGAGACGACCTGTAACTCTCTTGATGCCTTAATCACCTGGAATGCACGTTCAAGAAGGCGTACATCACCAACGATGACAGGCTTGCAGTACGACTCATAGAACTTCTGTATAGCGAGCTTTGCTACAATCTCCGGACCGACTCCGGCCCCATCCCCGATCAATATAGCAATTACTGGTCTTTTCATTATCAATACCAACCTTTGGCCTTCAAAAAGACCCTTCCCTTTTCCAATGCTGACTCAAGAAGGACCTTATCCTGTTCATCAAGCATGCAAACAATCCTGTGCCTTTTTAAAAAAATCAACGGACCCGAAATTTCCCGACTTGAGCGCCAGATGAATGTCCTTGTTTACTGCTCGTACCCAAGGAACCCCTGGATCGATCTGAGGCCCGATCAAGAAACCCTCAATTCCCAACCTCTGCGCAACCACACCAGAAGTCTCACCCCCTGCAATAATGTAGTTTCTTATGCCAATATCATAGAGCGCAATTGATAACTGTGCGAAGAATCGTTCGACCTCCTGGCCGATATCGATATGTGGATATTGCAACCCAAGTTCTTTGACCCTCTCTGCAGATTTTGTTGCATATACCAGTGGGGCATAGGAATGATTAATATTCTCTGCGACCCAAGCCGTAATGTCAGCAACATATTCGTAATTGTTCTGGTCATAGGCTCCGATGTCAAAAGAGACTGAAGGGGCAATCGCTTTGTATGCATCCACTTGGAGGTTTGTCGCTTGTGAACATGAACCAGCAAGGATGATGGATTTTGAAAGTTTTGGCTTACCCTTCTCAATTGCTTTCTCTTTTTCCTGCGAACTTTTCTTTGTCAATTTTGCCAAGCTTTCGGCAACACCCGATCCTCCGGTCAACAATACAAGATCTTTCGTTGCGCGGGCGATAATGTCCAAATGGTTTTGCTTTAAAGCATCCACCACAACATAAGAAAAGCCACTGTCTCTTGCCTCTTCTATGCAGCGCTTCAGATGATTCGATCCCTTCTCCACTGCTTCAACATGGATTTCACAAGCCTTGTGAGCGGATTGTGCTTCCATCAACCGAAGGAGCTTGGCATCATGCATCGGAGTAACAGGATGATGTCTCATTCCTGATTCATTAAGCAGAACATCCTGGACAAACAAGTAACCTTTATACACGGTGCGTCCATTAATCGGAAGAGCTGGGCATATAATGGTAATTGTACTTCCCAATGCCTCCATCAGGGCATCAGTTACCGGACCAATGTTCCCCTTAGCTGTGCTGTCGAACGTGGAACAGTATTTAAAATAGAATTGTGTACAACCCTGTTCCTTAAGCCACATCAAAGCCTTCAAACTCTCATCGATTGCCTCTTGCTTCGGGCATGACCTGGACTTCAGACTGACAACGATGGCTTGGACTGTATCTTCCAGCTTGATGGAAGATACCCCATTGGTCTGGACTGTAACAACACCATTTGCAGCGAGAAAGCCTGCGATATCAGTAGCTCCTGTAAAATCGTCTGCAATAACACCAAGCTTGTTCATAGTTCTTCCTCAACCCTTCTTCAAGAACAAATCATCCTGCTCTCTGCGCAGTGCCCAAAGAATTGCAGAAGCATTTTCAACCAGCATGTTTGCTGTTAGAAGTTCTCCGGCTTTAACATCCTGGTTGAGCACCATATTGTCAGCAAGGTAGTAAGGCAGTTGTACATTCTCGTCAATAGACCGTGCTGGACGTAGGATTGCTTCAAATCCATCAATTACATGATGATGTCCCAGAGCCCGTAAATGAGTTCCCTTGGGAGCATCACAGGTTGCTCGGGCAACTAAATCATAGCGTGGCGTTGGATTGTTCGATCCAGTGGGAAGGCCTAAGCGTCCAACAGACAAAACGCTGAAGAGTGCTTCGAATCCAAGGTAATGGGCAGGGTAGTAAATCAATGCACAACGGCCATTCCTGCTGACAGGGGTGCCTTTTTCCTGAAGCACCTTCCAAGTCTCTTCATCATCACACTCAACTACTACATACACCCCGCCTTCAAGACTCTGCTCGTCAGAGCGACGGAGACAGTTGATCACATCAATCCTGTTGTAGTCGGAGAACAAACCGCCCATCTCTTTTGTACACATCAAGTCTGGAATTTCTATAGCTCTTGATATCGGGCAATGGAATGATTCGATATCGGGATTGAACTGTGGAAGATGGTTGCTCACGATCGCCATCTCTGCAAGATCAGGAATAGCGCGCTGACCGAAGGAGGAAAGGAGAAAACTTCTCTTTTTGATCGTGGCGATCGGATCATCTCCAAGATCCCAACAAGAGGCAAACTCCTTTAGGACAATTTCCCGCTCCATCACCTTGATAGTCTGCTTCTTTACATCATAGACAAAATCATATTCACTTGCTTTTCCAATACTGACGATCTTCAGTCCAGCCGTCTTTACCCAAGTGACCAACCCAACCAACAGGGAAGGCTGGTCGCCTTCTGCAAGCGAGTAGATAACCCCTTGCTCACGCGCTTTGGCTGCCAATAATGAACCGATGACCGAGTCGGCTTCTTTTGTTACCATGATGACATGCTTCTTGTTCTCTATTGCGCTCAAGGCGAAACGAGCGGCAGCTTCAGGGTTTCCAGTCCCTTCCACCACTACGTTGATAGGCATCTTCATGGCCAGGGATACATCATCAAATACCAAATACTTGCCTGATCCAAAAAAATGGAGTCCTTGCTGTTCATCAGAAACATGTACGATGTCCTGCTCTGAAATTCCAATGCTCGTATAGGCATCAATACAGGTCTGGACATTCCTGCCGCAAAGGACTCGGATGGAAACTTGTGAGCTTCTTGATCCATAGACGAAAAGAGAGTGATTGAATCCTTTTACTCCAATAATTGCGAGTTCAACTTTTTCCCCTTCATTATTCGAAAACAGTAGGTCATAGTTCATAATGTATCTCCATCTTTGGCGTATAGTAACCAAATGATGCAAGAACAATGCCAACACTACCAATATTTTGGGTGGTCAGTGAAAAACTACCTATGTAATAAGAGAATTTGGAACGAATTCTCTTATTACATCAATAATTACTAATTAAAGCTGTGGGATTCATATTCAACCAATCTTGATTTTCTCCTTGCAAGACCTTTGTGATTACGAATCTACGTAAAATTGTTACCTTCTCTATTGCAATCATGCAATAATAGATTGCATCACTACAATTGAGGAGAAATGGATGATCAAGATTAGCTTCATAGTTCCTTACGCATCGCTGCAGCTTATGGTAAAGGAGATTCTTGAACAACACCCACAACGAGAAATCCTTGAGTACTCCATCATCCCCAAAACAGTAGACAAAGTTGAGCAGAAAGATCTTGCTGCTGATATCGTAATTGCACGTGGTTTGACTGCCCAGCATGTGAAAGCCTTATCTGTCCCTGTAATCGACATGACTGTTACCGGTTTTGATATCACCATCGCCCTGCATACTTGTATGCAGAAGTATAACCCAAGCAAAATCGCAGTTGTGGGACCCATAAACACCATCTATGGTATTGAAGAGCTCAAGGATGTCTTTCCCTGTGAATTGGAAAGCTACCTTCTTGATGATTCTGAGAAGGTGAAGGAAATTGTTTCCCAGGGACGTAAGGAGGGGGCGGAGGCAATTATTGCTGGATTGACGGTCTATAGTTACTGTATCGATCATGCTATCGCTTGTACGTTGATAGAGACAGGCCGGAAGACAATTCGTCAAGCAATCGATGAAGCGATCAGGTCGGTACTGTTCATGAAGCGGGAACAAGAGAGAACCGATCGATTCAAGAGCATCATGGATTACTCGATGGAAGGAATCATATCAGTAAATCATGATAGAGTGGTGACCGTGGCGAATGCCTTTGCATTGAGGGTGTTCCCGCAACTTGAGCATCTCGAGGAAAATCTAATCAAGATAGACCAGTTGTTTCCACAAATCAGCGTCCCTTCTGTTATTAAGGAAGGGTGCAAAGTGTTGGGAGAACTTATAGCCATCAGGGATCGAACCTATACGATAAACTGTGTTCCTTCAGGTGATACCGGAGCGGTTATCACCTTCTCAACGGTCTCAAAAATTCAAGAGATGGAAGGAAGAATCAGAAGTAAGCTTCATAAAAAAGGTCTTATCGCAAAATACACATTCGATGATATAGTCGGTACGGATAATAGTATTGTGCATGTGAAACACATAGCACAGAAGTATAGTCGTGTAGACTCCAACATCTGTATTCTTGGGGAAACCGGTACAGGAAAAGAGTTGTTTGCTCAAAGTATTCACAACGCTAGTGAGCGGAAAAATGAACCTTTCGTTGCTATTAACTGTGCAGCCCTTGCCGAGGACCTTTTGGAGAGTGAGCTTTTTGGGTATGAAGAGGGAGCTTTTACCGGGGCGGTTAAAGGAGGAAAAACCGGTCTGTTCGAACTGGCTCACAATGGAACAATTTTCCTCGACGAAATTGGAGACATCACGTTAAAAATGCAGAGTCGGTTGCTTCGCGTCATCCAAGAACGGGAAATCATGAGAATAGGGCATGGACGGGTGATTCCTATTAATATACGAATCATAGCTGCATCGAATAAAAATCTTAGAAGGTTGGTTGCAGAAGGTCAATTTCGAGAGGACCTCTACTACCGGCTCAATATTCTTCAGTTGACGTTACCCCCTTTGCGGGAACGAAAGCGAGATATTATCGCGTTGTGCGACTATTTTATTCAGTTGAATGAACCAAGTGGTTTTACTTCGAACAAGGTGCTGACACCTGCGGCACAACATCGCCTAATCGATTACAGCTGGCCTGGGAATATCCGTGAACTCTCGAATTTCTGTGAACGCCTGAGTGTTCTTTCAGAGGAAGCCTCCATTGATACAGATATTGTAGATGTCTGCATCGATCAGAGCTTATCTGATGAACAGGAACAGGATGATATGGGTGCCTTGAGTTCTCAGAATGCAAAACATGAACGAGAAATGATTGCAAATGCACTCTCAATATGTACGACAAAGCGGGAAGTTGCAGATTTGCTCGGTATTAACCCCAGTACGCTCTGGAGGAAGATTAGAAAATATGGGTTGGAGTAACGAACAGTATTGCATAATTGCAAAACTGCAATCCCATCTCTGCAATCATCGGCAGTAGACTACGTAGAATATCTGTTATTTTGAAAGTTTATCAATTTTGTTCATGAAGTATTTGTATCTTAAAGAGCGCTATTCCTGTCCGAAAGCAAGGAATGGCATTGTTAAATAATTCTTGGCCCAGTTCTTGCATTTATTGCTAGTAGGTGGATGTACGATGTATAGCAGTAATCGGTACATACGTCGATTCATTCACGAATCAGAAATAAAGGATAACTGACGATGCAAGCTGAAGTGATTATCTTCCTCTTTTTTGTATTCATGTTTCTCGGTATTCCAGTTGTGGTATCACTGGGTGTTACATCTGTTATTTACCTTCTGACCATCGGTATTTCACCCATAGTTGTGGTACAGCAGATGCTCAACAGCATGGATAAATTTACCCTATTGGCGATTCCTTTCTTCATTATGGCTGGAGGGATTATGCAAGAGGGGGGAATTTCCAAACGAATCGTCATGTTCTCGAAAAAACTCATGGGACCACTTCCTGGTGGGCTGGCTTTGGTTGTGGTGGGCGCAAGTATGATGTTTGCGAGTATGACTGGAGCCGGAGCTGCAACATGTGCTGCAATTGGAAGTATCATGCTTCCTGAGATGAAGAAGGACGGGTACGATGAAAACTTCTCAGCTGCCCTCCAATCCTCAGCTGGCATCTTCGGTCCCATTATTCCACCAAGCATACTGATGGTCATCTATGCGATAGCAACCGATACATCAGTTGGCGATATGTTACTTGCAGGGGTAATCCCCGGTATCGTGCTTGGTCTTATCATGATGGTCATTACATTCCGCATTTGTGTGAAGCGAGGGTATAAAGGCGAAGGTCATTTCTCATTCAAGGAATTAGTAAAGAGCTTTATTGATGCCTTCTGGGCACTGCTTACTCCGATTATTATCCTTGGAGGAATCTATACCGGCTTTTTTACCCCTACCGAGACTGCAGCTGTCGCAACGCTGTACAGTATTCTTGTAGGAATGTTTATCTATAAAAGTCTGACCTTCAAAAAAACGCTCTCAATTCTCTATGGATCGATGAAGCTTGCAGCGGGAATTCTTCTGATAGTGGCAGTTACACAAGCTTTTGGTTGGATTCTCACCAGAGAACAGATACCCCAATTGGTTGCAGCATTCTTCAGTGGTGTCAGCCAGAACCCCATTGTTTTCTTATTCTTGGTCTTCTTTATGTTGCTGATTACCGGCATGTTTATCGATGCGGTCCCTGCTTGCAGCATCTTTGCCCCGATTATCACACCAGCGGCAATAATGCTGGGCATCGATACCGTGCATTTTGGAATCGTTATGGTTGTTTCGCTTTGTATTGGTTTGATTACTCCGCCTGTTGGAATGAACCTATTTGTTGTTTCCTCGATATCCAATATACCGGTACATAAAATCACCAGGGATTTGGGTCCTTTCTTGATTGCTTCTTTCATCGGCATTGTGGTGATCATACTGTTTCCGCAACTGTCCACATTCCTGCCGAGGTTGATCAATGCATGATGAGTCTTGGTAGAGGGTAAGAGATATCATTGGTATTAAAAATTTCTGATTCTTCGTTGTCACTATTAATTTGGAGGTTTTGTATGAAGAGTTCAAAATGGAAGGTTTCGTTGCTTATCGGATTACTGATCATTTCAGTAGCTTTCACTGTTGGAGCAGCAGGAGGTGCTGAGCAGGGCCCTAAGGTTGTAAAACTTACACTTGCTGGACCTCTTCCAGAGTCTACCCCCGGTGGTATCGGTTTGAATGTACTTGCAGAAAAGTTGAATGAGTATTCAAACGGCACGTTGCAAGCTACAGTCTATCACAATGGAACGCTGGGTAATTCCACCTCGATGGTTGAAGGTGTCCAACAGGGTACCGTGGATTTCGCAGTTACTGGAAATGCCTATTACTCAGGATTGGTCCCCGAGATCCAGGTTTTCGAGTTGCCCTATCTTTTCCAAGACAGAGCAGAGGTAGAAATGGTTTTAAATAGTGCTGTTGCGGATGAGTTGCTTGCTAAGTTTGAAGCCAAGGGCATGAAGGGAATGGCTTTCTGGGGAATCGGATTCAGAAGTTTGACAAATAATATCAGGCCAGTAAAGACACCTGCTGATACCAAAGGACTCAAACTCAGAACGTTGCCGGCTCCTATCCAAATCAAGCTCTGGAGTCTGCTCGGTGCGATATCCACCCCGATTGACTCATCAGAAGTCTATACATCTTTGCAGCAGGGAACAGTCGACGGCCAGGAGAATCTACTTACAGACATCTATTTCAACAAGTACTATGAAGTTCAGAAGTACATGACTATGACCAAGCATACGTTCACTCCGTTCATGCTCAGTATGAGTCTTAGTACTTGGCAGAAATTGGACGCTGACCAGCAGGCAGCAGTGCTCAAGGCTGTTGATGATGCAACAGCTGTAACCAATAAGGAAGCTGCAGAGCTTGAGGACGAGATTCTCGCTGAGCTCAAGACTTTGATGGAAGTAGAGACTAATCCTGATGTGCGTGCATTCAAGGAGCAGTCGAAAGATTCGTATTCTGTTTTCACAGAGCAATATGGATCTGCATACTTGGATAAGGTTCATGCAATTCTCGGTAGATAACACAACTTCACTAAAGGGTTTTGCTTGAAACATAGCAAAACCCTGCTATTGCACAAACAAGGAGCATCCTTATGAAGGTAATTGACCTTACACTACCCATCATCCCTCATTGGCGTTATGGGTTTACCAGCAGCCCAGGCAAGGATATGAATAAAGGCGATGGAATCAATACGACAAACTATAGCTTGGGAAGTCATAACTATACCCATATCGATTCTCCGAAGCATTTTCTCAAGGATGGTAAAAGTCTGAATGATTTTCCCCTGGAACTATTAATCGGAGATGCCCTTGTTCTTGATGTTTCTCATGTTGGAGCGAATCAGGAGATTACAGAGAAGGATTTGTCAGCAGCTGTAGGTACACATCAAGTTCCAAACATTGTACTCATCAAGACAAGTTGGGATGCAAAGTGTTCTTGGGAAACAACGGAGTTTTGGGATACAGCTCCCTATATTGGTGTTGAAGGGGCAAAGTACCTTCAGACTCTGGGGTTTAAAGTCATTGGTTTTGACTTTCCTCAAGACTATGATATTCGAAGACTACGATTTGTCTCTGAGAAGGAGACATATCAACCAACCCACGAGTTCCTCCTCAAGCATGATGTATTGATGATTGAGTATATGTGCAACCTGCATAAGATTGATCGTCCGATAGTGAAATTCGCCGGTTTACCGATTAATTTGCAGAATGCAGATGGTGCTCAAATCAGAGTAGTAGCTATGTTGGATTGAGGGGTAGCGGTTGTTTTTCTGGTAAACCGTTGTTTTGAGTGAGCGGGTGAATGGATGTGGTGCTTTTTACTGGAGGTGTATATATGAACAGACTGAAACAATTTCTCAAATCAGGGAAAATTATCAGTACTATCACAGGACTTGCTGTTTTTGGGACAGTCATACTTGCCAATCTGGCAGTTTTTTCAAGACATGCAAAAGTTTCCCTGCCGGCTGCAGAGGAGTTGCTTCGGTATGTCTTTGTATGGATCATCATGATTTGTACAGCAATCGGCTATGATGACAGTGGGCTGATCAGTATTACCATGCTTGAAGAATCGCTGGAGAAAAGAGGTCGCGTTTTACCTGCTAGGGTAATCAAGGTTATCAATACACTATTTGTTCTTTTCTTTGCTGGCTTCTGCGTTTTTTACTCAGCAAAAATAACTTTGTTGCAGATGTCTACGAATAAGTTAAGCCCTGTTATGGAAATTCCAATGTATCTTGTGTCATTAGGAATGACTGTAGGAGCGTTGCTCTGGTTGGCTGTAGCCATCAAGAAACTGTATGCCCTGATACGAGCAAAGTGATTTAATTTGCCAATGACAGCAGCTGATCCGTGCTCTTTGTTGCCTCCAAAACACCCAGAAATCTAGCGAGAACGTCTCTTCGGAGGCGTTCTTTGTTTTTGGCTCTTTTCGTTCGGTAAAGTGAATTTGGATTTACTGGCCACAAAACTTCTTCTACAATGAATGCTATGAGTACTGTTTTGTAGACACTTTTTAATAAACAGGAACTCAATTTGGAGACACTTTTCAAATAGCTGCAGACATCCTGGTTTACAACACCAAAATGTGT